>DATKQB010000031.1:0-29125 GCA_035523795.1 Verrucomicrobiia bacterium | reverse complement strand
CTACCAACTTCGATTCCCATCGGGTCTACCAGGCAACCTTTCCGTCCCAATTAGCGACAAAGCCGAGAAAGCATTTGGCTGTGCCGTCATTACGCATTCTGCTCGGAAAATCCGAGCGGAGAGTGCTAAGATTTGCCTAATAGGTTGTGTGGGGAAGAAAGTTGTCTTTTCCATTGTGGGGTGACCATCCATGCGGGAGGATCGTGTCCGATCCAAAGCGCCGCAAATTCTGAGCGGCTGGAAAGAAATTGCAAATTACATGGGAAAAGGAGTGCGCACGGTGCAGCGCTACGAGCGGCTGTTTGGGCTGCCGGTGCGACGCCCTGCCGGCAAGGCATGTGGATCGGTGGTGGCAACCAAAGCAGAGATTGATGCGTGGGTAGGTGCCAGCCCCATCCGCGAAGGACTGCAGTTGGTTCGTCCGGCGACTGAGTTTTCAGCCACAACCTGGTCGAACGTTCAAGCCGGGTTGGCCAAAATGAGAGAACTCGCCCAGCAGATGCAGGAATTGCGAACAGAGTTGCGCTCGTCGGTTATCCTCTTACGTCAGACCATCAGCAACGTCCAGTATGGGTTGGACGGTGGTCAATCTCCACGTCAGACACAGAAGCTGGAGGCGGAAAACCTGGAGTTGCAGAGCAGAAACTTATTGGCCCGAATAAGCAGCGATCTGGCAGGCCGCAAGGTCAGCTAGCTAAGCCAATGCAGGACTCATCGCGCTCTGCGACAGGTAAGCAGAGCGATCATTCTTTGCCCAACCTGCTGAAGTTGTTGGCACATCTAAGCACTATGCCGCGCAAGACATCTCAATTGTCGAGTATGGCCAAAGTCAGGGAGACAGCGAACGAACTCCTGGCTCAGCGGGAGCGGCTGAATCACACGACCATTGAGTTTTTGAAGATTGACCTCGAAACTTCGATGACGTTTTGCCAGATCGCGCGGGACACTCATGATCCTGACAAGAAGTCACGGAATCAGGAGAATGGCCGCCGCGGCTATGACACCGTGAAACATCTCATGCATAAGATAAACTTGACCCTGCCAGAGTCCAAGAAAATGAAAGCGAAGCTCGCGCAATTAAAGTCCGAGCTCGAGAAGTTGGGCGAGGTTTTCTGAAGGCGGCGTCCTGTTTCGCTAGCCCCCATCGATGTAGGCCTGCCGCGGAGCGGTCTTCTTCTGCTCCACCAGATCGCTGATATCCAGAAGCGTCAGGACGACTCCCTCGATTTTATTTTCGAGCGTGCGGTAGGGAGTAACGCGAAGGCGGTAAACCTTCCCGTCGCGGGCGCATACCTGCTCGGTGCGCAACGCGACGTCGCGCATTACATCGAGCATCCAGCGCTCCAGTTGAGGCACATCAAGATTCAGCGGCAGATGGGTGAGAGCTTTTCCCACATCGTGCTCGGAAAAACCGAAAATCCGCTCCGCCTCGGGAGTGTAACGGCGAATGTGCAGGTCTTCGCTCAACATGACCATGGGAATGGTGATGCTATTGAGCAAGTTGACAAGATCATTGTTGAGCTGCGCGAGTTGCTGGTTGCGATGCTGGATTTCCTCGTTGACGGTATTGAGCTCTTCGTTGGCGGATTCGAGTTCTTCCTTCGAAGTCTGTAATTCCTCGTTGGTGCTCTGCAATTCCTCGTTGCCGGATTGAATTTCTTCGTTAGCAGACTGCAATTCTTCGTTCGTCGCCTCCTGCGCTTCGATGATGGATTGCAGATATTCCTTGGTCCCGCCCAGTTCCTGTTTCAGTTGCGCGATCTGGATCTCGCGGCCATCGGCCGATTCCTTAGCCGGGACACGCGCCGGAGATTTGCGTTCGACGGAAGCGCCCTGTGTCGCGCGTGCTTCTTCGAACAGGATGAGGAAATGGCGTTGATCGCGCGCCGGCGTGCGAAAGGGAATTACTTCGATCTTGGCGTTCAGGGAGCCATCGTCCTCTTCCAGAACAATTCCTTCTTTGGAGCTGGGTATGGAATTCTTGCGAGCCTTGTCGATCAAGGCGCGCAATTCGTAGAGCAAGCCAGGACGAACCATCTTGAGCAGATCCAGGCTGGCTTTTCCGGTGGGCAGTTCGAGGAAGCGGTTGGTGCGTCCACGACTCTGCAGGATTTCGAGGTCATCGTTCACCATAACCGCACAAGGAACATATTTTGAGAGCAGGAGGCGATCGGCTTCGCGCTGAACGTCGCTCGGAGTCCTGGGGCGCTCGTATTCTTTGTCGCTGCGCGGCTTCTCCAGACCTTTTTCTGACACGCTGGTTAATGCGAGGCCGAAGGTCACGGGCGAGGGGACAGACTTTTTCTGGTAGATCTTGCTTTTACGGTCGGCCAGATCGAAAATCTCGGCGCTCGATCCGAGCAAGCCTTCTGTATTTCCCACCAGCAGGAATCCGCCCTGCTTGAGAGCGTAGTGGAAAATGGGGATCACTTTTTTCTGCAGAATCGGGCTGAGGTAAATCAAGACATTGCGGCAGCTGATGAGATCCATGCGGGAAAAGGGCGGATCGCTGAAGACATTCTGCCGCGCAAACACGCACATATCGCGGATGGATTTTGAGATCTGGTAGCCGCTCGGCACCTTTTGAAAGAAACGGCGCAGGCGGATTTCCGAAACATCGCTGGCAATGCTTTCCTTGTAGAATCCGGCGCGAGCGCGCTGAATGGCGGTCTCGCTGAGATCGGTACCGAAGATCTGAACCGGCACTTCCAGGCGGAGTTCAGAGAGCGCTTCCACCAGTAAAATCGCGTGGGAATAGGTTTCTTCTCCGGTCGAACATCCTGGGACCCAGACGCGCACGGGATTCTGAGCTGAGCGAACGGTCAGGATCTTGGGATAGACCACCTGGCGCAGACTTTCGAACACTTCCGGATTGCGGAAGAAACTGGTGACATTAATTAGCACGTCCCGGTACAGGGACTCCACCTCGATCGGATTACGCTGAAGAAGTCTGACGTACTCGCCGAGATCATGGACCTGGTTGATATTCATGCGCCGCAGAATGCGGCGGCGGATGGTGGCCATCTTGTAATCGACAAAATCGACTTTGCTCGCGCTCTTGAGCATGCGAAAAATGTCTTTGAGCAGGCGATCTTTGCCATCGAAAGTATCTTTGAGCGGCTCCGCTTCTGAAGGGTGGCGTCGTATGCGGATCAGTTCCTGCGTGATGCGGTCGGGAGGAAGAACGAAATCGACAACGCCTGCGGCGATCGCACTGCTGGGCATGCCGTCGTATTTGGCCGAATCGTCCTGAGCGAAAGTGAAGCCGTCGTCGTTCTTGATGGCGGAAAGGCCAAGGGTGCCGTCATTCGCGGTTCCGGAAAGGATCACTCCAATGGCATTAGCACGCTGATCCTCGGCGAGGGAGCGGAAAAAAGTGTCGATCGGCATGTGTTGGCCACGTCCGGCTTCGCGCCTGACCAGATGCAACACACCGTGGGAAATGGTCATGTCGGAATTGGGTGGCAAAACATAGACACAATTGCAGGCCACGCGCATGCCTTCGGAAGCCTGCAGGACCGGCAGAGGCGTGGTTCGCGACAGCAGTTCCACCATCGCACTTTCGTGCGTCGGATCGAGATGAGGGATGAACACCAGCGCGATACCGGGCTCGGGCGGTAGAGCACGCAGCAGCTTGCTGACCGCCTCGAGGCCTCCGGCTGATGCACCGATGGCAACGATGGGGAAGGGCGAGGAGGCCACGACAGTGAGAAGGGGTTTGTCCTCACGCTTTTTTTTGTGCGTGGGACGTTTTACCGGCTTGGGCATCAAAGGGCTCCCACAAATACTAGCTCACTATCAATAAGCCTGTTAAGCGGAACGCTCAAATTCTAGTCCAGACTTCGAAGAACCACAAAAATCGCGATTGACAAAACTGGGCAGAAACCCGCGCAAGTCCCGGCGCGAAACCAGTGAGAAAGACAGGGAATGTTGACCTTTGGCGCTCTTTGGCGCTAGCACGTTTTCGGCTGGCGGCTGTAAGCTGACGAAAATTCCTGGAAATCCCAGAAAGTAGTACAAATGAATCCCCCAACCCCTGCTCGCCCCTGGCGCGTTGTTGCCGAAGAGGTATCACACGAACGCGATGGGCACCGAATCGCGCAGTTGATCGAAGAGCTGTTGCGAGCGCTTAGAGATGAACACCATCCCAACGATCCCAAACCTCCGGAACGCCGAGAACTTCCGAAGCTGCCCAACATCCGCCGATCGGCATAAGGAAGAGGATCTGAGGGTGGCGTTCTTTGGCGCAGTCGTTTGTCCTGCGCCGTGTTAGGTTTTGAAAAGGGTTCGAAAACCCTTCATCACAGAGAAACCTTTGGACTCAATGACGAGTTACGGGTGGCAACGCTTTTACGAGCAAGCGATTCTCGAGACTGATCGAACACATCTGCCAAAATTGATCCAGACGGCGCAGGCCACCATCCAGGCGCGCATGGAGCAGTTACGCGGGGATCACCAGGATGACGCGGCGGAACGACAGGCGATTGCCGACGCCCTGGCCGGATTGCAGGTCCTCAAGCGAGAGACAGAGAGAAACTAAGCCGCGTCTTCGGCTAGTCATCGTACCCATCCCCGCTCGCGTGCCCATCACCATTCCATTCCTGACGCTCGAGCTAAGAGCTGGGATTCGGTCAGCCAGGTCTGGCCGGAAATACCTGACTATCAACGGCTTGCAGGGAACGCTTCCAGCAGTGCATTGCGCTGCATCGCGACGGCACGCAAAACAATCCAATGCTATAGATTAAGATAGGTTGAAATCTATGGGAAACACATTCAAGACCGCGTTTCTGCTGACAGTCATGACCTTGCTGCTGATGTTCATCGGCCGCGCTTTTGGCGGACAGAGCGGGATGATCATCGCTCTGATCTTTGCCGCCGTCATGAACTTCGTCTCGTACTTTTATTCCGACAAGATTGCTCTGGCCATGTATCGCGCTCAACCCGTTACGCGAGAACAACTGCCGCGCGCCTACGAGATCGTGGAGCGCTTGACCCAGCGAATCGGCATCCCGATGCCAAAGATCTACGTGATTCCAACCGAGTCGCCGAATGCATTCGCGACTGGGCGCAATCCAAGTCATGCCTCGGTCGCGGTGACGCACGGGATTCTGGGGCTGCTCAATGATGAAGAAATGGAAGGGGTGCTGGCGCACGAACTCGGGCACGTGAATAACCGCGACATTCTCATCAGTTCCGTAGCGGCAACGCTCGCCGGTGCGATCACCATGCTGGCTAGCATGGGACGCTGGGCGATGATTTTCGGCGGCATTGGAGGCCGGGACCGCGAAGATCGTGGTGGAGGATTGGCCGCGCTATTCATGCTGATTGTGGCGCCAATCGCGGCGACGCTGATCCAGCTTGCGGTTTCACGTTCGCGCGAGTATCAGGCCGATGCCACAGGCGCACACTTTACCGGCAATCCGTACGCGCTGGCCAGCGCTCTGCAGAAGCTCGACGCCTATGCCCGGCGCACGCCTCTGCAGGCCAGTCCATCGACGGCCCATTTGTTCATTATTCAGCCACTTCTGGGGATGAACGCGGGCATGTTTGCCAACCTGTTCTCGACGCATCCGCCGATTGCCAAGCGAATCGAGCGCCTGACGGGACGGCCGGCGGAGTTCAGCCAGTAGGCTGTCAGCTTTCAGCTATCGCCTTTCAACGGAACCGGTGCAAGGCTTACATCGGGGAGCGTTCTAAACAGGTGGGAGTTCTAAACAGGTGGGAGATGTTATTCGCTGCGAATCGATATCTGATTTTCAGCTGAGTGCGATTGCCGATAGCTGACAGCAGGTTCTGTGACGTAGGTAACTCACTAAGCTCGTTTCAGCAATAGTAGAATCCATCCAATGTCGGCTGAGAGTGCCAGCGCGGTATCCAACAAAATCATATTGCAGAAGGCGACCGATCTCGAAAAGGCGCTGCGCCGTGTGATCCGCGGCAAAGACGAGGTGGTGCGCCTGGCGCTCGTCAGCATTTTCGCTCGCGGACACCTGCTGATTGAGGGCGTGCCGGGCGTGGGCAAAACCACGCTTGGGCAAGCGCTTGCCCGCGCCATCGATTGCGCATTTCAGCGTGTGCAGTTTACCAGCGACATGCTTCCGTCGGATGTGCTCGGCATTTCGGTTTATTCCGCGCTCGAGCAGCAATTCGAATTCAAGCGTGGGCCGGTTTTCACCAACGTCCTGCTGGCCGACGAGATCAACCGCACGACTCCTAAGACGCAGTCGGCGCTGCTCGAAGCCATGAATGAGGGGCAGGTCACGGTCGACGCGCACTCGTACGAACTGCCGCAGCCGTTTCTGGTGATCGCGACCCAGAATCCGGTCGAGCATCACGGAACCTATCCCTTGCCGGAGTCGCAACTGGATCGATTCCTGCTCCGCGTGCGCATGGGATATCCCGATGCACAGGCCGAACGCGAAATCCTGCGCTCAGAGGCGGGTTTTTCTGCGCTGCAAGATCTGCAGCCGGTTCTGAACGGGGAAGACGTGACCGAAATGCAAGAGACGGTGAAGCAGGTTCGGGTGGACGAATCGCTGGTTAACTATGCCCTTGAAATCGTGCGCCGCACGCGCGAATCGGAATTTCTGTCGTTGGGAGTTTCGCCCCGCGGGTCGCAAGCGCTCTATCGCGCCGCGCAGGCCATGGCGTTTCTGGAAGGCCGAACCTTCTGCACTCCGGAGGATTTCAAGCCACTGGTAGTTCCTGTCTTCGCACACCGCGTGGTCGTCAGCGGACATTACGCTTCCACACTCAGGAAATCTGAACAGTCGGATCAGGTGCTGAAAGAAATCGTGGAAAGCGTCGCAGTGCCGGTGTAGGACGATTCCTCCCACATCGTGAGACAATTTGCGTCGCATGATCGCCGCAATCATTCCGCAGGCCTACGACGCGGCCGGCAGGCAGGTTTCCGACCCTTTTACTCGTCGGAAGGGTCCGCATCCCACATTTCCAATCGGACGCTACGTGAGTCAGCCACTTAGCGTCGAGTGCAAGACAATAGCAGATGTCCGCAATTTCCTGGTCGGCTGCAGATACGTGTCAGATGAGGAATTATTTGGTAAACGTGACTATTGGCAGCCACCTGAGGATTTTGAGAAGCGAAGAGAGGGTGATTGCGAGGACTTCGCCCTTTGGACATGGAGACAACTTCTCTCAATGGGGTGCGACGCGCGTTTCGTCGGCGGCGCCGCTGGCCGTTACGGTGCTGGGCACGCTTGGGTGGAATACTTCGAGGGTGGGAAGTGCTACCTGCTGGAGCCGCTCGCTTGCAAGATGGGCTACACGCTACCCCGGCTCTCGACCCTGCGCTACGAACCCCGCGTCTCCGTGTCCTGGGATGGGAGGACACTGAAGTATTTTTCGCACAAGAAAGCCACAAGCGTCATTCCATGGTCAACGATTGTCCCATTAGTTCCCGAGTATCTTTTTTTCTGGACGACAGTGACCCTTATGGCGCTTCTTCATCTACCCCAAATCGCCTGGAGGATCCTTCGAAGAAGTGTCTTCAGGCGAGATCTCTGGTTCAACCGAAAGAGGTCCGAGCAACGGACGAACGTGAGACTATAATTCCGCATCATGTCCTTCCTGCGCTACTTGATGTTTCTCTCGCTCGTGGTCTGGATCGGCGGCCTCATCTTCTTCGCCTTCGTGCTGGCGCCGACGGCATTTCAGGTTCTTCCCAATACTCATCTTGCCGGAAACGTGGTCGGACGCGCCCTGGGCAAGCTGCATTGGATTGCGATCATTTCAGGAATCGTCTTCCTAATCAGTTCGCTCATCTACAGCCGCCTGACCGATGGCACAGCGCACGTTTTCGGGCTGCGCCACATTCTCATTTGTGTGATGCTGGGGCTGACGCTGTTCTCGGAATTTTGGATCATTCCTCGTATGGACACGCTGCGTGCGCAAGTGGGAGACTTTGCCGCCGTGCCGCTCACCGACCCCGCGCGCATACAATTCGATGCCCTGCATGTCTGGTCGACGCGAGTGGAAGGCGGAGTGCTGTTGCTGGGTTTAGTGGTGATCTATTTGACTGCGAGCGTTCTCAGCCAGCGTTGACGGTTGCCAGAGCTTACGGGATCTTCTTCCACACCAGATCGCTGCCTTCGCGGCGAT
The DNA here is from genome assembly GCA_035523795.1 of Verrucomicrobiia bacterium. Taxonomy (GTDB): domain Bacteria; phylum Acidobacteriota; class Terriglobia; order Terriglobales; family Acidobacteriaceae; genus Sulfotelmatobacter. The sequence continues at coordinate 21,007 of DATKQB010000031.1, read as the reverse complement.
CGACAAAGCCGATAATTTTTCCGCCGCTATCGCGTTCGAACATTTTTCGCGTGCGCAACTGGCCGCTCACAAAAAATACGTCGCGCACCTCTGCCTTCAATGTCGCACCCGGGCGTCCTTCACGCCCGCCGACCAAATGATCGTCTTCCCGCCGGATGCTGTAATCAAGACCGGGGCCAGCGGAGTAGCGGCCAACATAGTTGTCAAGTTCTGCCGGCGACAAAATTATTGCCTTCGGTTCTTTCAGAACCGAGTACACGTGAATGAGCAGTAGTTTCCAATTTCCTTCCTGCTGCTGCCAGGTTTCAGTCGTGAGGTATTGAGCCGTAAGATTCTGGCCGTGGAAATACTCGCGCTCGTCGTCGGTATGCACCACCGTGACTACATTTCCTGATTGCTCGACAGCATAGGACGCGATGGCGATGTTTCCCGTTACTCCTGGAGGCAGCGGCGTGAGCTGCTTGAGAAAATCAGCGCGGCTCATGATTTGGCCGTTCTCATCCACATAGACGGCATTCGCCGCCAGCGCTGTTCCCCACACTTTGACATCGCCGGTCGCGTAAGCATCGAGCAGGGCCTGATCCCGTTGACGAAATTCCTGAACGAGGGCGGAAGATACAGGCATCGGATTCCCAATTGCGGCGAGCAAGCCCAGGCAAGCAATGAAAGTAAACATAATCGCTCCATCTCAGGGAAAAAGCCGGTTTCCTCGCACGGCGCCAGTGTCTGTCCCAATAACTAAAGACGCGTTAGCGCAGCGACCGGTAGCGGAAGCAATCCACAACGTGATCGTTGACCATGCCGACCGCTTGCATGAAGGCGTAGCAGATGGTCGTGCCGACGAATTTGAAGCCGCGCTTTTTCAGGTCTTTGCTCATCGCGTCGGATTCTGCGGTGCGAGCGGGAACTTGCCCGAGCGTTTTCCATCGATTCACGCGCGGCTTACCTCCGACGAATTGCCAGATGTAACGATCGAAAGTGCCAAATTCCTGCTGTATGCGCAGGAACGCCTTGGCGTTCTCCACGGCGGCTGCAACCTTGAGCTTATTGCGTACGATGCCGGGATCGCGCAACAGACTCTGCACCTTGCGGCGGTCGAAGCGCGCTACGCGAGCGGGATCGAATCTGTCGAAGGCCTTACGATAGTTTTCGCGCTTGTTCAGAATCGTGTTCCAGCTCAAGCCGGCTTGCGCGCCTTCGAGTATGAGAAATTCGAACAGCATGCGATCATCGTGCACCGGCTTGCCCCATTCCTCGTCGTGATAACGGACGGCCAATTCATTGGTCGCCCAGGAGCAGCGAATGAGCGCGCGAGTTTTCGTCGAAGCGGCCACGAGTTAGAGAATTCCGAACTACTTTATTCCAGCGACTTCGGATCAGACTTGTTGACGGGCGATTTGGAATCAAGCAGCGAGATCAGTTCATGCGCGCTCGCCGGGATCCCAACTTTTCCTTCGCGAATGATTTCTTTGGCTGTGAGCTTTTTGCCATACAGCTTTTCGTTGGCTCCGCCATCGGAGCGCAGCGTCGAGCCTTCGAGCGAGATTCCGGCGAACAGCCCTTTGTTTCGCGAATAGGAAAGAATCTCGGCCTCCATAACAATGTCGGTGGCACCCTCGGCAGTGCGTCCTTTCGGACCTGCGGCAGCAGAAGCATCCGCACCCAGCTTGACTTTGCTGTAGAGCAGTGACTGCGCTCCCTTGGGATTCATCACCAGCAAAACGAAATCTGTAGCTTGGCCCCCCAGCTGAAATCCGATGCTCACCCCCTCCAGCGCGTACATAGCAGGAGCGCTCCATTTTCCTTTATAGTGCGGCCCGGTGCGGCAGGTCATGACCCCACGGCCGTAACTGCCACCTATTCCGAACGCACCTTTCTTTACTGAGGGCAGGATGACGACGCACTCGGCCTTGTCGAGTAAGTCCTGGGGAATGTTATCGGGGATGTTGAGAATTTCCTTCAGCACCTCGCCGGCATCTTTCACACGTTCGTCGACCCGTTCATCCTCGGCTCCCGAGCATAGTTGCGCCGCCATCAAGATGCAGACAAGAGAAAAAGCCAGTTTGCGCATGAATCCCCCTCCCGTGCGATTTTATGAAAAGCCAGCTGGATTGGGGATTACTATCTGGTGGCCGAATCCAAGGACCCGCTCCAGTGATCAAATAGAGTACAATCCGCTTTTTCTGGGGATGAGCGCGTTGTTCGATGCGCTGCAAACCGCAGAAATGACGCCGTTTTCGTCATGACCAAACGTGTGCTCCTTTTGTAACTTGGCATGCGCCGAAGCAAGCTCCTAGAGTCATTCTGATAGCCGTGAGGGTTTCGGCATCCCGCGTGCAGCTACTCGGTTGGTAGTGTGATTTGACGGGGTTTGGCGTGCAAATTTTGGATTGTTCGGGCATGAAGTACACGAACAGAATTCTCCGGCTGCTTGCGCTGGTTGGGGCAACCTTTAGCATGGTTGCTTTCGCAGGCGCGCAGACAATATTGCCGCTCACTGCGCCCCGCGTCACCGGCTACAATGCGGCCGACGCCACAGCGGATCCTCCTGCCGACACCGTTACGGAGAATGATGACGGGCAAAATACCATTGCCGTTTTCCGATCCCACGTCAACGAAGTCAACCTCTTATTCATTGCTACGGATAAGCACGGCAAGTTTGTACGCGATCTGAACCAGAGCGACTTTACCATCCTGGACGATCACAAGCCCCCGCAGGCGATTGTGAATTTTCATCGCGAGACGGATCTTCCCCTGCATCTCGGACTATTGATTGACGTGAGCGGATCGGTCGACAGCCGCTTCGACTTCGAGCAGAATGCGGCTACGGATTTCTTGCAGCACTCCTTGCGGGCGGGATTCGACAAGGCATTTATCGCCGGATTCAATTCCCACACTCAGATCGCGCAGGACTTCACTGACGACTATTCACGACTTTACTGGGCGGTGCACCGGCTGCACAACGGCGGCGGGACGGCGCTCTACGACGCAGTGTATAAAGCCTGCAAAGAGAAGTTTCTGAAAGACCGGCCGGAGCATCCCGTGCGCAAGGCCATCATTATTGTGAGCGACGGCGAGGATAACCAAAGCGAGGTTTCGCGCGCGCAGGCCATTGAGATGGCGCAGCGTTCGGAAGTAATCATCTACGCGATTTCGACCGACGATAGCGGCTTGGTGATGCGTGGCGACAAAGTCCTGGAGCAGTTGGCGGAAGCGACCGGTGGGCGTGCTTTTTTCCCTTTTAAGATGAAAGACATTACGCATTCCTTCGCCGCCATCGAAGACGAGTTGCGCAGCCAATATGTAGTTTCCTACAAGCCCGCCGATTTCAATGCCGATGGCCGCTACCGCAGCATCGAAATTTCTTCTTCCAAGAAAGACCTTCAGTTGCGCGCCCGCAAGGGATATTTTGCGCCGCAGTCCCAGTAGTTCTTCTCCTGCCTGCATTGATCCGTACCCCTGCAATCATTGCTGGGATGCGCACGCTGTGGTAACGTCCCAATAAATTCCCCAACGCCGTTGGCATTAAGGAGGGCTTAATGGCCGCCATCATTCTGATCGTCATCCTCATCATCATCGCTGTCGTGCTCATCGGGATGTACAACAGCCTGGTGCAATTGCGCGTGCGTTGCGATTCGGCCTGGTCCGATATTGATGTGCAGCTCAAGCGGCGGCACGACCTGATCCCGAATCTTGTCGAAACCGTGAAAGGCTATGCGGCCCACGAGAAGGGAACTTTCGAGAACATCGCCAAGTATCGATCGCAAGCGATGCAGGCCACCACCCCTGCCGATAAGGCTGTAGCGGAGAATCAGCTCACTGGGGCGCTGAAGAGTCTGTTTGCCGTTGCTGAGAACTATCCGGAACTCAAAGCTTCGGAAGAGTTCACGCAGTTGCAGGGATCTTTGAGTCAAACAGAAGATTCGATCCAAAATGCGCGCCGTTATTACAACGCGGTGGTGCGGGATCTGAATACCAAGATTCAATCCTTTCCGACGAATATCCTGGCAGGCATGTTCGGATTCACTCAGCGTCAATTCTTTGAGACTGAGGCTGCCGATCGTGAGCCGGTACAGGTCAAGTTCTGAGGGATGGCTCAGCTCCGTTATCGAGGGATTTGGTCATTGAAAACCCCAAGGGGTGTTCTCCTTCTCGTTGTCTTGCTAGGCGCAGCGGGCATGGCGTACGCCAAATCCTGGCGCGTCGCCAATTTTCAAGACACCATTTCCGTCGCGAAAGACGGCAGCGCAGTCGTGACGGAGCGCATCACGCTCCAATTCGTCGGCGAGTGGCACGGGATTCATCGCACCATCCCAATTGAATATCCCGGGCCCGACAGCACAAATTACGAGCTCTACCTCAATGTCACCAGTGTCACCGATGGCGACGGAAATAAGCTGAAGTATGAGTCGTCGACTTCGAACGGTACCCGCGACTTGAAGATCTACATTCCCGGCGCGGTCGACACCGATAAAACGGTTGTGATCACTTACCGCGTTCTGAACGGCACCCGGTTTTTCAAAGATTACGACGAGTTCTATTGGAACGTGACCGGCAACGATTGGCCCGTGCCGATCGATCACGCCTCGGCCGTAGTGAAGTTTCCGGACTCAGCCGCCGGTTCGCTACGGGCGCAGGCATTCACCGGCGTTTATGGATCCACGGAGCGCGATGCAACGGCACAAGTGAATGGCGCTGAAGCTGACTTCATGACGAACAATCCACTGCCGATGCGCGGTGGTCTGACGATCGATGTTTATATCCCGCAAGCGATTCTCGAACAGCCAAGCTCGTTGACCCGATTCTTCTGGTTCGTCGGCGGAAATCCGATCGTCGTCTTGCCTGTGGTCACGCTTGTCGTAATGTTTCCTCTTTGGTGGTTCAAGGGGCGCGACCCGGATCCGGGAATGTCCGTCGCTCCCATGTATGAGCCGCCGCCAGGCATCTCGCCAGCCGAAGCCGGCACCATGCTCGAAGACTCGATTCATCCGCGCGATATTACATCGACCATGGTCGATCTGGCTGTCCGCGGATACATCAAGATCGAAGAGACGGCAGACAAGGGGCTGGTCTTTACACATAAAGACTATCTCTTTCATTTGCTCAAACCGCGCGAGCAGTGGGGGACAGATCTGGCGCCACACGAACGCGTGATGCTGGAAAACGTTTTTCCAAGCGGCGAACAGACGCGCCTGTCCGACTTGAAGAATCGTTTCTACACCGCTGTGCCGGTAATTCGCGAAGACATCATGTCGCAACTGAAAAGCAAGGGAGTTTACAGCGTCGATCCGGAATCCGCGGGTGGAATCAGCATTGTTGCCGCTGTCTGCACGCTCATTCCCTTCGCGATTTTTCAATACTTGGGATGGGCCAACTTCTTCAGTTCCATTCCGCTTCTGATCGTTTCGCTTCTGATTTCGGCATTGGTTTGGTGGCTGTTTGCGCGGGTGATGACGGCGAAGACACTCAAAGGAGCGCGCATGCAGGTAGCGGTACGTGGCTTCCAGGAGTTCATGAATCGCGTGGATGCAGAACGTTTGAAAAAAATGCCGCCTACTACCTTTGAAAAATTCCTACCTTATGCGATGGCGCTGGGTGTGGAGCACCACTGGGCCCAGGCATTTGCGGGAATCGTGAAGGATCCGCCAAGTTGGTACATCGGGCCGGGCTATTATCCGGGAGTAGGATTCAATCCAATCTTTTTCTCGAGTTCCATGCACAGCATGGCGAGCGACATGCACCAGGTGTTCGTCTCCGCGCCCCGCGCCAGTTCAACCGGTTCCGGATGGAGTGGCGGAGGCTTTGGCGGAGGCGGAGGGTTTTCGGGCGGTGGTTTCGGTGGTGGCGGCGGCGGCGCCTTCTAACGTTTGCCAAAGCTGCGCTTGAGCTGTCGAATTTGAAAGGGCGCGGCTTCTAGCCGCACCGCAATTCCGGCAAGGCCACTCCGGCTTTAGCCGCTGAGGGAGACTTCGAAGGCCTAACGCATCCTTCGCAATCCACAACACGGCTCCTTCGACCCATAATGGCGGAAATCATGAGTTAATACTTTCTGATTATTGATTCCGCACTGCTCATAGATATAATCGCGCGACTTAATTCTGGGGTTCGTCCACATCATGAACTTGCCAACAAGAACTGCCCGCAAGGCGGTCTTAGTTACGTTGTGTGTGCTGGTTGTTCTCTGGGTCCTTGGCTGTGTCGCGATCTATCACGCGATGCGGCAACCACCGGAAGCATTTGGGCACGTGATGGCCAGAATTCCCGGGCCCGTCGCATTTCTGGTTTTTCCCTTCGAGACGATGTGGATGCGCGCACGCCGAGGCACTCTACAGATCGGCGACTCAGCGCCGGACTTCAAGCTCACAAAACTCGATCACTCCGGCGATGTGCAGCTATCGTCCTTTGCAGCTCAGGGCCGTCCTCTGGTGTTGATCTTCGGCAGCTACACTTGACCGCCATTCCGGCGGGAGGTTCCCGCTCTCAACAAGCTCTATCACCAGTATGGAAATCAGGTCGGATTCCTGGTTGTCTACATCACCGAGGCCCACCCCAGCGACGTCTGGCAGATGGAGAGCAACATCAAAGACAAAGTTGTATTCGCCAGCCCGCGCAGTGAGCAGGAGCGGGAAGAGGTCGCCGGAACCTGCGTCCGCAAACTCGGGATTGAAATTCCCGCCGTGCTCGATGAATTCGGAAATTCCACCGAAACCGTTTATACCGCGTGGCCCGACCGTTTGTACCTGATCGATTCATCGGGGCGAGTTGCTTTCAAAAGCAAGCCCGGACCGTTTGGATTCAAGCCCGATGCTTTAGAAGTGGCGCTAAAGCAGGTGACCGGACTGAAATAGCCGGTGCGCGAAACAACTCTGCTCCACTATTCCATCTCCGAACTGACGTACATCAATCCGTCATCGCGCTCGACCTGAAAAACGACCGGATCGCCTGTCTTCAAATTGCGAACTGCATCGCGCAATTCTGCAAGCGATTCGATCGGCTGCCCATTGAGCTGATGAATCACATCGCCAGTGTGCAAACCGTTGTCCGGCAGAAGCAGGTCGGCGGCGCGTCCGACCACGACCACGCCGGATGGAATCCGCAACGCGCTCAATTGCGATTTCAGTGGGCCGCTCAGGTCGATGGCCAGAATGCCAAGCCGCGGAACGAGGCTGTTTTCCTGATTCACAGCGTCGAGAAGCTGATCCATTTGATCGCGCTCCTCGATGGCCGGCACATAAATTGTTTCCCTGTCCTTGCCGCGAAGAATTTGCAGCGTCACGACTTTATCGAGGCGGTGCAGGTACAGAGCAGCGGTGAGCGATGGCAAGGTCTCGATGCGTCGCGCGTCTGCCGAAAGGATGATGTCGTTGATCTCCAATCCGGCGGCAGCCGCGGGACCATCCGGCTTCACGTCCGAAACAATCACGCCCCAGCGCTGCGGCAGTTTGAGTCCTGCGGCCATGTCGGGAGTAATTTCCTGGGCCGTGGCGCCGATTTCCACCCGATGGACGTGTCCATACTTTCGCAGGCTGCGATATACAAACTCGACGACGCGCGCAGGAATCGCAAATCCCAAACCTTCACTGCCGCCGCCCTGCGACAGAATGAAGGTGTTGATGCCGACAACCGTGCCGTTCATATCCACAAGCGGGCCCCCGCTATTGCCCGGATTGATGGGAGCGTCAGTCTGGAGGTAGGTCATTGGCTTGCTGCTGTCGGGTTGGCGGGCCAGCGCGCTGACCACGCCCATCGTCACCGAGTTCTGCAAGCCTTCGGGGCTGCCGATCGCAAAGACCAACTCTCCGACCTGGAGTGGTTGTTGGCTGACCAGCGGAAGTGTGGGCAAATTGGTCTGATCGATCTTGAGCAGCGCAAGATCAGTTTCCTTGTGCACGCCGATCAGCTTCGCTTCTATAATGCGACGCTTTCCAATCGGGACCAGGCCAGAACTGTCTTCGGCCGGCAATGGAAGCGCTACCCGAATGCGCTGCGCACCTTCGACGACGTGCGCGTTGGTCATGATGTATCCATCGGGATCAACGATCACGCCCGAACCCACTGCGTGCTGACGCACAATAAAGGCGGTCTGCGACTTGTCCTGCTCTTCAAGCGGGCCAAATCCGGTGACGAGAATCTGCACCACCGCGGGCGAGACCTTCGCCGCGAGAGCTTGCAATGCACCGTTCAGTTGCACCAGGACATTTGGGGCTGGCGCGACCGACTCCGGTTGGGCCTCCTGGGCTGGCGTTTGCGGACTTGCATAGTCGTTCTTGGTTTGAGCGTCAAGCTCCACTGTTCCGACCAGGACAATCAAGCCCAGAATGACGTGAATCGGGCATTTCATGAGGTGTCGAGCGGATGTGTTCATAGAGGCAGCGTTCCTCACCGTTAGATGGTTAGATGCGAGGACGAATCAGGGGATACGGTTTACCCTTCGAAGTTGGTGGTAATCGATGTTTCTAATACAAAACATTGCAGCACGAATGGTCACGGTTGCGGCAAAGCGGTCGAATCAACCCGAAAGATGACAATAGAATCATTGCGGAAAATCTCCTTCAGATCACCACCCGAAGAGATAGCCGGAGCGGATTGCTCCTCCTCGGTGGTCAGTAATACGAATCCAACTCCATTCTCGTGAATGACCTGTTGCCGGAACTGAGTTGTAGCAACAGGCTGGAAGAACTGCTGTAGGATGCGGTACTTCTCGAGAAAGTGAACAGCATTGTAGTATCCGCAATAAACAATGTCGCCAGTATATTGCGGTATTTCATTGGAGTGCTCAAAATCGGCGAGAACGATATCGCCCTTCTGTGAGTGATTTTCGAGCCAGGAGTAGGCTTCAATCCGTTGGGCATCGGTGTCGTAGTCGCCTCGCCTTGCCAGCACCACAGCCTGTCCGGTCAGAGCCAGAGAAGTCAGGCTATTTACAAACAAGAGGGCGAAAATTCCAACATCCGCCCAGAAACCTCGCCGGGTTCGCCACTCGGTGATCCAAGCCTCTATCCCCAGCAAGCCGAGCAGAAGCATTGGGATGAGAATGTTGGTCGCAAACTGGAAAGCAAAATGCAACACTGCATGCAGATAGGCCAAAACAGTTGCCGTCAGGAGGCAAGAAAGCAAAAAAGCTCCCGCCGGTCGCAGCTCCGAGCGCCGCAGTTTCCATGCGGCCAACACAAAAAGGAAAAACGGCGCCCCGAAACTCCATGCCAGCAGCCAGGCAGGTGGCCCGGGATTTCCCGGCATAGACCACCATCGAAAAACAGGATGGATTTTAAAGATCCAGTAGTAGTAACCGAGCCAAGGCAGGCACATCAGCACGGGGACGGCGCGCAGCAAGATTTGACGATGATTCCCGGTTGAGCGCAAGACGGAGTAAATGAGGTAAGCGCTGGTCGCAGCCATCAGAAAGAGCATGTCGTAAGGGCGACAGGCTCCCGCGGCCACGTAGCATAGCCCCGCGGCAAAGTAGTAAAGCTTTTCTTGGCGCTGCTCGCCAGAGAGAAAAGAGCTCAGCCCCAAAACCACGAATGTCTCGGAAATCAGAAAATGAGGAAGTCTCAGGGCCCAGTAGAAGGGAAACAGATTCGCATTGGTGAGGTCGAGAAAGTACGACGAGTCCAGCTTGATCCCAAGCAGATGCACCGAAACAATCCATCCAAAGCCGCCTCCGGACATGATCGCCACTACGGCGATCGAGCGCATGAAGCGGCTGCGAAAGACGTGGCCCGATAACCAGTACAAGCCGAAACACATCGCGACTACGAAAATAATCCGCATGATGTCCGTGGCCGTCGTCAACGAGACATTAAGCAGCACGGACAGTTTCCCAATGAGCAGCCACTCCAGATTGAAGAAAACAGCGCGGTGCGGTTCGGGTGTCATGGGGTTACGAAACAGCCATTGTCCCGAAGCGGCTTGGCGGGCGTAGGCCAGGTAATTGTAGGTATCGAGCGAATGTTCGATCAGTCCGGTAAAGACCTTCCCCGGGATATGTGTTTTTTGGGCAACCAAGTACGGCAAGGTCGTCAGCAAAGACAGGATCAATGCAAAACAACAGACGAACAATATTGCGGAATGCGGACTCCACTCACGTTGCGAATCAGCGTTTCCTGGTTGAAAACGCGCATCGCGGTCTACGGCGGTCGCACGCGGAAATTGCGTTGTAAGCGGCATGCTGGAATCGCTTCGGGACGAGAATGCCACAGCATAACAGGATCGATCGCAGGGAAGCGACCGAGTTTTTGTGCTACGATTTGCCACTTGCTGCGATCCCTAAAATTTGCTGCTTGCTCCCTTTTTCTCCTGTGCCTGGCGTTAGCTTGTTATCGTCGTCCGCTGCCCGATTTCGACCGCTTCGTTTACGAAGCAATTGTCTTGGGCAGGTCCCAGCCGATTGATATTGTCTACGCCAAGGTGAAGCACGAAGATCCGCGGGCCGAGGAGAGCACGGTGATGGACAGCCCGCAGCATCTTCTTGAACTGGAGCCTCTCTACGCGATCCGCCCCTTGTATCTGGAATTGGTGGCAGTTGTTGGCCATTTCTTCTCCATTCAACCTGCGATTCACCTGATTTCGGCAGCTTCGATGTTCGGAATAGGATTGCTGGTACTTTTTTGGACAAGGAAGCCGCTACAGGCTGGGCTCTTGATGGCTTTCTACCCACTCACGACCATTGCGCGCGAAGGCGGCCCAGACGCAATATCCGCGCTTTTCTCACTCTGCGCCCTGTGGCTTATCGACGCTTTCGGCCAGTACTGGGTCGCCTTGGGCGTCCTCTTCATTTCGCTTGGTCTGAGGACTGATAACCTGTTGCTTCTACTCGTAGTCCTGGCGTGGTTGGTCTGGGAGAAACGACTTGCATTGTGGGTCGCCGGACTTCTCGGCGCCTTAGGACTTGGAATCGTTCTGGGCATTAACCATTGGGCTGGCAATTATGGATGGATCGTCTTGTTTCGTTATAGCTTCATCGGGGGGAAATATCCGGCCCATTTGCCGCACACCTTGACGATAAGAGAATATCTACATGGCGTTGCCGCCGGTTTTCCGCTCATTCTCACCCAATACGCAATATGGATTCTGATCGGCTTGTGGGCCTGGATTCGAAAGCCACACCCCCTATTACTCGTAGCAGGAGCCGCAGTTTTCGCCCATTTTCTGCTCTTTCCCTCACCGGAAGTGCGATATTTGCTTTGGGCGGGGATTTTGGCTTCTATTCTGCTCATCCGATCTTTTGACTTTGAGCCTGCGACCGTCCATCTCCAAGGGCAACCCGGCTAATATCCGGCCGGGAGGGAACCGAAACTGCCGTTAACTACGGCGGTTATCAGGCTTTTACGCAGATAACTTTCGTGGTATAACCGCCCCTGAGCACAAATTGCGGGCCTTTAGCCCGCCAGTCGCTTGGTTTCAAGGAGCTTGTTTGATGACGTTGGCCTCATCCGCAGCTAACTCAACAACGATAGGCCAGCATAGAGGAGGCCCCGTGGCCGAAGAAGCACGGACTGGGAAAAGATTTCCACTCGAACTGCCGATCAAGATTCATAAAGACAGTGGCGATTCCAAGGGAATGACCGGGAATCTGAGTGCGGCGGGCGTGTATATCAAGGCCGATTCCACCATGGAAGTAGGGTCGCCCGTGGAATTTGAAATCACTCTGCCGCCAGAAATGACGGGCGGGCCGGAGAATGTAACGATCCAATGTAAGGGACGGGTAGTGCGCGCCGACGCAGCCGATTCCAGCGGCGAGCGCGGGGTGGCTTGCGTGATTGACTCGTATGAGTTCACGAGATCTTAAGGTTTCTTTGGGAGCGTTAACAACATGCTCAAACTGATTCTGGCCGATAACCAGGCAATCTTCCGGGCGGGGATCGCCAAAGTTCTCGCTGTCGAAGATGAAATGCGCATCGTTGCCCAGGCGCAAACGCCCGAACAGATGTTCATGGCATTGGATAAATTCCGCGCTGCCGTACTGGTGGTAGCGGCGGGATTTCACAACGATTTTGCCGCCATCGTGCAGGGAGCGAACAAGGCGAAGACGCGGGTGATTGTCCTCGCCGACACTGGCGAGAGCGCCCAGAAGCACATGTCGAACGGCGCGCACGGAGTCGTTTATCGCAACGTGACCAGCGCCGCGCTCGTCGACTGTGTGCGCAAAGTGGCGCGCGGAGAGACTTGGGTTCAAGATGTCGCTGTCCCCAGCGAACTCACCGAGAACGATATGGTCGGATTGCGCGTGCGCGACCGCCTCACGGCGAAAGAACTTCGCATCGTCGCGCTCATTGTGCAGGGATACAAGAACAAGGAAATTGCCACGCAACTGGGCACGACCGAGCAGGTGATCAAGAATTATCTGCGCAACGTCTACGACAAAATTGGCGTCTCCGATCGGCTCGAGCTGGCATTGTTCACGATTCATCACAGAATCCTGAACGAAGCTGCGGCGGCAACCGCTGCCGGGACTCAGCCCCAGGCCCCGGCGGGAGTGGCGCAATAAGTTGTTTTGAGTTTTGCGAAAGGCCGCCTGCGGGCGGCCTTTTTTGCTGCACCGAATCTCCTGACAGCTGCATCCATCCCCCGCCTCGGAGCTGAAAAGACTGATCCATAGAATCAACTCCCGTGTGATCAGCATCTACCCGTCATGGAATTCCGACAGCTTGGCCGTTCTGGATTGAAGGTTCCGGTGCTCAGTTTCGGCACAGGAACATTTGGTGGTAGCAATGAATTTTTCAACGCCTGGGGCGCGAGCGACGTCGCGGAAGCCACGCGTCTGGTCGATATCTGCCTCGAAGCCGGTGTGAATCTTTTCGATACCGCCGATATTTATTCCGATGGATTGTCGGAAACCATTCTCGGGAAGGCCATCGAGGGCAGGCGCGACCAACTGCTGATCTCGACCAAAGCTACATTCCGCACGAGCACTGGCAAGGATCCCAATGACGTCGGTTCATCTCGCTATCATCTGATTCGTGCCTGCGAAGCCAGCCTGAAGCGGCTCGGCACCGATTACATCGACATCTATCACCTGCACGGCTTTGACGCGCTCACGCCCGTCGAAGAAGTCCTTAGCACCCTCGACACGCTGGTGACGAGCGGGAAAGTCCGTTATATCGCGTGCTCCAATTTTTCCGGATGGCACTTGATGAAGTCACTGGATGTTGCCGACCGCTACGGCTGGCCGCGCTACGTCGGCCATCAGGTTTACTATTCTCTGATTGGCCGCGAGTATGAATGGGAACTGATGGCGCTCGGTGAAGATCAAGGCGTGGGTGCTCTGATCTGGAGTCCTCTCGGTTGGGGACGTCTGACGGGAAAAATCCGCCGCGGACAGCCGCTGCCTAAGATAAGTCGTCTGCACAAAACTCACGACATGGGACCGCAGGTTTCGGATGAGCATCTGCACAAAGTCGTGGATGCGGTCGACGAAGTCGCCAAAGAGACCAGCAAGACCGTGCCGCAGATCGCCCTGAACTGGCTCCTGCAGCGGCCAACGGTCGCGACCGTGATTATGGGTGCGCGCAACGAACAGCAGTTGCGACAGAATCTCGGTGCGGAGGGATGGAATTTATCGTCGGAGCAAATCGCAAAGCTTGATGCTGCCAGCGACGTCACTCCGATTTATCCTTACTGGCATCAGCGGCAATTCGCAGAGAGAAACCCAGCCGCAGCTCCGGCGGGCAAATGGTAGCGAGGCTTGGTGGCGCTCAGCACGAACACGACGGCTCCGCCGCATGCGGGGTGCCTCACTCCAACTCCCAAATTCACGGCGTCATCCTGACGGTCCGCGTTTTACACCAGCGGGCCGAGACATCTACTTTCCCGTGGGCTCGCCGGAGTGCCGCGGACCGAATGTGGTCCCGAAGAAGTCGTCCTTATTCCAGGCCGGTGCTCTGTCCTGCTCGGCGATCTGATATCCCGCCATAAAATTCAAAACACTGCCCCTCGCCATCTCGTTGAAGTCGATTGGCTGATCCATGTTGTCCAGCGGAGTGTGATACCTGGTCACCAGCCATTTTTTGATCACATCGAGGCCTGGCGAACCACGTGGAGAGAATGTAGTCCTTGGCATCGACGAGCTTTTGCTCCTTCCGATTGATGGTGAGGGTGAGGGAACTGGCGGCTTCGTCGGTCACGGCCTTCTCGAAAGGAACTGGCTGGAACCAGCCCCCGGAGGCAGTGGGATGGAGGCCCATACCCTCGAGCTCGGTGGCAACGTAGCGCGCAGCGATATCGTAGCCGAGCGTGCCGGGAGCGCGGCCGGCGAGTAGGTTATCGGCAAGGAAGCGGATGTGGGCGCGGAGTTCGTCGGGACGAATGACTTTGGTCGCCTGTTCGAAGGCAGAGCGGTCGGAAGAATTCTGCGCCATGAGGCTGAACGAAAAAACAAAAAACCACAACAGAAGCCGCAGAGATTTCATGGGTTGTCCCCCGAGGACTCGGCTTGCAAGCTTATCGCAAAACTCACTTCCTGCCGTAGTGCAGGATCAGGGCTGATGCTGCGGCATCGCAGGCTTGAAAAGTGTCGCCCTGATTGGTCGCGACGAGCACGGCGAAATCCTTTGCTGGAGCCATCCAGACGAGGGCAAAATTCATGGTATTGCTGCCGGCATGCGTCAGCGCCCGACCACCGGCCCAGGGGCGATCGACCACCATCCATCCGGATGCGTAATCTCCGCCGAACGGCGGCGTGTGCAGCTTCTTGAACGTCTCCGGTTTGAGGATTCCGGGCTCGCCTTTTTCTCCGCGTAGGTGCGCCGTAACGAACTTGCCCCAATCAATGATGGAACAATGCACCGTTCCTGCCGGCCCTATGACGGGCGGATTATCAGATTGCGGCCCAGGTTCGATCGCATTGTGTTTCGAGGCGACGAGCGTGTGTTGCCACGGCTCATCGATCTTGCTCGGATCCGATCCCGCATAGCTGCCCATCGCTCCAAAGCCGCAGCTTTTCATCCCTAGCGGTTCGAAGATGCGCTTCTGCATCAGATCTTCCCAGGAATCGTCGGCGATCTTTTCTGCCATCGCTCCAGCCACGGCGTAGCTGCGGTTGGAATACAAAAACTTGCTGCCGGGATCGTAAGCCGGAGGCTCGCTGAGGATCATCGCCACATAGGCAGCTCGCTGCTCGCGCGGCGTACCCGGCAGCTTGTACATATCTTGAAAAGTTTTTCCTTTGGGCCAGCTTTCGTCGCTGAATCCGGCGCGATGCGAGAGCAGTTGCTCAAGCGTGACCTTCTTATACGCGGGATTCATCTTCTCAGCGAGGTCGGAAAAAACTTGCTCAATGGTCGTGTCCCACGACAGTTTGCCTTGCTCGACCAAAGTCGCGAGTAGAGTCGCAGTCATCGCTTTTGTGTCGGAGCCAAGGTGGAACTGATCGTCGATCGTAACCGGCGTATCCGTGCCGTACTTGCGTACTCCGACAGCTCCTGCTGCTGTCAGTCCATTGCTGGTAACAATGGCACCAGCGAGCGCGGGCAGATCGTATTGCTTGAGAATTGGTTCGAGAAGGGAATTCAGATTTTCTGGCGTACCTTGGGAGCCTCCGGCTGGTGAAGACTTCGGCGTTCCCGCCAAGGCACAAAACGCAATGCCCAGGACGAGAACGCCGACGCTCGCGTTCTGGATGGCGACGTTCCTCAGACGATTTTTTCTCCTACCGACTTCGCTTGCGTGAACAGGTAGAGATAATCTGGGCCGCCGGACTTCGAATCCGTTCCCGACATGTTGAATCCGCCGAAGGGATGCGCTCCCACCATCGCTCCCGTGCATTTGCGATTGATGTACAGATTGCCGACGTGGAACTCCTGAATGGCGCGCTCGATCTTGTCGCGCGAACTGGTGTAAACCGCCCCGGTTAAGCCGAACTCCGTGTCATTGGCGATCTCCAGCGCATGGTCGAATCCGCGCGCCTTGATCACCGCCAGCACCGGGCCAAAAATTTCTTCCTGCTCAAGTTTTGATTTCGCCAGAATGTCAGCAATGACAGTCGGTTGAATGAAATATCCTTCTCCGGCTTCGCTGGCCCGTCCGCCGCCGGTGATGATTCTGCCGTCTTTTTTGCCTTGCTCGATGTAGCCGAGGATCGTCTTCATCGAACCTTCGTTAATGACGGCAGCCATCGTGGCATTCTCCGCCGGATCGCCAACTTTGATCTTCTCGACTCGCGCCTTCAGCAGTTCAAGAAACTTGTCGTAGATGCGCTCGTCAACAATGGCCCGCGAGCACGCGGAGCACTTCTGGCCCTGGAATCCGAAGGCCGCTGCCGCCACGCCTTCGACTGCCGAATCGATATCTGCATCGGCATCGACAATGATCGCGTCTTTGCCGCCCATTTCGAGAATCGTGCGCTTGATCCAGACCTGTCCGGGTGCCTGCGTTGCCGCTACCTTATTAATGCTCAGCCCAACTTCGCGCGATCCCGTGAACGCGATGTATCGCGTCTTGGGATGCGCCACGACGGCATCGCCAAAGGTCGCTCCCGATCCCGGACAGAAATTCACCACTCCTTCCGGCATACCGCATTCTTCCAGCAGTTCGACAAACTTGGCGGCAATGGTCGGCGAATCGCTCGATGGCTTAAGGATGACTGTGTTTCCGGAGACAATCGAGGCCAGCGTCATACCCGCCATGATGGCGCAGGGAAAGTTCCACGGTGGAATGACGGCGCCCACTCCGAGCGGAATGTAATGCAGCGTGTCATGCTCGCCGGGAAGCTGAATCGGCGTCTGTGCCTTGGCGAATCGCAGCGCCTCCCGCGCGTAGAATTCGCAAAAATCGATCGTCTCGGAAATGTCGGCGTCGGCTTCGCCCCAGTTCTTCGATACTTCAAAGACCAGCCACGCCATAAATTCCATCTTGCGCGCGCGTAATGCGTCGCCCACGCGGAATACCAGGCCGGCTCGCTCCTCGACCGAGGTGCGGCTCCAGGATTCGAACGCCTGCAGCGCAGCTTTCATCGCAGGTTCGACGTGGTCTTTCCCAGACTTCTGATGAATGCCAACGATCTCTGAGGGCTTGGCGGGGTTCAGCGACTTAATCTTGTCACTCGTTTTGAGGCGCTTGCCGCCGATGATGAGGTCATACTCGCGGCCCAGTTGTCCGCGAACCTTGGTGATGGCGGCGCGCATGCGGCGCGCGTTCTCTTCGTTGCGAAAATCGAAAAACGGTTCGGTCACAAACGGACCGGAATGCAGACTGGTACGTGGCTGCGGCCGGACGGGGGCTTCAAGCGTTGCCATGGGAGAATTCCTTTCCAGATAGAGGGTATAAGTCCTTGACTAGTTTACACCCCAAAAAGATGCAGGAAGCTGTGCCGAGAGGTGGGTTTCCCGGCCTCATCGAAGCCATAGATCCAAGAATGTGTTAACACTTTTGCGCTGGCGACCGTCTAGTCTAGGGTGCTGATTGCGGTGAGTCGCGAACTATCCACTGATGAAGTGGCGGAAGACGATGAACTTGTGCGCGCCGCGCAACACGGCGATCGTGCGTCTTTTGGACGCTTGTATGAAAAATATGCCCGCATGGTGCATGGGCTGCTGCTGGCGAAGATTCCCGTCCAAGAAGTTGATGACCTGACACAGGAAGTCTTCATCAAGGCGATGGCACGGCTGGCGTCACTACGCGAGCGCAAGAGTTTTGGAGCGTGGCTGGCAGCGATCGCGCGCAATCTGGCGATGGATTACTACCGCCGGGCGGTCCCCGAAGAAGAATGGGCGGAGGATTTTCAAGAACGTGATCCGGCCAGTGTGCGGGATGGACTCGACCAGGACGAAGCTGCGAGGGCACTTCAGGTAATCCGCAGCCTGCCAGAGACCTACCGCGAGACGCTGATTCTGCGGCTGGTAGAAGGCATGACCGGACCGGAGATCGCTGCGCACACGGGCTTGACAGCCGGATCCGTGCGAGTGAATTTGCATCGCGGCATGCAGCAGCTACGCGAGAAATTGAATGCAGCTCCCCAAAAACGACGCGAAGGGGAGGCAATCGGATGATGGAAAACGGAAAAAATTTGGGAGACGAACCGAACGACTATTTGTGGGACGGATCGGGCGAGCCGGATCCTGACGTGCAAAAGCTCGAGACGTTGCTGGGAAAATACCGTCATGACCGGTCGGCGCCGCCCTCCCCGACGGTGGTTCCGGAAGAACGCTGGTCGCTGTTTCCGTGGCTGCGGTTCGTGCCGGTGCGGCTTCGCGTGGCGGCAACGGGGGCGGTTTTGGCGGCGATCGCAATGGCCGGCTTTGTGTTCTACAGAACGCACCGGCCTGATGTGCAAGCAAGCTGGATCGTCTCACCTTTGTCGGGTACGCCGCGCATCGAAGGACTGGAGTCCGGCGAAAAGCATACCGGCGCTCGGCTTGCCGTGGGCCAACTTCTTGAGACAGACAGCCAGTCTCGGGCAAACCTCCGCGCCGAAGGCGTAGGCCAGATCGAAGTGGAGCCGAACACTCGCGTGCGCCTGCTGATGATGGGAGAGCTCAAGCGGATCGCGCTGGACCACGGAACGATTCAAGCCTTCATCTGGTCGCCGCCGGGAGAGTTTGTGGTCGACACTCCCTCGGCGACAACAGTCGACCTGGGTTGCGCCTACACCTTGCACGTAGACGATTCCGGAGCCGGCACGCTGCGCACAACGCTTGGATGGGTAGGGTTCGAACTGAACGGGCGGGAGTCATTTATTCCCGCCGGCGCGGCCTGCGCGACACGGCCCCACGTTGGTCCGGGAACGCCGTACTTCGAAGATGCGACGCCGGAATTTCGAGAAGCGCTGTCGCGATTTGATTTTGAAGATAGTGGACTCGAGCAGCGTGCGAATGATTTGAAGATCATTCTCGCGCAGGCTCGAAAGCGCGATGTGCTTACCCTCTGGCATTTGTTGAGCCGCGTGGAGCAGGATCAGCGGGAACATGTTTACGATCGGCTGGCGCAGTTGGCGCCTCCGCCAGCAGGCGTGACTCGTGAGGGAATTCTGCGCCTCGATCAACCCATGCTCGATCAATGGTGGAATTCGTTGGGATTTGACGACATCGCCATATGGAGGCACTGGGAACATGCATGGGGTGGCGAATCTGGCCGGGAAAAATGATGTTGAAGAATGATGTTGGTGTTGGTTAACAGTCGCGTGGCAGCAGGCGTCTCTAACAGCGTACGCAATTCGCGGACAAAGGAGACGGGAGTATGAATCTTCGGAGAGTTTCACAACTGGCTGTTGCCATTGGCGCGTTTTTCACTTTCACCACGTTGGCATTCGCGGGGCCTCCGCTGATCTGCCATGCCATCGACATCGGAGGGGCGAAGACGCTGCCTTGGGTCGATTTGAACTATCACAAAGGCGATCATGGATACGACCTCAGAAATCTCACCGCCGACACGCTGGCGATTCTGGATTCGAATGCGCCGGTGCTGGTGCGCATGGAAACGTTGCGGCGCGCGACCATCTATGCCCGTCAGGATCCCATTGTCGCGAAGGAATTGATCACGCGATTGCAGGCACGCGCTGTCTCAAGGACCGAAAACGCCTTGGCTGATTTCGATTTTGGCTACCTCGTCGAGACCTACAAGGCATGGATCGGCGGGACGGAGCCGAATCCGGCGCGGACTCTTGATGGGTATGCGTGGGTGACCAGGGCGATTCGCGCATGCGGCGGTGATGCGGAGATGGAGTTTGCGGCAGCGCTCATCACGCTCAGCGGTCCTCAGGATGCGCATTCAGAGCATGTACAGAAAGCGACCGCCGGGGCAAAGAGCGATCCACTGCTGGCGCGCAACCTGGCATCGGAGTTCAGAAATCAGACAATCTCAGCGTTGCTGACCGAGCCGGTGAAATAGTTCGGAACTGCCTC
Source organism: Verrucomicrobiia bacterium (assembly GCA_035523795.1). Classification (GTDB taxonomy): domain Bacteria; phylum Acidobacteriota; class Terriglobia; order Terriglobales; family Acidobacteriaceae; genus Sulfotelmatobacter. Next base: position 1,169 of record DATKQB010000031.1, on the reverse strand, counting down.
AACCCGCTTTTTCAAATCCCACTCTTGCCTGGAAGGCGCGAGGTTGGGATTTTTCTTGTCGCGACAAACGGGTCGGGAATGCGGAAACAGTCTCTACTGCCCAAGCAGTCCTTTTTTCAGATTTGCATTCGGCGGCTTGGGCCCAAGCCAGACGGAGAACAGCATCTCCGCGAATGCAGCATCAGCGATGGTCAACTTGTCCTTTCCCGCCTCGGCGAACGTGGTGCCTGTGCCCGGGATATAAGTGAAGACGAGTTCCTCGCCATCTTTCACCGCATCGAGCGCGGCGAAGAAACGATCGATCTCCGACTTCATTCTTTTGGCAGCGTCGGGTGTGTTGTCGTTGAAGGAATCAGTGAATCCGACGGTCAGTTGGCTTTTGTTGACATCGCGCACGAAGTGCATGACGATGCGCTTGGGCGCGTCGGCTTTGAGAATCGCGGCAGGATCGGACGACTTCTGCGCTACGTAGAGTCCTGCGACATACACCTTGACCAGGTACTTAGTGCGCAGTCCCATACCGTTAAGCAACAGCGTCGTATTTCCGGCTTGAACCGTATCCGGAAGGGTCACGTTGGCAACGGTTCCGGCGGAAAGATTCAGCGTCAAAAGCAAGAGAAGAGAGAACAGCAGGGCGATTTTACGCATGGGCCCTCCTTGCGGAGTTTGCAGAATGGATTGGTTGCTGGGAACGTTCTACATCGAGGTGTGATAGGAAGACCGTGACCGGCGTCACTGAGCGTGCCGCGAGACAGGGCGCGCGAAAAAAAATAACGGGGAATGAGAAAGCTTTCTCATTCCCCGCGTCGAACTATGTTCCGAGCGAACTAATTTTCCGCCGGCTCTTGCACGTGGTCGATCACGAGAACCTGCACGGGTTCGGTGCGCGGCACCAGCTTGAGGCCGAGTTGCTGCTGAACGGCGTCAGTCAGCGAGGGACCGTTCGAGTCAGAAGCAGGCGGGGCTGGTAGTAAATCTCCGGCTTGCTTGAGTCGCTCCAATTCGCTGGCGTCGGGCGTCCATTGCAGATTGAAAGAGTACGCGCCTTTGAGGCCGGTCTTGTCGACCACGGTGCGGCCGAGACGCACGGAAAGTTGCTGTGCCAGAAACTCGACAGGAGCTCCGTTCGCGGCTAATGAACCAGGTCCCAAGCGAAACATGTGATTTTC
>DATKQB010000030.1:0-9659 GCA_035523795.1 Verrucomicrobiia bacterium | reverse complement strand
ACATCTGCTGAAACGACGGATCAAGCTACCCCAGGAGGCGCCGATGACGAGGAAGCTGCTTTTGCTGGTTGCATTCCTAAGCTCATTCGCGGTTGCCCAGCAGCCGCCGGTGAATTCTCCGTTGCTGGGCCACCTTACCGGTAAATGGGTACTCGATGGAATGATCGCCGGGAAGAATGTCACCCACGACGTCGACGGAGAATGGGTCCTCGATCATCACTATGTCCGGATCCATGAGGTCTCGCGCGAGAAAACGGACAAACACAAGCCTCAATACGAAGCCCTTATCATGATCGGGTGGAATGAGGAGTCCAAGCAGTACGCTTGCGCTTGGCTCGACGTGTATGGCGGTCTGTCACCTCTCTCGATCGGCATCGGAACGCCAAAAGAGAATGAGATTCCGTTCGTTTTCAAAGATGAAAAGGGCAATGTGTCGCTGACAAATGATTTTGTCTACGAGCCGAAACGCGATACTTGGGAGTGGCGCATCGACAATATCGATAACGGGACCGCGAAACCATTTGCGCGCGTGAAGCTGACAAGGGCTGGAAGCTAGCGGCGGGTTGACTCGCCGACAGCGCAAGAAGCTGCACGCGCCTAGGAAAAGCCCGGCGAAATGGGCTATTTCAAAGCCACAGTAGAATGAGATAGTGAAAAAATTCTGGGACAGTTCGGGAAGGTGTGGCGCGGGCGCCCCCGCCCGCACACTGAGGCCCGTCCCTCCCTCATTGCCGATTGGCTCGGTCACAATCCGTCCGGCCACGGTCCTTGCTCCCATGGCCGGCGTGACCGATACCGTCTTCCGCCGCTTCATCCGCAACCTTGGCGGATGCGGACTGATCATGACCGAGTTCACCTCGGCCGACGGCGTTCTACGCAAGAAAGATCAGAAAGCCAAGCGCTATCTTCACTTTTACGAGGACGAGCACCCGATCTCGGCGCAACTCTTTGGCAGCAATCCCCAGGTGATGGCCGAGGCGGCCCGTATGGTCGAAGGACTCGGTTTCGATCTTGTCGACTTGAATCTCGGCTGCCCGGCAAAGAAAGTTGTCAAATGCAATGGCGGCTCCGGCCTGCTGCGTGATCTTCCGGCAATCGGCAAGATTTTCGAATCGGTGCGTGCCGCCGTGAAGATTCCCTTCACGGTGAAGTTTCGCGCTGGATGGAACGATGAAGAAATTGTCTGCGTGGAACTCGCCCGCATGGCCGAATCCTGCGGCCTGGCTGCAGTGGCGCTTCATGCCCGCACTCGCGAGCAGGGCTACAGCGGAAATGCGCGTTGGGAATGGATTGCGGCGGTTAAAGATGCTGTCAAAATTCCAGTCATCGGAAATGGCGACATTCGTACGCCGGAAGATGCTTGCGCCATGGTCACACGGACCGGTTGCGATGCTGTCATGATCGGCCGCACCGCGCCCTCGAATCCGTGGATCTTCCGCCAGATCGAGCAGTATTGTGCCTCTGGCTCGTACGACCATCCTTCCGAGCTCGACCGCTACCAGATGATCCGCACCTACTTCCAGATGCTGATTGAAGAAGAGCTCCCCGACGCCATTGGGAAGATGAAGCAGTTCGCCTCCTGGTTTACCCATGGCGTGCCAGGGGGGGCGCATTTGCGAAAAGAGATCTATGAATCGAAGAGCGCCCCGGAAGTCCTTACCCGGGTAGAAGGATTCTTCGAAGCACGCTTGTGTGGCGCGGGCGCCCTCGCCCGCGAACTTTCGGGAGCCTAAATCTTTAACCACAGAGTGCGTAGAGTCTCGGGGAACTGTGCTCTCTGTGGTATACGATTCGACTGCCGGTAAACCGCTTCAACCCCGCCGGGGAATCTCAGAGGACGGTTACTGAAATCCGGATTCCCGGGTGCGCCAGATTGAATAGGAAGTATCCACCATCGACAAAATCGATGTAGCAGTTATCCCGATACGACCATCCATGCGGCCAGGCATCGACGATCTCGAAGTTGTAGCCGCCGTAGGCGAAGTGAGGTCTGCCGCCCACGATAGTTACGTGCCTGATGGCGAAGTGATGAGCCCGGCCAAAATGATCACGAAAGTGCGCATCGTCGATGCGGCGCACGTGATCGTCATGGCGCATCTCGTTGTGCCGTTCCTGGTCGTGATGTTCTTCCTGTCGCGCCTCATCGTGGTGCTCATCCTGAGCGATAGCCATCGTCGCTACGCCTAACAGAAAGGCACCGCACACCCCACCGACTACTAGGAATCGCTTCATAGTCATTCCTCGCTTTTGTGATTATGTGAGCCTGGCGGAGGGTTCTCCGTACCGAGCTGGAATCCTATCCAAGATCGGAGTAGTGGTTTGTAAATTTTTGTTACTGCACAGAAGTGGAAGAAACCGTGTGGAAGTCATCAAGGCGCAGGGTGTATGACACAGCCCGCAGCGCGTAAGGCCGAATGGCTATGTACCCATATTCGTTGCAGGTCTGAAGTGCAGTCTAAAGGAAAATGGTCCCAGGTTCACTGGCACGGTATAGTCAGCCGCGAGGTACAGTGTGGAGTGCTCGCCGGGATTTGTACGTCTTACTGTGACTTGGGCAAGCGCCAACTCGATGCCGTGGTCTCTTGCCTTACGCATAATCAGGAGTGCGATCTCTTGGTCCGATGGTGGCGCCACGAATCCCACGCGCGTCCCAGCTTGTGACGCCATGTCCCGCATATCCTCCTGCAGGTTAGCATTGGCTAGTTCCCAGGAAGCGACTTGCCAGGCGCACGAGACGATCACTCCGATAACGGCGAATCCCAAGGATGATCTTAATGCTTTTCATGCTGCTGCTCAGCGGAACTTAGCACAACGCAGAAGTACTTTTCAGTGCTTGCCTGCCGGCAAGTTTCACGAAAGTAATGTCGACATGAGATTAACCACGAAATACCATCACTCTGGCTCCGCTCCTGCCGTTGCAGCCGGAGTTCCTCTCATGGCTTCCCAGACGCAATGCCGCACCTGTCTTGATCATTCTCTCCTGATGGCCGCGATCCGCATCACCCGAGTAGCGACGCTATTGTTCATGTTTTGCCACAGCGCCAGCGCTCTTGCAGGCGACGGCACAGGCCGGCGCCCAGCAAGCCCAGCCTGTCAGTTCTCTGATCAACAGTTCGATCCGGCTACAGACGTTCATGCCCTCGATGAATACCGCGAGGCTATTGGGCAGCTTCTCAAGCAAGAGAAATTCGATGTTCTGGATTGCCTCGCCGATAACGCGCGAAACGGCAAGACCCGATTCTCTGGCGGAGGATGGAAACTTCGCAATATTTACATCGGTCTCGAAGAGCCGCAACCGGGGCATCCCACCCAGATCGACTGGAGGCAACACTTCGAACTGATTGAACGCTGGAAGCATAAGAACGAATCCTCAATGACGGCTAAAATCGCGCTCGCAGAGTCTTATATCAGCTATGGCTGGGATGCTCGAGGTGACGGTTATTCGGGAGACGTGAGTAACAGCGGATGGAAGCTATTTAACGACCGTGTGGCAAGAGCGAAGGCAGTTCTCGATGGATACTCCTCCTTCGCTAACAAATGCCCGGACTGGTATCTCGCCATGCTGCTGGTGGCACAAGGGCAGGGCTGGGATGTCGCAAGATTGCATTCTCTATTGCAGAAAGCGGTCGCCTTCGAGCCTGACTATCAATACTATTACCGTACTTACGCTACTCTGGTGCAGGCCAAATGGTTTGGTAAAGAAGGTGACGCGGCGCAGTTCGCCGAGGATTCGGCGAACAATACCGGTGGGAAGGCCGGCGATCTGCTTTATTTTGAGATAGCCGATGGAATTCTCTGCGGCTGTCGCGATCCCGAATTTCCCCATTTCTCCTGGCCCCGCCTGCAGAAGGGTTTTGCTGCAATAGAGAAACAATACGGGCCCTCGCTCCGCAATTTGAACGCATTCGCCCTCATGGCTTCCAAGGCCAATGACTGGGTCGCCGCCGATCCAGCATTCAAGCGCATCGCGGATGGTTGGGATAAGGAAGTTTGGCTCACCGAAGATTGGTTCAAGCAGAACAGGGACACTGCCGCTAAGGCAGCCCCGATACAGGCGCAGGCCCGCGACACCCGCAAAGCAGCCGAGACGAACCTGCAGACTCCCGACGGGCCGGCCTACCAGAAAGATGTGGAACAAAAGATGGTGGCCATCGAGCAAACCTGCCTTAAGGACTTCGGCAGCGAGGCGCATAAGGCCGAACTGTTATTGCGGATTGGAAGCGATGGTGCGGCCGAGAACGTCCGGACGGAGCGCCAGCCCGATCGTTTCGCGTACTGCATCATGGGCTCTCTGTATCAGTCGTTTATCCGCAAAGAGAAGACATTCTCTCCTCCTCCGCACGCAACTTATTGGGTAATACTGGACGTAGACCCAGCGGCCTTAGCAGCATCGTCGAAGTAACACGTAGAGGTTTTGCATTCCCGCTGGCCTAGGTTGTGACAAGAGGCAAATCCGCAAGCATTTGTATACAGTGCCGCGCAAAATTGTTGTTCTTCTAGGCGCGAACCTCGCGTGCGACCATTTTTCCCAACTCATCCTTTTCCACATATGCCCACGGTGTCTTGGGATCGTGCGTGAATACCGTCAACCATTTCTCGGGGATCGAACGGGCGTAATAGCGCTTCTTGCTCTCGATCGTTTCGAGTGGATACAAATCGAAAGCCATGCCCCAGGCGATATCAATGTGCGCGGTTGTAGGGATTAGGTCGGAGATATAACAAGCGACTGGGGAGGGCACGGCTTCAGCCGTGCCGTGTGACGCTGCTGAAATTCGGGCTGAGGGAGATCGAACGATTACGGCCTGCATATGCGCAGTGTGACCGGGAAATGTTTCCACTGAAATGCCCGGCACGATTTCTTCGGCGCCTTTGAGCAGCGTCATCTGTCCGCTGGCAACCAGTGGATCGTAATTATCAGAGATGTAACTGATCGAGTCGCGTTCGCTTGGACGCCGCGCGTATTTCCATTCGCCTTCCGGAGCGTAGTACTTGGCGCGCGGGAATGTCGGCACGATTTTGCCATTCTTGTCGCGGATGGTGTTCCATCCGCAATGATCGAAATGTAGATGGGAGTTAATGACGATGTCGATCTCGTCAGGCGAGATACCGGCGGCCGCCAAGTTGTCGAGCAGCTTCGCCGGCTGGCCGTAGAACTTGATCATCCGGTCGGAAAGCTTGTTCCCGATCCCGGTTTCGATCAGCACGGTTTGCTTGCCCGTACGCACCAGTAGCGAGTTCAGACCGCTGGTAATGCAGTTGCGCTCATCAGTCTCGACCTTGCGCGACCACATCACTTTTGGGACGACGCCGAAAAAGGCGCCACCATCCGCCGGGTACGTGCCGTCAGAAAAAATCGAGAGTTCGAACTCGCCGAGCATCAGACGGTGCATGCAGTCTAGTGTGCCATAGTCACGCTAGTTCTCTCACTACGCAGGCACTGAGATACAGAGAGAATTGGCGTTTCTCTCTGAGCCTCTTGGTGGATGTTTTTATCGTTTTGCTTTCGTCGACTGCTTCCCGCCAACGCGTTCGCTGATCTCAAATTTCATCTTGCCGGCCTTCTTCTCCGCATCCACGATCAAATGATCGCCGTGCAGTACTTCGCCGTCCAGAATCTTCAGTGCGAGCGGGTCCTGGATCAGTTTCTGGATCGCCCGTTTCAACGGACGCGCCCCGAAATTCGGATCATAGCCCTGCGTGAACAGCAAATCTTTTGCCGCCTCGGTAAGCTCCAACGAGATTTTCCTCTCGGCCAATAAGCGGCGAAGATCCTCCAGCCGAAGCTCGATAATCTTGACCAACTGCTCTTTGCCTAGCGGGCGGAAAACGATAATGTCATCCACCCGGTTCAGAAACTCCGGTCGGAAGTGCGCGTGCAACTGATTCATCACCTGTTGCGAGGCCTCTTCGAACTCAGCCTCGGAGCGCAGACCTTCCGCTTGCAAGAACGACGACCCGATGTTCGAGGTCATGATGATGATCGTGTTCTTGAAGTCGACCACGCGGCCCTTGCCGTCGGTGAGGCGCCCATCGTCCATCATCTGCAACAGGACGTTAAATACATCCGGGTGCGCCTTTTCAATCTCGTCGAAGAGCACGACGGCGTACGGACGGCGGCGAATCTGCTCCGTGAGTTGGCCGCCCTCTTCGTAGCCAACGTATCCCGGAGGCGCTCCGATCAGACGCGCGACAGAGTGCTTCTCCATGTACTCCGACATATCGATGCGCAGCATCGCGTGCTCGTCATCAAAGAGGAATTCGGCAAGTGCGCGTGCCAGTTCGGTTTTTCCGACACCGGTCGGCCCGAGGAAGATGAAGGAGCCAATGGGCCGCTTGGGATCGCTGAGTCCGGCGCGAGAACGACGAATTGCATTGGCCACGCGCTCCAATGCCGCATCCTGTCCGACGACGCGCTGGCGCAAGCGTTCTTCCATGTTGACCAGCTTTTTGACTTCGCCTTCCAGCATCTTGGAGACGGGAATTCCGGTCCACTTTGAAACGATGCGGGCGACGTCTTCTTCGTCCACTTCCTCTTTGAGCATGCGTGTGGCGCCGGCGCTCTCCATCTGCTTGGCGAGCTTCGCCACTTCATCTTCCGCCTGACGGATCAAGCTGTAGCGGATTTCGGCGACGCGTTGCAGATTGCCCTTGCGCTCTTCCGCCTGCTCCTCGATCTTGAACTGTTCAATCTTTTCTTTCAGAGCGCGCGTACGGGCAATGAGATCCTTTTCTTTTTTCCATTTCGCCTTCAACGCATTCGATTTCTCACGGATTTCAGCCAGCTCTTTGTCAACATTCGCAAGCCGCTCGCGCGAATTCGGATCGTCTTCTTTTTTCAAAGCCTGCTTCTCGATTTCCAGCTGGGTGGCGCGGCGCTCCAATTGATCTATGTCGGTCGGCAGCGAATCGATCTGGATGCGCAGAGATGCTGCAGCTTCATCGATCAGATCGATTGCTTTATCGGGCAGGAAGCGGTCAGAGATGTAGCGGTGCGAGAGCGTCGCCGCGGCGACAATCGCCGAATCTTTGATGCGGACGCCATGATGAACTTCGTATTTCTCCTTCAAACCACGCAGAATCGCGATCGTGTCTTCGACGTTGGGCTCGCCGACAAAGACAATCTGGAAGCGGCGCTCGAGGGCCGCGTCTTTCTCGATGTATTTGCGATACTCATTGAGCGTAGTGGCGCCGATCGCTCGCAGTTCGCCGCGGGCCAGCGCGGGCTTCAGCATGTTGGAGGCATCGATCGCCCCTTCGGCCGCACCCGCGCCGACCAACGTGTGCAGCTCATCAATGAACAGAATGATCTGGCCTTGCGAGTCTTCAATCTCTTTCAAAACCGCTTTGAGCCTATCTTCGAACTCACCTCTGTACTTTGCTCCTGCGAGCATCGCTCCCAAGTCCAAAGCGACCACGCGCTTATTCTTCAGAACTTCAGGCACGTCTCCCGAGATAATTCGCTGAGCCAGACCTTCAACGATTGCGGTTTTGCCCACGCCAGGCTCGCCAATCAGCACAGGGTTGTTCTTCGTACGGCGGGAAAGCACCTGCACCACGCGGCGAATTTCTTCGTCGCGTCCGATGACGGGATCGAGCTTTCCGCGCCGGGCTTGTTCGGTCAGATCACGAGCGTAGCGCTCCAAAGCCTGATATTTCGCTTCTGGATTCTGGTCGGTCACTTTCTGCGATCCGCGCACCACGGTCAGCGCCTTCAGAATGGCATCGTAGGTCGCTCCGGTGCGAGCAAGGATCTGCTGCGCGGCATCGCGTTTCAGCTGTGTAATCGCCAGCAGCAAATGCTCGGTCGAGACATACTCGTCTTTGAAATTGGAAGCTTCCTTGAAGGCCTGGTCGAGCAGCTTGTTGGTTTCATTAGCGAGTGCAGCCTGGGCAGCTTCGCCGGAAACCTTGGGCAGCTTCTCGATTTCGCCATAGATTTCATTCAGCACGGCTTGCGGACCGATGCCGATCTTTTCGAGAATGGGCGGAACGATCCCTTCCTTGTCCTCGAGCAATGCCGCGAGTAGATGCAGCGGCCGCAGCTCGGGATTGCCATGCTCGCTGGCGAGCTGGCTGGCCCGCTGCACGGCCTCCTGCGCTTTGACTGTAAGTTTGTCCCAACGAATGGGCATTGATAAAACCTCGATTTGCTAATTGTGAAAATTTGGTAATTGAGTAATTTGAGACAACTTGCCGCGATTCGGTTTTCAAATTACCCGGCTACCAAATCCCACAATTACAAAATAAACGGGAGGCGGTCACCTCTGCCGCCTCCCGCCTGAACTGGCAACTGACCCTGGCAACCGGCGGCTGCCTTAGGCTGCCTTGCTGGGACCCTTGCCCTCAATCTGCTTTTCAGAGCCCTGCTTTTCCGAGCCGACATTGACTTTGATCTGCTTCGGCTTGGCTTCCGCCTTTTTGGGCAAGCTGATTTTCAACACGCCCTTCTCATAGTTCGCCGAAACCTTTTCGGTGTCCACGGTCTGGGGTAGAGTGAAGCTGCGCGTGAAAGCTCCATACTGGCGCTCCACGCGGCGATAATTCTCTTCCTTCTCGTCCTTTTCGATCCTGCGCTCGCCATGCACGGTCAGAGTGTTGTTTTCGACGTGCACGTCGATGTCTTTCTCGTCGATTCCTGGTACTTCGATCTTCAAAGTGACATTGTGCTCGTCTTCGTACACGTCAACGGCAGGAGCAAAGATGCTGGCTGTGAGGGACTCATCCCGGCCCGCATCGTTGAAGGACTCGCGGAACAGACGGTTCATGCGGTCCTGCAGAGTGGCGAATTCACGGAATGGTTCCCAACGGGTTAATACGGTCATGACTAAATCCTCCTTCAGATATCGGTGTTTTGAGCTAGGTTTGCCGAACGGCGCCTCGGAATCGGTTTCCGCTTTAGCTGCCGTCAAGCAATTAGACACATAATTAGTCGAAAAGAAGCATAAAACTTGAGCATGTTATTGTCAAGTTAAATACACCTTCTGTTTTCATTAGGTTACAGCCGCTATGATGCATTTCAAATACGCTGTTTCTGGTACATTGAGCAGCGCAGGATGGTCTGCTGACTGGCCGCGCATCTCCAGAACGCGGACACTTCGGTGGGCATCGACCGCAGCCTGTCCGAGCGTTTCCAGCAGCTGAGCCTGGCTCACGTGGTAGGAACAAGAGCAAGTAACAAGAATTCCTCCATGACGAAGCATCTTCAGAGCGCGAAGGTTCAACTCTTTGTATCCCCGGAGAGCCGCCTCGAGATCGCGCTTTGTCTTGGCAAACGCCGGCGGATCGAGCACGATCGTGTCATAATGGCGATTCGCAGCCGCATAGTCTTTGAGGAGGTCGAACGCGTTCGCCTCCATCCACTCGATTTCCTTCCGATTGAGCCGATCCGCATTCAGGGCAAGATTCTGCTCAGCCACTTCGAGAGCCGGACGCGAACTGTCGACCCCCGTCACTTGCGAACAGAGGGACGCCAGATGCAAGGCGAACCCTCCCTGATAGCAGAAAGCATCGAGCGCCTCGCCGCGAGCGTGCCGGGCAGCGGCAGCATAGTTTTCTCGCTGATCGAGAAATGCTCCCGTCTTCTGCCCTTCGAGGGCGTCGTAGTGGAACTGTACGTCGTTCATAGTGAAAATCGTCGATGACTTGTCGCCGTAAAGCAG
>DATKQB010000029.1:0-62175 GCA_035523795.1 Verrucomicrobiia bacterium | reverse complement strand
TATGGACTCTGCTCGTCGGTGACATCGAGCGAGGCAGAGGAGCGGTGAGCGTGATCCTGGACGGCGGAGAAGACTGCCGGGAGGATGAGTAGCGTGGCCAGCGTGGAGGCGGCCAGACCGCCGATGACGGCGCGGCCCAGGGGTACGGTCTGATGAGCCCCTTCGCCGAAGGCCAGCGCCATGGGAATCATGCCGGCGATCATGGCGATGCTGGTCATCAGGATGGGCCGCAGGCGCGTCCGCCCACCGAAGACAGCCGCTTCAGCCGACGACGCATCGCTGTTGCGCCGGTGGCTTTCAGCAAATGTGACCAGCAGAATGGAGTTGGCCACCGAGACGCCGAGCGCCGTAATGGCTCCCATGAAGGATTGCAGGTTGAGCGTGGTCCCGGAGACCAGCAGCGCCAGAATCACGCCGCAGATGACCGCGGGCGCCGCGGAGACGGAGATCAGCGCCAGGCGGATGGACTGGAAGTTCGCGGCCAGGAGAAGGAAGATGGCCACCACGGCGAAGATCACGCCCAGCGTCAGATAGTGAAAGGTCTCCTCCATGAGGACGACAGCTCAGCGTTGCTCGGCACTGCGGCTCATCCGATCTGTCAAGCATGAGCAAAAAAGAGCATCGAAAAGTCTGCCTACAATCCGCTGTAGTCCCTTTTCCGACAGGAGCTCCGGCTCGAAGTGATTCTGGAGCAATAATCTTGAAAGGAGCGGTCCGAGAGCTCCAATCTCCTGGCAAATTCGAAGGCCTTGCGTGCGGACCTTCTCTTTCGACCGCGGATGCCTCAAATGTAGGGCCCTGAGCTATTTGCTGGCCGGTATATTCGAATTCTTCAGCCGCGGAAGGCGGAGGCGCGCGGCCATATTTACTAGTTCCGGCAGCGATTCGGCTTTCATCTTACGCATCACGCATCCACGATGTGCTTTCACCGTGATTACACTGATGCCAAGTTCGTTGCCTACCTGTTTATTCAGAAGGCCGGCGGCCACAAGAGCAAAAACCTCGCGCTCGCGAGAGGTGAGGCGGGCAAATCGCGATTTCAGAGCCTGGAGCTCGGCATTGCGATCGACCAGCACTTTGCTCCGCTCAATGGCATCACGAACAGCAGAGAGGAGCGCGCTGTCATTGAAGGGCTTCGTCAAAAACTCCACAGCCCCGGCCTTCATGGCCTGTACGGACTTTGAGATGTCGCCGTGCCCCGTCATGAAGATAATCGGCATCTCCGGCTGTTGCACCGCCAGCCGTTTCTGCAACTCCAGTCCATTCAAACCGGGCATTGAAATATCCAGGACCAGGCAGTGCGGGACAATCTCGTGCGGGCGGTTAAGAAACGCTTCCGCAGACATGAAAGTCTCCACGCGCCATCCTTCATCTTGAATCAGGGCTCCCAATGACTCTCGCATCGAGATATCGTCATCCACAACGAAGACAATCGGCGGGGCATTTGTCATTACGCAAGAACTCTCTTCACAGCAGATCACGCTTGTTGTGTTCATTGTAGCCACCTGCCTCGATCGTCATAACATTCACTTTCCGCCAAGTGCCTTGTTCAATGCCTGCAACATGGCTGCATCGTTAAAAGGCTTGAACAGACATTCGACTGCTCCGTCATTAAGCAATTGCGATCGCGCGGCTTCGTCCCTGCGAGCGGTAATGAAGACAACCGGAATCTTCACGTTACGGCGGCGAAGTTCGCGAAAGAGCTCGGGCCCGGTCATCACTGGCATTACGACATCAAGAATCAGGCAGCTCGAATGCAAAACGGCATCGGAGGCTAGAAAGTCTTTCGCCGAGGAAAATGTCCGGGCCGCAAACCCCAACTCCTTCAATAACTCTGGCAACGCCTCGCGAAATGACTGGTCATCGTCGACAAGCGAAACTAGCAATCGTGCTTTCATCGAGACGCTCTCACCCCGCAGCTGAAGCAGAATTCATAGACAACACGGAAAACATCTCCGTTCCTATAGCGCGGTCTGGGAAGGTCGATGCGCTCGGATCATTCGAGATTTTTTCTTGTCCGGGCCGAACACCAGCAATGCGCTCAGTAAGCATCCGCAGATTCACTTGCTGGGGACCAGTTGAAGCAACAATATCATTACGGACGCGTTGCACAATCGCCTCTAATACTTTGGTATTGGTATTTTGGCGGGCCGCATGCCCGTTTTCGGCCTGGTCCACATATACGCTCAGTTTATCGATGTGGCGCAGTCGCGGCGGGCAGGCTCAAGTGAAAAGTCGCGCCGCGCTCAGTGGTGCCGGCCGCCCACAGGCGCCCGCCATGAGACTCAATTATCGACCGGCTGATGCGAAGACCCATGCCGGTACCGTGGGGTTTCGTCGTAAAGAACGGGTCGAATATCTGTTCCGCCAATTGCGGCGGAAATCCCATGCCGGTATCACTCACGGTCACTAGCAGCTGCTCATTTTCACCCAGCTGCGATTTGATGGCCAACTCTCGTATGCCCTCAACGTCCTTCATCGCCTCGAGGCTGTTGACGATCAGATTCATCACGACTTGCTGCAATTGCACGCGGTCTCCGATGATCTGAGGAAGATTGGCCGCAAGTTCCGTCCGAACCAAGATGTTGTATCGGGATGCCTCGCTGCGCAGGAGGTCGACGGTTTCTCGAATGATCTCGTTAATATCAAGAATCTGTCGATTCGGGGCAGCCTTCTCGAATTGTGAACGAATCTTGCGGATAACATCAGCGGCACGCTGTGCATCTCTTTGAATCCTGGTAACAGCTGCGCGCGCCTCATCGAGATCGGGGTTATCGTGCGCCAGCTTTCGAAAGCAAACGTTGGCGTTGATGACGACGCCACCGATCGGTTGATTTACTTCATGAGCCAGGGATGCTGCTAACTCACCCATAGTCGTGACCCGGTTGATGCGCGAGAGATCGCCTTGCGCCTGGCGCAAAGCCTCTTCGGTCCGCTTCTGGTCGTCGATGTCTGTCGTCGTACCGATGAATTTGAGAGCTTTTCCTTCAGATTCGCGCAAGACCACAGCTTGATTAAGATGCCAGCGATAGGTCCCGTCCTTGGCGCGTAGAGACCTGGTTTCGAACGCAAAACCCGTTCCCGAACGTATTCCCTTCCAAAAGGCGCTCGATGCTGTTTCGCGATCTTCAGGGTGGACTGCGGTCATCCATGCCTCGGGATGGGACCGGACGAAATCAAGGGTCTGACCGGAGTATTCAAGCCAAACCTGATTCACGAAATCCGGTGTGCCATCAGGATTGAGCGTCCAGGCGGATACAGGAAGTTGTTGCAGCAGCCCAACCTGGAGTTGCAATTCTTCATCGGCCCGCTGCAACTCCCGATAATGGCGGCTGGTCTCCACCAACCGCTCCTCGCTGGCCCGCAGTCTCTCGTGTTCGAGTTCTGCCTCGCTGCGCAGCCGTTCTTCGCGTTCCGCAGCTTCGCGGCGAAGATTGGTCATTTTTACATGCGCAGCCACACGCGCCAGCAACTCCCGGGCTGCAAACGGCTTGATGAGATAATCGTCCGCGTCGGCCTCCAGTCCTTCCACGCGCGACTCTTCGCCTGCCCGTGCCGACACCAGGATCACTGGCATGCCGGCAAGGGCTGAATCTTCGCGAATCCCTCGCAGCAAGCCAAACCCATCCAACCGCGGCATCATGACGTCCGCCAGCACAAGAGCGGGGCGCAATTTCCGGGTGGCTTCCAGCGCCTGGAGGCCGTCAGCAGCCGCGTGCACCTCATATCGCTCGCTCAGCAGGCGTGTGAGGTATTGGCGCATGTCCGCGTTGTCATCGGCCAAGACGATCATTTCGCGCTTCCCCGAGGGTGAGGGCTCCAGCCTGGGGGCGAGTGAAGCTTGTTTGGGAGGCGCTGCCGCATGGACCGCCGCTCCGGGTTGATTTCCCGACCACTGTCGTGCCTCGTCGACATAAGCTTCGGCTCGAATTGTGGTGGAGGTGAGCGATTGTGCGGCCTGAATGCGCTCCGCTGGCAGATGCTCCTTGCCGCGCGGAATCGTCACGGTGAATGTGCTGCCCCCACCAACGGCGCTCTCCACTCGCACATTGCCGCCGTGCAGCTTCACGAGTTCCAGAACCAGGGCCAGTCCGATCCCTGTGCCCTCGTATGTCCGGGCCTGGGTGCCCTCGATCCGGTGAAAGCGCTCGAACACCTGCTCGCGTTGCTCTTCGGGAATTCCCACGCCTGTGTCGCGGACCTGCAATTCCACCGCGCCGTCTACGGTCTTCAATGTGAGAGTAACCTCGCCAGCCAACGTGAACTTGTATGCATTGGAGAGCAGATTCAAAACGATCTTCTCCCACATGTCGCGATCTACGTACACCTGCTCGGCGATTGGCTGGCATTCCACCGAGAAGCGCAGACCGGCGTTCTGCATCGCAGAGTCGAATGCGCTGGCGATTTCTGTGGTGAAGCTTGCCAAGTCTGTCGGCTGATAGGAGGCCTGCACGCGTCCGGCTTCAATCCGCGAGAAGTCTAGAAGTGTGTTAACGAGCTTGAGCAGCCTGAGCCCGTTGCGCCGCACCGCAACCAGTAGTTCGTGATGTTCCGGGCTCAGCCGCTCCTTCGCTGCCGGCAACACTTCATCAAGCGGACCCAGCATCAGCGTCAGGGGCGTACGGAACTCGTGACTGACATTGCTGAAGAACGCGTTCTTGGCGCGATCGAGCTCGGCCAGAGCCTCTGCGCGCTGGCGCTCCTGTTCATAGGCGCGGGCGCTGGCCAGCCCGATAGTGATCTGCTCCGCTACTCGACGGACAAACTGGCGGTACGCGTCACCAAAGGCCTGGCCTGGGTGGATTCCCGCGACAAGGAAACCCACCGCTGCGCTGTGTTCGCCCAGCCGGATCGGCACCACACTCGCTTTTTTCGGATGGTCCGGCCAGTTCGGCACTGACACGCCCGAAGCGAGACCCCGGAGTTCAATCAAAACCCCATCCATCGCCAGTGCGGGGTCGAATCGCCAAAGATTCTCGCCGCGGCAGTCGATGACCGGCGGATGCAACGCTTCATCGGTTTCCACGCTCGCGCCTGCCAAGTACACCTGATGTTCGGAGGGCCGATATTCATAGAGAAATGCGAAGGGGAGGCTCAGGCAATTTTCGCCAAGGGTTTCCGCGCTGACCCGCCACACTTCCTTTTCGTTTCGCGCTGCTGCCGCTCGCGACGCCAGGTCGCGAAGCAAATGCCTGCGTCTATCTTCGATCACCCGTTCCGTGGTCTCGAGCGCCGAGTTCAATACGCCGCCTACGAGGCCACGGTCATCCCAAATCGGACTAGCAGAAAATGCAATATAGACCTCTTCGAGATAATTGTTGCGCGTAAGAGGGACTAGCACATCGGACAGATAGTTGACGGTCTGACCATGAGCCATCACGGAGTCGTACATCGACCCGATGAAATCCCATGCCTCGGGATATACCTCGCGAGCGCCGCGCCCCAGAGCCCACGGGTGCCTTGTTCCTGCTATCGGCCGGTAGGCATCGTTGTACAACAGCACATAATCCGGCCCCCAGCAGATGGCCATCGGATAGCCCGAGGCAACCACGACGCGCACGATGGTTCGCAGAGCTTGCGGCCATTGCTCCAGTGAGCCCAGTGGCGTAGCCGACCAGTCGAGCGCACGCAAACATGCGCTCGTCTCGTCGCTTCCGGCGAAAACTGAATCGATCAGATTCGTCCCTTCGGGCCCCATACCCAGATCCTCCATTCGGCGACGACGTTGATAAAAGCTGCGGCCGATGGTTGATGAATTCCAGGGAGCCACCCGGCAAGCCGGATCAGGTATGCGTTGGAATGCGGCCGAGGAAGAAACGCAGGTCCAACGGACCGTAAGAATGGATCTCAGGGAAAATGTGGGGAAACCAACAGGCCCAGTTGCCTCGAACGCTCTACTGCAAATGATGCCACATTATATCGTGCGCAGAGGATGGGCGAAACGAGCGCCGGCGGCCAAAGCAGCAGACTGCGTCAGCGGATAGGCTGCCCAGTGGGCTCAGCAGCTTCGTTCGAAGACGAAACCAGTTCAACGGATTTCCTGCTCCCTTCAGAACGTAAACCGGCCGGCCAGTTGAATCTGGCGCCCGGTGCCGGCGGTGGTCAAGATTTGCCCTACGTTATCGGCAAAATTACCCCCCGCATCCTTGAAGACGGCGTCCCCGTTCCCTCCAAGGGAAAGCGCACTTTGTGTATTACTCGGAACTCCAAAATTCGGATGGTTAAACAGGTTATAAGCTTCCACTCCGAACGTGAGCTTCTTTTCTTGAACGAACGCAAGGTCCTTGTGCAGCGCTACGTCAAGTTGCGCGAATGCCGGCCCCCGCAGCATATTTCTTCCTGCGCTGCCAAACTGCCCCGCAGGCGGTACCGAAAAAGCACCTGGATTGAACCAGCATGACAGGGCACCCACCTTGGCCCCGTTTGGACAGATGCCCGCGTAAGGGTTGCCAACAAGGTCTGGACGTTCCGGTATAAGCAGCCCTTGCAAATCGGCATTGTCGAAAGCGAGCACCGGGGTAAAAGGGGGGCCGCTATGAACGCTGGCAACAGCCGCGATCTGCCAGCCACCCAGGAGAGGTCCGGATCCTGGCAGCTCGTACGCGGCATTCGCCACGAAGTTATGCCGGATGTCAAAATCTGACCGGCCCCGGCTTCCCTTGCGATCGAATATGTTTTGAGATTCGGGAGGATCGTTCACGGATTCCACGGAAAAATCCACCGAAGCATCATCGATGGAGTGGGCTAACGTGTACGATGCCTGCCAGAAAAGGTCATGTGAATTGTGTTTCGAAACGGACACCTGACCGGAGTTATAAAACGATTGCGCGTCCGTCAATATCGTTGTCAGAGGGGATGACAAGTTCGGATTGTAGCGGTGGCCTAAAGCAGGCTCGAAAGGATTCTGCTCGGCTTCGCGGGCGAGGTGATTGCCACGCGTGCCAAAGTAGCCCGCGGTGAGGTTCATACCGTGCGCGAGCTCCCGCTCCACATTGAGGTTGTATTGCATCGCATACTGGAACTTCGGGTAGAAGGTCATCGCGAAAGGGTCGAGCGGCTCCGTCACGGCGGCGTTCAGTGGGTTTAGAAACTGAGGGAAAACGAATTCCTCCTCACTGAAGAAAGGCGGTAGCAGCCGGTCGAGACCGAACAGCATCGCCTGGATCTGATCGCGATAGATTCCGAATCCGCTGCGCACCACAGTTTCGCCGTTACCGAAGACGTCCCACGCAAAGCCCGCCTGAGGTGAGATAAGATCCAGGGGAGTCCCGGCAAATAGTTGCCCGACGGTGGGCGCCGAATCCGTCGCCGGGTTTCGAAAAGCGGATTCGCGGCCGTGTGCTTCGGCTGGATTGGAGTAGAAATCGTAGCGCAACCCGATATTTGCGGTGAAGCGGCTGTTCACCCGGACGAAGTCCTGGGCAAAACCAGACGTGAAAGTTTCCCGATATCCGCGGTCAGAATCGGCGTTGGAGGGATTAACCCCAACGTAGGCCAGGGGGACGCCTTCAAGAAAGAACTCGAGAGCAGGATTGTTACTGGATGCCGGCAGCCCGAACGGTGTCAGGTTCTCAAATTCGTAGAGTCCGTTCACACCGAAATCCAGCGTCCCGTTCAGATCGAGTCTTCGGAACTCCGCGCCGAATTTCAAAGTATGGCGACCGAGCGTGCGCGATAGTTGGTCTTGAACCTGATAAACGGTTGAATAATCTCCCAAGGGAAACACCGGGCTATTGCCGAACAAACTCATCCCCGCAATCTCGATCATTCCGAACGCCCGGCCCGGAGCCAGAGAGATAGACAGGCCCGGATGCGTATTATCAGCCGCGGAAGACGCAGTTGTCCGGTTGACACCGAAGCACAACTCATTGATCAGTTCGGATGCGAATGTCGCACGGTCCTGAACAGTGACATACTGATTCCGCGCCAGGTGAAGAGTCGGGAATCCCGGCATGTAGGTGCCTGGCGGTGTTCCGACGTATGGCACCACAGATGAACTGTCATCGATGGTGTAGCGCGCGAAGAGCGGATGTGTATTGGAAAAGTCATGGTCGATGCGAACCATACCGCGATCTTCACGGGTATCGCCTTTGTTCGCAGTGATCAGTTCGCCAGTGCCATCTCCATTGTCCGTTCGGTTCGCGGGAGGCATCAGATTGAGAAACAGTTGCGTTTGAGGATTGATCGGAATGGCGGCGCACCCGCTTGAACTGACGCTGGTGCAGGCCGCCGAGTTATTCGCAGAGGGCAGGAAGCCTTCATGGGCAAGCGCATCCGGCGCCGTGGCAATTGCCGTGGATGCCTCGGCTTCGCGAAACCCCTCATAGTTGACGAAGAAGAACGTACGATCCCGCTTCAGTGGCCCTCCGATTCCCGCACCGAACTGATTGCGGACGAACGGGGGGATCGGGTTGGCGCCCAAGTCAAAATAGTTCTTAGCGTCGAGCGACGCATCCCGATGCAATTCCCACAACGATCCGTGAAATTGGTTACTGCCTGACTTCGTTATCATCTCGATCACAGCGCCACCGTGCCCGCCGTACTCCGCATTGAAGGTCTGCGTCAGAACGCGGACCTCTGTCAACTCACCAAGACCGAGAAAAAATCCCGAAGCGCCCGCCGGCGAATAGCCCCAGACCGGATCGGTCGCATCCATACCGTCGATCAGGACGTTCGTCATACTGGGACGCATACCATTAATCGCCACTTGCGCTGTCTTACCGCTCGAAAGCAACGAGGGTGCACTGCTGGGATCGGGAGCGACTCCGGGCTCCAGCGCGACTGCACTGAACAGATCCTGATTATTGAGGGGCAGTTTCGTCAGGCTCGGCTCCCCAACGAGTCCGCTGACAGTTGAGGTTGTATTGTCGATCTGGCTGATCTCTCCGCTTACCGTCACCTGCTGCGGCGGACTGCCCACAACCATCGAAAAGTTAATCATCACTCCGGACGCCGAAGGGAGCTCTACTCCGTTCCGAATCTGCGTTCGGAAGCCTTCTTTCGCTGCGCGAACAACATAGTTTCCCGTCGGTAAGCCCGCTAGGTGATACTGACCCGTTATGTGAGTAACGGTGCTCAGCGTCAATCCAGTACCCTGGTTAACGATCGTGATTTGGGCGGCGGGAATGACAGCACCACTCGGGTCCATGACGGTCCCGAAGACAGTCGCTAGCTCGCTCTGCGGCCAGGCGCATGCTCCGAGCAGGGAAAATGGCAGGAGCAAGAGGAAGCACGGTCTCGTCACATTGGACCAATCAAACGCTCGCATACGTCCCCCGATCTCGCCGTCTCCGGCGAACACGGATTCGATCAGATGCGTCTCACAGGGCTCGTAATCGATGACAGAACGTGGCTCAAATGGAGCAGGAGATTGGCTTTCAGGTGAATCTTCCGGGGAAAACCGACCAGCCAACTGGCCTCGAATGGCCTGCTCCAAGCGACGTCAATCCTATCATGCGGCGGCGACGAGCGGTATTCAGCGATGGACTCGCGGTTACGGCATCGGGAATCCGAACATCAACCACGACTGATCAGCTACCCAATGCGGGTATAGCTCCGTCATCTGATCGAACAGCTCCTGGTCCGAAGTCGCGGCTTTCTCTACCCGATCGAAGTCCTGCAGG
This sequence comes from Verrucomicrobiia bacterium, assembly GCA_035523795.1. Lineage (GTDB taxonomy): Bacteria > Acidobacteriota > Terriglobia > Terriglobales > Acidobacteriaceae > Sulfotelmatobacter. The sequence goes on along the minus strand of DATKQB010000029.1, from coordinate 52,552 downwards.
TAACGCTTGGTTTCCTGGATCGTCGCGGGAGAGTCGGGCGCGCCAGGCTTCTTGTGACCGGCGACAACAATCGTCGGGTTCAGCGCCGCTAACCGATCCAGCGCCGCGATCCAGTTCTTTCGGCTCTCGGAGGTGGTGTTCCCGACGTAGATGCGGCATTGGTTGTACACAACGTCGCCAGCGACGATCAGGCCGATCGATGGAACATATAGAGACGTCGCATCCGAACTATCGGTGTGGCCCTGCTCGATGATCCGCAATTCATGGCCCTCGAGAGTGAACATGTCGCGCTCATAGGGCTCAGGTGCAACCAACTTAGTCGGCACTTGCCCAGGAAACAACCGCCGGGCTAGCCGCTCCACTGTGGGAGTGAAAGACATCTGCATCGCGTTCACCGTATTCGGCGTTGCTATCGCACGAGCGCCCGGGAAACGGTCAAGCAGAATGCTCAGGCCGTAGAAGTGGTCGAAATGACCATGCGTTATATAGATGATCTCCAGGTTGCGGTTGTGCAGAGCAACCCAATCCGCGAGAGCCTCGGCCTCAGCCACCGTCATCATTGCGTCCACTAGCACCGCGTCGTGCTCGCCGAAGATTAAATTCGACGTGATCGGGTCAAAGCCGAGCGCTTCGCCGAAGGGCTTTGGCCGCTCGCCGACCACAGCCTTTCCCGGGGCGGTAAAAACGTTCACACTAAGCGTCTCCGACGCGACAGGCGCGGTCACACTCGCGGTCTCTTTCAGTTCATTTGTGCCATGCATTTAATGTCCCTTTCGATCTCAGCGCGAGTTACTCATTAAGCCAGGATGGGCAGACGTGCGACGACGAATCCATCGGACGGGCATAGGCTAAAAGCAACTCTCCATCCCGAAGCCCGGAATCGAAAAGCGTAATTGCGGAGTGGCGCGCGCCGTCGCGCCTCTGTCATCGCTCATTTACGCCGCCACCAATGCAGGTATATCCCGCAACACCTCGGTCAACTTCCGGGAGTTGATTTCATAGAAGAAGCCGTAGAGCTTGACATGCTTCGGCACTGCCGGGCTCGAGCGAAGCAGCCCAAGGTCATACCGGAGCGACTTCTCGAAATCCAGAATGGCCAGGCTATCGTGATCAAACAACGTAGAGATCTCAGCGTGATAGTCATCGTGGAACTTCTTGAGGAGGCGCTCAGGCACGTAGGAAGAAGTGCCGCAAAACGAGTGGTGAACGACAACCACTTTTTGAACGTGAAACAAGTAGTCCATTTCCGCCACCGTCATAAGAGCGCTGGCGGCGCGGCCGCCTCCGTTCGTCACGGTGAATATGGTCCGCGTGGAACCAACCCGGTTGCCGGCTCCGTCGAGAACCATCTCGCCCGGGTAGACCTCGTCCTCAAAATACCCGGCAACCGCCTGTGGGATATCGAGTGCGCGCGGATCGACGCAATGGATGACCAGCGTTTTCATTGGGATCGCAAAGTTGAACCCATTGAAACTCGACTCATCGAACCAGGGTTGGGTTCGGGTTTCGAATTCGGTGTACTTTCCCATCTTCTGACTCCTTCCAGAGTTGACCCCTTGAAAGTCGACCGAATGAGAACGGTCTGGCTGATACAGCCGCCCCCAGCCTTAGACTCTTCGGCCACACGGCAGTCGTCGTGAAGCTACGATGGCGATTAGGCCAGAGCAAACAAGGCGCGGCCATTGGACGAAGGTATCGATCGATACTTTCGTCCAATGGCTTCCCCTCTGGGCCGCGGGGATTATGGGACAAGTAGTCCGGGGCGCATTATCCTGACGATGTGACGCTGATTCAACTGGACCAATGAGAGACCGGACAGAGGTGCGAGAGCTTCAAGCGGAGGGACAAAGTATGTTCAATTAAGACGCCTCCTGAAGCGAAAGGAGTAGATCTCTGCTTACGGCATTGGCCGTCTTTGCGGTCGCCGGATTAATAGACGAAACGTTGCTCGCTTCAACTAATGAGACCAGGAACCACAAATGAGCACAAACATCCAAGGAAAAGTCGTCGTGATTACCGGCGCCAGCAGTGGTCTAGGTGAGAAGACCGCGCGCCATCTCGCAAAACAAGGTGCCATCGTTGTTTTGGGCGCGCGGCGCAGGGACCGGCTCGACGCAATTGCCAAGAGCATTGTGGCGGAGGGAGGGGAGGCATCGGCAGTAGCGGTCGACGTTACAAAGAGAGCGGAGCTTGACGGGCTGATAAAGAAGGCCTCCGATACCTACGGAAAAATCGATGTGTTGGTGAGCAACGCTGGAATCATGCCAATTGCACCGCTCGCGCGGCTCAAGGTGGATGAGTGGGACCGGATGATCGACATCAATATCAAGGGAGTGCTCTATGGGATCGCTGCGGCTTTGCCATTGATGCAGAAACAAAAGAGCGGTCATTTCATCAACATTGCGTCTGTCTTTGGGATTAAAGTATTTGCGCCAGGAGGCACAGTGTACTGCGCAACGAAGGCAGCGATCCGTACGATCAGCGAGGGATTGCGCATGGAAGTTCATGGCGACAAGATTCGCACCACTATTATCTCTCCCGGCGCGGTTGACTCTGAACTGAAAGAAAGCACATCGGACCAGGACGCGTCAAAGATGGTCAAGGAGCTTTATAAAACCCTCGCCATTCCTGCCGATTCCATCGCTCGAGCCATCGCCTTCGCGATCGATCAACCGACAGATGTGGACATCAATGAGATTGTCGTTCGTCCGACGGCACAGGATTTCTAGGAGAGGATGCGGACTGATACTTAGTAGGAACGTCTCACGGGAACATAATTAGCTACGGTTCGCGATCGCCGCGGGCAGTTTCAGGTGAAAAGTTGCACCGCGGCCTGGAGAGCCGATCGCCCAACGACATCCATCATGAGACTCAACGATTGAGCGGCTGATGCGAAGCCCCATGCCGCTGCCGTGGGGTTTAGTTGTAAAGAACGGGTCGAATATCTGTTCCGCCAGTTCCGGTGGAAACCCTGGGCCGGTATCGCCGACAGAAACGAGAATTTGCGCGTGTTCAGCTCGCTGCGACTAGGTGACCAATTCTGGTGTTCCTTCAAAGTCCTTCATCGCTTCGATGCTGTTGACGATTAGATTCATCGCGACCTGCTGCAATTGCACTCGATCTCCGATGATCCGAGGAAGATCGGCCGCAAGTTCCGTCCTGACCGAGATGTTGTGCCGCATCACCTCGCCGCGCAGGAGGGCTACGGTTTCCCGGATGATCTCGTTTAGATCAAGTGCCTGTTGATTGAGGGCGCCCTTCTCGAATTGTGAGCGGATCCTGGCGACAATCTCAGCAGAGCGTTCTGCATCTCTTTCAATTCTTATGACAGCGCTGCGTACCAGATCGGGATCGGGTCTGTCGCTCCCGAGGCTTCGCAGGCAGGTTTTCTCACGCAAATCTTGACTTGTGAAATCAACGTGCGATGGCTGGGACCCTTTGCGGACAAATCGTCGACGCCGACGAAGGTATCGGCGATACCAATGTCCAATGGCGTCGAGTCCGAAAAGTATGGCTTAATCACATCTGCACGTTGCGGAAGGGAGAGGTCATGCGCGCCGTCAGCCATCTAATCAACGGCCAAAGCGTGACGGGCGCGAGCGTCGTCACGAGCCCGATCTACAATCCGGCCACTGGGCAAGTCCAGGCGATCCTGGAGCACGGTGACGCGGCCATCCTGGCGAAGGCAGTTGCCGTCGCCCAGGCGGCGCAACCGGCTTGGGCCGCGATCAATCCGCAGGGCCGTGCCCGCGTGATGTTCAGGTTCAAGGCATTGATCGAGCAGCACAAACAGGAACTCGCCCACCTGATGTCCTCCGAACATGGGAAGTTGCTGGACGACTCCATTGGCGAGTTGCAGCGCGGCTTGGACGTGGTGGAGTTTGTCTGCGGCATCCCACATTTGCAGAAAGGCGAGTTTACCCAAGGCGCCGGGCCCGGCGTCAATGTCTATTCGATTCGTGAACCATTGGGGGTCGTTGCTGGAATTACGCCCTTCAACTTTCCTGCCATGATCCCGCTTTGGATGTTTTCCCCAGCTATCGCTGTCGGTAATGCCTTCATTCTGAAGCCGTCGGAGCGCGCGCCATCCGCTGCCGTTCGGCTCGCGGAACTCGCCCATGAAGCCGGCGTGCCGCCGGGAATCCTCAACATCGTGAATGGTGGTAAGGAGGTCGGTGAGGCGATAACTGATCATCCGGACATCAAGGCCGTGACCTTTATCGGTTCGACTTCCGTCGCGAAATCGGTCTATACGCGCGGCGCTGGCAACGGCAAGCGCGTGCAATGTATGGGTGGGGCGAAGAACCACGGCGTCATCTTACCTGACGCTGATCTGGATCAGGTGGTCGCGGACGTCCTTGCAGGCGCTTTTGGCTCCGCCGGCGAACGATGCATGTCCATGCCGGTAATCGTGCCTGTTGGACAGAAGACAGCAGAGGCGGTTCGCGAGCGTCTGCTCGGCGAGATTCCCAAGCTGCGGATAGGCATCGCCGTTGATCCCAATGCGCAAATGGGCCCGGTCGTAACCGCCGCGCACAAGAAGAAGATCGAAGGCTATATCCAGTTGGCTGTGGACGAGGGTGCGGAGCTGGTCATCGACGGGCGGGGTCGGAGCCTTCCGGGGCATGAGGAAGGGTTTTTCTTGTGGCCGAGCCTGATCGATTACGCCACGCCTTCGATGAAAAGCTACCAAGACGAGATCTTTGGCCCTGTGCTGCAGATCGTTCGTGCGAAGACCTTCGAGGAGGCGCTGAGCTACCCGAACCTCCATCACCAGGGCAACGCGGTCACGGTCTTCACGCGCAGTGGGGACTGGGCCCAGCGTTTCGTTGCGGAGGTCGCTGTGGGTATGGTGGGTGTAAATTTCCCGATGCCAACACCTGTTGGATATTACTGCCATGGTGGCTGGAAGGACTCAGCTTTTGGTGACCTTAACCAATATGGCGAGGACAGCATCCGCTTCTTCACGCGCACAAAGGTCGTGACGCAGCGCTGGCCGCATAGCGGGCCAACCACCGACTGAGATCAGGCGAAGATGCCTCCGAAATTGCCGGTGGATACGGTTGTTCAATCGCTTCACCCCGCGACCTCCGGCTTAATTGCAATCGGTCCAGGTGCACGTCAGATCGTGCCTATAGAACTCTCTTTATGGAGGAGGAAGACACGATGGCTGAGCTCACAAGGGAATGTGTGGATCTGCCGCGGATTGGCGGGCAGGACGACAGTGATCGTCGCATGGCGCTCAAATGCAAACTGATCCTTGGCGTGATCGGTGCAATGCTGAGCGTTTTGCTTCAAGGTTGCAGTGCGGACAAACATCCCTTCCAGGGGGAGTCGACCTTGGCCAATGCGGCTAAAGACGTCGCGATTCCATTCGAGGCAGGAAAGAAGAAGAACCCGCTGCCTGATACCGATGAGGTCGTAAGCCAGGGCCGGGAAGTGTTTCTTGGTTCCTGTGCGCAATGTCACGCTGCGGATGGTCGTGCAGACACGACAATCGGACGCAGCATGGCCCCGCCTGCCATGGACCTGACATCATCCCACGTGCAGCACTGGAACGACGCGGAACTGTTTTGGATCATTCAGAACGGAGTTCGACTCACGGGCATGCCTGCCTGGCAATCGAGCGTCTCCGAAGACGACACCTGGAAGCTTGCACGTTTCATCCATAGTCTTCCCAGCCTCGATGCCGCCCCCGCCTCGACAGCAGTCGCGTCACAGGCGCAAGCCGCCATTTCCACGCAGGACAAGTACGACCTCAAAATACCGAATGGCCTTGCGTTCTCTGAGTTCAGGGGATACGAAAGCTGGCCGGTGATTGCCATCAGCCACAACGGAGATAAGCTCGCCGCAATCCTCGGGAATCCTGTGATGATCGACGCGCTTAAATCGGGCATTCCTCGCAATGGCAGGCCCTTCCCGGATGGCGCCAAGATGGCGAAGGTTCACTGGAACGCAAAAGTGAATGCGGGCGAACCTGGTGCGCCGACGGTGCCAGGTGCGCAGCATGATGTCGATTTCATGCTGAAGGACCGCAAGAGGTTCGCGAACAGCGGCGGATGGGGCTACGGCGCGTTCGAGTACGACGCGACGTCGAATAGATTCACACCCGCTACCCTGAAAGACAAGCCCCCGCAGGGAGCCAATGCCACGTGCGGGTTCGCGTGCCACTCGGCAGTGAAGGCAAAGGATTACGTTTTTACGGATTACGGGCAAAGGTGAACCGGCATGAGCAGACTATTCTAGAGTGCGGGAGGGAGGTCACCGCATTCTTGCAGAGTCCGGATCGACTTCGTTGTGCCTATAGCCTGCTAAGAGTAGCGGGGGCCTTGGTGCGGTGAGTGCCAATCGAACTTGAGTTCATCTTCAGGGTTAACCGATCAAAGTTGGCGTGAGCACTGCAGCAGCGAATAGCGAACTTCCGCAGCACCGTTTTTGGCGTCACTATTGACGAGCCCTATCGTGGGAGGAGCGAGTATTGCCATGGAACAGCAGGTGTTTTATCGCACAATCGAGGTAGACGGTCTTAATATCTTCTATCGGGAGGCAGGCCCCACAAGTGCTCCCGTGCTTCTTCTGCTGCACGGATTGCCGTCGTCATCCCGGATGTTTCAGCCCCTGCTGACGCGACTCTCCGACAGGTATCATTTGGTGGCTCCCGATTATCCTGGGTATGGACACAGCGACTGGCCCGATCCCAAACAATTTGAGTACACGTTCGAGCACATTTCCCGGGTGATGGATGGATTCACGGAAGCGCTGGGATTGTCGCGCTACACGCTTTACATGCAGGATTACGGTGGGCCGGTCGGGTTTCGTATGGCCTTGACGCACCCTGAGCGCGTCCAGGCATTAATCGTCCAGGATGCAGTGGCGCACAACGAAGGCCTCGGGGCAAATTGGGCGACGCGGCGGGAATTCTGGGCCGACCGCGCAGCCAATGAAGAGCGGCTTCGCGCGAATTTGCTCTCGCTCGGGGCGACGAAAACACGTCACATCGGTAACGATCCTCAGGTCCAACTCTATGATCCGGATCTCTGGACCGATGAGTACGCATTTTTGACTGCGCCGGGCCAGGCGCAGATTCAAAGCGATCTGTTCTACGACTATCGAACGAATGTCGAATCCTACGCGAAGTGGCAAGCGTGGATGCAGAAGACCCAGCCGAAGCTTCTTGTCCTGTGGGGAAAGCACGACCTCTCGTTCGATTCTGGCGAGCCTGAACGTTACCGCAAAGACGTCCCGACTGCAGAAGTGTACGTTCTTGATGCCGGCCACTTCGTGCTTGATACAGCGGCTGGCAAAAGTGCTGACCTTATCCACCAGTTTATGACTCTGCATGTGACGACGGATTCCCTCGCCGCGGCTCAGTGATACCGGTCGCCCATTTCCCGCGATGGGGAAGGAACACTCACTCGGGACTGGGTTTATATCTTCACAAGTTGACCATGGCACATGTCATTTCTCTGACAATGCTCCGCGGATATCTCTTCAGGACTTCAAGCGCAAGTCTCGCGAGTAGCATTTCGAGGATTCTAAGCGCCTCTCAGATCCCCCTACATTGAAAGACGCGATATTTCCTCTTATCACGTCTGCGACCAATGTATCGCCGATACCATCGTCTGATTGTGTTGGTTGAATGGCTGTGTTCGAATCTCGTTGCTGCATCTTCATAAAGTTCATTTTCGAGGTGTCTCATGGCAAAGCTGATGTTCTCACCCAGAATCAAGGACGGCAACGTATCCGGGCCCAGCGTTTGGGATCTGTATCTTCCCGGCACTGAACTGAATGAAAACAGCTGTTCCTCGCTGACTAGACGCCGTTCCCGTAAAGGCCGCGCAATCCGCTCCTGGGTGCGAGAGCATCACGCGACAGGGTATGTGCCGGAAGACATCCTCGAGGCGCTCGGTCTGCGAAGACAACTCAGAGTCCGGTGGCAAGGTGACGACTGATTGCGTGTGCCAGTCATCTGGTTGGCGTCGGCAAGAGAGCTGCGGCAGGTACCCAGCCGCCGGAAAAGGCCGCAGAAGCGTACGCCCCCAATAATGAGCGGTACGACGCAGTATTGGTTTGGTTCTCACGATATGAGTTGGTCCAGGAGACAGCAGCTGGTGATCGATGAGCAGCCGGATACGGAAAAGGTCTCTGGCTTCTGGCACAGATGCTCGAGCAGTGGTCTGTATCAGAGCCCATTCGCTTTACGGCGCCCGCGCCGCACAGGAGGAAATAATGGGAGATAATTGCAGGGAAAGCAAGATACGGTTAACACGGATCTCGCCAGAATATTGGCGGGTCACCTTCGACCTTCCACCGCTCAACATCTTTGGGCCTTCCAATATCCCGCAGCTTGAGGCCGTCATATCATCGATCGAATCAGACAATCGAGTGAAGGTAGTGGTCTTCGACAGCGCTGTTGATGGCTTCTTTTTAACCCACTACGACTTCCTGGCAAAACCTGAAGAGTCTGCTGTCTTTCCTCCCGGACCAACCGGGTTACAGCCCCTGCCGGATATGCTTGTGCGGTTGAGCCGTGCCGACGTTGTGTCGATCTCCTCGATTAGGGGACGCGCTACGGGAGTTGGCAGCGAGCTAGCGCTTGCCTGCGACATGCGCTTCGCAAGTCGCGAAAAGGCCCTGCTCTCGCAGTGGGAGGTCGGAGCGGGACTGGTTCCGGGCGGCGGGCCCATGGCGCGCCTTCCGCGATTGATTGGACGCGGGCGTGCTCTGGAAGTACTTTTGGGGGCTGACGATATCCCGGGCGATGTGGCTGAGCTCTATGGCTATGTCAATCGTGCCTTGCCGGATCGGCAATTAGACGCATTCGTTGATGCGTTTGCGGCAAGGATTTCATCATTCGACAAACGTGCGATCGCCGAGACCAAGCGTTTGGTGAATGTGAACAGTCTCCCGCCCGATGAGGAGATCGCACCAGAATGGCCTGCATTCGTGGGATCTCTCGGCAGGTCCGCATCTCAAAAGAGACTACGCGCGCTCTTCGACAGAGGTTTTCATGCTCCGGGAGATGTTGAGTCACGACTTGGTTACCACGTTGGCTCAGTCGGATTTGCGGCGGAACTTCCAGACTAAGGCAAGACGCTGCAACAGAGGATCTCTTCAATGGGAGCCAGCGTTCTAGTCCATATGTCATCTGACGTGTCAGCTGGGGAATGCGCAGGCTTTTTACACGTGTCGCTGACGGACTAAGACCGAACCATCCGGTGAGATGTTGCAGCGCTACCCAGTGGCATAGTGACTGAGGATCATGCGGTAAATCAAGAGCAACTCGCATTCCTGAAACACGTGAGCATGCCCATCGCTTAGACAGAGATACTGTCCTGACTGCTCTCTCGACGACACATAAGAGATTGTGGACATGTTGCCTTGCACTTAGGTATCGATTGATACCTTTGTCCACTATTGCGCACGCAGACATTGCTGCCAGAATCACATCTATTGTTCGGTGCCAGAGCAGAGCAATCGTTGAGTGCAGTGTTCGCCGCATATTTTGCCGAGGGCACAAACTTCTTGGCGAAGAACTGCGCGTGACATTCAGGTTGTTGCGCTGATCAAGAAATCGGGAGATACGCTTGATTCCATCGCCCAAATGCACAGCCTTTATTCGACGTGGCTCTTCTGGCGCCCGCACCATCGACGACTCGGATCTTTCCGGACATCGGAGTCTTGTCATCTCACCTGCTGACCGGGAACAGCAATCTAAGTGGTTCATTCGGTCGATTGCGATGAGCCTTTTCCGGAACTTTCCCACTAGCGTCAGACGGGGCGGGAAAGCCAAGACCACGACCGACGCGATCAGGAGACGCTGCGCGAGCCGAGGAGGCAGCCATGTAATAGTCCATTTGCTCTTGCTTCTCTGGGGATCTGGCCTGTTGGCCCTCGGCCAAAAACCCGATGTGAGCGCGGTACTTGCAGATCGACCGAGCACAGCGGCCGAAAGCCCGCATTCGACTATCGGGAACGGCCACCCTGACGAGCTCAAACAGGAACTTGATGCGTACGCAATCGAATTGTCGAAGATTCCCGCCGACCCACTGATACAACCGGATCCTGTAGCTCCGATTTGGCGTCCAGTCGATGCGCTCGTGGACCACAGTGTTCAGTCGATACGGTTGAAGTTTGGCGCGACGTATACGTTTCTCAGCCAGTACGCGACCTTAGCCCCGAACGGGGTGCGGCACGATCAAACCAGCGGACGTCTCGATTTCACCGGAGCGTGGAGTGTCTACGACCACGAAGCCACTGCCGGTTCGATCAGCCTGCTTATTCGCTCCGGAACGAATATTGGGGTGAGTCAACAGTTCAACCTCAGCGATCGGCTCGGCTCGGGACTCTATCTCAACTGTCTCCAGGGCGGAGGCCCGCAGGAACCGATTACCGTGAACATCCTCTATTGGCGGCAGGATTTTCTCGAAAAGAGGCTTTCCTTTTATGTGGGCAAGATACACCCCAACGAATACGTGACTCTCAGCATGTTCAACAACGATGAGCGTACACAGTTTCTGAATGGGACAAACGACGGCAATGATGCAGTCGCCTCGGACGGGACATACGCCGGCGGCGGCGCGCTCGAATTCCAGGCTAGCCAGCATGTCTTCGTGCATGCCGTCGCGGTGGATACCGAGGGCTCGCAGCAGGGAAATATCGAAACTCTGGTCGACCGAAAATATGCGGAAGAGATTGAGGTGGGCTGGACCTCTGGTTCCCTTGGCGGAAAATATCGGCTATACCGTGCTGGCGTGTGGCGAGACGATACCAGGGATCGCGGGAGCGGGCATGGCGGTGGTTTTGAGTTCGACCATGAGCTATCTGATGGCTGGACGCCGTTTGGAAGATTTGCCTTTGGGACCAGGACCGGAACGGCCATAAAAGATGAATACGAACTCGGGCTTGCTCAGGTTCATCCCTTCGGGCGCCGGGGAGACATGTTTGGCGCTTCATTCGCTTACAGTGAACCAAACGCGCCCGCTAAGCACCATGAGAGCGTGTTTGAGTCGTTTTACCGGCTTCGTCTCACGCAAAGTGTCGAACTCGGACCGGATCTCGAAGTTTCAATTCATCCCACCTACGCAACCAAGGCTTACACAACCACTCTTCTTGGGGCAAGGATGCGAATTGTCTTCTAAGAATTTGTTCGAACAGGCGCTGTCGTGCGATGGAGATTTTGTTCCTTTCATTTATGGCATTTCGTTCGGCTGATGGGGTTCGTTGGTGGGATTCTCATTCAGATGCGGAAGAACAGCCTAACTTACGCGGCGCAAGCGGAGACGTAGTCACGACCGGAGGAGTTCATCGAAATGGCGACTCAACGAGTAGCAACAAGTCCAGCAACAACTCCAGGCCCCGCGGCAACCGTAACCGCCGTCAATTACGCTCGCCCTCTCACTGTTGTTACCAGCCTCTTTTTCATGTGGGGTTTTCTCACTTGTTTGAACGACATCCTGGTCCCGCATCTGAAGTCGATCTTCGACCTCAACTATTCGCAGGCTATGCTGATCCAGTTTGCGTTCTTCTCAGCCTACTTCTTGTTTTCAATACCATGGTCGAGATTCGTGAACAGGATCGGGTATCACTGGGCGATGGTAGTGGGACTGATAACGATGGCATGCGGCGCATTCCTGTTTCTACCTGCTGCGTCCACTGCTTCGTACGGGTTGTTTCTGACGGCACTCCTGATTCTCGCGGCGGGAATTACCGGACTGCAAGTGGCCGCGAATCCGTACGTGGATCTATTAGGCAGGCCAGAGACGGCATCAAGCCGTCTCGACTTAACGCAAGCCTTCAACTCATTGGGTACCGCGGTCGCGCCAAAGATAGGAGGAATCCTGATTCTGAGCGCTGCGCCATTGGCCTCAGTCCAGTTGGCGCAGCTCGCGCCGAAGGCCCTGCAGGCCTATCGCGTGCAGCAGGCCGCTTCGGTCAGAATCCCCTACGCCGCAATCGGAACAGCACTAGTCTTGCTGGCGATCTTGATCGCCACTTCCAAGCTGCCGCAAATCGAAGCCGCCACGACACGAATAGGGGAAAAGGCCGACGATTCGGTTTGGAAGCATCCGAGTCTTTTGTTTGGCGCGATTGGAATTTTTGCCTACGTCGGCGCGGAAGTTTCAATCGGAAGTTTCCTGGTGAATTATTTCGGACTACCCGAGATCGCATCTCTTCCCGCCAAAACGGCGGCTGGATATGTGTCATTCTACTGGGGCGGCGCCATGGTCGGACGTTTTCTAGGAGCGTTCTTGCTCCGGCGATTCAAGCCGACATCCTTGCTCGTTCTTTGTACGAGCACTGCCGCGGCGCTGGTGGCGACTTCAATGATACTGGGAGGTCACACCGCAATGTGGAGTATCCTCGCCGTCGGCTTGTTCAATTCAATTATGTTTCCCACCATCTTTACCCTGGGCGTGGCCGAACTTGGGCCGCTTACGGGAAGCGGCTCGGGGATTCTGAATATGGCCATCGGTGGTGGCGCAATTCTGCCGCTGATCCAGGGCGTAATTGCCGACCATATCGGTCTTCAGCACGCTTTCTTCGTTCCCGTAGTTTGCTATTTGTACATTCTGTTCTACGCGTTAAGTGGATCGAAGCCAAACAGCGAGCGAAAACACCCATCCGTGGAGGTTTAGCGAGGAGTCGGGGTCCATGTGCCGCCGGGCTTCCTGTCCCTTGCGATTGTGGCTTAGCGGGCGGAACATCGGCCCGTCGAGATCATCAGCATAGCCGGCCACGTCGAGATAGGCGCGGATGGCGTGGCATTAGATTGTTGCTTCGTTGATAAGGGAATTTGCCCCGGGGGGCAACGATGTTCTCTCCCAAGCTCACCTGTGTTGCGCAGTCGAGTTATGAGCTCGGCCGGCGAGCTGCGGAAGTACTGTTGAAAAAGACAAAGCGACTTGGGGGAGAGGATCACGGTGAGGAAGGCATTATCAGGCTACGCGCAGAGCTGCGCATCCGGGACTCCACGGCGCCCCCTGCATTGCTTTGATCGACGGTCAAGCTTTGAATCTGACTTTTGGGCTGCCTTCGGCCGACGCCGAGGTGGACGGGCTGTTAAGTGGAGGCTAGCCTCAACTGAAGCGCGAGAGTCTAAACCCCCACGCATAATTCCCCGGGCGACTCGAAGCCTCCTGAAGTCCTTCTGGAATCTCAATCACCAGGCCGCGAGTCCCGTCCCACTTAAACTTCAACTGAGTTGGGTAGCCCAGCATCTTCACGGATTTGATCTCGTCCTGCTGCAGCGCCGGTACGGCCAACGTCTTTCCCGGCCAATCCAGGGCAAAGCAATAAATCGTGTGATGGTCCTTCGTGCGCGTAAAACGCAGGCTCTTGCCATCGGTCCACAACGAACCCGGCCGCGGGCGAGTCGCATAGATGCCCTCGCCATTCACCTTCAGCCATCGTCCCGCTTCCTTCATCTGACTTACCGCCGTAGGATGAAACTTCCCCTCGCCATCAGGACCCGCACCCAGCATGAAGTTACCGCCTTTTGCCGTAACATCTACCAGGTTATCGATAATCCATTTCGCGCCCTTGTAATCCGACGCAACGGGATCATAAGAAAATGGCTTCCCCAGCGGATAAATCACGAACCACGGCATCTCGGTCGTCGCCTTCGCAGATGGCACAAAGTCTTCCGGCGTATAGTAGTCACCGTAGTTCCCTATTCCCCGCGCGCGAATCATCACATCCGGTTGAAGCTGTCTCACTTTCAGAATCGTCTCGCGTAACTCAGGCCACACGCCGGGACCCCAGAAAATGTCCAACCCCAACATATCTATCTCGCCGTAATGCGTCATCAGCTCCGTCAACTGCGTCCGGTGGCGCTCAACCATTCGCTTCACCTGCTCGCGCGTGGGGGCCGGAACCACCACCAGGTGACCTGCAAACCGTTTCTTCAAATTGCTCCAGAATTCTTCCTTGCTCTCTTTCCCCGGCTGCCAGTTCCATAACTCAGGAGAAGACGGCACCTGCAGCGGATGCCAGCCATAGGGCCGAAAGTCAGCGTCGTACCAATCGGAGTGCGAGAAATACAGGTCGATCTTGATTCCGCGTTTGTGCGCGGCCTCGGTAAGTTCGGCAACCACGTCGCGGCGGAATGGCGTCTCCATAATGCTGTAGGCCAGGTCGCAGTCCTCAATCCTCGCACCACCTGCGGCAGTCCAGTTTGCCCGGTTCCTGACCCGCGTCCTGGTATTGAACATCGAGAAACCCTCATGATGCTTGGTCGTAAACGCAAACATCTTGAATCCGCATTCCTGGCAAAGGTTCATCCAGCCGTCCGCGTCAAAGCCCGTCGGATTCCAGGTTTTATACAGGTGGTTGTACTTCTCGCGATCTTCCAATGACATCGTCAGAAACGGCCACGATTCGTGCCCCCGGTGCCAGATCGAGTAGATCCCCCAGTGAATCCGGAATCCGAATTTCATGTCTTTGAACGCTTCCACGGCAGCATCGGGCGCCCAATGATATTGCGGAACCGGAACACTCTCAATGTAGGATTTGGAGCGCTGATAATCGCTGTCCGTTGGCGGCAAACGGTGTTCCATCGGCGGTTCGGAGGCCTGTGCCCAGTCCGGTACCGGCAAAGTAGCGCCAAGCGCGGCAGAGCCTGCCGATGCAAGAAAACCACGTCGATTCATTTCAGCTCCTTTGCATTCATGGCATCCGATCGAAATTCGGAGTTCGAAGGCCAAGGCAGGACATCGTCATGTTCCCTCGAGTCATCGCGCGAAGCAAATCCTCTACGCGCGGAGCGCGGGAAGAAAGGAGCGCTGGCTTTATCCGTCCCGCCGGAAATGGAAATACATCACAGGTGGACTGATGAACAAGCGGTCGGTGCGTGCTCGCAAGAAGTCGGGGCTCCCGCGGGATCTCGTGCTCTCTTGCGCGCGCCACAACCTTGATTTTGATATGGAGATGGTCGGGCGCACCGGCAATCTCAAGACCGTCATGAAAATCATCCATCACAGCGCTTCGCGAAGTTCCCGAAAATCGCCTGCACATCCTTTGCCTCTGTAACTTCGACAGGCTGACCATAGTGAGGACTCCACACTCAACGGCAGCGAAAATTCTTGGCGTCTTCCGTATTTCCGAGTCCCATGTATTGGGCGTGCTTTGGATAGGCACAAAGGGGACGGCTCCTGCCCGGGAATGCCTGGCCCGTGGCGATCACCGACTCTGGCGCAGCGCCCTTCTGGACCCAGTCCACGATCGCAGTCAGCATGTCGAAACGATCGAGAGACGGCCCGCCACCGCAATGGGTCATTCCGGGCACGAGGAACAGCCGGCTCCATGTCTCTACTTCGTTCGCGCCCCCATTGGCCGCTTCCAGCGACTTGTAGTAGTCCAGCGTGTCGAGGGGCGAAAACCACGGATCGCTGTCGCCGTGAAAGAAGATCAGCTTGCCACCGTCCCCGGAAAACGTGGTGAGATTTGTCGACGCAGGCTCGACGAGGGGATCGGAGGCATGGAGGGCTTCCTTGTCTACGTCAATCGTTGTTGCCGTGGTATATGGTCCGAAGAGCCCGTTCTCGCGCAGATTCAGCAGTCCGGGGACCGGGCCCTCCACAACGATGCCGGTGTCATACAGGAACCCTGGATACACTTGCGTGCCATACGCGTTCTTAGGTCCGGCAAACGCCTTCTTGATGGCGGCGATGGTCTTGGGCGCGATACAGCCTTCGATCTGGTCCGGCTTGCAGGAGAGAACCGCGGGATCGAAGTGGCAATCGAGGGGATCGAAGATCATCCCGTCGGCCACTCCATCGAGCGCGTCGCACTTTTTCAGAAGCGCATCCATGAACAGCTTGCGTTGGCCATCGGTGAGCAACTTTGCGATCTCCGGTTTTCCCGAAGCATCTTTGGGAGCCGCCTGGTTGTAGGCAACAGGAATCCATTTTGAGATCGCCAGGTTGGAGAGCCCTGTTCGCATGGCCGGATCGCCGACGACAATGCCATTGAATACCGTGGGATAGCGCTGCGAAAGAATCATGCCTTCGCGACCGCCCGTCGAGCAGCCGATGAAGTAGGAATAGCCGGCGGGCTTTTCATAATAAGTGGCAATGATCCGCTTTGCCACTCCCGCAACTTCGGCGTTGGCCTTGTAGGCGAAATCGAGATAGGCCAGCTGATCGCGCATGAAGGAGAAATCGAACCCGCCATTCTTCGCTTTGTGCCCGCTGTCCGTACTTGCCACCGCGAAACCGCGGACCAGCGCGGGCTGGTCGCCGGCGTAGGACGCGCCCGCGGGATAGTTGATCACGCCATCTCCGCCGCCTCCGCCCTGCATCATGAAGTCCCCGTTCCAGGCGTCTTTCTCAGGCAGTGCCAGTGCGAAGCCGATTCCGAATTCCTCGCCGCCGACTCCCTTGCGGGGATCGATGACGCCTTCCACGCGGCAATGCGCCGGGAGCGCTCCGGTGTAGCGCGGATAGGACGCGGGAACCGCAGCGCCGGCGGGCACAGACAAGGCATTCGTGATCTCGACGCCGTCGATTTTCAGGTTTGCGAGCTCTGCGCACGATTGTTCACCACGCGCATTGGCTGCGAACGCCGTGCATGACGCGGCCAGGGCGAGAATCAATGGAGTGTACTGTTTCATGATCGCCTGTCCATTCTGCTTTTTTATGCTTTCACGGTTGAACCTTCACGGCCATTTCTTTGCCGTCGTAGTTGATGACTTGGTCGGGCATCGCGGTGACTCCTTCGCTCACGCCATGACCGTTCCTGACAAGTACAACATTGAACTGCAGGGTGGTAGGCATGCCGGCATAGGAGCCCTGGCGCGCGTCGATGGTCAGCGTGGAAGTCGAGTCGTCCCAGTGAATCGGTATGACGGCATGCTCGCCTTTCTGGTAGGCATAGCCGTCGCCGGAATCTTGATAAAGGTCGAAAGAGCCATCGGCGCCGGGGTAAATTCTGAGCTCGATGGGGCCCGCCGGAGCCTGGGTTGCGTACTGAATCTCCGGTCCCATGGGGATGATCGATCCCGCGCGCACAAAGAGGGGAATGCGGTCGAGCGGCGCATCCGCGTCAAGCTTGTGCGCGCCCTCAACCGATTCTCCGGTCCAGAAGTTGTACCATGCGGGGCTTTGCGGCAGGTAGAGCTCGCGGCTGGTTGCGTCCTGCTCCAGAACCGGCGCCACCATCAGCGCCGGTCCGAACATAAACTGGTCGCCGATATCCCAGGTGCGGGGATCTGAGCGGAAATCCATCACCAGCGGGCGCATGATGGTGTAGTCGTCGCTGGTCACCTTCCAGGCCAGTGAGTAGATGTAAGGCATCAGCCGGTAGCGGAGATTGTCGTACTTCACCAGGATCGACTCGACGTCTGGATAGCTCCAGAACTCGTTCTCCGGACGGTGGCCATGACTTCGGAAAATGGGGCAAAATACTCCATACTCAAGCCAGCGTGCATAGAGTTGCTGATAACCAGGTTCCTGCGCGCGCCCGTCGATCGGAGGCCAGTAGCCGCCGATGTCTGTCGTCCAATAGGGATAGCCGGAGAGCATGAAATTAAGGCCGGCGCGCACTTGATGTTGCAAACCCCACCAGGTGCTGTAAACGTCGCCTGACCACACCGCCGCGCCCACGCGCTGCTGGCCAATGAACGCTGAGCGCGTAAGCAGAAAGACGCGCTTGCTTTGGGTCGTGGCCTCCCAATGGTTCTGCACGCCGAGCGTGTGCATGAAGGGAAAGATGTTGGTGTATTCGGCGCCGGGGCCGATGTGCAGCGCCTTGTCTTTCAAGATGGCGTCGCCGCCGTGCGGCCAGTATTCCTCCGGTTCGGAGCTGTCCAGCCAAAAGGCGTCCCAGCCCTGTGCGAAGAGCGGGCCCACAAGATTCTTCCAGTAAAAATCCCGTGCGGCGGGATTGGTGGCGTCATAGACGTGCGTGCCTGGAATGTCCCAATGATGCGCGATCATGGTCTTGTAATTCTCTGACTCGGGACTCATCATGCCCCAGACGGAGATCATGGCGTGAACATGCATTTGATGGAGCTTTTCCAGGCTGCCCGGCACGTCGTGGTAGTTGGAGTTGAAAATCGGGTCGCCTTCGTTCTTCCACCAGAACCAGTCCTGTACCATCACGTCGAGTGGAATATGATCGTCGCGATAGCGGTTGGCGATGCCGATGATCTGGTCGAGCGAAGTGTAGCGGTCCTTCGACTGGAAGTAGCCGTATGCCCACTTAGGCAGCATGGGCGTGTGGCCCGTCATGTCGCGATACTGATGGAGGATGCTGTCGAACCCCGGGCCATAGATGAAGTAGTAGTCGATGGAACGGGAGGCAAGCGAGCGGAAAGCGAGCAGCAGCGGGAAGCGATTGTCGACGTAAGTCGCCGATGCGGTGTTCCACAGTATGGCGTAGCCCTCGGTCGAAAGCAGCAGCGGAATGGCAACGTCGGTGTTGTTCTGCGCCAGCTCGACGGTGGCGCCGCGGTAGTTAAAGAGGCCGCTCTGGTGCTGGCCGAGGCCGTAAAAGGCTTCAGTGGCGTCGGGAGAGAAGCGGTCAGTCACGCGGTAGAGGGTTTGGCCGTCGATCTGTTCCGGCTGGTAGGTGCGCGGAACCGCGTATCCTTCCCGCAGCAGTGGGCTTCCGTCCGCACGCTCGAAGACAACATTGCCAGCGCGGAGCGAGAACTGCGCGCGAATTGCCGCGGTAGTCAGCGACGCCGTGCTGCCGTCGTTCGTGTAATGAAACTTCGCGCCGGGGCAGGACTCGGACGGCGAGAGCATCCAGGGCCTGGGCGATGTGTCCCGCGCGCCGTCCGGGGTAGTCACAACGTGGATCACCGAATCGCTGCAGACGGTCAGATCGACGGTCTCGGGGCCAACGGTCGCATGCAGCCCGCTCGCGGCTTGCGTTACTGCGATCGGAGGCAGTTGTGGACCGGACTGGCCGGGTATCTGCGCATAGCCGATCCTGGACGCAAATGCGCCGATTGCGACCAGGGCGAAAAGTGCTCGGCAACTCGACACTGCCGGCGAGGTATAGCTTCCAATCGTAGCTGAAGCCGCGCCAGAGTCTTTCGGAAAATAGCGCGGTCCTATCTGCACCATTTCATCGACCGAGCGCTGCGGATTCGCGACAGGTGTCGAGAACAGCCACGGCCGAAGATCCTGAATGGGACCGATCTCCTCCGGTGCCGTCCCCGCCTGCGTTGAAGGCTGGGGCAGGTTCGAAGAGCTGCTTTCGCTCTTCGTGAGCGGGGCAACCAGACTTCGAGAACTTGGCAAACCGGCAGCCAGCGTGCCTTTCCCAAGAAAATCTCTCAACTTCATATGTCCTTCTCCTGGCGGATTTGTAGCGAGAGTTCCGCAATATAACCGCTACTCTCGGTCTGATTTGAAAGATACGAATCTTCCACTCTCCAATGTTTCAGGCCCCCGTATGCTATCCGGCAACCGCACCGTAGGGCCTTCCACTGCACGTTTGCAGTGGTATTGCGACCGGCGGGCAAACTTGAAGTGATTGAAGTTCGGGCCGAATCGCGCGGGCTCCAATACAAAACTGTGCGACCAGCAGTGGCCGGTTGAGATCAGGGAGAGCATCAGGATTCCATGATCACGCGCATCCATCTTCAAGCCAGAATCACTTTCACCGCAGCCGCATAGTCCTCGGCTGGCCGATACCGCTTCGGAAGCTCCACTCGCAAACCGTCATCGTGCTGCTTCCGATTGAGCTTGTCAGCTGTCCCAAGCAGTTCGACCCTGGCAACTTTGCTCGGCTTGGTTGCGGCCGACAATCCTAGAGACCGCACGACGATGGGCTCGGTCGGCCAGCCCAGAACCAATGCGTAGACCACATTATTTGCTTTGTTACAGGTAAAACGGATGTCTTTCGGCCCCAGTTTGCTGACGCTCTTTCCTTGATAGGACCCGGCCTCTACGACATTTGGTCCTTCGCCATAAACCTTCCAAGGGCGGGTTTCGTAAATGGCCTCGCCATTCACCTGCATCCAGGCGGTCACGCCGTCGAGCATGGCAATTTCTTTGCTGTCGATGGTACCATCGGGTTTACCCGGAATATTGAGAATGAATGTGCCGTTCTTGCTCACCGTGTCGATGGGCCAATGGATGACATCGCGCGGATCAAGGTATCCGCCGTATTGACCCGGCTTATCATAAAGGATGCGGTTGTAGTGCCATTCCCCAATGCAGGTTTCCGACTGCCACGGGTATTGCATGATTGCGCTGGTAAGCCCGCTTTCATAATCCGCGACGACCGCTTTGGCAAGGTGATCCGGAACATTCTTGATGTTCAGAACAGCTTCCATCTTGCCGCCGTGTGTCTTCAAATTGTGGTTATAGAAGTACGCCCCGATATTCATTCCGCCCCAGCCCAGCGGCAGGAGGTCATCGTCAAAGTACAGCAGATCGGGATTATGCTGATCGACGAGGTCACGCGTCCGATCGCAAAAATTCTTGACATACGAGACGTCGGGAAGCGCATCGGCTGGGTGCTTCACGCTGTAGAGCCGCTGCGGATTGAGCCCCTGCCACCACTGGTGCTCGCCGTCCGCCGTGTACAGGTCGCCGTCGTAGGGAACCCCGGCCAGCGGTCCGGTCCTGTCTGCCCCGTGGGATGGCTGGAACCACCACCAGTTGCGCGCCTGATGCACCGTGACACCGAAATGCAAACCCTGATTCCGTGCTGCGGCGGCCCAACCACCCACCACATCCCTGTGCGGGCCGATCGAGGCAGCATTCCACCACTGATGCTTCGAGTGCCAGGCGTCAAAGCCGTCATGATGATTGGCCAAGGAAATGAATATCTTCGCGCCCGCCTTCTTGTAGCGCGCGATCAGTTCTTCGGGCTGCCAGTTGAGCAGCGTCCACTGCGCGCAGAGGCCTTTGTATCCGAAACGCGACGGCAGACCATAGTGTTCGAGGTGATATTTGTACTGCCCTGAACCCTCCACGTACATGTTGCGCGCATACCAGTCGCCGGCTTCGGGCACGCACTGCGGGCTCCAGTGAGCCCAGATGCCGAACTTCGCATCGCGGTACCACTCCGAAGCCTCGTATTGAAGCAATGAATCCCATGTCGGCTTGTACGGGCCTTCGCCTTCGAGATTGGGGATGGGTGATTTGACGGGGACGTCGTCCCACAGACCACCGGCGACATTCAGCGAGGTCGGACTATAGTAAAAAGCAGGCGGCTTCCAAGTTGCTTCATCGAGCTTTTCCTTGACGACTTCGTCGCCGCTCACCCTGTAGAAGACTCTCATTTCCGGCGGCAGTGCGCAGAACTGAGCGTAGTCCAGGATGTACTCATCAAACCTGCCAGGCAAAGCGGGCTGGCTAACTTGCGCCCCTTCCGCAAGAGCCGGTATACACTTCGATGCTGCCGCGATCGCCAGCAATTTGCAAAAATCGCGTCGTTGCACAACAAACTCCCGTTGTCTTTGCGAAGCGGCAATCGGTCGCCCAGCTTCATCATGAGATTGGCTTGAGTCTGACGAGCACCGATGCTAGCATCGGCATTTGCCCATGTCAACGATACAGTTATCGATGACTGAACGCAATACGGTTATCGTTGTCCTAACGTGGTGGAACAGTCACCGTTGCTCCAGTCCAGACGCATTATTGATTTGTTCGACTGAAATCAAGTCGATCGTCCGAATGGGCCGGCGCTTGCCGGAGACTAATTCACCCGGTTCAGCACACCCGCGACCAATCATTCATCGATTGACAATGAAACCCGATCGAGATGACCGGCAGTTGAATTACCAGCAGTATTTGGCAACGACATCGGGAGTGCTTGGAAGCTGATTGACGACTGTGGTATGCAAGATGATCTGTATATTCTTCTTTTCCCAAACTTTGGGGAGAGAACTGACCAACGACGAGACCGATTTTGGGTTGGTCAGAAATTCAGCTGCCGCGCGAGTTCCCGCATATCCTACTCCCGCCGCTGTAATGACTGTTGTGCCCGTCTTGGAATTCAAAACACGGGATACGATCGCGTAGTCCTCGGTAAAGTCAGAATTGGCCGACCAGCGCCTTTGGGAGTTCGAGCGGTCCAGGATGGCCGTGGGCCCATCGAAGACATAGCGCAGATTTCCGGTCATGGCGAGGGTCCATGGGTTGTTGTGCCCGCCGATCAGAATCCTGGGGCTTTCGCGAAGGTCGCCATACGCCACATCGTTGCCATATTGAACGTCGAACTGCTTATTGCTACGCACCAGCATCGACACGATTTTTATGGTGGCTGCGACATCGATTTTTCAGTTCTGTTGATGGCCGAGCCGTTGTCGGATTGTCGGGTTTTTGGGGTTCAGAGGCTGGAAGCAGTTCAAAATATGCACAATTTGCACAGAGCTGTCGGGAGCGCCGACAATCACAACTCATTGAATATTATATATGTTGATGATTTTGAATGATTTACTACAGATTCTGGCGGAGGGGGAAACTCCTGGAAGACCACAAAACCCAGAAAATTCGGGCTTAGCTCGAATTTAGCTCGAAAGGGGCACATGGGTATTAACCTTTGAGGTTTCCCAAATGAACGATACTCTCTCGCTTATACGCTATGCTTCGGTCGAAGGAAAAGGCTGGCGGCGCGGTGCCGCCGTCTTCACCAAAAACGGTCGACTCAAGCCGGATGTGATGCGCCTCGGCGGCGTCGAGGTCCATTGCCCGAACGGGCGCTACCAGATGCGGCAGTACCAGGGCAAGAACCCTGTCTACACGGAATTGGGCAAGGACCCGACCGACGCTCTCAACCGCTTCCTGGTAGAGGAGACGAAGGTTAAGGCACGGGCAGCGGCCATCGCCGCCGGGCTGGAGGTCGCTAATGCTGACGAGAGCCGCAAGACCCTGCGGCAGCATGCAGCCGCATTCCTCGACATGCACCGCAACCTGCCCCACAGGTCCGATGACTCCGTGGTGGTTTACGCCATGGTAACCGGCAGTTTCATCCGGGCGTGCAAGGCCGCATATGCGGAAGGCGTGACCAAGGATGACGTCATCCGCTGGCACGGCTGGATGCGAAACGAAAAGAAGTACAGCGATCGCACCGCCGCCAACCGATACCTTGCGCTCCGTGGATTCCTTCGCTACTGCGGCGTCGATCCGGACCGCATCATTCCGAAGGGAACCCACAAGCTTCTCAAGCAGTACACCGAGCGGATTCCCAACATGTACACGCCCGAAGTGGTTCAGAAGCTGATCGATGCGGCGATGAATGAAAACCAGGCCCTGCTCTGGGAGTTCGCGTATAAAACTGGTCTCCGCGACTCAGAACTGCAGATGGTGACCCGGCGTGATCTGCTCGGTCTCGACACGGACGCGCCGATGCTCCATGTCAAGGAGCGCGACGAGTACGGCAATATTAAGGACGCGGCTGAGCGGAAGATCGAGTTGCATCCTGCCTTGGTGCCGAAACTCCAGAAGTGGCTGAACGAGAATCCCAAGAAGATGCTCCTGTTCGGCACCATGAACGACAGGCCGGACAGCAAGATGCTGCTGGCGCTCAAGGCGACGGCGCGGAGGGCCGGGCTAAACTGTGGCCACTGCCCTGGCTGCAAGAGCAAGCGCGATGAATGCCGTGAATTCACCCTTCATCGCTTCCGCCGGACCTATACGACGCGCATGCTGCAGGCGACCGGCGGCGACCTGCGCAGCGTGATGCTCCGAACCGGCCACGAGGATCTGGCCAGCGTGATGCGTTACCTGGCTCCACAGGCGAGAATCAGGGAGGCTGTGGCCGCCGCCTTCTGAATGGCGTGAGAGAACGACGCCGGGACCTGCGTTGGGCGTTGTGCTTTGCTGGAAACCGCGACTTCAGTATGTGGCAACCACCGCCACACGGCGCAGGTGGAAGCCCCGGCTTACTTGGTGCGGCGACAACGAAGCCACTCGGCTACGTCATGTGGATCCAGGCGGATGCTGCCGCCAAGCCGGTACGCAGGCAGTCGGCCCGACTTGATGGCCTTGTACAGGGTTTTCGGCGAAACACTCACCGTCGTTGCCAGTTCCTCGACGGTCAATGCACTCTCTTTCGTCTCAATCATCTCGATAATGCTCATGAAGGGAAATACCCAAATCCCTCCCGGCCTGAATTATTGGGCGGAAAATGTCGGCCGGGCGAGTTACATGAGCAGACGCGGTGGGGCATGACCACCGAGGCGCTATTGTCTAGCGGGTGCCACCGCCGGGTATTCCGGGCCATACCACGGTCCGAGACCTCGAACTTCACCAGTTTTCGCTGGGCTGGCCAGTATGAAGTAGCACTGGGAATTCCCTGGTGCTCATCAAGGCAGTTGATTACACTCCGGTCCGGTGCCACGTGTGGCCGGGCCGGTCTTTTTTTTTGCGATCATGTGGAGCGGACAGACCTTCATCCTCCCTCGCGGTCCAGTTTGCTTTGGGCCAATCCATGAAGTTCCCCAATTTCCGACTTACTCGCCAGATTACATCAGGAGCGAATTACAGACAGCGCCCGCCGCCAGACCGTCAGTTCACCTTGGCGCGACTGGCCGCGTTGTCTTTGATGACTCGCGAGCTGACTCCACGCGGCACCCGGTCCACTACATTCAATCCTTGATCAACACTCTTCGCGAAAGGTTGGGTACGGCTTATCCCTCGAGGGAGCCGGACAGGCCCCACAGTATTCGCGTAACCAACCAGAAGATCCGGCATCTATCGATTACGGTCTTCGAGGAGTCACCATGAACCCCACAAAGAAAGTTTCATCCGTAAAGCTCTCCAAGGACTCACCGGCAGAAAACTTCGATCTCGTGATTCTCGGTGGCGGCACCGGACCGACGCTTGCTGCCTGGACCTTTGCTGGACAGGGAAAGCGCGTAGCAGTGATCGAACGCAACTACATCGGTGGGTCGTGTCCAAACATTGCGTGTCTCCCCAGCAAAAACATCATCCACAGTGCCAAGGTGGCATCCTCTTTACGCCGGAGCAGGGAGTTCGGCATCTCTCATAACGGCTTCACCATTGACATGTCAGGGGTCCGCGAGCGGAAACGCATGATGGTTCGCGGCATGAACGAGATGTACAAGGAAAATTACAAGAAGACTGGCGCGGAGTTCATTCTGGGAACTGGACGATTCGTAGCTCCAAGGACTGTGGAAGTCGCTCTCGCTAACGGCGCTAAGCGTCGCCTGCGCGGAGCAAATTTGATTATCAGTACCGGCACGCGAGCCGCGCTCGGTTCGGCTCCAGGGCTCGCAGAGGCGCAACCACTCACGCATATCGAGGCGCTGGAACTCGACCAAGTTCCCGAACATCTGGTTGTCATCGGCAGCGGGTATATCGGAATCGAGTTTGCGCAAGCGATGCGCAGGTCCGGCAGCCGTGTGACCGTGATCGGACGCAGATCGCGATTGATGCCACAGGAAGATGAAGACGTGGGTGAAGCTCTTCGCGGTCTCCTGGAAGACGAAGGCATCACCGTTCTTCTGAATACGCGGATCAAGCGCGTTTCGGGAAAATCAGGAGAGGCGGTGATCATCGTCGTTGAGCAAAACGGAACTGAGACGTCCCACGGTGGCAGCCATGCGTTAGTGGCTGCAGGCCGCTCCCCAAATACAGAGGAACTCGGCCTGGAACTGGCTGGCGTGGAGCTAACCGATCAGGGATACATCAGGGTCAACGAGCGGCTGCAGACAACCGCGCCGGGCGTCTGGGCCATTGGTGAGGTAGCAGGGAGCCCACAGTTCACACACATCAGTGTGGATGACTTTAGAGTGGTGCATGACAACCTCAATGGAATTCACCACGTGACGATCGGAAGGGACGTTCCTTATTGCCTGTTCACGGATCCCGAACTGGCTCGCATTGGGCTAAATGAGAACGCGGCGAAAGCTCAGGGCACGGCATATCGCTTGTTCAAAGTTCCAATGGAATCAAATCTGCGGGCGCGAACACTCTCGGAAACACGAGGGTTTGTGAAAGCGCTGGTAGAACATGACAGCGATCGCATCCTCCGCTTTACCGCGCTCGGGGTCGGGGCCGCTGAGATGATGACAGCCGTCCAGATTGCCATGAACGCGAGGCTGCCGTATACGGCCTTGCGCGACGCCATCTTGACTCACCCAACATTGATTGAGGGCCTCATACCCCTTTTCTCAACCGCGCCATCCATTCCCAAGATGCTGTCGGAATTAACGGAGACTGATACACAACGGGCAGCTTGTTGATCTTGCGGTTTTCGATCACACTTTTCCAAATTCGTTCCGCGCACCTGCGAAAACGGCTCTCCCAGGGAGCATGGAAATCAACATGGTAATTTGCAGCATGGTCTGTTCGATCTTACTCACTACACGAAAAGGAGATTGAAAATGTCTAAACCACTGGAGAACAAACTTGCACTCGTCACAGGGTCATCGCGCGGAATCGGAGCTGCCGTAGCGCTTCGTTTGGCCGCAGAGGGCGCTTCCGTCATTGTCAACTACGCGGCAAGCCCGGCGCGTGCAGAAGAGGTTGTCAACGAAATCCGCCGTGCGGGCGGGCAAGCAGAGGCCGTGGGCGCCGATCTCAGCACCGTTGATGGCACAAACAAGCTGATTGCCTCTATTGACCGGGCTTTCAGTGGTTCCTTCGATGGGCGTCTTGACATCCTCGTTAACAACGCAGGATCGGTGATATTCGGGCCGTTCATGGAGGGCGCGGAAGACTCCTATGACAAGCACTTCAATCTCAACGTCCGGCCCGTCATCGCGTTGTCAAAGGATGCTGCACGTCGGATGATTCCGCATAAGTGGGGCCGAATTATCAACATCGCGTCCTGCTTCGGAGAGGCTGCACCTCTTCCCGGCGTGACGATGTACATCGCAACCAAGTTCGCGGTCCACGGCTTCACGCGCGGGCTCTCGCGAGAGCTGGGGGCTACAGGAGTCACTGTCAACGGCGTACAGCCTGGGCCTATCGACACTGAACTGAGTCCGGAGAACGGTCCGTACTCGGATGTCATGAAGAAGCTAACCAGCGTTGGTCGGTTCGGCCGAGTCGAAGAGATTGCTTCCGCGGTCGCATTCCTCGCTCATCCAGAGGCAGCGTTCATCAACGGCGAGAATCTGACTGTGGACGGCGGCTGGAACGCATAAGCAAGCATCTTACAGTGTCCTTCATGCGCCCTATGAGACGACCAAATCGCCCGCGCTGTCAGAATGAGTAACGAATATGCAGGGCGATCAAGGTGACTCAGGGACCCGACCAAAATCGAGAGATCATGCTCGCCGCCGTCGCGAAGCAGGGTTAGAACGTAGTTCAGAATTCCCAGGATGTCATCGCTCTTGGTTATTGAGCCCTGTTCTCAGAAAGGATGGCTTTTTCGCCGAAGAAACCAACCAGGTAAAAGGAAACGCCAAAGGAGATAACATCCTTAAGAAGAAAGAGACCCACAAAGCTCATATACTTCATTCCATGGACGGAAATTATTGCGCCAGGCGTAGTGATAACCATAGTGCTGGTAATAAAGAACATGAGGGTTGTGATGAGGCCTCCCACAATACCGGCCTTCGCTTTGAAAAACCCTGCGATAAACAATAGGGCTGCGGCGATCTCGGTAAGGCCGATGATATCGGAGCCGATACGAGGGCCAAAAACTCTAAAGTGCCAGCTGATCAGCGGACTGTGGGCAACCAAAGGGGTTATCGCTTCAGCGCCGAGGGCCGTCAGCTTGAAAGAGCCTGCCCAAAGCAGCATGACAATCATGCCAACACAGGTGACCAGGAAGGGAATATCATGCTTGTTTATCCATGCAGCCACTCTTGTTAAGGCGCTTTTGGCGTCGTTAGAGAGATCGGCAGATGGAACCGGGTCCACTTTCTCTGCATTCATAACGTGGTCGACTGGGAATTGACTCACAGTTACCTCTCATGTTTGCGTTGGTGTAGTTCCGTGGGTGTTCGGCGGGCGAGTTCCCTTTTTCAACGCACCCGCAGTTACTGGTCCGCGTCGCGAATAGAATTTGTCTGTCCGCCGTACCTTAGATGCCTTTGACTTCACCGCCATCCATCCGCAGCGAAGATCCCGTCATCCACTTCGCCTGGGGTGAAACCAGAAAGGCCATCAGCTCCGCAATTTCTTCCGGCTTGCCGAAACGTGCGATGCCTACCTCCTCAGGAAACTGCTGTACAGCCTGCGCCACACTGAGGTTGTGTGCTGGCGCCCACTTCTCGAAGAAGGATTGCCTACGCGCGGTCATCACAGGGCCCGGAACAACACTGTTGACCTGCACGCCGTCCCGGATGCCCTGTTCTGCAAATGCCTTTGCAAGCGCGATAATTGCGGCGTTGATCGCAGCCACGGCGGCAAAGCCTGGCTTCGGATCGAGAGCTGCGCTTCCGGAGATCAAAACAACGGATCCATTCGACGCCTTCAACGCCTTCCAGGCGCAGACGGTAAGGCGGCGCGCGCCGTGCAGTTTGAGAGCCATGCCGTCCTCCCACTGCGCATCAGTCATTTCGAATAAATCGACTTGCGGCACAGCTCCGGCGATATTCAGCAGAGCATCGACTCTGCCAAATTGGTCGAGGGTACTGCCGACAAGGACATCAGCTGACCGAGGCTCGCGCAGGTCGAGCGGACACACCAGCGATTCGGCGCCAGCGGAACTGACCTCTGCGGCTGTGTTCTGCAACTCATCCTTGTTGCGAGCCGTCAGCACGACAGCGGAGAAATCGCGTGCCAGCCGCACCGCAGTCGCGCGGCCAATTCCCTGACTTGCCCCGGTGACGATGGCAACGGAATTGGGCGTCAACTGGATCTCCTTCCTGACGCAGTTTTCAGGTGTTTTCCCTGTGTTTACTGTCTTTCAAGTGCACACTCGCGCCAGCGAGCGTCCATCTGGCGCGATGCCAACGCGACTTCCAGGGATGTTCATTTTGCATTCAAGAAGGATTCGACGGCAGTGCCCTCATCGTCATACACGTCGAAGACGGTGTAGAGTTTCGTAATCTGCATCAGCTCGTGTATTCGCTTTGTAAGATTCAGGAGTTTGAGCGTTACGCCGCGGTTCTTTGCAGTGGTGAATGCGCTGGTCAGTTCACCGAGGCCGGAGCTATCGATGTAGTTCACATCGGCTAAATTGATGACGATTCGTTGCTTCCCTAAAGCAATCTCATCTCGGACTCTGTCACGGAGAACGACACTACCTTCGCCCAAGGTGATCCGTCCGGATACGTCGAGAATTGTCACGTCGTCTTTTTCGCGAATTTGAATTGTCATGCCCATCGAGTCCTTCCTTTGACTTAATTGGAAATCGAATTATCTGTGCCAATCGTCCACGCCAGGGCCATTCGTTCTCAACCCGGACCTCAGCCACTTCCGGCACGTGCAGGTCCTTCGCGTAGGTCAGCAGCTCAGCGTCGTAAAATTTGCTGCTGCTGCTTTCTAAAGCCCTCGCCGTTTCGACCTGCTCCCACTGCGGCGAGAATCGCGTACTGGCCGCACTGCTGTCGCGCGGCTATTTCCCTGGGTTGCGCCAGTCACGATAGCGACATAATGGATTTTCACAGAGCCTCATTTCATTATCCCGTTGCCGCCCGAACAGCTTCCAAAATCACGTCGACGACGAGATTCGGCGCTGTGTACATCGGCGTGTGGTCAACGGCGTGTGACCGGATAGTAGCGCCCATCCGGGCCGCCATGAAGCACTGCGTTTCCGGAAGAATCATGCGATCCTCTTCGGCAACGAGGTACCACGACGATTTCGTCTTCCATGCGGGTGCAGGGGCTCTTTGTTGAATACACTGGACCGCGATGGGCCGCTGGACCGCCGACATAATCGCTGTCTGGTCTGGCGAGGCTTTGTGGGCTACCGCCTGACCGAAGCTCTCCTCCGGCATCCAAATCATCCCGTATGCATCGGGTGCGAGCTTTGGAGCTTGGGGATGCAAAGCGGCACGATAGAAGAAATCTGCTACCGTTTCGCCCTCGTCAGGCGCGAGCGCTGCAATGTAGACAAGCGCTTTCACCTGGTCGTGTTGCGCCACGGCGATGACGGCGCCGGCATAGGCATGTCCGACAAGGATGACCGGGCCGCCCACCCTCTCGACCACACGTCGAAGAGCGACAGAATCGTCTGTGAGCGACGTAAGTGGAATGGGCGCCGCGATGATATTCAGTCCCTGGCGTCGCAGAGGTAGGATCACGTTGCTCCAGCACGATCGATCGGCCCACGCGCCGTGAACCAAAACAACCGTAGCCGCTTGAGTGGAAGCAGTCATCACAACACCAACTTCTCCCGGCGGCTGGATACGCCGCTCGCATCGAGAAATTGCTTCATCGAAGCAGCAATATCCTCCGCGTGCGTCTCAATGGCAAAGTGGCCAGTATCCAGGAACTCGACGCGCCCGTTAGGAATGTCCTTGTGAAATGCCTCCGCTCCGGCTGGAATGAAAAAGGGATCATTCTTGCCCCAGATCGCCAGCAAGGGCGGCTTTGCCCGGCGAAAATACTCCTGAAACTTTGGATAGAGCTTTAGGTTCGATGCATAGTCAAGAAAGAGATCGAGTTGAATCTCTTTGTTTCCCGGGCGTTCGAGCAAAGCCGCATCCAGTGTGTAAGACTCAGGCGCTACTGCATCGGGATTGGCTACGCCATGCGTGTACTGCCAGCGAGTTCCTTCGAGAGTGAGGATGTTTTGCCGAAGCACTTCTCTGTTTTCAGCCGTAGGCTGAGCCCAGTACTTCCTGATCGGTCCCCACGCGTCGCCCAGGCCCTCTTCGTAGGCGTTGCCGTTCTGCGAAACGATGGCGGTAACTCGCTCCGGATAGCGCATTGCCAGACGGAAGCCCGTTGGAGCGCCATAGTCAAACACATAGATCGCATATTGATTGAGGCGGAGCGCCTCGGTGAACGCCGCGATCGTACCAGCCAGGGCGTCGAACGAATACGAGTACTTCCGTCCTTCCGGGACCTCTGTGAACCCGAACCCGGGCAGGTCGGGCGCAATCACTCGGTATTGATCGGCAAGGCGTGGGATCAGATCGCGAAACATGAAAGACGAGGTCGGGAATCCGTGCAGTAGAAGCATTACAGGCGCAGCCGCATCGCCGGCCGATCGATAGAAAATCTGGACGCCGTCCGCTTCCGCTCTGTGGATGGATGTCACAGGCACGGCGGAGCGAGCTACACCAACGTCTGATTGCACATTTGCTTGTTCTAATCCATCCCCAGCATTTGTTGCTTGTCTTGACAGTATCTGACTCATGATAACTCCTCCTCACTCCGGTTAATATCGTCGCGTCTGAGCGACGCGCCGAGACGTGCAGTTCCAAACACCAATGGCGAACTATCGGCGCGATTCAGAATTGCTCCTGAACGGCTGATGATGATTACGTGCTCGTTGCGCGTGATCTTGGAAGACGTAATGCAACTCAACTCTACGAGTGCAAGCAAGATGCCAAACACGGCACGTCACTGCGTGCAGGGCAGTGAGACTAACTGTTGCGTGTGCGCTAAGATCAGGTCGCGCGGGTGCACGAATCAGGGTCTTCAACTGACGAAGTGGTGACAAAAACCTGACAGTGACGGGTATTGGTCATGAAAATCGGCGCGGCACAAGAACATTCCGCAACCGCAGAAGGTCCGGAAAGAGCGCCGCATCCATTTCAATTTTGATTCATACCGAAGCTCGGGATTAACCCTATTTCCCGACAAGCGCTTAGTTCGCGCAGGGGAGCGCGTCCCCAAATCACAACGGCAACCCCAGCGTCAAAACGCAAGATTGCATATTCGAATGCGTTCGACAGCGCAGTGAAATGGAGAATGTTATTGGCGCTTGTTTTGTAACAGACTTCTAACGTCAGGTCAGAACACAGATTAACTTCGCGGGAGCGCATTTGCGCCGCGAATTTAGGAACTTACTGTTGTAACCATGCTCGTTGAACGGAATCCAAAAGTCAAAAGCTTCCCACCAAGGATCGATCTGGGATGCTTTCAACAATTGGGTAACTCGCCCGCAACCCTCAACAAGAGAAATGGAGTTAGCAGATTACGACTCATTCACCACCAAAAGGAGATCACAAAATGCATACCAAACATCACCGTACAATTCGATTGACAATTGCGGCCATCAGTATTGCCTCACTGATTGGCGCATTCAGCGATTCTGGCTTTGCGCAGGTCGCTCAATCTGAACCGAATCTGGCTGCTCAATCGCAGGTGGCGCAGGCCGCTGCTGCCGCGCGGGCTTTTGCGAGGCGGGGGATGCCTGAGGATCAAGTCGTGGCAATGCACGCTGTGCTCAAGCGTGCGAAAAAGGCGACGCCGACAGCGGTAGATCAAACCGCCGCGGCGGAGTCCGACTCGTTCAACACGGACCAGGGACCGGGGGCGGGTCCAATCGGTCCAGGACAGGGGTGCGATCTGTTTCCAGCGCCCGCGAACATTGGCACGGCGGTTCCACTCTCCTACTTCGGACCGCCTCCTTCCACCACCAATCCCAGCCTGGTCGGGCCGGTTCAGTTGCTGAACACCGGCCAGATTGACACTGCGAATGGGACCATCACCATACCGCTCTACCTGGGCTATATGAAGGGCAGCGGGAAGAAGGTATGGTACATCTTGACTGACGTTGACGACCCTGGCGTGGCTGCCGAATTGGGTTTGAATTACTCCGCAAAGATGGCTTTCATGGGGCCCGCTGCCAGGACGGCCAACTTTGATGACCAGGGAGATCTCATTTTTGACAAGGGCACAGTGGATTTTTCGCCGGTCCGCAGCATCGTTCCAGGTCCCACTGGGGCCGAATTCCCTCCGGTCTCCGCGAAACCTGGGGAGATCGGTGACGCGAATTATAGTCCCTATGTGCAAATTACGAATGCTGGCGGCGTAATTTACAACGCGCCAATCGTTGCATTCGGAGTTGACGCCAGTCAGATAAATTTCCCCAACGGTGGCGTGGACTACAGCAAAGTGCACGATGAGGTCTTGGCCATTGATCCGTACAATATGACGGTCACCTTAAACCTGATCAACGGCTTCAGCTTCGGGCGTTCGGTGTGGTATCTCTCAATGGATGCCAGCAGCACCTTAGCCGCCGCGATCGAGCACAACACGTATGCCCCGCTCATGCAGAACCTCCATTTGGGCGATGATGACAGCTTTTCCAGCCCCATCGAGCGAATCTTCATCGCCACCAACGGACCTGAGGAAGGCGGATGCGACAACCCGTTCCGCCAGGGATTATCGGCTGATTTGGCGGACGGTCATAGACCGAACAATACGCTGGGCGGCATTCCAACGCTCGCGCTCGATTACAGCCCGGCATGGGACGCGAATCTGTACACGTGGACCCAGGATGCTATTAATGAAGGCTACCGGAGCGACTTGCGCGCCGAATTCAACGTTCTCAATCTCGTTCAATCCGGGTACCTTACGGGCCTCGGCGGTCAGCCATTCGGGAGTGCCGGCTTTTCCATCAATTGTCCCATTGTTCTGCGACTTTTCTGATTGCTCTCTACGGGATGGTGGAAGTGCCCGCGGTCTCTGGCCTAACTCGGGGGACACGGCGGGCACCCCACCCTTTTGTGAGGCTCGAGAGAAGTTTATGGATGGCAAGCGAATTTGAACACGGGATAGGAGGCCCGACCCCGCCCCCAAATCCTTGTTGATCCCGCGCTCAGAAAGCCCACCGACCTATCCCGCACTGAGCACCGACCGCAGATTCCTCTATGTCCGCGATGGGGAACTCAACGTTGTGTGCGCCTTCCGGGCAGAAGAAGACGGCAGCCTCACTCCGATTCGCTCGGCCGGAGGGTTTCCCGCAGACAGCAGGAACCGGCTGCGTATTAGGTTCAGCGTCAAAGAACGAGGGAGCGCTGATGGCCGGCCACAGCGCTTCCTTCGTGGGCGATGCAAACAAAGTGATGCGGCCACCGGGTTCCCTAGCCGAGTCGCTCCACGACTTTCTAACCGCTGCCCCTCCAGTCGATGCAGGATCGCGGTAATGGGAACGGGGAGCAAAGCTAGTTCGGGGAAGATTGCTCTTGGCATTACCGAGGACGAGGTTCCACTCGGCAGCCATCTTCTCCATTTCTGGCGGACCGACGAGGAATTCGGGAGCGGAGTTCGCTTTCTTCAGTTTGGGATCGCGGATCAGTCCCAGTTCTGCGTTCTGTTTGGACACGATGAAGCAAACCGGCGCATGCTTGAGATTCTAAGCAAGACATCGGATAACCTAGATCGTGTAATCGCGAAAGGCCGGCTCGTGATTCTCTGCCGCGACTGTTCCGCGTCCGTTACACTGGCGAGGATTGAGGACGCCTTCTCGGCTGCTGTCCGAAAGGGAGCGACTGCAATCCGTTGTCTCGGCAATCTGGGAATGGGCCGGGAACCGCTGCCCGGCAGAGGCGCAGATATTGAAGAGCTTTTTTGAGCCTGATCGGCAGACCGTCGAAGACCATTTTCAGGAATGTTTCGACTACCCGGGCCGCACCGTGAAATGGGAAGCCAGAAAGCTGCGTAAAGACGGCACGATCGTATGGGTGCGAGAAAAGGGCAACGCCGTCTACTTGAAGAAACGGCGCGTCCTGCTGGTGGCATGTGAAGACATCACGGAACAGAAGCGCGCCGAAGAGGCTGCTGTGCGAAGCGAAAACGAGCTTCGAGATGTAATCAAGCTCGTTCCTGCCTTCGTCTGGACCGCAACACCGGACAGAGCCATTGATTTTGTCAACGAACGATGGCAGATCTTCACGGGTTTGATGACCATGGACAAGATATTGGGATGGAATTGGATATCTGTGCTTCATCCCGATGACCTGTCGAGAGCCGGCGGTGCTTGGCGTGCAGCGATCGAAAACCGGGAACCGATGGAGGCCGAAACGCGTGTGCGGGGCGCCGATGGAGAGTACCGCTGGTGGTATTGCCGCAACGCGCCACTGCGCAATGAATTCGGAAACATCGTGAAATGGTACGGGATTGGCGTCGACATCGATGACCGTAAGCGCGCGGAATCCCTGCTCGCCGGGGAAAAACGGATCCTCGACATGGTCGCGAAGGGAGAGTCGTTGGCCGAGATCCTCGACGGTCTATGCCGGCTCGTAGAGGAACAGGCCGTCGGCGTCCTTGCTTCGGTCCTGTTGGTCGACGGCGACCGCCTACGGCACGGCAGCGCACCCAGCATTCCCAAGGCCTACACCGATGTCATTGATGGCGCCCTGATCGGACCGACAGCGGGTTCATGCGGTACCGCCGCGTACCGTGGCGAGCAGGTAATTGTCGACGACATCGCCACCGACCCATTGTGGGTGGACTATCGGCACCTCGCTCTGCCACACTCTTTGCACGCCTGCTGGTCTACACCGGTCGTCTCCTCGCAAGGAAAGGTCATCGCGACATTCGCTATGTATTACCGCGAACCGCGAACCCAGAGTGCGCGATCAGGAGGTCATTGAGCAGATCACGCATCTGGCCGGAGTGGCAATTGAACGCAAGCTGACACAGGAAGTGCTGCGTCGAAGCGAGGCCTATCTGGCCGAAGCGCAAAAACTGGCACACATGAGCAGCTGGGTTTGGGAAGTGACGGGCAGGAACGCGCTGTATGTGTCAGAAGAATGGTATCGCGTGTCCGGTTTCGATTCCAGCGGTGGCACGCCCAACTGGGCTGAACAACTGGAGAGAGTGCATCACGAAGACCGCGTCGCCTTTCAGGCAAAAATCGACCGGGCAATCGCTGAAAAGTCGGATTACGACGTGGAATTTCGCATTGTCCTTCCCCGCGGTCCGATCCGGTTCATTCGTTCTGTAGGCCACCCTGTTTTGGGTCCATCCGGAGAATCGCTGCAATTCCTCGCCGTCGAAATAGACGTGACTGACAGCCGGCAGGCGGAAGAAGAGCGCGAGAGGCTGAGGCAGCAACTGGCCCACCTTGCCCATCTTGACCGGGTCAGCACCATCGGCGAGCTGACCGCTTCACTGGCCCACGAAATCATGCAGCCGATCGGCGCGGCCGTCACCAATGCGGAAGCCTGCCTGCGGTTGATTAGCCGCGATCAACCTGACGTGGTAGAAGCGCGCGAGGCTGCTTTGGAGATGACTAGGGACGGCAGGCGTGCAGCCGACGTTATCGACCGCGTGCGCTCGCTCTACCAAAAGGGGTCTCCGCAAAAGGAGTTTGTTGATGTAAGCGAAGTTATCCGCGAGATGGTTGGGATGCTTAGTGATGAGGCGAGCAAGTACTCTGTTACCATGCGCACAGATCTTGCTGAAGGACTCCCCAAAGTGATCGTAGATCGCGTGCAGCTGCAGCAGGCGTTGATGAACCTCATGCTCAATGGGATCGAGGCCATGCGGGAGACGGCGGGTGAGCTGAGCATCAAGTCGGAACGGGCTGAAGACGGTCAACTGATGGTCTCGGTCACCGACACCGGCATCGGTCTGCCCGCCGGAGATGTGGACCGCATCTTTAGCGCATTCGTCACCACCAAGTCACAAGGCACCGGCTTGGGACTGGCCATCACCCGTTCGATTATCGAGTCGCACGGCGGCAGCATCCGAGCCTTCGCGAACTCCGGACCGGGAGCGACATTTCAATTTACGCTGCCCGGTCGAGTGGCGCTCTCTGCATGACCTCTGCTGATACTCCACTGGTCTTCATCGTTGACGATTATGCCCGCATGCGCGGGGCGATGGAGCGGCTCCTGGAATCGGTTGGTCTGCGTGCGGAGACGTTCGCCACGCCACAGGATTTCTTGCGGCGCAAACTCCCCGATGGTCCCAGTTGCCTGGTTTTGGATGTACGCCTTCCGGAGATCAGTGGACTCGATGTTCAGCGCAAATTGATCGAGGCCGGCATTCAGATTCCGGTCATTTTCATTACTGGACATGGGGACATCCCCATGATGGTGAAGGCCATGAAATCAGGAGCAGTGGAATTTCTCACCAAGCCGTTTCGAGACCAGGATTTGCTCGACGCGATTCAGCAGGCGATCGAGCGTCAGACTGCAGTGCGGCAACAGCAGAATGAAATTCAGCAATTGAAGGAACGCTATGAGTCGTTAACCTCTCGCGAACGCAAAGTGATGGGACTCCTCGTTTCCGGCTTGCTAACGAAACAGATCGCCTCCAGACTAGGAACGAGCGCAATCACTGCGCAGGTCCATCGAGGCCAGGTGATGCGCAAAATGCACGCAATCTCGCCCGCCGAACTGGGCAGGATCGCCGAACGATTGAGACTTCCGGAAATGAATTGACTATCTTCTTCTCTGCATCTTAAACTCGCCGCTTCGATCGCCGGGTCCCCATATACATTCCTATATGCCATATCATTACAACCCATAATTGCGTCGCCTATACCGCGCACTAGAATTGTGGGTGCATGAGTGAAGGAATGCAGGCAAAATTGGTCGCGATTGTCGAGGACGATGAATCGTATCGAATGGCACTGCAACGTTTGCTGAAAACCGCGGGTTTCTCCGTGGAATCGTTCGCGTGCGCGGAAGACTTTCTCGACTCAGGCCGGCAATACGCAACAGGCTGCCTTATTGCCGACATCCGCATGCCCGGCATGTCGGGTTTAGATCTGCAGACTAGGTTGAATTCCGATCATTGTCCCATTCCGACAATCTTTATCACCGCGCAAGGCGACGAAAAAATGCGGCTGCAGGCGATGCGAGGCGGTGCGGTGAAATTCCTGACCAAACCGTTTGATTGCACAATTCTGATCGAGGACGTCCGAGTGGCATTGGTCAGCGAAGATTAGGGTCGTGGTGGCCGCAAGGTTTGAAAGGGGTATGCTGTGGATGCGCTGCAAAGATTGCGATGCGGTGATAGGTGCGATGGGGATTACCACTTTGACCAAATCGTCGGCAACTGTCCCGCCCTCGAAGCAGTCTTTGAGGAGGTTCAGCGCGTTGCGCCTACCACTTCGACTGTCTTGATTCAGGGTGAAACGGGCACTGGAAAGGAACTCATCGCAAAAGCGATTCACAATATCAGTCCGCGCTGCGATCTTCCCTTTGTTAAGGTCAATTGCGCTGCGATTCCCTTCGATTTGCTGGAAAGCGAGCTTTTCGGTCATGAGAAAGGAGCTTTTACGGGAGCGATTGTACAGAGGACTGGCCGTTTCGAACTTGCTGATCGGGGAACGCTCTTCTTAGACGAGGTCGGCGATATTCCTCTGCGCTTGCAGCCCAAGCTGCTGCGGGTGTTGCAGGAGCAAGAGTTTGAAAGGCTTGGAAGCAATTACACGCGGAAAGTTGACATTCGCCTGATTGCAGCGACGCATCGTGATTTAGCTGCGCTGGTCAAACAAGGGACATTCAGGGAGGACCTCTTTTACCGGGTGAGGGTATTTCCAATCCACGTTCCGGCGTTGCGGCAGCGTACCGAGGACATTCCGAAACTTGTTCAGTACTTCCTACAGTTTTATGCGCGACGAATGAACAAACGAATCATCGAAATCCCTTCCGAAACGATAGAAGCAATAATCCGGTACCCTTGGCCCGGGAACGTTCGGGAATTGCAGAACTTCATCGAGCGCGCCGTAATTCTTTCTTCTCACACCATATTGCGCGCTCCAATTTCCGAGTTGGAGCCGTTCAGCGTGCGCAAAGAATCGAACTTGCCAATTACGGGTCTTGAAGAATTAGAACGTGAATATATTCTACGCGTACTGGAAGCCAGCAATTGGGTGGTAGGTGGCCGAAACGGCGCGGCAGAACGACTGGGTATGAAGCGGACTTCATTGCTGTACAAAATGCGGAAGTTTCGTATAAGTCGCCCGCCGTCACTTCATCACCAAGATGTCGAGAGACAGCTTCTTGTCTAATTCCAATCCCATCGACGTTGGTGGACACTCCGCTGAGGTCATGATGTGAAGAAGATTCTATTTGCGGCGCTGATCAGTCTGAATGCAACGAGTGCGCAGGCTCTTGATCCATCGAGGGCCATCTCTCAGTACGCACATACAGCGTGGCGCAATCGGGACGGGTACTTCGCCAGCGCCCCGTCTGCAATTGCGCAGACAAAGGATGGCTATATCTGGGTGGGTACGATCGCTGGTCTCCTGCGATTTGACGGCGTGCGGTTCACTCCCTGGGCCCCTCCTGAAGATGGACCGACGTTGCCGTCAGCAACCGTTGTCTCATTGCTCGCTTCGGAAGACGGCAGTCTGTGGATAGGAACAGCCAACGGTCTCGCACGCTGGTCTGACGGCGTGCTCACCGCCTATTCCGGCGGTCTCGGGCACATCAACTCTATTCAGGAGGATCAAAAGGGTCGCATCTGGATAGCTCGGACTCGCGTTACGGACGGAAAGGGCCCTATCTGTGAGGTGATTGGCTCGAATCTGCACTGCTATGGAAGAACCGCTGGGATCCAAGAGACTCAGGGCCAGGCTTTAGCCATCGACTCATCGGGACGCTTCTGGATAGGGAGCGACGGGGCGCTAACCCGTTGGGTGCCCGGACTTGGTCAGACATTCTATCCATTTGACGCTCGGCAGACTGTCCGCGCGAGCGCTGATGCGCTCGCCCCTGGCAAGGATGGAACTTTGTGGGTAGGATTCTTTGGATCAGGGCGTGGATTAGGTCTACAGCACCTTGAGAGGAATGTGTGGAAGCCATTGACAATTGGAGCTTTTGATGGTTCATCGCTCAAGGTGTCCTCACTTTTCATCGATAGCGCAAATAGCTTGTGGGTCGGGACTTACTCCGAGGGGATTTATCGCATTCACGGCAATGCTGTGGGACATTTTGATACTTCAGATGGCTTATCCGGTGACCGTGTGCAGGGTATCTCCGAAGATCATGAGCATAACGTCTGGGTGGCAACATCTTCCGGAATCGATTGCTTTCGAGATCTGCCTGTTGTGAGTTTTTCCAAACGAGAAGGGCTAACTTCTGGCGATGTACATTCTGTTTATGCCGCAGAAGATGGAACCGTCTTGGTTGGGGATGTTGGCGGGCTTGATATGATTCGCAACGGAGTGGTCTCGTCGATTCGTAAGGGTCGGAGCTTACCAGGTGCGCAGGTCACATCGCTGCTGGTGGACCGTAAGCGACGGCTCTGGGTGGGAGTCGATGACGGTCTATACCTGTATCAGCGAGGACGTTTTCGCCCGATTCTAGACAAGAACGGAAAGACGAGCAACTTGGTGACGCAGTTAGCGGAAGATGTAGACGGTAGTATCTGGGCGGCCGAGCAGGGCCCGATCAAACAGCTGTTGCACATTCGCGACGAGGTAATTTCAGAACAGTATCCGGAGAGACACATTTTGGGAGTTGTAGCGGATCCTCGTGGAGGGGTTTGGGTAAATCTTGGCGATGCCATTGCTCACAGACAGAATAGCATTCAAACATTGCTAGAAATGCCGAAGGGGATTCATATCGACTATATCTCAGATATCATGCCCGGCCGCCAGGGCGCACTTTGGGCCACGATCCGGCAGGGAGTACTGCGATTTGATGGTGACAAAACGCAATTGCTTGGAGCCAGTAATGGGCTGCCATGCGCGTCCCATGGAAGCTTGATCTTCGACAAGCAGGGATCACTCTGGTTGACTCAGAAATGCGGTATCGTCAGGATTGACCGGAACAGTCTTCAAAATTGGATACAACACCCCAAAGCGAAGGTAACTGCTCTACTGCTAGACGCGTTCGACGGAGTTCAAATTGGATTTTCGGATTTTCAACCCTCGATTTCGGTGGGAGGAGATGGACGGCTCTGGTTTGTGAATGAGTCCGAGGTTCAGATGCTCGACCCTGTGCATCTTCATGCCGACAAATTCCCGCCTCCGGTGGATATCGAACAGCTCCTGGCTGACCACAGAGATCTGACAATCACTTCTTCTATTCGCCTTCCTCCCCTGACGCGAAACATCGAGATTGATTACACTGCGCTGAGTTTTGTCATGCCGCAGCGAGTCCGCTTTCGTTATAAGCTCGAAGGACACGACA
The DNA here is from genome assembly GCA_035523795.1 of Verrucomicrobiia bacterium. Classification (GTDB taxonomy): domain Bacteria; phylum Acidobacteriota; class Terriglobia; order Terriglobales; family Acidobacteriaceae; genus Sulfotelmatobacter. The sequence continues at coordinate 11,670 of DATKQB010000029.1, read as the reverse complement.
AGGAATGGCAGGATGGTGGATTCCGCCGCTCCGCTTTCTATACCGATCTGTCACCTGGGACCTACACTTTTCAAGTTACCGCTCGCAACAACAGCAATGTTTGGAACCGCCGGGGCGCCGCGCTCAGCTTTGTGATTTTGCCGGCATGGTATCAGACTTTGTGTTTTCGCCTGCTCGCTGTCCTGTCCATTGTCCTGCTGGGTTATGCCTTCTATCTGCTGCGCATGCGCCAGTATGCGGCAGCAATGAGGGCGCGATTCAATGAGCGGTTCGATGAACGCTTACGCATCGCGCGCGAACTTCACGATACGCTGCTGCAAAGCTTTCACGGCCTCATGTTTCAGTTTCAGGCAGCTCGCAACCTTCTGCCGCGAAAGCCTGAATCGGCAATGCTTGCTATGGATGAAGCGATTCTCGCAGCGGAGCAAGCGCTTGCAGAAGGTCGCGATGCCATCCGCGACCTGCGCCTGGAGCTTGTCGCGCAGCACGATCTTGCAGACTTGTTCAGGGCTGCCGGGCAGGAACTGGTGAGGGCGCGCGCGGCAACTAACCATCTTCCCAGCTTCCGCGTGATTGTCGAAGGCAAGCCGCGGAAACTTTCTCCGTTGCTCGAGGGCGAAACTTATCGGATCGGCGGTGAAGTGATCCGGAACGCCTTTAATCACGCCCTCGCCAACAATATCGAAGTAGAAATTCGCTACGACGAGCATCAATTGCGACTACGAATCCGAGACGATGGGAGGGGGATTGACCCCAAAGATCTGAACGCTGACGGCCGTCCCGGGCATTGGGGCTTGCCCGGGATCAGGGAACGAGCCCAGCGTATTGGGGCGCGCCTGGAATTCTGGAGCGAAGCGGGAGTCGGCACGGAAGTGGAGTTAAGAGTTCCGGCTACAACGGCATACGAGAAGGAAAAGGGTAGCCTTCGGCTCGGGATGCTCCATCGGGGAGGAAGCAATGGCAGGCGTTCCTGAAGTAATTCGCATCCTCGCCGTGGACGACCATCCGCTTCTCCGCAAGGGGATAGGGGCTCTCATCAGTGCGGAAGCCGATATGAGGTTGGTGGCGGAGGCCTCGAATGGTGCAGAGGCCGATGAAATGTTCCGGTTGCACCGTCCCGATGTGACCCTAATGGATCTGCAGCTACCAGGGGTCAACGGGATAGAAGCGACCATCCGCATCCTGACTGAATTTCCGGATGCGCACATCATCGTCCTTACGACCTACGCGGGTGACGCTCACATAGTGCGCGCACTTCGGGCTGGGGCCAGAGCTTACATACTGAAGGGACATGTGCATCGAGAACTCCTGGAAACGATCCGCGCAGTTCATGCCGGACGAAAGAGAATACCGCCGGATATCGCTTCCGAACTCGCAGAGCATGCGACCGACGACGAATTGAGCTTTCGGGAAATTGAGGTTTTGCGACTGATAGCCGCCGGTAATTCCAACAAAACGATAGCAGATCAACTCAAGATTGGGGAGTCTACTGTCAAAAGCCATGTCACCAATATTCTGTCAAAGCTCAGCGCACATGATCGCGCACACGCCGTCACGATTGGGCTAAAGCGCGGCATCATTGTGATCTGATCCCCCAAAAGTCGGGTCGCCCGACCCGACTATCAGAGGTTTCCCCATAGCACAAATCAATGTACTTTCGATCAGGTGACATTCATGCAGCGCCTCTTTACGACGTTCGCAGACGGCTGGCCAGGCTTCGCACTTCTTGTTCAGAGACTGGTAGTGGGTGTCGCTTTGCTTCGCGAGACGACGGTTCTGTTAAAGGGAACAGCGACAGCGGGAGTAATCATACCGCAAGCATTTGCGGCAATGCTGGCCATCTTCCTCTTGCTCGGCTTGTGGTCTCCGGTCGCGGGAGTTCTGATTGCGGCCGTCGAGATTTGGGTCGCCCTGACATATCCAGGCGGTTCGGCATTGGCAATCCTGTTAGCGGCGTTCAGTATCACTCTGGCCATGATCGGGCCTGGTGCATTTTCGATCGACGCAAGGCTTTTCGGAAGGAAGCATATTGGCGGTTGAAGGTGCCCCTGCCTCGTGCCAGTGTCTCTTCCGAAATTTAAATCCAAGGATTGAGTGAAATGGAGGTTGTAATTCAGTCCCATCGCGGTCGGCTTTTTGGCGAAGCTACTGCTGTCGATTTTGTTGATGGACTCTCTTTCGGTTTAATCGAACATCAAGGCTGTGCGGCACAGACGTTCGGAGTTATCAAAGAAGAAGATTTCGAGCACCATTTACCGTGTCGAGGGGGGAGAGATGCCTACTACCATTACGGGCTATGCAGAACAATGTGCTATAGATCCGAGGTCCCTGGATAGGGAGACGAAACAACGACTCAATCTTGAGAACAGGACTGGCGCCGCGATTGAAGCGATCGTCGGCGACAGTCCAGCTCTGACGGCAGCATTGGATCTGATATCTATGGTCGCGCCAACGGACTCGACCGTGATGATCGTGGGTGAAACGGGGACTGGTAAAGAGCTAATTGCACGTGCCACTCACTTTCTAAGCAGTCGCCGGGGAGGTGCGTTTGTGAAATTGAATTGTGCCGCGATTCCGCTTGGACTTCTTGAGAGTGAACTCTTTGGACACGAAAAGGGTGCATTCACTGGCGCAATTGCGCAAAAACTGGGGCGCTTTGAGCTTGCCAACAAAGGCACGCTTTTCCTTGACGAAGTAGGCGACATCCCTTTGGAACTTCAGACTAAGTTGCTGCGCGTCTTGCAGGAACGTGAATTTGAACGCGTCGGTGGAAATTGCACGCATAAGGTTGACGTTCGCCTGATCGCAGCCACTCATCGTGATTTAGCTGCCATGGTAAGGCGAGGCACTTTCCGCGAAGACCTCTATTATCGGCTAAGAGTATTCCCGGTCCATATTCCTCCATTACGGCAGCGGACCAATGACGTACCCAAGCTAGTTTGGCATTTCACCGATCTCTATTCACAACAGATGAACAAGAAGATCGAAGAGATTCCTTTAGCGACGATGGAGGCGCTGGTGAAATACCACTGGCCAGGAAATGTTCGTGAATTGCAGAATTTTATCGAGAGAGCGGTGATTCTTTCCTCGTACAAAGTATTGCGCGCTCCAATTGCCGAACTCGAATCATTCGCGGACTACAGGAGGTCCAATCCGCCGATGTCGGGTCTGGAGGAATTGGAACGAGATCATATTTTGCGTGCCCTCGAGGCTAGCAAGTGGGTGGTGGGCGGCCAAAATGGCGCGGCAGAACGACTAGGAATGAAGCGGACATCACTGCTTTACAAAATGCGGAAGTTTCAGATAAACCGTCCCGCTCCTCCCCCCGACAGTGACGGGATCCAGAGTCGAGCTTGCCGATGGTGACACTTTGCCACGCTCTGTTCGGAACTGGACGTATGGGGTACGGGGCAACGCGAGGAAGAAAGGAGCGTATGTGAAATCGTCGGATCGCGAGCGGGCTAAGAACTACAGTTGGATTCACCCGATTGCCTTTGTGGCGGTTGTTGTGTCTGACTCTCGTCAGTGTCGGATTTTAGTCGCAGGTCCGTCACGCAAAGACGCGACTGCCCCCTATTCTGTGAAAGAAACGAAGATTCAGCAGGACAACCACATAGAACGGAACGTACACCGCCCAACTCAAACCCAGCTTTGATGGCACGTCACTTGCATTCGTGAAGATCGGACGGCGCAAGATCATTTCTTCAACCCACGTAATCAAGCTCACATTTTTTGAAATCCTTATCTTTGGCATCCTGCGCGAATGCGAAGCATCTCCGGTTGCCGCAGGGCGTTCACCATTCCAAGAGAGTCCTTCCGGTGATTGGGTCCGGTTGTCGATAGGCTCTATCGTCGTGCCCTCAAACGCTGACCCATCCGCATGGACACTTCGAACAGGGATCGCGATCGTAAGTCATCTGCAGTCTGCTGAGACTCAGATTAATTCAAGGAGATCAATCATGAACGGTCCGTACCCTGCCACTGCGCCGGACGCGCTCAGCATGGAGCGAAGGATTGTACGAGATGACGAAATCGTATCGGCGGCTCAGAACGGATTGCCTGAGGCATTCGCGGAACTCTACAAAATCCATTCCCGGCGTCTTTACAAGACGATCGTTGCAATCACCAAGAATCCTGAAGATGCCGAGGACGCCTTACAGGACACGTTCATGCGCGCATATCTGGCGCTCGGCACGTTTGAGGGCAGATCAAGCATTCATTCCTGGTTGACGCGGATTGCGATTAACTCTGCGTTGATGATCCTTCGCAGGCGGCGCAATCGCCCGGAAGTGTTGTTTGATCCCCGGAATGACGCCCGGGACGACGCTCCCTGTCTTGAGATCAGGGACTCTTCTCCAGGTCCTGAGCAGATTTGCGACCTGCGCCAGCAGCATGTCAGGATACTCCGCGCGATCCAGCAACTCGATCCGACGCTGCGAATGCCCATGGAAATCCGTATGACACATGGATGGTCCATCAAGGAGATTGGACATGCATTAAACATCTCCGAGGTTGCCGTCAAGACTCGCTTGCACCGGGCCCGCCGACGCCTAATGACGGTACGGGATTTGAAGCCTTAAGGAGCACGGTGCGGGCGGCCAGGTGCTCGCTGTCTCGTAACCTGAACGATAGCTTCGAAGGATTCACCTCTGAAGCCGCTTTGTTCGCAAGCGCCCCAAACCTTTGCCGGCATTTTTCGCAAATTACGGATCCATAGCCATCGATGAACCGAATTCCCACAAGAGATCAGCAGCGGCAGAGAAAATCGCCGGAGCAATCGCAGTTCCCACTCTGACCCGACGGGTATGGCGCAAGGGCATTAAAAGGATGACACGATACGTCCGGGGCATTAATGTCGTTGCAATGTGGTTTGAAAGAGGCAGAATAGAAAGTATGCGGTTCAAAAGCCAATCGGCCCTTCGAAAGGTGGTCTGGCATTCCCCGATCCTTAAATTGCTTCGGGCCTCATTCGGCACGCGCCGGTCCAATCGACAGTTGCTGGGGAATGCGATGGTGTTTCTGGCATTGTGCGCACCAGCCTTGAACGCCGCGCCGATAGAAGCAAATCAATGGGGCTCCGGCCTGACTGAACTGAATCAAGGCTGGCTGGAACACGATGGGGACCAGAAAGATTGGTCTCGCCCGAAATTCAACGATCATGCTTGGAATACCGTGGATTTGGAGGATCTTGGGCCCGCTCAGCCGGGATGGCACTGGTATCGGCGCCAAGTCCACTTTGAGCCGGAACAGGGGGACCTTCGCCTGTTGATTGCCGGCGGCGAAGGGACCTATGAGCTGTTCGTTAACGGAGTCCAGATGCCCGGGTCGACTCTCCGCTCATCCCTGTTGGTAGGCAGGCCAGTCGAGGCAGTAATTCCGCTAAGTGGTCCCGGCGGCAAGTTTGCAATCGCCCTGAGGACGCGAATTCCGTCAGGCTATGCCGCCTGGCATTTGCCTCAATTCACAAATGTGACGATAGGCCTCCCAACCGCCATTGAATATGAGAGGCAGGCTCTGGAGAGCCAGCGTCTCCACGGTCTTGCGCCCTCGTTCTGCGTCAACCTCTTACTTTGCCTTGCGGGTCTGAGTGCTCTCGGTCTCTACTACATCGAACGCGCCCAGTGGGAATACATCTTTCTCGGGCTTTACCTCCTGCTCGTAGGGATTTCCGACGGTCTTTCCATGCTCCAATCCACCGGACTCGTTCCGCTGTCCGCAAACTTCCTGATAGCCGACCCGCTGATCTATATATGTGTAATCGCCCAAATCGAGTTTACGTACAGTTTTGCCGGCCGGCCGGTTGGCCGAATTTGGCGAATTTATGAGATATCTCTTCTCTTACCGCTGGCGCTTGCAGGTCTCACTTGGATCGGCTGGTTCGCAAGCGATACCTATGTGTTGATCGAGGCAGCCGCGACAGCGCCCGTCGGACTTCTCTTATCAGTCCTGCTGTTCGCTTGGTATCGTCAAGGCAATCGCGAGGCCGGATGGCTGATACTCCCCAGCCTCGCACCTGGCCTTTCGAACGCGCTCCTCGACCTTGGAACGGCCTCGATCTCTCTCGGCTGGCAGCCCTTCAATTTCCTGGTGGAGCCTGTCCAGATTGGTCCGATTGCTCTTCAGCTTGTCGACATAGGGACGCTGGCATATTTGCTCAGCATAGCGGCCGTGATGTTTTTCCGGTTTGGCCGCGTGAGCCGCGAACATGCGCGCACCGCAGCGGAATTGACTGCGGCGCGGGAGATCCAGCGGCACATCGTTCCGGATATACTTCCGTCCTTGCCAAATTACGCGATTGAGGCAGCGTACATTCCCGCCCAAGAGGTGGGCGGCGATTTTTACCAGGTCTTTTCACACACTGACGGATCCATCTTGGTTGTCGTCGGAGATGTCAGCGGCAAGGGCTTAAGAGCTGCAATGACAGGGGCGCTAGCCGTCGGGGCACTTCGCACGCTTGCCGCCGAGATATCGTATCCGTCACAGCTTCTGAGCCGATTGAACCGGGAGATTCTGCGGGAAGAAGATGGCGGATTCATCACTTGCCTTTGCGTCAAGATCGATCCTAGAGGGCGACTAACAATTTCAAACGCCGGCCACTTGCCACCCTATAAGAACGGCGAGGAACTCACGCTTGAAGCGGGGCTTCCCTTGGGCCTGGTACCTGATTTGATTTATGCAGAATCAAGCTTTGAGCTGAAACCCGATGACAGTCTCACCCTGTTGTCGGATGGAGTCGTCGAGGCAAGAGGCCCGAAGGGCGAACTTTTCGGATTTGAGAGGACTACAGCAGTCAGCAACTGTTCCGCACGCGACATCGCCGCCGCGGCACAGCATTTCGGCCAGGAAGACGACATTACAGTGGTCAAGCTTAGGCTTGTTCATATCGAGGCATGTAGCGCTCAGCGTCCTGTACCCATGCGAACCGGAATGCTCGGCTGAGTGGAATTGACCGCCGGTCTCTCTTCGACGGCGCATATCGAAGACCAAAGATACCTTTGGAAGCTTAAGAGAAAGAAACAGGTTTCGGTGTGCCATGGCTACCGAGGTACAGCTAGGCAAGGTCGGAAACGCCTCGGCTACATAGCGGTGCCGGAGCCCCGGAGCTGATCCGAGGCATTTTCGATTTTACGGGCGACTCGGAAGCGTCGGCAACTCGACTGTTGGCAACTCGTCAGTACTTGGTATCCATTTGACTCAGGTAGAGCGGCACAACTGATGCCGCGTTCCAAGTGTTCTGCGCATCCGTTACAACGGCTGCAACAAGCGCCGGACTGAGTATCTCGGACATGGCGAACGCCTTATTTCCAGCATCCTTGATGGACGCTCCGCAATGCCAGCATTTTGTGCCGTCCAAGAGAATGAATCGGTCGTGATAACTCTTGGTAGTGCGCACTTCCACGGTATTGCCGTGCTGAGCAACAAACTTCCGGCCTTCAAGTGCAAAATCGCTCTTCATTTGCATCGTCAAAATGCAAATGGCAGTTGTCGTCGGAAGATTCTTCAAGAGCGGCCAGAGCGTGTCATCAACATAAGAATCCACAATTGTGATGCTTTTCGTGGCAGTGGAGCATAGCTTTCGCACTTCCACGTATGCGTCGTGAGTCGAACCAGCGGGCAGGAAGACTTGATTAGGGTCAGGTAGCTGCCAGCGAAGTTGCCTAACAGTACTGTTGATAGCGCCCACCATGCCCCGCAGTTGATCGTTCGCCTGATTGAGCAAGTACTCCGGGGTATCGTATGGGCTGTATGCACCGCATTGAGAGCGATGGAACTCGTCCAAAGATGGATTGGGTCCTCCAACGGCAGCAAGCAACGCGGCTTCACCATCGCAAATCCAGTCGCGCCGTCGCGGTGAATCTGACGCTTCGCGGTAAAGCGGGTCCGCCTCCGTGACCAGTTTCTCCAGAATCGAGCCGTGCCGTTTCCACCCACTTGAGGAAATCCTTCGCGTATTTCCGAAGCGTGGGCGGCTTCCTGTCGAGCGGGTCACTGCCCTTGATCGCGGCAGCGAGTTTAAGAGAGGCAGCCTTCTGCGCTCTCGTTTCGTTGTTCTTCTTGGTCGATCCGCGGTAGCGCTCGCCGCGCACCGTGAAGTCATACCAGTAATACTTCGACTTGTTCTTTCTGAACAGTTTCACGAGATCACCTCCAAGCAGCCCGCACGGAAGTAACTCGTGTGTTCCGCCGAATGGATCCGACCGGAACAACAACATCGTACCGCAACATCGTACTGCAAGTTTCTGTCGATTCCAATCCAGTCAGGGTGCGCCCTTGCTCAATGCTTCAGAAATCTCGCGCCGGCAGAACGCTCGGCGCAGATTGGACCGCCAGATTTTTGATAATCTCCCTTATCGTTCAGTACGTGGGTTGGCAACCATGGCCGATTTCGATGTCCTACTTGATCGGGGCTGCCGCGACCGCGCTGCGCAAGTTGAAAGGCCGCGAGCTAAAGCTGTCCGTATTTTGGAGCTGCTGGCGGATCAGTTCCGGGACTTTCGGGTCCTGGCGCGCAGCTGCGGTAGCCTCCGCATCAACCCATCGCGCATAATTCACAATCTTGGTGCGGTCGAAGCTGAGATGGAGGTTGGCGGAGATGAAAGCGGGGATATAATGCAGTGTCTCTTACGTCGCACGGGACAGGAATTCGATCAGCTCTTCAGCCCGGCCCGGCTTGACCTCGCAGGTGTCGATCCGGGTGAGCTGACTATTGTTGGCAATCAGCTTCGTCATGCCCTCGTCCGCTGCTGCCCGCGCCTTTATGACACGTACGAGGTCGAACTGTGTCGGCGCGGAAGGGCAGCCGGCCTGCGTCGTCTCCTTCATCAATCTTTCGATCGCTGGGTTTTGCCGCATGCGGCGAGTGCGTCGCGGTTTTGCCACCGCCCGTAGCGCACAATCTGCGCCAGGTAGGCGCTCACATGGAAGTTGAAGAAAACAAAACCCGACTGATACCGGGCGACATTCTCGGTCGAACGAATCAGGTATCATCGATGCTATATTTCTGCGGGGGCGCGCTGTACAAGATGGAATTGAGATTGCACTTTCGCCAACCGCTGACGCAACCCGCTTCACGTTTCCGGCGCGAATGTCGCCAACTGCGTAAACTGCTGGCAAGCTCGTCTCAAGCATTTGCGGCGGCCGGCGAAGGGGCCACTTTCGCGGGGTGCTTGCCAGAATAGGATCTAAGTCCCGCCCTGTAAGAATGAAGCCTTGCTGATCCTGGGCGACACAGCCACGCAACCAGTTGCTGCGCGGTGACGCACCCGCCATTACGAAGACGTGCCGGATGTCGCGCGCCATGCTCTCCCCGGACAACCGGTCGAGCCAGGTGACGCGTTCCAGATGGGAATCGCCGTCTAATGACTGAAGCTCGGTGGCAAAGTGCAACTCGATAACCGGTTGCTCCGTAATCCTCTGGATCAGATAGCGCGACATCGTATCTGAAAGCGTCTTTCCGCGAACCAGCATATAGACCTTGTGCGCAGTCTCTGCCAGAAAAACTGCTGCCTGACCTGCCGAATTGCCTCCGCCGATGACGATGGCCTCATCACCCCCGCAAAGTTACGATTCCATGAATGTGGCCGCGTAATAGATCCCCTGCCTTCGAACTGCTGCAGATTGGCGATGTCTGGCTTGTTGTATTGTGCTCCAGCAGCGATGATGATGCTCCGCGCCTGCAGAATGCCGCCATTCTCCAGCGCGAGTTGGTATGGCCTCTGATTTCAGTCGATCTGGACCACACGTTGTCCCACCCACATCTGCGCGCCGAATTTTTCTGCCTGGACAACAGCGCGGCCCGTAAGATCCAGGCCGGAGATGCCCATAGGAAAGCCAATGTAGTTCTCTATCTTTGAGCTGGCGCCCGCTTGTCCACCGGGAAACTCGGCCTCGATCACGACGGCGTCTAAGCCCTCAGAAGCGGCGTAAACCGCCGCCGCCAGTCCGGCCGGACCGGCGCCCACGATGGCCACGTCACGAATGCGAGATTCATTGGCAGTGCCCGCGAATCCCAGACATTCAGCCAACAGCTGCATAGTGGGATTGCGCAGCACAGTCGTTCCGCTGCAAATCACAACGGGGATTTCGTCGATCTTCAGGCTAAAACGATCGAGAAGCTCTTGAGCGGCCGTGTCGGTTTCAAGGTCGACATAGGTGTGCGGATGGCTGTTGCGGGTGAGAAACTCGCGCAAGCGCAGCGTGTTGGCTGAGTGACGCGATCCTATGATAGTCACGTTGCCCAGACCCTCTGTAACAAGCGCGAGGGGTCGCAGGATGAAGGCGCGCATGAAGATATCGCTGAGTTCGGCGTCTTTGGCGATGAGCGAGCGCAAGGCATCTGCGCTAACTTCAAGGAATTTTCCTGGCTCGACCACACGCCCGCGCGATAAAGAGCGGGCTCCGGAAATCAGCCTTCCCATTGGGAGAGAACACCCGGACCAGGCGGCCGTCCCTCGCATTGTAGTCCCGAACAGTCGTTACCGCGTCCGCAGCCCCGAATGGACGCTCGCTGGGGACTGCGATATTGCCGTTGAGCGCGATGGCGAGATCGAGCGGGCTCAGTTCGGGATCGGTAAACGCGATAACAACCGGTCGAGGGAATAGTCGTTCCACCGGTCGAGAGCCAGCAGCGCAGCGTAGACGGCGGCATAGATCAGCTGAACGCCAGCCGTGTTCCAATCCTGTCTCAAGGTAGTTCCGAAGGTAAGGACCAGGATGAGCAGAGAGCCGGCGACAAGCGCAAACCTGGTGCAGAAGCCGAGGAGAAGCAGAAACCCCAGAGTCGCCTCTCCCCGTGGGAGCACGAGTCCGAATACATGGACGCTCCAGGCAGGGAGCGGCGTATTTCGAAACATGGGGACAAGCGAGTCGGCAAACGTCGCAGGCCCCGCGGCGATTCGGGATACGCCATGCATGCAGATGTTGAGCCCAAGCGTGAGCCGAAGCAGCAGGAACGCGAGCGCAGGAACGCGCCGGCGGGATTTTCTCGGAACATTCATGTTCTTTTCGCCGAAGCCGTACGGTTCACCGCTCAACGGGCTCCTCTACATATTGGAGCCGTGGCGAGGCATAAGGTTACAGTATGGCGCGAAGAATCGACTCAGGCTGGGACGGCGTCGCGGCGTGCTGACGAATTCCCGGAAGAGTAGATCTCCGAACCTGATGAGAACTGTGGCTGCATCTGTAACCATTGACGCCCTGGCTGCTCCAATGAGGTGTATTCAAATTCCCGCCAGACCCCCATGCCATGAGCTCTTTAACAGCGACTCCTATCGGGAAATACACCAGGCCGGTAATCGTCACTTGCGGATGTGCGGGGCTTTCTGCGGCTGCGACGCTTTGCTGCTGTCGTCGTTTCTGCCGGCCATGCGGCCTCCACCGGAGATCCAAATTGTGCAGACTGGTTTCTTTTCACCGGATGCCACAATCGCAATGCGCCGGAGGAAGCGGGTGTGAGTATCGCTGATGCCAGCTCTCAAACGCGGGACGAGGCACAGATGATTGCCGCCATTCTGGCGGGCGACAGGGATTTGTACCACCGGCTCATCCAGCCGTACGAACTCAGCGTTTATCGCATGGCGATGTCCTTCGTGAAAAACGAGACCGAGGCGGAGGATGTGGCGCAGGAGGCCTTTCTGAAGGCCCTTCACAATCTGGCGAATTTCCGCGCTG
>DATKQB010000028.1:0-3439 GCA_035523795.1 Verrucomicrobiia bacterium | reverse complement strand
GACCTCTGCCGTTACGCTGTAGAGGTCGAAAGCCTTAACCCTAACAAACCACGCGCTAACGACGGGCCAATCACGCTCCTTGAGCCATTTTCGCGGTACATTATCGAACCCTGAACGAACCCGCGACCTCTGTATTTGGCGTTTCTTTTCGTTAATCTACCTGAACGTCATCGTTGGTCTCCGCAGAGGTTTCCGTAGGTTTGCGTGGGAAAGCGCGCTGCGCTTGCCGCGAATAGTTTTTTCGGTGCGTCGATGAGTTGATTGAACTCGGCGCTGCTTGTTGGACCGAACCCAACAGTTTCCGAATCACCGAAAAGTTCCGTGAAGACTGTATCACAGAATTCGTCAAGCGGTGCGCCGTGGCTGGCTCCCGGACCGGCGAGCGCTGTCCGGATTGCGGGGGGAATCAGTTCGACAACCCTTAGAGGCGTTCCTTGAAGCGCATGCCGCAGTGTAACCGAATAACTGTGCATCGCCGCCTTGCAGGCACTGTAGATTGGTGCGAATACCTGAGGGATGAATGCGCCGCCCGAGGTTACGTTGATAATCACACCAGGCCTTGCCTGCTTCAACATGACCGGCACCAACAGAGAGTTCAGATGGATGGGGCCCGATAGAAGAATGTCGATCTCCTTCTGTCGTTCTGGCCACGGGGCGGAATCGGCGGCCAAGGCAATGCGCCTCTGAATGCCCGCGTTGTTGATTACTACATTCAGGGACGGAAACTCGGCTTCGATTCGTGTCGCAAGCGATTCGCGGTCTTCTGAGCTGCCGATATCGCTCACCAAACCACGCAGACCTGGCGACGACCGTGTGAGCTCCTCGATTCTCTCAGCATTCCTGCCGGTAATAACGACCGAACTCCCCGCGGCCAGAAAGCGCTGTGCCAAACCTAGGCCGATCCCCTGTGTTCCGCCTGTGATCAATACGGTCGTCTGCTTCAAGTCCACAACATCCGGTGATTCCATGATGTGCCTCGCGTTAGGGATGCGCTTTCCTGCATAGTGGATTCATCAGAGGGCGGGACGAAGCAGAATTTTCCCGCGGGCTCGTCCGGAAGCGCTGTGAGCAAGAGCCGCACGCGCGTCCTCCAGTGGAAAGGATCGATCGACGAGCACGCGCGGAGCCCCCTCATGGCACCCGTTCTACCGGCGTTCAGTACGCTTTTCCGTCCATCCCGGCGAAGAGATTGGTCCCCAGCTTCGAGTTCTCGGGATTGCCGCCAGAGAAGTGCGCCACGTGGTGCTGACACATCTCCATACCGATCATACGGGGGACTGATTCACTTAGCGGGCAGCAAGATCTGGGTTTCCAGAGAAGAATGGAAGGGGGGCAAGCGGACTTGGAGGAAAAGTGCAGGGTTACTTGCCTCATCGATGGCCGCGCTGTTCGCGCCAGTTCACGCCCGAGCCAACTTCACATCTCGCACCTGGAAGGCAGTCAACTTACAGAGTCGGCGAGGGGAACGGCGTGAAAATAAGCATATAAATATTGAATTACCATGAGCTGTTACGACAATCGTGAATGGAGGAACCTCATGAGAGCAGCCTGGTACGAAAAACAGGGACCCGCGCGTGAAGTTCTCACTGTCGGCGAAATGCCCGACCCGGTTCCGGGGCCAGGGGAACTGCGCATACGCATCTCCGCTTCGGGAATCAATCCCGGCGACATTAGGAAACGCCAGGACGACTTTGGGTATGGTATGACGTATCCTCGCGTCATTCCGCACAGCGATGGCGCTGGGCAAGTGGATCAGATTGGTGACGGTGTTTCTTCGGAATGGTTAGGGAAATCCGTGTGGTGCTATGGCGCCCAATCCTATCGCCCGTTCGGCACTGCAGCAGAATTTACAGTTGTCCCGGCAGCGCAAACCGTTGCTCTACCCGCGAACGTGCCGATGGAACAAGGAGCATGCCTTGGCATTCCCGGCATCACTGGTCATCGCGCCGTGCACGTGGCCGGGCCTGTCAGCGGACGCACGATACTTGTGCAAGGAGCCGCAGGATCGGTGGGATTGTGTGCCGTCCAGCTCGCGCGCCACTCTGGAGCTCATGTAATCGGCACCATCCGGACGCCTGCGGAGGAACAGACGGCGAGACAGGCAGGAGCGCATGAGGTCCTTCTCAACGACGCGGAACTGCTGGCGCACGTTCGAGACATCGCTCCCGAGGGGATCGACCATATTGTTGAAGTCGCATTTGGGGCGAATATCGAGCGTGACGTTGAACTCCTGAAAATGGGGGGATCCCTCGCGACTTATGCCACGAATGCTGCTATGCCGACGATCCCTTTCTGGCAGATGGTATTCAAGAATATCCGGCTCTTTTTCCTGGGCAGTGATGACTTGACGGCGGAAGTAAAGGCAGCCGCAGCACGTGATATAAACGCTGCACTTGAGGCAGGATGGTCGGGCTTTCCGATAGGCGAGCGGATCCCTCTATCGGAGATCGTTCGGGCCCATGAACTTGCCGAGCACCCTCAGCATCCAGGAAGAGTTGTAGTCACGCTCTAAATGGAGATCGTTGCTCCTCGGTATAGACGTTCTGCTTGTCGCGGTGGCGTTTCTGGCAGGATATCTTCCCACCCGAAGGGCTTCGAAGATCGATCCAACGATTGCATTGCGAACCAATTGAAACCGACCGTGAAGGAGAGGCTTCAATTGCTTTCTGGAGGACGCAAATGGAACAACTGGCATCCCGAAGGACCTTTTTCCAAAGCATGGCCGCAGCCACCTTCACGATTGCAACCGTTGCCGGCAATGCTCAAGCCTCGACGGACAACGACCGAATGGCGCTGGAGAAGACTTTTGCAGCCATTCGAGCCGGCTTTGCGATGGGCGACGTAGCATCTGTGATGAAATACCACCATCCCCAGGTGAGGAAGGCTCTCTCGTTCGATAAGGTTCTTGTCGGGAGCGACGCGGTGGCGGCAGATCTCAGCTCAGTCTTTAAGGAATTCCGCATCGAATTTGTGAAAGATCAGCTTGAGAGCCTTTTGATCGAGAGAGACACCGCGATCGAACAATCGCTATTCACCATCGAAGGAACACCGCTTCATGGGCAGGCTCCCTTCGTGATTACTGGCCGCTCGATGGTCGTCTATGTTCGCTATCCCAAGAGTCCGACCGGCTGGGCGTCCATACGCGAGATCGTTCGACCGGCGTCTGAGTAAACGACTTCAAAATTCGTCTGATTCCGGACGACTCGTTGACAATGAAGCATGAAGCTCACCTCCGAAACCTTCGAGGCTCTGCTACAGTGCCCTACGAAAGCCTACTCGATCCATCATGGAGTTCCTGCTGAGGTTCGTGCGATCACGGAACTGGTGAAGGGTTATCAGCAAGCTTGCCATCGTGACATTTCCGCGAGACTGCGTGCGACAGTGCCCCCAGACCAGCTCTACAGGGGGACACCATCCGTGGAAACTTTGCGGCAGCGCC
>DATKQB010000027.1:0-79284 GCA_035523795.1 Verrucomicrobiia bacterium | reverse complement strand
GCCGACTTCATCAATGAGCGCCCCAGAGGGGACACCCAACTGATGTGGTTGCGGTTGAGATCGACCTCGTCGGTGCCTACGATGCTCACCACTCGCTCCGCTCCCGCGGCATTGGCATAGCGCACGGTCGCTCCGAAGAATGCCTTCGTCGCCGCCTGCCCCGTGCGCGGAGCTTCCGGGTCCACTACTTCGGCGGCTTCGATTCGCTTGGAGAGAAAGCGAATCCGACCATCGATCTGCCGCAGCCGCCGCTTGCCGTAGCGATAGTCGGCGTTGTCACTGCGGTCGCCGTTGCCGGCTGCCCACGCCACCACCTCCGTCACGGCTGGGCGTTCCCGGGTGAGGAGAAACCGGTGCTCCTCTTTGAGGCGCTCGAGCCCGCTCCGAGTTATGTAATTCTTGGCTCGCGCCGCGGGCTCGTCCCGTTGTGGTTTTCTCGTAAACCCTTTTCGCATCTCGTAGGTAATCGTTGTTTGCAGTATCTGTCGTAGTCTGGAAGTGATCCGCGTAATTCTACACTTGCATTTGCGCTCGAATAACGGACGATTCTGCTCAGGCCGTCCTAAGCAAGTGCGCCGCTGTTAAAATATAAATAAACCAGTATGTTGGGCTTTTGGGGAAGACTGAAAAGGTAGAACGGTCTACCCCAGGGATTTGCAAAAAAATCAGTGAAAGTCTTCGCAGCGAGTTTCCCCTGACTCTCTGAGGAGTTCAGCATTCGGAATCCGCTGCGTCTGCGATCGCGTCTGGATATCTTTTATTTACTTAGACTTAAGAGATAGATGGTATCCGATTTTGAGTCCGCTGGGTCTGCCAGTTCCGCCATCCCGGCTGGGACTACGAAGAAAAGTCCAGCGTAATTGAATAGCAGATGGTTTGCAAACCTGCGCGCTCCAGGCCCGCGCTCTGAAGCCCCTCCCTTTCTGCTTTCTCCGTAGAAGAATAAGGCAATGAAAAAATGGTGCTACCAGATTACCGAAGTTTGGACCAATCATGTGCAAGCTATTGTTTTCACGCCTCTTAGCTGTTAGTTCTGAGTGAGGGATTGGTGTCACTGACGGCAGTATGACTGGCGCTACACACATTACGGAGGGCCTGCCTCACTCCAACTCTTGGAAAGATCTGTCGTGGTCGGCCAAGTCGTTTATCGGCTTTGTGCACATCGCCGGCCTTTCCGTTCTGATTTACGGAGCCATTCACCAGACCAGCAAGAACATCGCGGAATTCATCTGCTATCTCGGCATTGCCATTCTGGCCTCAAGGTTAAAGGTCAGTTTGCCGGGAATTACCGGGACGTTGTCGGTCAACTTTCTTTTCGTGCTGATCGGCGTCCTGGAACTCAGTTTTACCGAGACTCTCACGCTGGCCAGCATATCGATGCTGGCGCAATGTCTGTATCCGGAGCGTCCGAAAGCACTGCAGCTCACGTTCAATGTGTGCGCGGCCGCGTTGTCGACAGCTTTGGCGTACGTCACCTATTACCATCCGCTGACTGGGCTGCTCGTGGGGGATCGGCCTCTACAGCTCGGGCTGGCGGCAACGGTGTATTTCATTGCGAATGCGGGGTCCATCGCTACCGTCATTTCTCTTACGGAACGGCGGCCACTGCGGCCCATCCTGGTTGATTGTTATTTCTGGTCGTTTCCTTATTACCTGGTCGGAGCGGGAATAGCGGGCGTCATCGGGTGGTTCGACGCGACCTTCAACTGGGAGACTTCCCTGCTCATGGTGCCAGCTGTGTATCTGATTTACCGGTCGTACCGCTTGTATTTGGGAAAGCTCGATGATGAGAAGCGGCACGTCGAAGAGATCGCGAACCTGCATCTGCGCACGATTGAGGCACTTGCGCTCGCCATTGAAGCCAAGGACCATACCACGCACGAGCACCTGCAACGGGTTCGCGTCTATGCGATCGAAGTTGCCAAAGAACTTGGCGTGATAGGACCAGAACTCCAAGCCTTGCACGCCGCGGCCCTACTGCACGATATCGGCAAGCTGGCGGTTCCCGAGCACATCATTTCCAAGCCCGGGCGTCTGACGCCGGAAGAATTCGAGAAGATGAAAATCCATACGCTGGTGGGCGCCGAGATTCTAGAGCGGGTACGTTTTCCTTATCCCGTGGTACCGATCGTACGAGCTCACCATGAAAAGTGGGACGGCTCAGGTTATCCGCTGGGATTAAAGGGCGGAGAGATTCCCATTGGCGCGCGAATTCTCTCGGCGGTGGATTATCTCGATGCGCTGGCCTCCGACCGTCAATATCGGCGCGCGCTGCCGATGGTCGAGGTCATGCAGAAACTCGCGGCCGAATCGGGCAAGTCATTCGATCCCAAGGTGGTTGCCGTTTTGCAGAAACGCTATCAGCAACTTGAGCAACTAGCATTGGCGAAGTCTAGCGAAGACGATAACTCTCTGCTCTCGAAAGCAATCAAAATCGAGCGCGGACTCGAGCCTGCCGCAGGTTTCGAAAATGCCACCGCGCAGGACTATGCCGGACACGAAGCAACTTTCCTTTCTTCCATTGCCGCAGCCCGCCAAGAGGCACAGGCTTTGTTCGAACTCAGCCAGGATCTGGGAGCATCGTTGAGTCTTGGGGAGACGCTCTCTGTCTTCTCCGTCAAGCTCAAGCCAATGGTTCCGTATGACGCCATCGCCATCTACATCAAACGCGACGACGAATTAATTCCCGAATATGTGAACGGCGACAACTATCGGTTATTTTCTTCTTTGCGAATACCGGTGGGGCAAGGACTATCCGGTTGGGTGGCTCAGAATCGAAAGCCGATCATCAACGGCAATCCTTCGGTAGAGCCGGGATATCTAAATGATCCCTCGAAGTTCAGCACGCTGCGCTCCGCGCTCGCCGTGCCGCTGGAAGGGGTTGCCGGTCTGATTGGTGTGCTGACGCTCTATCGCGCGGAACGGGACGCGTTTACCTCCGATCACCTGCGCATTTTGCTGGCGGTGAGCAGTAAGATGGCGTTGGCGATTGAGAATGCGCTTAAGTATCAGCAGGCGCAGAATTCTGCTACCACTGACTATCTCACGGGCCTTCCCAACGCGCGATCGCTCTTCTTGCAGCTCGACCGCGAACTGGCGCGCTGCAAACGGGATACGACTTCGTTGACGGTCATGGTCACCGACATGGATGGGTTCAAGCAGATCAACGACCGCTTCGGTCATCTCGAAGGAAATCGTGTTCTGCGCCTGTTCGCGCAGGCACTGAAGGACAGTTGCCGCGAATACGATTACGTCGCCCGCATGGGCGGAGATGAATTTGTCGTGGTCGCTCCCGGCCTGGCTGCGGATGCCGCCAAAAAGAAAGCTGACCAGATGAGCGCACTGGCTCTGCAAGCCGGAGCCGAGGTTTGTGGTGAGAATATTCTGTCGCTCAGCGTAGGACGGGCTGTCTACCCGCAAGATGGCAAAGACGCCGAGCAACTTCTGGCAGAAGCTGATCGCAGGATGTATCTGGAGAAACAGAAGCAGCTTTCGTACAAAGATCGGCGCACCCATCCGCGCATGAAATGCCGCGTTACGATTGAATTGCAAACCGAATTAGAGAATCGTCCGGTCTATGCAAATCTCACGGACATCTCGATGGGCGGATGCTTCATCGAAACCAGCACCATCGCAGCGCCCGGCACCCCATTGAAACTTTGTTTTTCGATGGATGATGCCAGTCTCGTCGCTGAAGGCACGGTGGCGAGGCTCGATCCTGGATCCGGCATTGCCGTGCAATTCCGTGAATTGAACCGTGAGGGCCGGGAACGGATGCTGAAGATTCTGGAATTCGTACAGAAGAGCAGCGCTTACTACAACAGTCGCTATCTGGAGACCCTCAAGCAGTAGGCCCCGTGAACTTCAAGAGGGAAATTCCCAGCCTTCTTCCCGCATCTTCTTGTTGGTCCAGTGCTGCAATTTTTGGAAGAGCGACGGCTCGATAACGGTAAAGCGAATGCCGACGCGACCCTGATCGCCGATCCACATTAGGCGGGCTTTAGCTTCGAAGTGCGCGTCGCTGTCGGGCAGGACAAAGCTAACGTCCAGAAGTCCCGCAAATCGCAGTACCTGGGTAAAGCCATCCAACCCCATGCCACCGGTGCTGAGATTCACGCCTTGTACCGAAACCTCTTCTCCCGCAGAATTGCGCACGATGACCGGGATCTGCACGCGAGCCCGGAAGAACTTCTGTTGTTCGCTGCTAATGAACCCCAAGCCTTCGGTCTTCTCCCCGGCAGCAAATTGGATGTTGTACTCTTTCAGCTTGCGGCTGAGGGTACGCCGTGAGATGCCCAATTCCTCAGCGGCTAGCGCGCGATGGCCGCCGGTGCGCTCGAGAGCCTTGATGATCATCTGCTCTTCCATACTGTTGAGATCGCCAATCGGAATGGAGGCAGTTTGACGAAGCGAGCTCGGTTCTCCAGTCAGCGACGATGTGAGCTTCGAGGCATCGATCTCCAGATCAGACGTCTCCATGGCGACTCGCGCTATGAGATTGCGCAGTTCGCGAATATTACCGGGCCAGGAATGGGACAAGAGCAGAGAGACGGCTTGCGGAACGAAGTTTTTCTTGGGATTCTTCAGATGCAGAAAATGTTCCGCTAACGCGACGATATCTTCCGGCCGTTCCCGCAAGGGAGGAACGCGCAACTGAAATTGGCCCAGCCGATGAAATAAATCCTGGCGAAATCGTCCATCCTTCACCGCTGACTGCAGATCCTGGTTGGTTGCGGCCACGATGCGCACATCTACTTTGATTTTTCGGTGCCCACCCAACCGATAGAAGGGCTGACCATCGAGAACGCGTAGAAGTTTCACTTGGGTTTGCGGTTGCAACTCGGCGATTTCATCCAGGAAGAGCGTGCCTCTGTGGGCTAACTCAAAAAGTCCCGGCTTGGAGCTCTCAGCGCCGCTGAATGCGCCTTTCTCGTATCCGAAGAGTTCGCTTTCCACCAAGTTCTCTGGCAGAGCAGCGCAGTTGATGTCGACCCACGGACGGCTCTTTCGCGATGACGATTCATGAATAGTGCGTGCGATGAGTTCTTTGCCGGTTCCGGTTTCTCCGGTGATGAGCACGGTTTCCGTATGTCCGGCTACGCGCTCCACTAACCCCATGAATCTGTGCATCACTGGACTGGCCAGGATAAATTGCACACCGTCGATTTCGCGGCAGGTGATGCCAGGAGCGGTTTCCGCAGCGGCTGAAGCGGGCCGCGTCTTCCCGGATCCAGCAACTGGTGCGACCACACCTACGATCGCAATCGGAACCGAGGTGTGTCCGCGCAGAATAGTTGCGGAGAGGTGCACAAGGAAGCTCTCTCCAGTTTTGGTCTTCAGCAAGAGCTGCGAATGAAAATCCTGCTCTCTTGCCGCCGCAAGAAACGACTTCGCCCAACTCTGTCGCGAAGGCGAGTCATTTTCGGCGAAAAGCTCGACGAGCTTGCACCTCTTCAAGTCCTCTGCCGCATATCCCGTCAAATCGAGGAATGCCGGATTGCTGCCCGTGATTGAGCCTTGCAAATCCGCAAAGAACACGGCCATCTTCCCGACGGATGAAAGGCAGGACCCGGCGCTGGTCTGCGCACCAGCTGACTCAAGCGGCAATTTCTGACCCGAGTTGTGGTACGTCACTGACATTAAGACGTTTGGGACGATGGTGACATGGGCTCTATGATTCGAGCACGAAGCCGGCCGCGACTAACATGACGAAGGTAATGTTGAGGAGGTATTTCGCAACAGAAAAGGCCGCCTCGGCATTCCATATGTGCAGATTGCGAAATTCGCGTTGACACGAAAAGGCGTTACGTCGGTAAGCTATTGAAAAGGAACTTCATGCAATACGATTCCAACGAGGTTTCAGACGCGGGATATAAGTGTGTTTTTCTGTCAGCTCCGGTGCGGTGCTGGGCAGCGTTCGCATATTTTCTGCAATGTGTCGTTAACGATGCAGCAACAGCAAAGCGGCCGGTAAGAGCCGCAACCGGTAAGGGAGTCCATGCAAGCAGCGGACAGATTGTCGCTCCAAACCAAGGCCTTCATCGGCATCACCGTATGCTGCGGTCTGGTTACGCTGGCCTTTTCCCTCGCGCACTGGCAATCCCAGGATCTGGCACGATTTTTCTGCTATCTCGCAGTGGCGGTTCTGGCTTCCGGTTTGAAGGTTCAGCTGCCTGGCATCGACGGGACGATGTCAGTGAACTTCCTATTCATCCTGCTGGGCGTGATGGAACTCAGCCTTCCCGAGACGCTGGTGATCGGATGCACCGCGTCGCTTGTCCAGAGCGTTTGGCAGACACGCAAGCGACTTGATCCAATTAAAGTTCTCTTCAACGTCGCCGGCATGATGGCCAATGCCAGCGCTTTCACCTACTCGACATTTCACTGGTTGTCGGGCAGGTTCGCGTCTAGCAAGCCTATTTTGCTGATGCTGGCCGCGTTAGTTTTCTTCTTCGCCAACACGCTGCCGATTTCAGTCGTAATCTCGCTCACCGAGGGCAAGTCCACCCGCAAGGTCTGGTCCGAATGCTACTTCTGGTCGTTCCCGTATTACCTGGTGGGCGCTGCGGCAGTGGGACTGGTCGGAGTTGTAAACAGGGCTGCTGGATGGGAAACCTCGCTGCTGGTGCTGCCGCTGATCTACTGGGTCTATCGTTCCTATCGGCTCTACTTGGGCCGGCTGGAAGCGGAAAAGGCTCGTGTGGAAGTTGAAAAACGCCACGTGGAAGAGATTGCTTCGCTGAACATGCGCACCATTGAAGCGCTCGCGCTGGCCATCGAAGCCAAAGATCACACCACGCATACGCACTTACAGCGAGTGCGCACCTATGCCGTAGAAATCGCGAAGGAGTTGAATCTCGGACTGGATCAGACCGAAGCACTGCGTGCCGCCGCGCTGCTCCACGATATCGGTAAACTGGCCGTCCCGGAGCAGATCATCAACAAGCCCGGCCGACTGACGCCGGAAGAATTTGAAAAAATGAAAGTGCACCCTATCGTGGGTGCGGAAATTCTGGAACGCGTTGCGTTCCCATACCCAGTAGCTCCAATCGTGCGTTCGCATCACGAGCGGTGGGATGGCACTGGCTATCCTGATGGTCTCGCCGGAGAAGAGATTCCCGTGGGCGCGCGCATTCTTGCCACCGTCGACTGCCTCGATGCTTTGGCGTCGCACCGCCAATATCGGCAGGCGCTTCCGCTAGTGGAGGCGATGGCGAAGGTCAAAGAGAAGGCGGGAACGTGGTTTGATCCGCATATTGTCGAACTCCTGGAACAGCGTTACGTCGAACTTGAGCGCAAAGCGCAGATGCAGGAGAACGAGGTCATCACGCAAGGACTTTCGAAATCCATCCGAGTGGAGCGCGGAGTCGCGCCTGCTACGGGATTCGAGCGAATGGAGCCGACTCAGGGTTTGGCCGAGAACGCCGATTTCCTGAGTTCGATCGCGTCGGCACGGCAAGAAGCCCAAACGATGTTCGAACTGAGTCAAGACCTGGGCGTCTCTCTCAGCTTGAGTGAAACGCTTTCAGTCTTATCGATGCGGCTGCGTCGCTTGATTCCCTATGATTCCATCGCTGTTTTCGTGAACCGCAATGGATGGCTGCTGCCCGAACTAGTTACAGGAGAAAATTTCCGCGTACTGTCGGTCTTGAAAATCCGCGTCGGAGAGGGGCTTTGTGGATGGGTGGCGAATAACTGCAAGCCCATCGTGAACGGCAATCCGCAGGTCGAGGCAGGGTATGTGATCGATCCCGAAAGGCACTCGACGCTGCAATCTGCGCTGGTCGTGCCGCTGGAAGGCGTGAACGGAGTGGTTGGCGTGCTGGCGATGTACCATGCGAATCGCGATGCCTTCACGCAGGACCACTTGCGCATCCTGCTCGCGGTGGCATCCAAAGTCGCACTTTCAGTAGAGAACGCCTTGAAATATCAGCAGGCGGAAAGCTCGGCGACAACCGATTACCTGACCGGACTTCCCAATGCGCGCTCGTTGTTCGTGCATCTTGCCCAAGAGGTCTCGCGCTGCAGACGCATGAAAACATCGCTTGCCGTCATGGTTTGTGATATCGACGGATTCAAGCAGATCAATGATTCTTTTGGACATCTCGAGGGCGACAAGCTGTTGCGCGAGTTTGCTGCACGCCTGAAAGAAGCCTGCCGCGGCTACGACTATGTGGCACGCATGGGCGGAGACGAATTCGTGATTACCGCGCCCGGCCTGACGCCTGACGCTGCGAAAGAGAAAGCCGAGCGCCTTAATCAGGCAGCAATCGAGTCTGGTCGCCAGGTCTGCGGGCGTGACCTGATCGCTTTGAGTGTTGGCATGACGTTTTGTCCGGAAGATGGATACGACGTGGAGAGACTGCTCGCGGAAGCGGATCGCCGCATGTACTCAATGAAACAGGCTCATCACTCAGCGGCTGCCGCGGTCGAACTGCATGCGGACGAAGATAACAAGTCCCGGGGAGCGACGGTGAGATAGATGACCGGACTCGGCGCCCGAATCGCGCGTCACGCAATCGCTCTCCTGGCGATCGTTTTACTCGGCGGCTTGCTCTCGGCAATTCTAGTGCGGTATGCGCCCGGATTCGACACCGACGAGCAAGAACTCGATCCCCTGCTCAGTCATTCCAGCATCCAGGCGGTTCGCCAGGCCCGGGCCGCGCAGCGCGACGTTCTCCATTTCTACTTCGATTCTCTCGACCACGCTCTCCATGGAGATTTAGGAACGTCGGTTTCCCTCGGGCAGCCGGTCGGCACTCTTCTCGAAGAACGGATCCCGCTCACGTTGCGCTTAGTAGGAATGGGATTACTTCTTAGCTGGACTTTTGCCATGTCCCTGGCGCTTAGCGCAGCGTGGTTGCAAAATTCAGGCTTCGATGCACTAACAACTTTCGTCAGCGGAACCTTTCTTTGCCTGCCCGCCGCCGTGCTGGCGCTCCTTTCGGTGCTATGGAATGTCCCTGGTGCGTTGGCGATCGCGCTCATCGTTTTCCCGCGGGTTTATCGCTACGCCCGCAATCTACTTGCAAAGGCCTACACGCAGACGCATATCGTCACCGCGCGAGCGAAAGGCCTGGGCGAGTTGCGCATTTTGTTCTGGCACGTAATTCCGGTTGTCGCGCCGCACATGCTGGCAATCGCTGGCGTATCGGTGAGCATCGCCGTGGGCGCCGCAATTCCGGTCGAAGCTGTCTGCGGCCTCGCCGGAGTAGGACAGCTTGCCTGGCAGGCCGCGCTTGCGCGCGATCTGCCCTTGCTGATGAACATCACCATTCTCGTGACTGCACTGACGTTGTTTGCCAACTTCAGCGCCGACGTCGTCGGCCACATGCTGCGAGGCCAGAAAGCATGACGATTCGACGTACGAATCTGTTGCGATGGCTTGCATACGTGCTCCTGCTCCTGGTTGTCGGTATGTCGCTGGCCGCTAATTGGGTCGCTCCCGCAGGATATGCAAAGCAATATCGCGAAGCGGCGGATGCTCCACCGTCACATCAACACTGGCTGGGGACGGACGAAATTGGTCGCGATCGCTTCGCCCGCGTGCTCTATGGAACTCGCATCTCGCTGCTCCTCGCTCCCGCAGCGGCGCTGCTCTCGACGCTGATGGCTGCGTTGATCGGCGGGTTGGCCGGCTATCTCGGCGGCGCCTGGCAAAGAGCGGCTATGGCGGTCACCGATCTCTTCCTCTCGCTGCCCTGGCTTTTTTTGTTGATCACGGTTCGCGCCGTTATGCCACTGAATGTTTCGCCGCTATTTTCTGTGATCATGACTTTTTTAATGCTTGGCCTTCTTGGCTGGACCAGCGCGGCGCGAGTACTGTGCGCCAGCGCGAACTCGTTACGCGATTGCGATTTTGTTCGGCAGGCACGAGCTTCGGGGATTCGCAGTCCACGGCTGTTCTGGATCCACGTTTTGCCGAACTTGAAACCTGTCCTACTGGCGCAGTTCTGGATTTCAATTCCGGCTTTCATTCTGACTGAGGCGAATTTGGGAATTCTCGGCTTGGGTGTGTCCGAACCGATGCCCTCCTGGGGAAGCTTGCTCAAAGAGCTAGAAGGTTTGGTTTCGGTGGGCGCGGAACCGTGGAAGCTGGTGCCGTTGTTGTTGCTGGTCCTCGTAGTCACGTCGTTTCAACTTGTGTTGTCGAATGAAGAACAACTCACCGCATGATTCTTCTGGTCGTGATCGGTTGAGAAAGGTCGTCATGGTTGGGGCATTCAGGAAATTCATACTTGTAACTTTCATTGTCGCCGCATTGCTCGGCAGCGCATTCGCCCAGAGCGAACTGCGTTTTTGTCTGCGCGCCGAACCGAAAACTTTTGATCCTTTGAAAGTCGAAGACGACTCTTCCATCGCGGTCCGCTATCTGACCGGAGGCGTTCTGGTACGCATGAATCGCCAGACGCAGGCTCTCGAACCCGAACTCGCTACGTCGTGGAGGGTTTCGAAGGATGGCAGACAGATCACCTTCAAGTTGCGTGGTGGCGTCTTGTTTTCCGATGGCACGCCGTTTTCTGCCGAAGACGTTGCCTACACAGTACAGCGATTGATGGATCCTTCCCTGCATTCTCCGACGGGCGACGCCTTTCGCTCAGGACCCGGTAATGTCGAGACCAAGATCCTTTCTCCCACGCAGATTTCTATCACCTTCCCCGCGCCGGTTGCGGGACTGGATCGCCAGTTCGATCAGGTCGCAATCCTTTCAGCTCATTCGCCGAAGAAAGAAATGGCGGTGCTCGGCCCCTTCATGGTCGGCGACTACAAACCCGGAGCTACGCTGCTCCTGAAATCCAATCCACACTACTGGAAGACGGATGCGCAAGGACGCAGGCTGCCATATCTCGGTTCCATCCGGCTCGATATTCAGGCCAACCGGGACGTCGAAATGATGCGCTTCAAACGCGGAGAAATCGATCTGATCAACTCACTCGACAGTGAGTATTTCGACAAGCTGGCTTCCACTTCGCCGCAACTCGTGCATGACGCCGGCCCATCGCTCGATACCGAACAAATGTGGTTCAATCAGGTCGCAAAATCTCCGCTTCCCGACTACAAGAAGAAATGGTTCCGCTCGGCCGCGTTCCGGCGCGCGATCTCCCAGGCGATCAATCGTGATGATCTGAGCCGCATCGTCTTTCGTGGACACGCGCAACCCGCGGTCGGTCCGGTCTCGCCGGCCAACAAATTTTGGTTCGATGCCAAATTGAGACCACAGGTCTACTCGCCCGACGCAGCGCTGAAAATCTTGCAAGCTGATGGTTTCCGCATGGAAAACGGCACGCTCAAGGACGGTGGAGGTAATTCGGTGGTTTTCTCCATCATCACGAACGCGGGTAACAAATACCGCGAGCGCATGGCCACGATGATTCAGGAAGACCTCGGGAAGATTGGCGTCCACGTCAATGTCGTCACGCTTGACTTTCCTTCCCTGATCGAACGCATGACGCAAACCTTCGACTATGAGGCCATTCTGCTTGGACTAACCAACGTCGGGCTCGATCCGATCGATCAGATGAATGTTTGGCTGAGTTCTTCCGACAACCATCAGTGGAATCCATCGGAGAAGGCTCCCGAGACCGCTTGGGAAGCGGAGATCGACAAGTTGATGCGCGTGCAGGCCTCATCGGCTGATCCCAAGAAGCGAAAAGAAGCCTTTGATCGAGTGCAAGAGATCGCCGTCGATGAGCAGCCGTTTATTTATCTGGTGAATCGCAACGCACTGTCAGCCGTTTCAGCTTCTGTGCAGGGCGCGAATCCAGTCATCCTTGCACCGCAGACATATTGGAATATTGAGCAGCTTTCGGTGAAGTAAACCGCTGGGACTTTCAAGAAATCCCAACGATTGGATAGAAAAATCGAAGTGGGCCAGGAATTAAAATCCGAGGTTCTTCTTGCGGCGCGCGTCTCGGTCGGTTACGGCGACAAACCCGACGTTCTTTGCGATGTCGAGGTCGAAATTCGTCGCGGCGAAGTTCTGGGATTAATTGGTCAAAGCGGATCCGGCAAAAGCACGCTGGCGATGGCGATCCTCGGCCTTCTCGATCGGAAAAGGACGAGGATCAGCGGGACGATCGAATTCGAGGGCTTCGATCTTCTGCCGCTTCGCGAGCGCGACCTTCGCAGCCTGCGGGGACGCAAAATTGCCCTCGTACTGCAAAGCCCGCTTTCTTCTTTGAATCCGGCACTGAAGATCCGAACGCAATTACGCGAGGCCTGGGGTGCTCATGCGACAGCTTCCAAGATGGAGTGCGACAACGCCATCCGTTCCGCGCTCGAAAGTGTCACCCTTCCCTCCACCGACGAATTTCTGAAGAAACATCCCGCGCAGATGAGTGTGGGTCAGGCACAGCGGGTGTTAATCGCCATGGCGATCCTCCATCGCCCGGCGCTGCTCATCGCCGACGAAGCGACCAGCGCGCTTGACGTGATCACCCAATCGGAAATCTTGTCACTATTCCGCGAACTCAATCGCACGACGGGCATGTCGATCCTTTATATCTCGCATGATCTGGCCTCCGTTGCCGGAATCTGTGATCGGATTGCGATTCTCCATCAAGCCCAGATTGTCGAACAAGGCGCTACGGCGGAAGTCATGTCCCATCCTCAGCACGAATACACACAACGGCTCATGTCGGCACTACCCCGTTTGCCGCAGGCCGCCGCCGCCAAAGCGGCCGCCAACTAAGAAACAACCCTCCAGTAACCCTGCGCAGCGGTACGCAAGTCACGCCTCTCTCTTTTCATCCTGCCGCTCAGTGGGACATTGTGTCCCGCGCCCCCGTGTGAGGGACAAAGTGGCCCGAATCGCATGCTTCGTCGGCCCGTCATATCCCGACTGATCAATGACTTACGAGGCATCGATTGGCCTCGCCCGTGCAACAGAGCCTGTGGCACTGAACTCTGTTTTCCCCCAGAAAAAGCAAGAAAGGGTGAAGAAAATGCGTTCACTAAAGACAAAGAAGCCAACCGGGCGCGGCGAGCGGCACAGCGCAGCTTGGGGAAAGCGCCTGGTCGCGGCGCTGCTGCTTTCCACCGGACTGGCTTTCGGCCAGAACTTCGATGCGCGGGACATGCAACTTAGCCGCATGACGCCCGAGATCTCGAAGCTGTCCAAGCAAGCCGTTGGGAATCCCAATCAGCTCGTCCATGTCATTGTGCAGTACAAACAAGCTCCAAAGACTGAGACGTTTGCGCGTGCCCAGAGTTTCGGAGCACGAGTCAACCGCCATTTGGACCTCGTCAAAGGAGCGTCCATGACGCTTCCAGCCCGCGCACTCGCTATGCTGGCGAATGATCCTGAAGTCTCGTTGGTAAGCGTCGATCATCCGCTAAACGTCGCCGATGATCTCACCGATGATGCTACGGGTGTACCATCGGCTTGGAGCGCTGGCCTGACTGGCACCGGTGTCACGGTTGCGGTTATCGACAGCGGCATCAATGACAGCCATCCCGACCTCTGGAACTCCGCGCAAACCGCTTCCCGTGTTCTTTATCATCAGGATTTCACTGGAACGACAAACACCAACTCTCTCGGAGCCAAGTACGACCTTTATGGTCACGGCACTCACGTCGCGGGAATCATCGGTGGAAACGGCTCGCTCTCGGGCGGACAGTATGAAGGCGTTGCGCCGGGAGTGAATTTCGTCGATCTTCGTGCCTTGGATCTGAACGGCGCGGGCACTGACAGCACCGTGATCGCCGCCATTCAGGCCGCCATCAACCTGAAGAACACTTACAACATTCGAGTCATCAATCTCTCATTAGGCCGTGGAATCGCGGTCAGCTATAGCCAGGATCCTCTTTGCCAGGCTGTTGAATCGGCGTGGAAAGCTGGCATCGTTGTGGTCGTCGCTGCGGGCAACTACGGCCGTTTGACCGTAAACGGCAGCAACGGCTACGGCACGATCACTGCCCCGGGTAATGACCCATACGTTCTGACCGTGGGCGCGACCAAGAGCAACGGATCCGCCTCGGTTTCGGCGCAAACCCTGGCCAGCTACAGTTCGAAGGGGCCTACCACTTACGATCACATCGTCAAGCCGGACATCGTTGCTCCGGGCAATGACGTTGTTTCCCTTTCTGCCCCTGGAGCCACACTGGAATCGCTCTATCCCGCGGAATTGGTCACTGGCAGCGATGGCAATAACGATTACTTCACGCTGAGCGGTACGAGCATGGCTACGCCTGCTGTTGCCGGCTCTGTCGCTTTGTTGCTGCAGGAGAACAGCTCGCTTACCCCCGATCAGGTCAAGGCACGTTTGATGCGGGATGCAACCAAGATGGGCCCGGCGTTCAATCTGGTTTCCACTGTTGCCTGGGTTCCGCATCTCGCTCAGAATTTCACCGCTTTTTACGATCTGTTCTCGGTTGGTTCCGGCCTGCTGAATGTGCAGAGCGCGATCAGCGACAGCAACCTTGCTCCTTCGACTGTGGGAGCGGCTCTTTCGCCGACAGCGGTCTACAATCCTTCGACTGGGGTCGTCTCTCTCGTCTACGGGAATTCGAGCGTTGCCTCGAACTCGGTGGTGTGGGGAACGTCGGTGGTCTGGGGAACCTCGGTGGTTTGGGGAACTTCTGAGGTCAGCGGCACATCCGTGGTCTGGGGTAGTTCAGTGCCCTGGAATTCAAATGCTCTGAGCGCATTCAGCGTGGTTTGGGGTTCGAGCACCGGCACCGCCAGCGCGACCAGCGTAGTTTGGGGCGCATCTGTGGGCAATGCCGATGCCGCATTCTCTGATGCTGGAGACGACGAACAGTAATGCCGTGTGAGAACGACAGAAAGGAGAAGACCAATGAATGACACACGGCGCATTAACGGATTGGTAAGTGCAATGATACTGGCTGCAGTCGTAGCAAGCGCCTACGCTGTCTCTGCCAGCCACATGCTGCATGCGTACTTTGCTCTTGCTGTGCTGACGTTGGCAGCAGCGACATCGCGCATGAAAGTGAAATTGCCGGGCGTCAACGGAAACATGTCAGTGAATCTGCCGTTCCTGCTGACCGCCATCGTCAACCTGAGCGCTGCCGAAGCAATTGTGATCGCAGGCCTATCGACCGCGATTCAGTGCTGGCCGCGCAAAAACGCGAAACTGAATCGACAGCAGATGGCCTTCAACCTCAGCATGATGACCTTCGCCAGTTGCATGGCAAGCCTGATTTATCACGCTGAATGGTTAAATCAGATGCAGTGGAACTCCACAACTCCGGGACTGGTGCTGGCGACTGCCACACTGTTCCTGGGGCAAACCGTACCGGTGGCTTCCATCATCGCTCTGAGCGAAAAGAAAACGGGAGCTGCGGTCTGGTGGAACCTTGCACAACTGTCGTTTCCGTACTACGTAGTAAGTGCGGGAGTGACCTCGATGCTGGAAACGGTCGGCTCGCACCTGGGTTGGGGACTTGCTCTTGCCGTCTTCCCGGTGATGTACGGAATTCACCGCTCCTACAAGCTGTATTTCGGAGCAAGGGAGGCCGAAGTCCCGCAGATGCAAGTTCTGGTCCGCGCGGCCGGAGCCGGGGCGTAGCAGCCAACGAAACACAAAGCAGAAAGGTGGCCAAAATTGGCCACCTTTTCTTATTTTCTGGGAGAAGGCTTGTGTAATTCCTAGCCCGAGGAATGGTCGCGGCACAACATTCCATTCAACTGCGCACGCACTTGCCCTGACAACTGTTGTTCTGCCAAGTCACACCCAGTGCGTGCAGGCTGATCCGGTCGGCATCGGTCATTTTGTCAGGGTTGAGCACGATTTCATAGGCGTATTGCACCAGTGGGTCGACGGTAATGCACCAGCGCTCGTGGCGGATGATCCCTCCGCAATGCTCGCACGCCGATTTCGCATCGTATTGGTTGCTGTGATACCAGCTGGCTGCAGGATTGGTGAACATGCTTGCACCTCCAGGCATGAACTTGCTTACAAATTCCCCGTAGCCAACCGGTCAGCTCGGTGGAACTTCTCTGATTTCGAGAGTACTGGCAGTGCCAGGAACCCACTGCTGGCGATGTCACGCTGGTGTGTGATTAGAATCACAGTGGGTGTGCGGACTCTGTAATCCTCGTCAGTCTTGCGTTCCATCCTCGATTAGCACCTTCTGGTAAGGTGAAGTAGCTTCCGCCTTGTTGGGAGTCAGCAGTAGCATGCTCAAAATAATTTCGATTGCCACGCTTCTCTTTCTGACTCTCGACCTACCCGCGATCGCACAGAGCTATCGCCTGGAGGGCACGGTCCGTGACTCCAGCGGCGCGGTGGTGAGCGGAGCGACGGTCGGAGTAAAGTCTGGATCTTACGAGGCTGAAACCAGCACCGATGCGCGCGGGCAGTTTTTGTTCTCGAACATTCGTGTTTCTTCCGGGACTATCGAAGTCAGTGCCGAAGGTTTCAGTGTCGCGCAGCATTCTTGGACAGTTGCAAGCAACGGATCCGCCAGCATAGAAATCGTTTTGCAACTCGAGTCGCCGCGCGAAGAGGTGACCGTGTCAGCGGCGCGCACGGAAATGCGATTAGCAGAGACGCCAGGGAGCACCGTTCTGCTATCGAGCACGGAACTCGCTGCAACACCAGCCATTCGCACCGATGACGCGCTGCGGCAAGTTCCCGGCTTCTCGCTTTATCGCCGCTCCGATAGTCGTGTCGCGAATGCTTCCAACCAAGGCGTTTCCTTACGTGGTTTAGGTGGAACAGCGTCCAGCCGCGCGCTGGTTCTCGAGGATGGGTTTCCGCTGGTGGATGCGTTCGGCGGCTGGGTTTATTGGGATCGCATTCCGCGCGAAGAAATCTCGAGCGTCGAAGTCTTTCGCGGCGGCGCCTCCAATCTTTACGGCAGCGACGCGCTGGGCGGCGTGATTCAGTTCATCACGCGCCAGCCGCAAACACCGGCATTCGCTCTCGAAACTTCCTATGGAAATGAAACCACTCCCGATCTCTCGCTGTGGACCGGAACTCGCGCTGGCAAATGGGATCTCTCTCTTGCCTCGGAAATGTTCTATACCGATGGGTACATTCTCGTACCTACGTGGCAGCGCGGCACCATCGATACAGCCGCCAATTCGCGCGATGCGGCAGTCGAAACCAATATCGGACACGCGTTGGGTGAAAAAGGACGCATCTTTGGCCGTGGCTCGTTCTATACGGAGTTTCGCCATAACGGCACAACGATCCAGACGAACGACACCGAAATGGGAGAGGGTGCGCTCGGAGCTGACAAGCAATTTGGCTCAAACGACTCGGTGATGTTTCGCGCATACGGACTCGTGCAGGGGTACGATCAACGGTTTTCTTCCATCACCTCAAATCGCGACAACGAATCTCTGACGGACCTGCAATATGTTCCTGAACAGGTGGGCGGAGGCGCGGCGCAATGGACACATATTCTCGGCTCGCATCAGACGCTGATCGGCGGCGCCGACCTCATGGAAGTAATGGGATCGAGCAACGAAACGTTCTTCACTTCAGGCACAAATACGCGCGATAACGTCTCTGGCGGCCGACAACGGATTCTTGGCGTGTTCGGCGAAGACCTTGTCCGCTGGAAACAATGGACCGTAATTCTTGCCGGTCGTGTAGACGACTGGAACAACTTCAATGCCAGCTCGATTTGCACACCAGTTTCCGGCACCTGCGCGAACTCACCGAGCACGCTGTATCCCATGCGTAGCGATCTGGCGTTCAACCCGCGGCTTTCCGTGCTGCGCTCGCTTAACCCGCGGGTTTCGGTGACGGGTTCTATGTATCGAGCTTTTCGCGCACCTACGTTGAACGAACTCTATCGCAGCTTCCGCATGGCAAACGTGCTGACGCTGAACAATCCCTTTCTAAATGCAGAGCGGCTCACTGGCGCAGAGGCCGGAGCGA
The DNA here is from genome assembly GCA_035523795.1 of Verrucomicrobiia bacterium. GTDB lineage: Bacteria > Acidobacteriota > Terriglobia > Terriglobales > Acidobacteriaceae > Sulfotelmatobacter. Next base: position 61,429 of record DATKQB010000027.1, on the reverse strand, counting down.
ATGTGATGGCGATGGATGGCAAACTGAATTTTCGCGGAACACTTTTCTGGAGCGACATCGTTGATCCCGTGCAGAATGTCACGACCAATCCGACTTCGAATCCCGTTCTTCGTGAAAAACAGAACGTCGGGCGCATCCGCTCGCGAGGGGCGGAATTTGATGCCGTTGTGCGGGTTAATCGTGACATTCAGATCACGGCCGGGTATGAGCTCACACAAGCAACGGTTGTAAACTACACGATTCCGGCGGGTGAGCCTTCGTTACTTGGGAAAGAAGTCGCACAAGTACCGCACAATGTTCTTACCTGGCAAGCGCGCTATTGGAATCCCTCGCGGCTGCTGTTCAGCGTGGAAGGGCGATTCGTAGGCAATCAGTTCGATGACGATCAGAATCAATATCCGCTCGGCCGCTTCTACACAATGGACGTGCAGGTTGGGCGGAATCTGACACGAAATGTGGAAGTTTTCGCGGCTGCTGAAAATGTCACGGACGAGCGCTATTACTTCGCGAACACTCCCGCAGTGAACGGATCGGTTTATAGCATTGGTCCACCGACTTTGTACCGGATTGGCCTACAGCTGAATTTTCCCGCGCAGAGAAATTAGCACTGCTCGTGTGCGCCTGATCATTGGGCAAGCCAGCCGTTTGTGATACAAAATTCTGTGATCTTTATACGGGCTTTTCGCCATCCCTTCCTTATTTTTCCGGATTTTGCACATCCGGACCTGGCAGGTTCCTCATGTTGAGGGCTTTCTTCGTTCATCTTTCTGAAAATCGCTCCTTGCGCGGATTTGCCGAGCAATCGGCTATGGGGCGCAGAGTCTCTGGCCGATTTGTTGCCGGCACCGAAATCGCCGACGCGGTACGCGTCACCCAGACCGTGAATCGTGCAGGGATGACGGTAAGCATCGACAATTTGGGGGAAAACGTCACCAACCCCGACGAGGCGCGCCAAAGTGCACAGCTTTACCACCAGATTCTGGATGCGATCGCCGCCAATCAACTCAACGCCAACATCAGCCTCAAACTGACGCACATGGGGCTCGATGTGGATGAAAAACTGGCACGAGAACTGGTCAGTGGGTTGGTAGCGAAAGCGGCTTCCATGACGCCGGCGGGATTCGTGCGTGTGGATATGGAAGGATCTCCGTATACCCAGCGCACCCTCGACTTCGTTCATGAACTGCATCGCGTGCCGGGAAATGGCAATAGCGTCGGCACTGTGATCCAGGCCTATCTAAAGCGTTCGGAGAGTGATGTCGAGAAACTGCTTTCCGAGGGCATTCGGATTCGCCTCTGCAAAGGGGCATATAAAGAACCGGCAACCATCGCATTCGAAGCGAAGGCAGATGTGGACGCGAATTACATAAAGCTGATGAAGATCCTGATGAAGAGCGGGATCTATCACGGCCTGGCGACGCATGACGAAAGCATCATCCGTGAGGCAGAAGCTTTCGCGACCCATGAAAAGATTGCCCGCGAATCCTTCGAGTTCCAGATGCTTTACGGTATCCGCCGCGATTTGCAGCAGAGTCTCGTGCGCGATGGCTGGCGCATGCGAGTTTACGTCCCCTTCGGTACAGAATGGTACCCGTATTTCATGCGGCGATTAGGTGAGCGGCCGGCCAATGTTTTCTTCATCGCGCGGAACGTGCTGCGTGCTTAGTGAAATACCGTCGCTCGCAGATCGTTCATTAGAATTAGCGCCACACTTGCGTCGCATTGATTAAGAGCTGACGCGAAGCCCCTCGTACAGAAGAAAACAGGCTCGCCTCTATCCTTTCCACGCTCTCCGCATTACCACAATTGTCCCGACCCTAGCCATGGCTCGCGGATAGGCGGCTCAAGCGGCGGAGTTTTGCCCGAAAATGTATTGTCTGCGCTCGTCGCAGGCAGCAACTGAAAGAACTCCTCGAGCGATGCCGTTGTTCCCGCAGTAATCATCACGGCAATCTCCAGAGGAGGCGCGAAGCCGCCGCTCGATGGAGTCAGGCTCGCCAGCCCGTTTATGTCGCTTACAACGGTATTCTGGCCCACACTTAGGATGATGGGCATCCCCGGGTTTGTGGGATTCGTCTCACCGCTTCCGCCAGATGTTGTCCCTTGTGGCCGCAGCACGTCAGTCTCGAACAGTACCGCAGCGCCGAGGATGGGATGTGGAGGCGAAGCGGAATCGACCACCCGCACCACCAGTGGCGAAAATCCCTGGCCTGCCGAAGTCTGACTTGCCCCGGCGACGGGCTGCAAATTCAATTGCGCTGGAGGCACAGCCGTGACACTGATTTGCTGACAAACAGTATTGAATGGCGCCACGCACACGCTTATCTGCACTCCACCAGCGAATTGCGTGAGTTGCAGCGTAACCGTTGCGAATCCGCTGGAATTGGTTTGGGCGCTAGCCGCGCTCAGGGTGCCGGAACCCGCCGCAATCTTGAAGTTCACAGTTACGCTCGATTGCGGCACGCCGTTGCTGAGCACGCGGGCGGTGAGCGGCACATTGACGGTCGCACCCTGCGCAATCCACAGAAACGGCGACTGCACTCCAAGATCCGAGGACGACTCAGTTGCACTCAATGTTGCCTGCACGGACTGGCTCGTGGGATATGCTCCTGGGGCAAGCGTTGCGGTAATGATGGAAACCCCTACCGCGCTTGGTACGAGCCAAGTCGAGGCGCTCCCGCTCTGATCCGAAACAACCGTGCACGACGACGCGCCACCGCACGCGGAAAGCTGCAGTCCATTCGTTGCAGTCCAGGCAACAGTGGCGCCATTGACCGGGGTTACTCCATCCGCTTGAACGACGCGCACGCTCACGGGATTCGAGGCCTGGGCTCCTACGGCGGTGGGAAAATTAACGCTATTCAGCAGGAGGAGTTGGTCGCTGGCAGCGGCACCGTAGGTCACAGCATCGGTGATCGCACTTGATGCGCCACTGGCAGGATTGGTGACAGTGAGGCTCTGCGGTCCATCGGGAAAATCTGGCGCCGGAAGAATCATCTGGCCCGCGCTCACGGACAGAGGAGTGACGGAAGAGTTTCCAATCGAAGTGTTGAGAGCAGTGGAAAATCCAATTCCAGTCAACGTAAGCGCGCCACCGTTCACACTTAGCCGTGCCGGAGAAACCGCATCGGCATAAAGCACGGATGCGTGATAGCGGTAATCCGGCCGGCCATCGCCGCGCAAGTCAGCAATGCCGATCAGAAAACTCGAAGCCGCAGAGACCTGCGCATTCAATTGCGTCATCCCAACGTCCAGCGTATTAAATGCAGACGGGGTGAGGGCCGGTGGTGCCGTGCCTTGCGGATCGGATGCAGCCCACATTCCGATCACCGGTTGAGCTTTCGACTCGCTGGCATTGCCCGAATCGTCAAGCGCAGTGACGCTGATCGACAAAGTGCGATTAGCCTTCGCAGAGAGCTGGAAGTATGGCTCGTCCCCGTAGCCGTTGAGTGAGGCGATCCAGTCCCCAGCAGGCAAAATGGTGGCGGGAGTAGTCCAGGTTTGTGAAGGCGTCCACAATGGGATGGGTTGAGTGCTGCCTGACATGAGGATGTCTTGTGCGACATCTTGCCCGGCAGAGACGGTAAATACAATCGGCTGAAAAGTACCCGAAGGCGCAACCTGGTATGGCGCGTAGGGACCGACTCCGACCGACCAGGTAGGATCGATTCCTTCCACTGAAAGTTGATATTGAGCGCTACCTCCTTTGGGCAGCGGCAACCCAGCCAAATCAAAGAATCCCTCGAGGCTTGTGCTGCTCGAGCCCCAGTCGCTCAACGGATTGCCCAGCGGGTCATCAAAGCCAGTTATCGGATTGCCGGCATTGCCTGTGAACAGAAATCCGGAGACTGATGTCACAACATACTGCCGAGAAGGTTGGCCAGTGCTGGGATCGATCCAACGCGCCACCACGTTCACGCCTTGCATCGGCTGTGTAGAGTTGCCATTTTGTGTAAACCAGACTGAACCATGCACGCGTGCCGTTGTGCTCGAAAAGATCTGCGTGCCTGGGAAACTCGACTGATTCTGCGAAGTGACCGGATAGAGCCGCGACAGAGAGGCAACGTCATCGGCGGAAGGCTGGTACGGGTTGGGATAACAACTCGTGATGGGCACGCAACTGACCGGGTCGGTGTAGTGCATCACTGGGAATCCTGCATAGTCGTTGCTGGTAGACGGAGGCTTACCGGTCAGCACATTTGGGTTGGCTTGGGACCATCCCAGACCCAGCAGTGCGCCGATCGTGCGCACGAGCCGGTACTCGACATCCACCAACTGTAAAGAACTCTGTGCACATTGGCCGTTAATCACAATGAGCGCATGCTGGTAAACGCCCGTCGTGCCAAAGTTGTCGTCGCCCCCGAAGACTGCATTGAAAAAGCACTGACTCGAATCACCCGCACCCGCTCCGATCAAAGCGTCGGTCACCGACCCGTCGTAGTCATAAACCACTCCAACGGGTGTTCCAGTTGCGCTGGGTTGAATGTCTGCAGGCATTGTGATGCTGCCATTTGAGTTCACATAGACGTTTGTCCCATTCACATCTTCCGCCAACTGCCCGCCGCTGGTGACGTTGATCGCGGCGGTCGAGATACCAGTCCACTGAGTGAACGCATTGGCGACGAATGTGTTGGCAGTAGCATTGGGAAGGATGGGGCTCAGATCGCCCTGATCGGTGTAATAGGTGACCACACCCCCCGCCCAGACCAATGGCTGGCCAGTCGCGGTTGAGTTGAAGTAGCTGGTTCCTGCTACGTACTTTGGTCCACCCGCGCGCGACGGCAGTGGCGAGAGCAAAATGACGACCAGCACGATGCCGGAAGCGAGGGCCAGCCGGAGGAGGAATGCCCAAACCAGAGATGCCCCCACGTGGTTTACCGTGGTCACCTCAGTGCGAATGGATTGCATGTTCATTCCTCCCCGATGGCTTGCCGCACCGCCGAGGCGAAATCGCGAAAACGGACTCGCGATTTCCCACCAAGCGCGGTATCTCGTTGAAATGCTGAAAGATGTTCTGCAGTCAGCAACACATTGTCGTAGGAGTCGATCGAGAAGCGCCCCAGAGCCCCGCCGACGCAACTGCTAAGCCCCAACTTGCTGGGCGGATAGAAAAAGACGAGCATTCGCTCGCCCACGCGATAACGCTGACCTGCCGCCCACAGACCGATCCATTGAGAAATGGTGAAATTGTCGCCAGGAGTCGCGCCGCGAATTGCGTTCTCCACATGAAATGTGACGGTGACTGTTTCGATCGGCTGGGCGCTCGTTGCAGGATGGTGCACGACCGCCGTAACCCGTCCTGAAAAAATGGCGCCCGCAGCTTTGGAAAGCTCCATTAGACCGAACGTGCCACCCGGGCCAACCGGCCGATGAGGCAAGACGGGCGGAGGAGAAAAATCGCGAAGCTCTGGAGGCGAGACCGGAAGATCGGAGCCTTGATGGGCAGCTTGCGCAGTGGCGAGCGTCGACGCCGCCATGGACAGTGACAGAACGAGCAGACAGGTACAACCTCTCCCACGCATGGGGAAACCCCTTGAAGCTGGCGGTCCGCTCGGAGGACACCGGGGAAACGCGACAGGGTAATTCCCAACCAAGAAGAAAATCTGTGACAGGTGTCACGAAGACCTGTGAAAAATTGGCACGAGGACCAAAATGGAACTCCTCTTTGCATGATCGCAGCGCTCTAAGAGGAAGCAGCCAGCAATCTCATGGCAACGAAGCAGCGCTTTTGGTCGGCCACGACTTTCCAATCACCATGGGTTTATGTGTAGTGCGACCGACATATCGGAGGTCAAATGCATATTGCAAGATTTTTCCACCAGCAATCCGTCCTTGTAAGGACATTCGTCCAAGTAATGGTCTTTTGTTGTGCGTGTGTGGGATGGGCGTGCACGCAAACGGTGACAGCGGTTTGCAATCCGCAGATCACCGCGGATCAGGTCGTGGATACTCCTGCGCAGCGACTCGCCGCGGGAGATATTGCGCAGCCGCCGCTGACCGACACAACCGATGGCTTTGCCTGGCCCGACACTCCTCTCGGCGTGGTCAAGCTTGATGGCCAGTACGCTTTCTTCGGCAGCGATGGAGGCTTGCATTCGCGGCAGCTCTGGCAAGGACAGTGGTATGGCAACAACAAATATGGATCAATTACGCGCACTCTGGGGACACTTGATAATCCGTTGGGGTCTCAGCCGCCAGTCGATGTGACGATCAAACCAAATCCGGATCCGGACGTGAATCCTTACTACGGAGGTTACGATTACATGGGAGGAGGACCCGTCTACAAGGTTCCAGCGGGAATGCCCGGAGCTGGGGACCTGCTGATGTTGTATCACGCCGAAATTCCCACGATCACAACTCAGAGCTTTTATTCGGTGCTGGCGCTGGCTACATCCACTGACGAGGGCATGAGCTGGACCGATCTGGGCGAGATCATTCGCGTAAACCAGGGATACCGCACTGACCTAGACGGATTCGACATTGGCGATTCGACGCTGGTGACCTCGCCCGATGGAAGATACTTCTACATCTTCTTTCCCGACTGGCGGGCCAATGGATCAACGCACTGGGGAAATTCGATCACGTCGGTTTCGGTGGCACGAGCGCCGATCGCATCCGTGCTGAAGGCGGCGTTTGGACCGAATCTGCACGCAGCCGCATTTGAGAAGTACTACGCCGGATGGAATCTCGATCAGGGGCTGGGCGGGTATTCGGAGAGCCTCGACCCCACACAATCCTACGGCGGAAACTTGCAGGTCGCGTACAACTCGGCCATTCAACGCTATCAGTTGCTGTTGAATGCGGGAGTCGTTCTTTATTACATGGAATCGCCGGATGGACTGCATTGGTCGCCGCTGACCTTGTTTTATGACTTCCGCACGCTCCCCGGCCAGCCCAGCGTCTATGCCGCTTTCGTCGGAATGGGGGATGACCCGACCGTTCTAGGAAAGCAATTCTTCGTGTTCTGGACAAGTTATCCCAACAACGGATTAGGCTGGTCTGGAGCTTCGGTGAACCGGTTCACGGTTGCGTGCGAATGAGGTAATACGCGCCTTCCGGATAATGCCTACCTTTTATAGTTCCAAAACTCCCGGCTTTCTCCTCACTTTCGTTGACTTTACCTCACGCACACTCCTAAGATTGCGAAATCCCTGACTCATTTTCGCTAGCCGCGCGGGCATGATCGGCCAAACTATGATCGGCCAAACCATCTCCCATTATCGAATCGTTGAGCGATTGGGCGGCGGAGGTATGGGCATCGTCTACAAGGCCGAAGACACGCGTCTGGAGCGTTTTGTTGCGCTCAAGTTCTTGCCGGAGGAAATCGCGCGCGATGCGCAAGCGCTAGAAAGATTCCGCCGGGAGGCAAAGGCTGCATCGGCGTTGAACCATCCCAATATCTGCACTATCTACGATATCGGCGACGAAAATGGCCGCGCCTTCATGGTGATGGAATATCTTGATGGACTGACTTTGAAGCATCGCATCGGCGGGCGGCCGCTGGATTTGGATCAATTGCTGCCGATCGCGGTGGAGATTGCCGACGCGCTGGATGCGGCACACGCAAAGGGAATCGTCCATCGGGATATTAAGCCGGCGAATATCTTTCTAACCCAGCGCGGACACGCCAAGGTTCTTGATTTCGGTCTGGCGAAAGTCTCGATCAAGGGTAAACCGGTCAGCGGTGACACCGAAACCATGGCCTCAAGCACAGCCCATCTCACTAGCCCGGGCACGATGATGGGCACGGTTGCCTATATGTCGCCGGAACAGGTGCGAGCGAAAAATCTGGATGCGCGGACGGATCTGTTTTCATTCGGCTGCGTGCTCTATGAAATGGCGACAGGAAAGATGCCGTTTGACGGCTCCAGTTCAGGCGAAATCTGTGGCGCCATTCTGCACGAAGAGCCTGCGGCGCCGGCTCAGTTGAATCAACTGATTCCGGCTGGGCTGGAAGCGGTGATTCGCAAGGCGCTCGAGAAAAATCGCGAATTGCGCTATCAGTACGCGTCGGAGATGCGGGCTGACCTGCAACGGCTCAAGCGCGATACGGAGAGCGCAAAATATCCGTCCGGCGGTTCTGGAGTGTCGAGGCCGGTGATTGACTCTCATGCTTCGCATCCTTCGGTGCGGCTCGAAGCGATTGCGGCAAAGAAGCAGTTTCCAGCCCTCTTGGCCGGCGGCGCATTGACTTTAATCGTCCTGCTCGTCGCAGGATGGTTTTACATTCGTGCTCACCGGGCGAAGCCATTAACCGATAAGGACACGATCGTCGTCGGAGATTTCGCCAATAGCACGGGTGATCCAGTATTTGACGACACGCTGAAAACGGCGCTTACCGTCGCGCTGAACCAATCCCCGTTTCTTGATGTGCTTCCCGAGAGCCGCGTATCGAAAACGCTGAAGTTGATGACGCGTCCTAGCGATACCAAGCTCACGCCTGATGTTGCACGAGAGGTTTGCCAGCGCACGGCCAGCAAGGCATTCATTGCCGGTTCGATTGCCAGCCTGGGCAGTCAATATGTGCTCGGGTTGAAGGCGGTGAATTGTCAGACAGACGATCCCGTAGCGCAGGAGCAAGTCACGGCGGAAGGAAAAGAAAAGGTGCTGAATGCCGTCGGCAATGCGGCGGCAAAGCTGCGCACCGAGCTGGGTGAATCGCTGGCAACGGTGCAGAAATTCGATGTCCCGCTGGAGCAAGCAACTACTTCTTCCCTGGAAGCGCTGCAGGCGCTCACGCAAGGCAGAAAAATCGATCATGAAAAAGGGACGGCCGCTGCGCTCCCGTTTTACCAGCGCGCGATCCAACTCGATCCCAATTTCGCCATGGGGTATCGGCAGGTCGCGAGCAGCTACTTCAGCATGAATGAAACCAGCCGCGCGGCGGAATACATTACCAGGGCGTTTGAGTTGCGGGATCACGCCAGTGAGCGCGAAAAGCTGATCATCACCGCCGATTATTACCGCAACGTCACGGGAGAACTGGATAAATCGGCGGGAACATACCAGGAAACCGTGGACAACTATCCGCGCGATTTTTCGGCGGGAAATAATCTCGGCGTGGTCTTTGCATCCGAAGGGAATTACGAAAAGGCGGTCGATATCACGCAGCAGGTGCAGCGGTTGGCGCCGGATCACGTCAGCGTGTACGAGAATCTGGCTTTTTTCTCCATGGCCTTGCATCGCTTCCACGAAGCGCGTCAGTTCATCGATCAGGCGCACGCGAACAAGCTGGAGGACTGGATTCTGCATTCTGAACTTTACGCGCTCGGCTTTCTGGGCGGAAATACTCCGCAAATGTCGGAAGAGCAGCAATGGTTTTCAGGCAAGGCGGACCTGGAGAATTTTGGATTATCGCTGGCTTCCGATACTGAGGCATACGAAGGGCATGTCGGGAAATCGCGCGATCTGCTACGGCGGGCGGCGGATTCGGCGATTCGCGCCGACAGCAACGAAAGCGGAGCCACATGGTGGACGAATGCGGCCCTGCGCGAGGCAGCATTCGGAAATCTGACTGAAGCGCGACAAGATGCGGACGCAGGGATAAAGTTGGCGCCAGCGAGCCAAGGCGTGCAAATCGAGGCGGCCTTGGCCTATGCCATGGCTGGCGACGCGCCGAAGGCAGAGGCGCTCGCACAGCAATTGAATAAGCAGTATCCGCTCGACACGCAGGTGCAATCGTTGTGGCTGCCCGCCATTCAAGGGCAACTCGCGCTGGACCGCAAGGACGCGACGGCAGCGATCGGTGCGCTGCAAGCGGCATTGCCGCCGATCGAATATGGAGCGATTCCGTTCCTTACCAATCCATCCTGCTTGGATTCAACCTACATCCGCGGAACCGCGTATCTGGCCGCAGGTCAAGGCGCAGCCGCCGTCACTGAGTTCCAGAAAATCTTGGATCATGCCGGAATCGTCTGGAATTGCTGGACAGGCGCATTGGCCCAACTCGGCGTAGCTCGGGCCAGCGCGTTGCAGGCAAGAACGTCACAAGGAGCCGAGTCCGATGCGGCTCGAGTGCGGGCCCTGACCGCGTACAGAGAATTTCTTGGCCTTTGGAAGGACGCAGATCCGAATGTTCCCATCCTGAAGCAGGCAAAGGCCGAGTCGGCCAAGCTTCGGTGAATCTTTGATTCAGCGAATCCGAAAGATGACTGCAAGAAATCGATACTCAGCCCGAATTCTCTGTGTCTGTCGTTGACTTGTTTCCCCCTTGCAACCTAAGATGGCCGCAAGATCGAGGGGACGGAAATGCCTCGATTTGGTATTCAGGCCTAGGTAAGAATCAGCCGTTGTATTCAAGAATGGATCGGTTCTTCTCCGTGCGGAACAGTCTGGACAAAGAATGATCGGCCAAAACGTCTCTCACTACAGAGTCATTGAAAAACTCGGCGGTGGCGGGATGGGTGTTGTGTATAAGGCTGAAGATACGCGGCTGCACCGTTTTGTGGCGTTGAAATTCCTTCCCCAGGATGTGATCTGCGACGCGGCAGCCCTCAGCCGCTTCCGGCGTGAAGCGCAGGCCGCCTCGGCATTGAACCATCCGAACATCTGCACGATTTATGACATTGGCGAAGAAGGCGACCAGGCCTTCATCGTCATGGAATACCTCGATGGCGAGACGCTGAAGCACATCATTGAAAATCGGCCAATGGAGATCGAGAAAGTGTTATCGATCGCCATAGACGTCGCGGATGCCTTAGACGCAGCGCACTCCAAAGGCATCGTGCATCGGGATATCAAGCCGGCCAATATTTTTGTGACGCAGCGCGGAGCGGCGAAAATCCTGGATTTCGGACTGGCCAAGGTGACGAATGAGTCCAGTCGCGCGCTGGACCCATCAGAGGCAACGAAAACAGAAGGATTGAGCGCAGAACATCTGACCAGTCCGGGATCGGCGCTGGGCACGGTCGCCTATATGTCGCCGGAGCAGGTGAGAGGCAAACCGCTGGATTCGCGCACGGATCTATTTTCGTTCGGAATTGTGCTCTATGAAATGGCCACCGGAACACTGCCCTTCCGCGGTGAGACTTCCGGCGTGATCTTTGACGAAATTCTGAATCATGCTGCAGTCGCGCCAGTAAGATTGAATCCGAGACTCCCGCAGAAACTGGAAGACGTCATCAATCGAGCTTTGGAGAAAGACCGCGATATGCGTTACCAGCACGCGGTCGACATGAAGTCGGAGCTCATGAGGCTGCGGCGCGATCTCGATTCAAAGATCGTTCCAGCCGCTACTTCCGACGCGCATATTCCTGCAGCGGAACCGGTTCTGGCTGCAGCGCAGAAAACCAGTGGATCGGCACGGGTGATCGCTACAGAATCATCGGAACGCGTATCTGTTGCAGAACCTTCCCGCGGCAGCAGCATGATCAAGTGGATGATTCCAGCAGGAGTGGTGCTGGTCCTGGCAGTCATCGCCGCTGGCTTCTACATGCGCAAGCCGAAAACCGTGCAGCTCACGGACAAAGATCAGCTGATTCTCGCCGATTTTACAAATCAAACCGGAGATCCGGTTTTCGATTCGACTTTGAAGGAAGCATTGGCGATCCAACTCGAACAATCGCCGATGTTGCAGCTTGTCAGCGATGCCGAATTACACAGCAACCTGCAGTATCTTGGCCAAACAAAAGATCAGAGGATTACCCCCGAACTGGCGCAGCAGTTGGGACAGCGCCTGGGAGTGAAGGCGTATCTGGCGGGATCGATTGCGACCCTCGGATCGTCCTACGTTATTCAGATTAATGCGGTAAACGTGGCGACCGGAGAGGTGTTCGGGCGGGAGCAAGTCACGGCAAACGACAAGACAGCGGTGCTGCAAGCAGTTTCACAGGCTGCGACGGCGATGCGGGCGCGGCTGGGCGAGTCGATGGCATCGATTCAAAAACTGACCACGCCCTACACGAATGTGACGACCGCCTCTCTGCAGGCGTTTCATGCCTTTTCGCTCGGAGAAGACGAACATCGCATGGGCCAGGATCTTCAGGCGCAGGCGTTTTATCAGCAGGCCGTTCAGCTCGATCCGAACTTCGCCATGGCTTATGCGCGGCTCGGCGTCACCTACTCGTCGCAGGGGGCAATTGCCAAAGCCCTGGACTACCTCAAGAAAGCATACGACTTGCGCGAGCACGTCACCGAACGCGAGCGCATGTACATCGAATCGCAATATGCGAATTTCCAGTACGATCTGCCGAAGGCTCTCGATTCCTACAAGCTGTTTGCGGCAACGTATCCGCGGGACGCAGCGGCTTGGAATAATATGGCAATCGTTTACGTTGAGATGGGCAATTACGAGCAGGCTGCCGAAGACTTTGCAAAGACTTGGGAAATCGCAAAGTGGGATAACGTAGCCGCCAATAACACCGCCAGCACGTTAATGCTCATCGATCGAGTTCCGGAAGCGGAGCGCTACCAGAAAGAGGCGCTGGATCAAGGTGGAGGAGATAACGTCGTCTATCGTTTCAATGCAATGCTCGACGACTTTATTTCCGGCCGTACCGATTGGGATAAACAGCTCCAGTGGGCCGCAGCTCGCCCTGATGGGTATGTGGTGGAGTCAAGCGCCGCCATGATTTATTTCTACCTGGGGCGTATGCACGACGCCGACAAGCACTGGCAACAATCCGCCGCAAAACCCATGCAGGAACATTTATCTGATGCAGCCGGTGGCCTTTATGCGATCAAAGCCACACATGACGCGCTCACTTCCAACTGCAGCGCCGCTCTCAGCTCCGCACATCAGGCCTTGGCACTCGATCACTCGATCGCCACGGTTCCCGATGCCACGTTGGCCCTCGCTCTTTGTGGGGAAACCGGTCCGGCCCTCAAAGAGATCGAACGCGCCGCCGCTGAATCGCCCACCAACACCCTTTACAACGACATCTATCTCCCGGAAGTGAGGGCCGCCGTGGCATTGGTCGAGCATCATCCAGATCAGGTGGCTGGACTTCTATCTTCTACGAGCCCGTACCGTCTGGCGTCGAAATCAGCGCAGTTACTGGGCCGGGCTTCGCTCGAGATGAAAAATCCGCAGCAGGCGGTCAGCGATTTTTCGGCCGGGCTGCGTTACCATGCCGTTTCGCTCGGCGAGGGGCCCGGCGGCGGGGCTCAGGTCCCTGATTACGCCCTCTGCCTGTTGGGAACAGCCCGGGCGCAGGCGCAATTCGATAAAGCGGCGGCGATTCAGAATTATCAGAAACTGCTCGACATCTGGAAGAACGCCGACGCGGATTTCGTTCCCGCCCAGGAAGCGAAACGCGAACTAGCGGCGCTCAGAGGTCAGTGATTCGTGATTTGCCATTCGTGATGCGTAAATTCCTTCTATTTTTGCCCTGACGCAGAACTCCCGGTTTGCCCATAACTCTCGCCTAATGGGACAATAACTCCCATGCAAAGAACTCTCACTCTTGTATCTCCAATTCTGGCCGCGGGCTTGCTGCTTGGCGTTGCAGTGGCGCAGCAAAGCTCAGGATCCGCCTCGCAACCATCCAGCCAGACTTCATCTGGCCAAGCATCTTCCGCGCAAGGAAGTTCAACGAAATCGACTTCGAAGACCGGCACCAGTGCTGCCAAGAAGCCGAGTGCGAGGACTGCTCCGCTCGTACTGAAAACCGATCGTGAGAAAGAAAGTTATGCCATGGGAATGAATCTGGGTACGGGGCTGCACCGCCAGGGAATGATGCTGGATCCAGCGCTAGTGGCGCGAGGAATTCGCGATGCACAAAATGGCGGCAAGACTCTGCTGACCGAAGAGGAGGCACATGAGGCGCTGACTAAGCTGCAGGGTGAAGTTCGTGAAAAATTAGAATCCAAGTCGAAGGGAGAAGATACGTCCAACCGAAAGGCGGGCGAGGAGTTTCTTGCAGCGAATAAATCGAAACCCGGCGTAGTGACACTGCCCAGCGGTCTACAGTACAAAATTCTGAAAGAGGGAACGGGACCCAAGCCGACGGCTGACGATACCGTTAGCTGCGAATACAAAGGAACCTTGATCGATGGCAAGGAATTTGACAGTTCCGCCAAGCATGGCGGTCCGGCGACCTTCCCGGTCAGCGGAGTGATCAAGGGATGGACCGAAGCCCTCCAGTTGATGCCCGTGGGATCGAAATGGGAGCTGTTCATTCCGGCTGATCTGGCTTACGGAGATCGCGGCGCGGGGGCCGATATTCAACCGGGCGATACTTTGATCTTCGACGTGGAACTCGTCTCCATCGGCGAGAAGAAGGGTGAGAGTAAGTAGGAAAACGGCCCACAGTTTCAGGGCTTCAAAGTTCCAGCGTTTCAAAAGTCTCAGGAATGGGCTGCCCCCCCACCCTTCGTGCTTTGCGAAGGGTGGGTATCATCAACATTGGTCATAGAATAATTTAGGAACCCCGCTAGAACCGCCCTTGCAGATGCTCTTCAGCAGAGAGATGCGCTCCCGCCAATAAGAGCAATCCTGACAAGAAAGCCCAGAACATCATGCTGACCGACAGGGCGAATGGGCCATAGACTTCCTGAAAATTTAGCAACGGCAGCGCGAGGATATAAGCATATTTGAGCGCTTCGGAAAGTAGTCCCATAATGATGGCGGCGGGCAATACCGCGCGGGCTGGAACCTTACCGTTGGGCAGTACCCAGTAGATCAGAAAGAAAATCGCGATACTCGCCGCGATGGCAAATACCTTCATCACCAGAAATCCCACCACGCGCACGAAACCTGTGCCATAGCCGCGCAGCAAGAATTCCATAAAGGCTACCGGACCCGCCGTGAGCGCAATCGAAAGCAACGCCAGCGCGCCACAGGCAAAGGCAAGACTGAACGAGATGAGCTGATTCCCAAGATAAGAGCGATTCTTCTCAAATCGCCACACGCGGTTGAGCGCCACTTCGAGAGGTAGAAAAATTCCAGAGGAAGTGATCAGCAGGATGACCAGCGACATAGCCTGTACTCGCTGACGTGCACCGACCATAGCGTTGAGGTTGCGGATGACGAAATCCTGCCCGGCTGGAAGATAATCGCGAAGAAGTTGCAGGACGACCTCATACATCACCCGCGAGTGGAAGACGCGGCGAATGAGGGTCATCATCAGAACCACGAAAGGGAAGAACGAGAGAATGGCGTTGGCGGCGACCGAAAAGGCAAAAGTATGCACATCGGTCCGCATCAGGTACTTGAACGTGGAGAGGACGAGGTTCGGCGGCCTCGTGCGGCGAGCCGGGGGTGAAGGAGGCACGGGCTCGGCATGCGCCGGCGAAAGCAGCGATGTGGGGGACTCAGTCACAGATCAGTTTTATCGTATCAAAGGGCTGCGGCAGCGTCAGCGTCGCCACCAAACCGAAGTTCTTGGCAGGTGTTACGTTTGTTTCTTTATCAGCTTCTAAGCTACGCTAAAAATGACTACGGGTCATATGTGCGATTACTTTCTAATTTCTCTTGCGAATCGTTTTAATACTGCTTATTATCTTTTGCTCAAACCGGATAGGTCCGATGGTGAGACCAGTCGGGTTGCAGGTTGATGTCGAGTTGTGTGGTCGAACAGCGTCAAATTCCCGGGCTCCGAACGTTCGCGCCGTCCCCTTAGCAGCGGCGAGAACGGCGGGGCTTTTCCATTGACGCAGACTTCGGCCGGGCAGCATGGGCACAACTGAGCTTTCTGTCGGCTTCTTTGAGGGGGGCTTCGGTCGACCGGGGCGACGATTGAAGACAGCCGCAGATTATTCTTCGCGATGAGTGAAAGGAGTTTTTTCCGTGAGAGAGAAAGGTACAGTCAAGTGGTTCAACGGGGCGAAAGGATATGGATTCATCCAGCGCTCCACGGGGGAAGATGTATTCGTGCACTTCTCCGCGATCCAGGAGAACGGCTACCGCACCCTGAACGAGGGTGAGACCGTGGAGTTTGATCTGCTCAAGGGCCCCAAGGGCTTCCAGGCGGCAAACGTCGTTCGCGCCTAAGCATTCTCGACCTTAGAACTACTTACCGACCCTCCCGTTTTACCGGCGGGAGGGTTTTTTGCTGCCTCAAATCTGGCGTAAAATCATGCGTTTGAGGGCGTGTCGTGAGAAAGGCATACAATGCACCCATTTCGTAGTCTGGCTATCGTTCTGGTTTGCAGCAGCGCACTCTTCGCGCAGGAAAAATCCCCGTCACAATCTTCCCCATCATCACAGGAAGTACCCAAGGAAATCCCCATGTTCGATGCGGCGGGGCTCGACCACAACATCGATCCGTGTGCGGACTTTTACCACTTCGCTTGTGGCAATTGGCTGAAAAACAATCCTATTCCGCCCGATCAGGCAACCTGGGGACGGTTCAATCAACTCGCGGAGCGCAATCGTGCGATCCTGCGTGAGATTCTCGAAAATGCAGCCAAGGCGAGCAACCGCAGTTCCAATGAGCAGAAGATTGGAGATTATTACTCATCCTGCATGGACGAAGCTGCGATTAACGAGAAGGGGATAGCAGTGCTGAGCCCGGATTTTGATCGCATCGCGGCTCTGAGAGAGAAAAGTGAATTGCCTCCCTTGCTGGCCGTCCTTCATCGTGAAGGCATGAACGTGCTGTTCGGCTTCAGCTCTGCGCCGGACTTTAAGAATGCAAAGGAAATGATCGCTGCGGCGGACCAGGGAGGGTTGTCGCTGCCTGACCGCGACTACTACCTGAAGACTGATTCCAAGTCGGAGGAGACGCGGAAACAGTACATTCAGCACGTTACCAACATGTTTAAACTGCTGGGCGATTCGCCGGAAAAAGCGGTCGCAGAAGCGAACGCCGTCATGAATATCGAGACAGCACTGGCGAAAGGGTCGATGACCCGCGTCGATCGGCGTAATCCTGACAAGATCTACCACAAAATGACCGAAGAAGAATGGCAGCAACTGACCCCATTGATCTCGTGGACGAAGTTTGTCGAGGATGTAGGGGCGCCCCCGTTCACATCACTGAATGTGCAGGTGCCCGACTTTTTTAAGGCTCTCGATTCGGAACTGAAAGACGTCAGTCTCGATGATTTAAAAACCTATTTCCGCTGGCATGTGCTGCACATGGCGGCGGCAACGAATGTCTTGCCTGATGCCTTTGTGAACGAAAACTTCGAATTCTTCGGCAAAACATTGCGCGGTACGAAGGAACTGCCACCCCGCTGGAAGCGTTGCGTTGCGGGCGTAAACAGCGATCTGGGAGAAGCTCTCGGGCAAGTTTACGTCGAAAAAGAGTTTCCGCCTGAAGCAAAAGCGCGCACGCTGCAGATGGTGCACGAACTCGAGGATGCGTTGCATCGCGATATCGAGTCGCTTCCGTGGATGACGGAGGCTACGAAAAAGCAGGCGCTCATTAAGCTGGCGGCGATCCAAAACAAGATCGGCTATCCCAACAAATGGCGAGATTACAGTTCGCTGATTATCGTCCCCGGCGATGCGTACGGCAACTCGATCCGCTCCAATCAATTTGAGGTCCATCGCGACCTGAACAAAATCGACAAGCCCCGCGATACGCAGGAATGGGAGATGACGCCTCCAACAGTCAATGCCTATTACGATCCCACGGAGAACGACATCAATTTCCCGGCTGGAATCTTGCAACCGCCCTTTTACGATTACAAGGCGCCCGATGGGCTGAATTTCGGGGGAATCGGGGCCGTGATTGGGCACGAACTCACTCACGGATTTGATGATCAGGGCAGCAAGTTCGATAAGGATGGAAATCTGAAGAATTGGTGGACGCCGGAAGATCAGAAGGCATTCGATGAACGCGAAGAATGCATTGTAAAAGAGTACAACGGCTTTGTTCCGGTGGATGACGTTCACCTGAACGGCAAGCTGACTCTGGGGGAGAACACCGCCGATAACGGCGGTCTCCGCATCGCCGATATGGCTCTGCAGTCTCAGCTCGCCAAGAAGTCACAGGAACAGAAGGAAAAGGAAGAGAAAGTGGATGGCTTTACGCCGGAGCAGCAGCTCTTCCTGGGATGGGGGCAGGTCTGGTGCCAGAACGAGACCGAGCAGATCATTCGCTTGTACACCGCGACCGATCCGCACTCGCCCGGCGAGTTTCGCGTCAATGGCGTAGTGCGGAATATGCCGGAATTCCGCAGGGCATGGGGATGCAAGAGCGGTGCGCCCATGGCTCCGGAAAACGCGTGCCGCGTCTGGTAACGGTTTGAAAAACAAAGCCCCGCTCCGGCCAAACGATCCGGAGCGGGCGCGTTTTTATTTTTAAGCGAAGACCAAACTCGGCTAACGTCGAGCCGTAATTAGATCATTCTTCAAGAGGCTTACTTCCACGCGCGCCGCACCGCGTTTGCCGTCCTCTGTGGGAGCATTGCCCATTCCGAGCATATAAATGCGATAGACCGGAATATTGTGAGTGAGCACGAGATAGCGCACGACGGAGTCCGCCATCTTCTGCGAACTGGCAATCGCAGCCTGCCCGCTGCCGGGAGAATAACCCCGGACCTCAAAGACATAGCTGTGCTGATCCTTCAGCGGAGCGGCCATCTGATCGAGTGCATCCTTGGCCTGCTTGCTCAATAAAGTCTGGCCGGGGCGGAAACGGATTTCAGTCTGCGTGCTGGCCTTGTATTGATCGAGATTGCCAACCTTCTGCTCGGCGGAGGAGACGCGAGCGGAAGCATCGTTCGCGGCGCTCTGGGCTTGCTGCGCGCGATTGGTGGCGTCGTTGGCGTGATTATCGGCGAGGCTGGACTTCTCTGACGCCAACTGCAGGCCGTGCTGGGCGCGAGCATCCACATCCTTGATGGCGGCCGCATTGGAATTCGTAATCTCGTCGAGTTCATTCAGGCGGTCTTTGATAGGGCGAACCAAGCGTTGCACGTATTTCTTACTGGCAAACGGATGCGTAACCAGATTGACCAGGTTCGGATCGTCGCCATCCCAGAAGTTGGTCTTCGCGTCAGGAGGCAAGGGGGGCAGTTCCGCGGCATCCGGAACCGAGGACGAATTCGACTGCGCGGCTGTGGCAGGTGGGGTCTGGCTGTCTTGAGCGGAGGCAGCCTGTGCCCAGTAGAGCACCAGCAAGGCAGAAAAAAGTGTGAACAGCAAACGTGTTTTCATGGCGAACTCCTTGGCAGATCAGGGTTCAGGACCGGCAGCCTGATGGGTCCAATTTCGCGAACGGTAAATTGTGCACCTGCGGCGGGAAAGCTGCAAGCGACTCCTCATTTGAAAATGTGCAGCAGAAAAGAGTAGCCCACCCCGAAGAAGACGTGCGGGGCAGCGTGCGACAAGCCCGCAGCAAATTGAAAATCGACTTGCTGACGGGGAGTGAGCTTATAAGAACTGCCAATGTGCAAGATCTGGCGCGATCCGGTCTTTTCGGAAAAATCGCCGGCGTATTCAACGAAGGTGTCCCAGGGCTTGCTGAGTTGGCGATCCAGAACGAAAGTTGTTTCACCAGTGAAATTGCGCGTCGCGCCTGCGGTCGGCCAATAGAACGCGGTCTGGCCGCTGGTCGTCCAGTTCTTCGAAAGCGGGAGCGCCCATGGGAGTTGCAAACCCGGGTCGTAACCATGGCTGGAGATATTCTTCGCTCCGGTGGGGAAACTCACAAATGCGATGACGGCGAGATTGAAATTCTCGGGAATAGGACCCAGCTGATGTTTCACACCAATTGCCAAATCTCCGAATCCTGAAACCGATGTCCCACTCAGCGACTGGAAATAATCAGGAACCTCGAAGCGAAATTCATTCTTATCGAGCCAGCCGAAGCGTAAATTCGTCTCGGGCAAATCAACCACCGACTGACCATTTGCATTGGTGACGCGCCAACCGTCTTCGGCCTGGAAATAGCCTCTGGGAACGACGAAGCTGGAGTTAGCCACCGACGGACGATCGGTAGAGATGACAACATCAGGAATCGCGGACTGCGCCAGAAGACACGGTTTTCCGAAAAGAACGAAGACGATCAACGTAAAAGCGAGGGTCTGCGGAAGGTAATCGTGCTTCACCTGATTTCCAAAGAGATAAGGTCGCCGTCTGTGAGTCCGCCAGGTCTGTAATTCACGGTGACTTTTCGATCTTTCCAGCCGCACGAGAATTGATCGGCGCCAATCAGGAGTAGCGATTTGTAATCCGCGGCGCGCAATTTCAGAATCACGCCACCCTCGGTTACGGTCAGGACTGCATCCGGAGGGTTAGAGCAGTCAACCGCTATCAGGCGGCCTTCAAAATACTTTGCTGGAGCATTACCCGCAGGTTTTTCGGCTTCCTCTGCTTTTTCCGCCGCGGCGCGTTTGGCGGCATCCTCATCGAGCACATCAAATGGAGATTTCTGAGGCGCTAACTGGGGTTGCGCGGAGCTGGCTCCCACTGGAATGCCGTACTTGTTCTGCGTAGTGGCTTCCTCTAACTGTTCCTTCGCTTTGGCAGCAAGCTGCGGATTGCCGCTCTCTTTCAAGCGTACGAGCAGCGCTTGCGCCGCGTCCCATTTCTTGCCGGCAATATAGATTTGCGCGAGATGAAATACATACTCCTCATTGCGCGGGCTGAGCATCATCGCGGCGCGCTCGGACTGCATGGCCGACGGTGTGCTGCCGCCCTCCTTTCTGGCTTGCGCGAGCAGGTCGTAGGCATCCGCGAATTCCGGATACCATTCGAGCACCGCCTTAAGGTCCTGCATCATGTTCGCGAGGCCCTGAATGTCAGTGTGGTTCACCTCCGCCATGCGGTACTTGAAAACCGAGAGATAATAGCGGACCCACATATCCTGGCGATTCAGCGAAGCGGCATCACCCAGCTCAGGAAGAACTTTATCGAATTCATTATGCTCAATGTAATCGTAAGCCAATGCGCGATGGGCAATTTCATTCCCGATTGCGTTCGAGGGAAGCTGATCGGGATCGTCATTTGGATTTTTGCGCTCACGTTCACTTTGCGTCTGATAGCGAGTCTGGAGCTTGATATCGCCCGTCGTGGGCGTGGTCGCAAGTGCTTTCAATTCTTTCAGCCCAGCCTCCCGGCGATCCGGAATACGAATCTGCACGGCGGCATAAATCGCGTGAGCGTCATCTTCGGGCAGAGACCGCGCAGTGATGGCTGAGTCGTCCGGAGCAATAGGGCTCGTGAAAATATTGGCCTGTTCGGCATTACCTGTCCCTGGATGATCCTGATCGGCACTTCTTTGGCGCGCAGCATCGACTGCATTCAGCAACAGGTCTTGTGTTTTGAAATAGTCTTTGACCGACTGTTCCAGTTGTGCCGAACTCATGCCATAAGCTTTTTGAATAGCATCTTCTATTGGCACATGCTGGTTCAAGACCATATTGAAATAGTTGCCGGTTTCGGGCAGTTTCTTCTCGTGCAGCAGGTAGTCCATCACCATCCATGATTCGGCGTAGTAGAGCGTGTGATGAGTGCCTTCGTGATAGGTCCAGGTATCATGCTTCATCGTGAAGAGATCAGGCAGGGAGATCCAAACCTGTGCGCCGAGCAGTTCCGTCAGCGACTCGGGTGGATGCATGTCGCGCTGATTACCGACAAGGTCTTCTTTGATGGTGGGCTGAAGCTCGGGGTCGCCTCCGAGTTCGATCTGTTTATTGTCGAGACGAATCGCGCCGAAATATTCGGCCAGACCCTCATCGAACCATCCCTGAGCCGGTGGATAGTTGTAATTCAGGAGCATGTGGGCGAAGTCATGCGCCACGGCGCGCCACGGCTCTTGTTCTGCGAGGTCGAGCACGATGAACTGCTGATCTTCTGCTGGCAAGAAAAAGCCAGGGGCGGCAATCGGCTGACCCTGATTGTCCTCCGCACGATCCAATGGCGCGAGTTGGTAATAAGATTTGTCGTCCTTGAACGCAAGAATAGTCAACGGCACCGGCTGATTCAGGCGCTCCTTCCCGAGCAGATTTCCGAAAACTGCGCGCATCTGCTCGAAGCGGAAGGCCACTTCGCGTCCTCGCTTTTCCCCCGCGTCGGTGATGACGGTGAAGTGCGCGGAATGAAGTTCCAACCAAGGATTAGGCTCGGAGGAGGCACGAGCGGCCATGGGCCGCATCGGAAACGCCAACACGAGGAAGGCGATGGCAGACGGAATGAGGAAATTGCGGGTCATACTTGACCGCAGGACGGCCTCTCTAAAATGCTAACACGTTGATGCCGACCGGTATGAGCCGTTCAATGAGATGCAGCGCGGTGACGGCGAGTGATCCAGTCGCGGAAGTCGGGCCAGAATTCCGGCGCCAAGTTTACGAATCCATTATCGGCAACATCGATTCCGAAATGCGTCAGCGCGGCTTTGCCGCCCCGGCTGGCAGCGGGATAATAGATATTCGAGATCGCGCTACTTGCGGCGCTGCCTCCGATGCTGTCAAGGTTGAAAGCATTTCCGCCGCTATCTTTGCGAATGATGACAGTGCGGCTCACGGCGTAGGCAAAGCGATGCCAGAAGGAATGTGAACGCCCGAGGCGGTGATAGACGGGATCCTCGTGAAGGACGGAGGCGATCACAAAATCGCCAAAGAAATTCTGCGTGGCGATATCAGCCCACGAAGCGCCAAAACGCTCCGCGAAAGCCCTACCTCCCACGCCATACTTAGGATCGGTCTGCGTCAACTGAGAGAAACCGGCATTGAAGACGCTGCCGCTGAAGGAAACAGGGCCGGCGGTCTCCCGTAGGAAGTTATCCCACTTTTCTTGTGCAGTGACTACTGGAGGCTGTACCAAATCGATGGCGGGCTCTGATGATGCGACGGCTACACCCTGTGCAACCAGCGAAGCACTAAACCACCCCACTCCCAAGAACACTGCGATTCCGAAGCTGCGTAGCCGACGGAATCTGGAAATACTTTGCACGTTGACGACAGACCCGAAATCCGATCCGCCAGCCACATTCGAGGGGAAAAAAATCCTCTCCACCGCGACGGGCGTGTCGGTGATTCGATTCTAAACACTGGTTCGTGGATTCGGCATACTGCCGTCGATGCAAGGAAGGGTTCAGCTTGCCTTTCGTTTGGCCATTAGAGAAATGTTCGGCCCTGCGGCAGCTTCACGGTCGTCGAACTGGATCTCGACGCGGTTGAAGCCGAAGAAATCAAGCGCTCTTAGCAAGTCGGCTCGACTCAGCCAATGACTATAAGAAGCCGAGCCGCCCATAAAAGCGGCATTGCCGAGCCGAGTCTGATAGATCTGCTTATGCAGCGTGTGACGAAAGCCCCGCCTTCACCTCAAGTCCGGCGAGGCGGAGCGCTCGATCTTTAACAACCGACTTGATTTTCTTCGCAATCGCTGGCATTCGAGGTTGATCCGAAATGCAGAGGATAAACCCAACTTTGTTGCAGGAAACCAGCAGTAGGTTGTGCGGTATTGGCGGAAACCCGCGAATCTGCGCAAAATCCGTTGCGCATCGAGGGTCGGCTACGGGAGAGCCGATTTACTAGTCAAGAGTACTGCCTTTGCGCCCATTCCCTGAATTGTGGCAATTACTTGTGCGACGTCCTGCCAGGCTACGTCACTGCCGGCCTCGACGTAAACGTACCAGTCGCCGCGAGACTTGAGCTGCTCCTTGAGCGCTGGGCCGAGATCCTCGGGCCTGACGAGTTTTTCATTTAGATAGATGCGCGATGGACCGTTGAATCCTGAGCCTTCGACTCGAATGGTCGGCGCAGCAGGCCTCATGTCCGTTGGCGACGGCAACGCGTCGGGGCGAATCAGCTTAACGCGAATTCCGACGGAATGGGAATCCCGAAGCATCGTCAGGAAGACTGGGAGAAGCGCCCCACCCAACAGAGTTGCACAGGTAATTCCGAACGATGGTGGCTGTGTGAATCGAGCTTGTAGCGGCAGCTTGCGACGCTGCGGATAGTAGTGATACCGCAAAGCGTCCGCGTTCAGCCGTTCATCGGAAAGCGTGGCAGAAGTACCGCAACATGAAAAGGCGGCGAAGAGCAGCAGTCCAACGCCACACAGGAACAGGAAGACGCCGGTCCCAGCCAGAACAACTAGCAACTGCAGGTACGGTATGGAGGTGGTCTCAACTAATATCCTTGGACGCCCCTCATCCAAACACCTCGCGTCGGTTAGAATCTCGGTCTCGAAACGGTAGCGCTTTCGGGGCTCCGCATAGAAGTTGCCGAGAAAGTTGTCCGCTCCTTCGAACTGCCTCAGCAGTTTCCCATCGCGATAGATTTTGATTCGGGCTCGTAGAAGCGGAGGCCGGCCACCAAAGCCGCAACTAAACCTGAATTGAAAAGCTTGCTCGACATTTGTCGAGATTTGGTACCAGCCTGCAAGATTTACTGAAAATTCTTGAGAGTGGATTTCGCCGGGAGCGAGTGAAACCGGCATCTCGTAGGCGACGAAAGTTCGTGTGTTCAGCCAATAGGAATAGACAGACGGTACGAGGACTGCCAGAATCACCAGCGCCAAACCGATTGCGGCAGTGCACCTCGAGCGCACACCCATGCTTCAGTTAGACACCACGATTAGACCGGATTTCTACATTCCGGGGTAACTCGGGGCAGGATCAAGTGTTAGTCGCCGCTAGCGTGAGTTTGCGTAGCAACAAGGACCAGGCGCGGACGCGCAGTAGCCGACTCGGGCCGAGGAGAGCGACGGAACGTAAGCAGAATTCCCATGATAGCGAAATACGCGGAAAGAATACCAAGTCCAACAGAAGCGACAACGGTAAACAGCAGAGCGAGAGGCATCAGAAACGCAATCACGATCAGTTCAACCCTTTAAACTGGCCAATTTCGCTGGCCTGATTTAGTCAGCACCCAACTTCCCTATCGAAAACGACCTCTGATTCGAACCCATCGCGTTTCATGCGGCCCTAATCAGATGCGCAGGGCGGAAATCCGTATACCTGCTTCTTCCTCAACTCTGCGGCTGAAATCTTGAAATCACGCTGCTGAATCCTTGCACTTCTCCTGCTGCACACCGGAATCAGACGCCTTTTCAATCTACCCGCGTTGACGCTCCGCGCTAGTG
Organism: Verrucomicrobiia bacterium; assembly: GCA_035523795.1. Lineage (GTDB taxonomy): Bacteria > Acidobacteriota > Terriglobia > Terriglobales > Acidobacteriaceae > Sulfotelmatobacter. The sequence goes on along the minus strand of DATKQB010000027.1, from coordinate 36,507 downwards.
ACGACTAAGATACGGAGTAGAGTTCTGCACTCCCACTCTCAACCATTTCTGATGACCTGTCGACGTTACGGAAGGGCACTGGCGCGTTAAATGCCGATCACGAAGATCTCCGTCCGGGGGGCCCGGCAGCACAATTTAAAAAACATAGACGTCGAGATTCCGCGTAACACCCTCACAGTGGTTACCGGGTTGAGCGGATCGGGCAAATCCTCACTGGCCTTTGACACCATCTATGCCGAAGGCCAACGGCGCTATGTCGAGACTTTGTCGGCCTATGCGCGGCAGTTTCTGGATCAGATGGAGCGACCGGATGTGGATTCGATTGACGGGCTGAGCCCCTCAATTTCCATCGAACAGAAGACCACCAGCCGCAGCCCGCGCTCGACGGTGGGAACGATCACCGAGATTTACGATTATCTTCGCCTCTTATTCGCCTCGATTGGAGCGCCACATTGCCCCAAATGCGGCCGCGCCATCAGCCGCCAGTCGGCCGATCAGATTGTGCAGCGGGTCATGGCGCTTACGCCCGAAGACCGCGTCATGGTGATGGCGCCAATTGTGCGCGGGCGCAAGGGCGAATTTAAGAAAGAGATGGAAACGCTGGTTACGCACGGCTATACGCGGGCGCGTGTGGATGGAGAAATCGTCAATCTGGATGACGACATTCAACTCGACAAACGCAAGAATCACACGATCGAAGTCGTCATTGACCGGTTGCTGGTGAAGCCGGGGATTGAGCATCGGCTGGAGCAATCGGTAAATCTGGCGATGAAGCTCGCTGGCGGGCTGGTGCAGGTCGCGGTGGTACGGGGCGACGAGCAACTTTATTCCGAGAAGCTGGCGTGCCCGGATTGCGGCATCAACGTACCACAACTTGAGCCGCGATCATTCTCCTTCAACAGCATGTACGGTGCATGCCCCGAATGCCACGGGCTGGGCAGCAAGTATGATTTCGATCCCGCCAAAGTGATTACGGACTGGTCGAAGCCGCTGCTCGATGGCGGCTTGGGACCAGGTTCGGCGTCGCAGAATTTGATTCATCAGTTGCAGGTTGTAGCGCATGCGTACGGAATTGATTTGGGTGTTCCCTTCGAGAAGCTTCCTGAAAAAATTCAGGATTTCCTGCTGAATGGCGAGCAGGGTCGCGGCGGGCGCACAGGCTTTCACGGCATCTTCGGATATCTCAAACAAAATCTGGAGGAGTCAACATCTGAGGGTTATCGAGACTGGCTCATGGATCACATGTCGGCAACCGAATGTCCGGCGTGCCATGGCAAGCGATTGCGTCCCGAAAGCCTTGCAGTGAAAGTGAGCGGCATGTCGATCGCGGATCTCACCGCTTTGCCTGTGGCGCGGGCGCTGGACGTCGCACAGGGGATCAAGCTCGCTGGCCGCGAGGCAATCATTGCCGGACGCGTAATGGACGAAGTGACTGAGCGGCTGCAGTTCTTGAACGCCGTCGGATTGGGCTACATCTCACTTGATCGCTCGGCAGCGACCTTGTCGGGCGGTGAAGGACAACGCATCCGGCTGGCGACGCAGATCGGATCGAAGCTACGCGGCGTGCTCTATGTGCTAGATGAACCATCTATCGGCTTGCACCATCGCGATAACGACCGGCTATTAAATGCTCTGGAAAATCTGCGCGACCTCGGGAATACCGTGCTGGTCGTCGAGCACGATGAAGAAACCATCCGGCGCGCAAACTACGTCGTCGATCTCGGTCCCGGCGCGGGGAGGCATGGAGGGGATTTGGTCGCGCAGGGAACGCCCGAAGACATCATGCGCGAACCAAACTCGCTGACGGGCGCATACATCTCCGGGCGGACGCAGATCGTCATGCGTCCCGAACGCAGAAAGGCGAATTCTGCGGCCCTGACCATCCTCGGGGCGAAGGAGAACAATCTGAAGAACCTCGATGTGACATTTCCGTTGGGCGTCATGACGGTCGTGACCGGCGTCTCAGGATCCGGGAAATCGACGTTGGTGAATGACATTCTGTATCGGGCACTCGCCCGGCAGCTTTACCGGTCACGGGAGCGAGCGGGCGAGCATAAGGCAATTTCGGGGGCGGAGAACATCGACAAGGTCATCCGCATTGATCAATCCCCGATCGGACGAACGCCGCGTTCGAATCCGGCGACATATACGGGTGTATTCACTGCGATTCGCGACTTGTATGCCATGCTGCCGGAATCGCGCGAGCGTGGCTACAAAGCAGGTCGATTCTCGTTCAATGTATCCGGCGGGCGGTGCGAAGCATGCCAGGGCGAGGGTCAGCGCCGCATCGAGATGAATTTCCTGCCCGACGTTTACGTTTTGTGTGAGGTCTGCGGTGGGCGGCGGTACAACTCGGAAACGCTGGCGGTGAAATATAACGGATATTCCATCGCCGATCTACTGGAAATGCCGGTTTCAGATTCTCTGCCCATTCTCGAAAACATTCCCCAAGTGAAGCAAAAGCTGCAGACACTGGTGGACGTTGGGCTCGGCTACATTCATCTCGGACAATCAGCGGTAACCTTATCCGGAGGTGAGGCCCAGCGCATCAAACTGGCACGGGAATTGTCAAAGCGACAAACTGGGAAAACTTTGTATCTGCTGGATGAACCGACGACAGGATTGCACTTTGACGACGTAAAGAAGCTTTTGGACGTCCTGCACCGGCTGACGGATTTGGGCAATTCCATTGTGATTATCGAGCACAATCTGGATGTAATTCGCAATGCCGACTGGATTATCGACCTTGGGCCTGAAGGCGGTGAAGATGGCGGGCGCATCGTCGCGCAAGGCACGCCGGAACAGGTGGCAAGAGTGAAGAAATCGTACACCGGGCAGGCACTGGCAAGCTACTTCAGCAATGGAAAGCAGGCGGATAGAATGAGTAGCGAGTACCCGGTTCCGCGTACCGAAGCATCGCTTTAGTAAGAAAGGGCAATTCTCCTGTCGTCTGCGCAAAATCCGTTTGAAAATTCGCAAGACCCGTCATCATCGGGACAAAGCGAACAGCAAACTCCCAAATACGGCGAACCGGAACCTCCGACTTCGGATCAAGCCAACGACGGCGGAAGTGGCGAACCCAGCTGGCCGATCCCTATCGCCTCGACCTCGCCAGAGGTAGTTACAACACCCACTCCGATGCGCGATCCGGTATGGAGCGGCTGGGATGTTTTGCTGATTGCCGGCCTAACCTTGTTCAGCATCGTGGTGATCGGCTTCTTTCTCGCACTTTTTACGCATGTTGTCTTCCCTCGCGAAGTGCTGACTTCGATTGCCCCTGAACTCGCCATTGCGGCACAATTCCTCGCCTACATTGCAATTGCGTTATTCATGATTGGACTCATCGAAGGGAAATACCACGTGCGCTTCTGGCAGGCCATTCGCTGGAACTGGCCGCGATCCGCATGGAAATGGCTTGTGGGAGGAGTATTTCTGCTGCTTTCGATCAACGTGATCGCGCGCTTCTTACCCATGCCGAAGACCACCCCATTCGACCAATTCTTTCTGCGGGAACGCGATGCTTATCTGGTGTCTATTTTTGCGGTCACGCTGGGGCCGCTCATGGAAGAGCTGTTTTTTCGCGGCCTGCTTTACCCTGTGTTGGAGCGCCGACTGGGGATTTTTTGGGGGATTGTGCTCACCGCTCTGCCCTTCGGCCTGATGCACATGTTCCAATACGGATATGCCTGGGGCGTGGTGCTATTAATCTTCCTCATGGGAGTCGTGGTGACGATTGTCAGGGCCAAGACCGGATCTGTCGCTGCAAGCTTCCTGATGCACGTGGGATATAACGCAACCGAGATGTTTTTCCTCGCCATCGCGACCGATGGCTTCCGGCATATGGAAAAAGCACTCTGGATCATTCCACGGAGTTAGGGGATTCGGCCATTTCCCAGCGTCCATTCCCATTTTGGAACTGGGCTCTGCCGCATCCCGGGCGCATCTTGCCCGCCTGCTAACGATCTCGTTATCATAGGTCCACCTTCCTCCCCGGGGATGCAGCATGGATCGGCCATTTGGACAAACAGGACAGGAAACTGCCTCCAGCGCTTCGCGAAGCGTAGCAGAGACACTGCTGTCCTCTCCTGTTCTTGAGGCCATTCCCGACGCTCTCGTAGCGGTGAACCAACAAGGAGTGATCATCCAGGTTAATTCTCAGACTGAGGCAATGTTCGGCTATACCCATGACGAACTCGTGGGTCAATCGATCGAGATGCTGGTGCCGGAAGCTCACCGATCGCAGCACAGCCACCATCGCCAACAATTCCACGAAAAACCGAAGATCCGGCGCATGGGGTCAGGATTGGACTTGCGCGGCCGCCGACGAGATGGAACAGAATTCCCCGTGGAAATCAGTCTGAGTCCGCTCATCGGCGCGGATGGGACTGCGGTGCTAAGCGTTATCCGCGACATCAGCGATCGCAAGCGGATTGAAGAAGAGTTGCGCCATGCCAACGAAGAACTCGAGCGCCGCAAAGCCCGTGAATTACGCGATTCCCAGAACCGCATGGCGCTGATCATGGACTCGTCGCAAGATGCGATTATTGGCAAGAATCTAGACGGCATCATTACCCAGTGGAACAAGGGTGCAGAACAGATTTACGGCTATAACGCAGCAGAGGTAATCGGGCGGTCGATTCAGTTGCTGGCTCCGAAGGATCGCGCGGAAGAGATTCCGGAGATTCTCAGGAAAATTCGCGCGGGGGAGCGGGTCGAGTACTTCGAGACCACCCGCGTCACCAGGGATGGACGCCGGCTGAACATGTCCGTTTCCGTGTCTCCCATCTATAACCAGGATGGAAAGGTAATTGGCGCATCCACAATTGCGAGGAACATCACCGCGCAAAAAAAGATAGAAGAACAGCTGCGGCAATCGCAAAAGATGGAAGCCGTGGGCCGGCTGGCCGGCGGAGTAGCGCATGACTTCAACAATCTGCTGGGCATCGTGACGGCTTGTACAGAGTTACTGCGAGTGCACGCGAATGCCGAAAGCATCGAATACATCGACAACATCCGAGAAGCGGCGAAACGAGGCGCGGCGCTTACCAGGCAACTTCTGGCTTTCGGCCGCCGGCAGCAGGTGCAGGTGCAGGTGCTTGATCTCAATGAGCGGCTCAAGGAGGTCAGCAAGCTGCTGCGTCCGCTCATGGGGGATGATGTGCAGGTCACGATTCTCTCCCGCTCGCCTGGCGCAATTGTGGAAGGGGATCCCATCCAGATGGACCAGATCGTGATGAATCTTGCCGTGAATGCCCGCGATGCCATGCCCAAGGGAGGCAAGCTGATTATCGAAACGGGCGTCTTCGACTTTGATGAATCCTTTGCGCGCGAGCACCCGGGAATGAATGCCGGACGCTACGTCTTGCTGGCGGTAAGCGATAACGGCATTGGCATGAACGATGCGACACGGTCACGCATCTTCGAACCATTCTTCACGACCAAGGAAACCGGAAAAGGCACCGGCCTGGGATTATCAACCGTGTATGGCATCGTCAAGCAAATCGGCGGACACATCTGGGTGTATAGCGAGCCAGACCGGGGAACGACTTTCAAGATTTATCTTCCGTCGGCCGATCACAAGCTGGACATGTCAGTGGCACAGCAACCAGAAGCGCTGCCTCCGAGGCGTGAAGGAACGATCGTCCTGCTGGCGGAAGACGATTCGATGATGCGCCGGCTGACGCGCGAGATCCTGGAAAAGCACGGTTACAAAGTGCTCGAAGCCGAGGATGGGAAAGCAGCGCTCGAAGTCGTCGCGCAAAACCACCAGGCCATCGATCTGGTTCTCACCGACGTCGTCATGAAGGGGATGAATGGGCCGGAGATGGTTTTGAGGCTGCTTGATCGTCATCCCGCCATGAAAGTCGTCTATATGTCTGGCTACACGGGAGAACTGGTTGTGCACAATGGAGGCGACAGCGGCATCCGGCTGCTGGAAAAGCCCTTCACCCGTAGTTCGCTACTGAAGACGATCGATGCGGCCCTAGAGTAGGAATCAGTCTGCTCACTCCCACGAACTCTCAATCCCTCGCAACCCGTTCCAATTCCCAATCCTGATCAGCCAGTCGGTTCTGTGTAAGTTTCATCATTGCTTTCCGCCCTGCATTTTTGCGATACTTCCGGCGCTATGAAAGGTAACTCAAAAGTTTTAACTGAACTCAACAAGGCATTGCGCGAAGAGTTAACCGCCATTAACCAGTACTTTCTCCATGCGGAGATGTGCGAGAACTGGGGCTATCGCAAGCTCGCGGAGTACATCAAGAAACAATCCATCGGCGAGATGAAGCACGCCGAAGTGCTGATCGAGCGCATTCTATTTCTCGATGGCAGCCCATCGATGATGCCGCTGGAATTGAAAGTCGGCGGCACGGTCAAAGGCATGATCGAGAGCGATCTTGCGCTCGAGATTGGCGCTGTGAAGCAGTACAACGACGCCATCGCGATCGCCACCAGAGAGGGTGACAATGGCTCGCGCGATCTTCTGGTCACGTTGTTAAAGGACGAAGAAGACCACGTCGATTTCCTCGAAGCGCAAATGCACCAGATCAAGGAACTCGGCTACGAGCGCTATCTGGCGCAGCAGATGGGCGACGACGAGGACGAATAGATCGGATGGGCCCGAATACAAAGCATAGGGTCCGTGAAATTGTAAGAATCCAGTCGGTTCATTTCTTGGGCGAACAGGATGGCGCTCCTGAACGTGAGGTTAAGAAGCGTCTGAGCGATCTCTTTGGGCACGCCGCCTGGGCTCGGGAAGCGTATCTGGCAAGAGTCACCTACAACGGGGGGAGACTCAACCAATTCACGTAGCGCTGTGCGTGCAAGGCCAGCCCGGGCAAAGCCGAATATTTGCAGAACGGGTGGGAAACATCTTTGCTTCGATTTTCGGCAGCCACGAACACATCGATACTATCTGGCTAACGCCGGAAATGCTGGTGGAGTTGGCGAAAGTCTGCCGCCCCTTCTTCAAGGTCTGAGCGCGGGCAGGAGTGCCCGCGCCACACAATCTACTTCACGGTAATCGTCAGCAACTGCGCTCCACTCACAACATAATCCAGCGGTGGCGTCGCGGTTTCGTCCACATTCGACTCGCCGCTAACGATCATTTCCTGGTTGCCGCGCATTCCATCCATCACATTCATCACGCTGAGAGGCAGCGTGGGCATGACTTTGTCGGCAACGCGCGCTTCGGGATCGGCTTCGAGCAAAGAAACATAAAGCCGGTTATTGGAATGCTCTTTGTTCAGCAGCGCGATGGTCGATGCCAGGTCGAGCTTCCCTCCGAACGCAGGACTGGCGTGATTCATGTGATCGAGCGTTTCGCCGTCGCTGACCAGAATTCGCAGCATTCCTTTGCTTGCAGAAGTCGGGATCTTTACCGGAATCTGGCGCACCACGCGGTCGCCGCGATACGGAGCCAACACGGTTTCTACAAAAATCTGGTCTCCCGGGCGAGCCTCAGTCACATCGGTCCGCGCGCTTTCCAGCCGCGCCCAGCGGCGCTCACGAACGAGATCAAAATCGAGCTTCACCCCGTTTACGGCCGGCGCATTGTAAGGATTGTCGTAGATGCGTCCGAAGCGTTCGCCCAGCGACTGCGCTGCGGCCATCGCGGCGGGCTGCCCACTTTCCGTTGGGACGAACATGTTCTTCAGCCCAACTTCCGGAAATCCTTTCACATCGATGCTGCCATTCAGCCGGTAAGTAATCTCTTCCCCGAATTCGTTCACACCGTGCAGTGCATTGAAAACGGTCGCCATGATGGCGATCGGGCTGAGCCTGGGATTGTTCAGAACTTCGTAGTGAAATTGCTTCGTGCCAACGTCACTGTGAATGGAAAGTGTCACCGGAATCATGTCCGGCTGCTTGTTGAAGACGCCCAGAATCCCGGTATGCCGGTCCTGCACGAAAACGCCGGCTTCTTCGGTGGTGTTGACGATCTTGAAAGCGTTCATCGGCGAAGGCAGAGTCGCCAGAACCTGCGCCTTGTCCATCGGCAGATCGACCGCGCCAAATTGCATCAGTGGATGTCCGCAGGCCAGCAACCGTTGCGGATCGATGTAGGTGACTGTACACGTCGCGGCAATGTCCATGTCGCCGCGAACCAGAATTGCGCTCACCGCCGAGCCGGGCTCAAGCGGTTCGGGCTGCTTCTCATCGCTGACCGATCCCGCGCCCATAACCGGAACAACCCCTGCGGCAGCGAATTGTGGCGCGAATGCGCGCACGGCATCTTCCGAAAAGCCGTTGAAGACCAGCGGTGTGTCGATTGGCTTCAGGTAATCTGTGAAATCCTGCGCCGACGAGGGAAGTGATCCACCATCCCCCGGTGCAGCAGTTTTACCTGCCGCGGTGGTGATGGAGGGTTTCGTCGCGGCGGCCTCTTCAGCAGGCGATTTATCCAACGCGTTGATCTCAAGCATGTCGGCGATCGGAGTGACGCCGGCGATCGGCTCTTTGGAGAATTCGCCGATACGGAATGCGAGCGCGCCAGCCAGCTTGCCATCCAGATACACCGGGCTGCCGCTCATGCCCGCAACTACACCTGTGTATTCCACCTTGGCTCCATGCAGACGGACCAGGATAATATCGCCCTTGGGGCCGTTTACGTTATGGAGGATGCCAAGCACCTCTACGTCCATTGCTTCCGGCTTTACACCCTGAAACACTGTGTAAGCGACGCCGCGCATGCCTGCATGGATCCGGCTGACAGGAATTGTGGGTTGCGACGTCTGTGCAACCAGACATACGGATAGGGATATTGCAGAAACGAAAGCGGCGAGGACAGATTTTCTCATCGACGACAGCCCTGGGAACCCCAACTTGGGGCTCGTTCCAATCAGTTTAGACTCGACCAACTTGGAACTCGTTGCCCGGAAGGATGGATCGGGGGACCGGTAAAACATCCCAATTGCGAATCCGTGCGTCTATACTAGCACAGAGAGAACTCCGGGGTTGACTATGTTTTCCAGCATTCCTATGCATTTAAGGCGCAAAGAATTGCGACTTCTTCAATACATTTGTCTTGCTGTTCTTGGCACGTTCTTCGCGGCAAGCATTCCTTCCTCCGCAGCGCAGGATAAGCAGTCGGGCCAAAGTTCACAGCAGCCGACGCAGGATAACGGCAATCCCAAGCAGGATGTTCCCGCGGAAGCGGGCGGGCCGGGCGATAGCGTTGGTCCCTATGCGATCCCGAAGAAGAGTGCAGAACAGCCTCCACCACCCCCACCACCTCCGAAGAAACTGGACGACAGCCCAGACTATTCGCTGAAGGTGAACGTTCCGTTGGTCAACGTGGACGTGATGGTCACGACCAAAGATGGGCAATTCATTCCGAATTTGAAGAAGGAGAATTTCCGCATCAGCGAAGACGGTGTTCCGCAGAGTATCAATAAATTTGGCGTGACTGAGGCGCCGATCACCGCCGTGCTGCTGGTGGAATTCGCGTCAACGAGTTATCCGTTTATTGTCGAGGCGTTGAACGCGTCCTACGCCTTTGCCAGCAGCTTGAAGAAAGACGATTGGGTCGCTGTCGAGTACTACGACATGCAGCCACATATTCTTGTGGATTTCACGCAGGACAAGCGAGCCATCATTGGTGCGCTAAATCAAATGCGCATGCCCGGATTCATTGAGACAAATCTGTTTGACGCTCTCTATGACACGCTCGATCGTCTCGATCGGGTGGAGGGGAAGAAATACGTCATTCTCGTCACCACCGGCATAGATACTTTCAGCAAGCTCACGCTCGACAAGATGATGAAGAAGATCAAAGACACGAAAGACATAACCATCTTTCCGATCAGCATTGGGTGGCAATTTCGCAACTGGTGCGAAATGAATCACTGCACGGGCATGACGCATGGAATGGGCATCCCAATCTCGCAGATGGACTACTTGCAGGCCGATAACGAAATGCGCACCTTCGCGGCGATGACCGGTGGACGCGCTTACTTCCCTCGCTTCCAAGCCGAGTACGGCGAGATCTTCCGTGACGTGGGCGATGACATCCGCCACGAATATTCGATCGCATACACCCCGACGAACACGAAGCTGGACGGAACCTATCGAAAACTCAAAGTGCAGGTCGTCGCGCCCGATGGCGGGCCGCTCAAGATCAAAGATCAGAAGGGCAAAGACGTAAAATTTGAAGTCGTCTCGCGCGACGGTTATACAGCCAAGCACACAGTCGACTAAATGTCTGAAGTCACGCGCCCAACGGCATTGTGGGGAAACCCCTTTCCGCAGGTATAGGCGCCTTGTTGCGCCCATCCTGCAAACGACAACCTTCTGCCCCAGCGAAGCAACCAACCAGCGCCGTGCGAACTTTATGGGGTCTTCGCGAATTTCAGATTTGCCTGAGCCTTCTGTTTTGCGCCACTTTCATAAGCTGCGGCGGCGGCAGCCGCGCCTCCTCAGCCATGCCACCTCTACTTACACAACCAACCTTCGCACATGTCTTCCTGATCGTCCTGGAAAACCATTCATTCACTGATGTGATTGGCAACTCCTCGATGCCCTATCTGAACGGGCTCGCTCAAAAATACGGTTTGGCCGCGCAGTACTATGCCAATGCGCATCCCTCGTTGCCGAATTACTTCATGCTGACAGTCGGAGAAACAGAAACGGACAGTGACTCCTTTTCAGGCATCGTCAGCGACAACAATGTCGTTCGCGAACTGGTGGGGGCGAATAAGAGCTGGAAGGCGTATGCAGAAGATCTCCCTTCTGCGGGTTATTTGGGCGGAGACGTCTATCCGTATCTGCGGCACCACAATCCGTTTACGTACTTGTCTGACGTTCAGAACAATCCATCCCAGGCAGCGAACATCGTCCCCTTTACCCAGTTCGCCTCGGACTTGGCGAACGGTTCCCTGCCGCAATATTCCTATATCGTCCCCAACGCACTCGATGACGCCCACGATGGCACACTGGCGCAGGCCGATGGATGGTTGCAACAGAACATCGCTCCGCTTATTACGAGCTCAACGTTTCAAAGCAGCGGACTGCTGGTGATTACTTTTGATGAAAGCGACACGACCGACACGACTAACGGCGGAGGCCACATCGCAACGGTCATCGTCAGCTCACAATCGAAGATGAATTATGTGTCGCAAACCTTGTACCAGCACCAAAGCACCCTGCAGCTGACGCTTGCCGCCTGCGGTTTGAATACATTTCCCGGAATGGCGTCCGCCGCTCCTCAGATGGCGGAGTTCTTTACCACCGAATAGCTGCGAGGTATGGCTAGAGGTGAAACAGCTTATCGAGCAGAAAGAAGACACCAGCTCCCACAAAAACCAGTAGCGCCATCTTCATCGCCGGTTCTTTGTTGACTTCTGGCACCAGATCGGAAGCGGCAACATAGATCGTGACTCCTGCCGATAAGGGCAAGCCGGCTCCGACGTGATGGCGAAACAGCGCCATGACCAGGACCCCGGCGAGCGTCGATCCTCCCAGAATCATGGAAGCACCCCAAGCCAGCCCGCGGCTACGGCCGCTGGCCAGCATGACAGAGCTGACCGTGAATCCTTCCGGGATTTTGTGCAGGAAGACGGCGAAAAAAATCAGCCATCCCAGCCAACTGGAGACGAGAAATCCCGAGGTAATCGCGATTCCATCGAAAAAAGTATGAATGACAAGGCCAAGCAGCACGGAGTATCCCTTGTGTGCGTGCATGAACTCATCAAGGTGCGTTTCTTCCCCGAAGTGAAAATGCGGCGTGACGGTGTGTTCGAAGAAATGAATCGTTAAATACCCGAGGAGCACAAGGAATGCAGCCGAGCGGCCGCCGCGCAGTTCGAAACTCTCCGGGATCATCTCCATCAGCGCGGTCGCGAGCATGAATCCTGCCCCGAGTGCAACAAAATATCGAAGATAGCGGCGCTCCCAATTTCTCTGGACGATGATTGCGCCGCCAAAGACGTTAGCAGCGGCAGCCGTTAGGCCGAGCAGGATGCTGGTCAGGATTGCTCCCATGGGAGATGCGGATGATATCAGTCCGCCCAGGGATTCACCACAGGCGCACATCGCTAGAGAGAAATCAACAAGCTCTCCTCGATGCCCCTGTGTCCCTGTGGTGAGAAAGTTTCAACCCGAATGCCGGATGTGCATGACATCGCCGTCCTGCACAATGTAGTCCTTACCTTCCAGGCGCAGCGTGCCTTTGGCTCGCGCGTTGGCCTCCGACCCCGCTTCCAACAACTGATCCCAGCGGATGGTCTCTGCGCGAATGAAGTGTTTTTCGAGATCGGAGTGAATGGCACCGGCGGCTTCCTGGGCGCGGCTGTGGGCGGGGATCGTCCAAGCGCGGCATTCATCTTCGCCGGCTGTGAAGAATGAGATCAGTCCAAGCAGCTTGTAGGTGGTGCGGATCAACCGCGTCAGTCCGCTTTCCTTCAGGCCGTAACTGGAGAGAAAGTCGGCAGCGTCCGCGTCACTCATTTCCGCAAGTTCCGCTTCGACCTTGCCACAAATGGCCGTGGCCGCCGCATTCGGACGCACGGCAATCTCGGTCAGCATGTATTTGCTCACGGCCTCTTCAAGCTCTTTGCCGAGTTCGCCTGATTCGCCGATATTAAGCACGAACAGAATTGGCTTTTCGCTCAGAAACATGAAGCCTCGAATACGCTTCTTGTCCACAGGGTTCATTTCCATTTCGCGCAGCGGTTTTTCGGTCTCCAGGTGCGCCTTGGCACGCTTGAGCAGTTCGAATTCTTTTTCGAGCTCCGCCGTTTTCATTTTCTTAAGATCTTTTTCCAGACGCTCGAGTCGTTTCTCAATCTGGCCGAGATCGCTGACCATAAGGTCGAATTCGACGTTCTTGATATCGCGCAGCGGATCGATTTCGCCGACATGCGGAATCGCGGGGTCGCCGAAAACCCGCACCACGTGCGCCAGCGCGTCTACCTGACGTAAGTGACCGATATAAGCAGATTCTTTCAGCGCATCCTGCCCGATGGCGCCCACGTCAACGTACTCCACGGACGCATGCGTCAGTTTCTTGGGATTGTAGAGCGCGGCCAGCCGGTCCAATCGGTCGTCCGGGACTTTCGCCACACCCACGTGCGCCTCGCGAGGATTCGAATGTGCTGTCGACACATTCGCCTTGGTCAAAATCTGAAACAACGATGTCTTGCCTACTTGAGGCAGCCCAATGATGCCGGTTTTCATAAGATCGCTTTCAGTTCATATCTCTTAATTCGGCTCGAGGCCGTTCACGTGACAAGGTATTTCAAAGGCGAAGCGCCGCACAGCGCGACTCACCCTGATAGAAGAACCTTTCAGAATAAATGATGTCGGAGGATTCGACGTAATGATGATCAGCGTCAGGCCCCGCGTTCCTCCAGGAACTTTTCGGCCTCGATTGCTGCCATACATCCGGTGCCAGCCGCGGTGATCGCCTGGCGATAGCGGCGATCCTGCACGTCGCCGCAGGCGAATACGCCTTCCACGCGGGTGAATACGTAATTGTGTGTCTTCAGGTAGCCATCCGCGTCGGTGTCGAGTTGACCGGCGAACATCTTGGCATTGGGCTCGTGTCCAATGCCGAGGAACAAAGCGCTGGTGGGAAAATCCCACACCTTGCCCGTCTTCACATTGCGCAGCTTCAAGCCGGTGACTTCGTTGTGATTCACGTCATGGACGTCTTCCACGACGGTATCGAGCAGGAATTGGATCTTCTCGTGAGCCTTGGCGCGATCCAGCATGATCTTCGAGGCGCGAAAAGTATCCCGCCGATGAATGATGGTCACTTTGGTGGCAAAACGGGTGAGAAACAGCGCTTCTTCCATGGCAGAATCGCCACCTCCCACCACGACAATTTCTTTCCCCGAGAAAAAGAAGCCATCGCAAGTAGCGCACGATGAAACTCCGTGCCCGATCAGTTGCTGTTCGTGCGGCAATCCAAGCCAACGCGCCGAAGCGCCGCTCGCGATGATCAGCGTGCGGGCGTGGATTACATTGTGCCCCAGATGAACAGTGAACGGGCGCTCGCTCAAGTTCGCGCTCGTCAGGTGCGCCATGCGGTATTCCGCGCCGAACCGTTCCGCCTGTTTGCGCATATTCTCGACGAGTTGCGGGCCAAGAATTCCCTCCGGAAACCCTGGAAAGTTCTCAACCAGCGTAGTCAGGGACAGTTGCCCTCCCGGTTCATGCCCTTCAATCACCAGCGGTTTCAGGTTAGCGCGTGCGCTATAGAGAGCGGCTGTATGCCCGGAGCAGCCGGAGCCGATGATCACAACGTTGCGAGTTTCGCTCATAGAAGTAGTTCGAACGACAATTAGATAAGCAAAACAGAATTTCGATGCAGACTTGCGGTCTCGCCCTGGAATTACTCAGGCTTCTTGCTGGCATTTGATTTCCCGGTTTTCGGCTTGGAAACTGCTTTGGGCCTTGTTACTCCCGAAATTCTGTCGAGCTCCTCCGGGACGGTCTTCTTGACATCCAGCAATGTCCGGTAATTAGTGAGTACCTCAGACGCGCTGCGAAATAACGGCTCGTATGCGCTCTGATCGGGCGCCGGGCCGTTTTCGCTGGCCGAGCAGCGCGCCAGCGCAACCGACGATTTTCCGAAGCGCTCCAAGCGCACGCGATTGACCGGCGTATTGGCAATCAGCATAGCCGCCGCACTGGTCACGGCCGAGGCACTATCTTCCAGAGAGACTTCAATCAGATCCTTCGGATCGCGCACATGCAGCACCAGCGTCTCAATCATGTTTTGGCCATCATTGCTGAACGAATATTGCACGCTCGCAAATAGGGCCTGTACCGAAAATTCGCGGCGAATCCGCACATAGCTCGCAATCGAAGGCTGGCCGGCCACATGCGTGCCTTGCCCGGGCTGAAGAAAGTTAGGCATATCCGCGAGGGTCGAACGGCCCCGCGAAACTTCAAAGTCCGTCGCGAATAGGGGCTGTTTTGGAACACGCGCCAGCGCTGCCGCAATTTCCTTCTGTTCCTCGGCAGAGGGCGCGCAGACATTCAACATGTTCACTTTGACCTGCGGCTGATCGGATTGCGAGTTTGACTGTTGCGCCAACGCGGAATGTGCCAGCGCAAAGGTGAGTACAACATTCAGACAATAGAAGCCAGAAAGAAACCGATTCCAGGGCACGGCGGCATTCTAAACGAGTCGTGAGGAAAAATCCCCAGGATGAGGCCCGGCAACTCGCAAACCTGCTAGAGAAAGACTTAGAATCGTGTTATGGCGAATTTAACTCTGGTCTATGGCATGAGGCTCCTGCCTTCCGAGGATGTGACTGAAGTAGGACAGGCCCCCGTGAAGCTGAAGAATGGCCGTGAGGCTCACGTGACCATGCACGTTCTGGAAGGCAGTAAGGAAGAGATCGAAAAACAGCTGCGCACCAGTCTGGAAGCTTTTTTTGACCTGTATCCTGAGATCTAGGCTGGCAGTAAAGTCCGGCACCGCAATCTTGCCTGTTCGGGCCGTATAATCCTATCCCTCTGGAGTACATTCAGCGAATCCGATGCAATGGTCCTACCCAGAAATACGAGACCGTCTGATCCAGGCCGAATTGTGGCCGCGGGGCCGCATGTCGCGGCTTGCCTGCTACCTGGCCGGACTCGCCCTGCTTTTGTACGTGCTCGAGAAACTGATTGGACTCTTCCACAGCTTGTGGGGACACTACCTGAACGGCTGGGTAGACTTTCTTGTCCTGGTATCGGGAGTTTTGTTCGCCGTCCTGGCGTTCCGCTGGATCAGGCGCCGCGTGCTCTGGCGTCTGCGCAACCGGTTAATCGTCACTTACATTTTCATCGGAGTTATCCCGGCTGTGCTGCTGGTAACCATGGCGCTGATCACGCTCTATGGTCTGGGCGGCCAATTTGCCGTATTCGTCGTCACATCCGAAATCCAGTCGCAATTGCGTAGCCTGGAAGCGGTGAACGGCGCGGTGAGCAACGAACTGGCAGCGCGAATCGAACGTGGTCAACCGGCAACCGCCGAGTCACTTGCCGGCCTTCGTAAGCGCGACCCGGCCTGGAGGCGCCGGCAGGTATGTGCCTGGTATGGCGAGAAGCCGCTGCCTCTTTGTGACGAAGTCGCCGGCATGCCGATGATCTTCCCCACTTTTGTCCATGACAATTTTCGCGACATTGTGGACGCGCATAATCAGCTCTACCTTCGCGCCGGGTCTTCGATTCAAGTCGGTTCCAACAAGCTTACGGTTATCACCAGCGAACCGTTTGATAAGGAGCTGGTTGGAGCCATTGCCAAGAATCTTGGCGAAATTACCGTTTACTCCCCACCCTTGGCGTCGAATGACGAGCCGCCTCTGCCTGCAACGAACAAAAACTCGGATCAGAATCTAAGGCATGAAGCGACGTCTGAGTCGGGCAAACGTTCGACTGTCTCGGATTCTCACGGATCCTCGGACACGACTGAAGACATCACCTTCAATACAAACGACCGGGCACCAAACGTCGCGTACAACCACGAGTCACTGCACCCTACGTTCACGGTGGGAAGCCTCCCAGCACCTTCGGGCACATTCGATCGGGAAATCACCTTTGGCACTCCGCTGACCGTGGTGAACTGGAAAACCGGTGAGAAACAAGCCATCGGAGCTGTCCTGGTCCTCACGCGGCCGTCGGTGTTGTACAACCATTTGTTTGCGGCGTTAGGCGAATTTGTCCGCGGAGTGGCTTACATACTGCTTGGGGTAGGGATTTTCTTCGCCATTATTGAACTGATTGCGTTGATCATCGGCATGCGGATGACCCGCACCGTCACTGCGGCAGTCGCACATCTTTACGACGCCACTCGGCATGTCGACCGCGGCGATTTCAGCCATCGCATCCCGGTAAAGTCACAAGATCAGCTGTCTCAGTTGGCAATCTCATTCAACTCGATGACCGCGTCGATTGAGAAGCTCATCCAGGAGCAGAAAGAAAAGCAGCGCCTCGAAAGCGAGCTGGCAATCGCACAAGAGGTGCAGGCGCAGCTGTTTCCGCGGCAGGTTTCGGAACTGGAATCACTTGAAGTGCACGGATTCTGCCGTCCCGCGCGCACCGTAAGCGGCGACTATTACGATTTCGTCTCGGCCAGCTCTCACAAATTGATTCTCGCGGTCGGCGATATCAGCGGCAAAGGTATCTCGGCAGCGCTGTTGATGGCCACCATTCACTCCGCAGTTCGCGCCTACAGCATGGAAAATATGCCGCAATTGCGCGAGCCTGTTGCGGTTGGCGCGGTCGGTGGACGCGGCCGCCTCATGGGCGCATGGCCCGAAGGGGCTGAGGTTTCTCCCGGCGCGCTGCTCGGTCTGCTGAACCATCAACTCTACGAAAGCACTCCACCGGAAAAATACGCCACGCTCTTTCTCGGAATTTACGATGGCCGCTCGCATCGTCTGACCTATAGCAACGGAGGCCATTTGCCCCCAATTCTCATCAGCGAAGGTGGCGAAGTGCGCAAACTGGAGTCAGGTGGAACCGTTGTGGGCCTGTTCGACAACATAAGCTACGGTGAGGGCGAGGTCGAGATGCGAACCGGTGAAATCTTCGTGGCTTACAGCGATGGCGTGACTGAACCGGAAAACGATTATGGCGAGTTCGGCGAGTCCCGTCTGATTGATCTAGTACGCTCCAATCGTCACCTGCCTCTCCCACAAATTAGCCAGATCGTCACCATGGCCGTGGACGACTGGATCGGCGACAAAGAGCAACCTGACGATGTAACGCTTGTCCTGGCGCGGGCAAGATAGAAAATCAAACTCTCATGACATCGTCAATCTTGTGAGACCCGCGAATGTGGCCGCGGTTCACATTGACAGAAAAAGCATCATGCAATACCTTGTTGGATCAGTCTTCCAGTCACACCACGCGGGAGTAGCATAACTTCGGCAATGCGCCGGGGCTCCATCCCGGAGATGACGGTTCGACACCGTTCCTCCCGCCCCAGTATTTTTTTCAGCGGTTCATATTTCCTTCATTTTCCATTTGCCCCGCCGGAACAAGATCGCGCTCGCAGCCGCCATCGACGACTCCGCAATCGCAATCGAGAAGTACACTCCATTGGAATGCATCTGCATTGGAATGGCGAGCAGATAGGCGAGCGGAATTTCGAATAGCCAGAACCCAAAGAAGTTCACAATGGTCGGCGTGATGGTGTCGCCAGCCCCGTTGAAGGCCTGCATCATCACCATGAAATAGGCATATCCCAGATTTCCATAACTGATAATGCGCAGGCATGATGCTCCCATCGGCACGATAGCCGGATCGCTGGTGAACAAACGAATGATCGGCTCAGCGAAAACAATGAAAATAACTCCGAGAATGCCGAGGAAAATCATGTTATAGAGGCCGGTTCGCCAGACCGCCGTCTCGGCGCGGTCCGGACGCTCCGCTCCCAGGTTCTGTCCGACCAGCGTTGCAGCGGCATTGCTCAATCCCCAGGAAGGCAGGATTGCGAAAACGACAATGCGAATGGCGATGGTGTATCCCGCCAGCGCCGCCGCGCCAAAAGTGCTGACGATGCGGATCAGCCCGATCCAACTGGTATGGGCGATGGCAAATTGCAGAATTCCGGTCAAGGAAACTCTCATCAGGCGCAGCAAGACTTCTGCATGTACACGAATTTGCCGCACCAGAATGCGAATACGCCCCGTTCCCTTGAGCAGACGATAGAACTGGTAGATCACTCCGATGCTGCGGCCGCTGAACGTCGCCAGTGCCGCACCCGTCACTCCCATGCGTGGAAAAGGACCCCAGCCGAAGATCAGGCAGGGATCGAGAATCAAGTTAATGATGTTTGAGACCCAAAGCAGGCGCATGGCAATGGCCGCATCGCCCGCTCCGCGAAAGATGGCGTTGTTGAGGAACAGTAACAGGACCGCGCAACTTCCGCCCAGACAGATCCGGGTGTACCCGCTGCCAGTCGCAATGATTTCAGGCGTCGCGCCCATGAGTTGCAAAAGCCGGGGGGCGTACAAAAAGCACGGCAATCCAACCGCCAGTGAAACCATCAGCCCTAGCGCAATTGCCTGCACCGCGGAATCGGCAGCGCCCTCCGGATCCTTTTCCCCGATGCGGCGGGCAACCATCGCCGTCGTCGAAAGGCTCAGCCCCATACCAACAGCAAACACCAGGCTTAACATCGACTCCGTCAATCCGACCGTGGCGACAGCAGCGGCCCCGAGCCTGCCCACCCAGAAGACGTCCACCACGGCGAACAGCGATTCCAGCACCATCTCCAGAACCATGGGAACGGCCAGCAGGAGGATCGCTCGATTCAAATTGCCGCGAGTATAGTCCTGATGCGATCCGCGGATGGCTTCGACCAGCGACGACCATAAAGAGCGCTGCGGTGGTTCGACAGCGACCATCACGTCCATAAAGATCCCCGGCCTTGTGCAGTCCGACCTTGAAAGACACGAAACGGCTGCGGAAAAGTTGCGGTGAAGATAGATTGCGCCCGGCAGTGCGGGCTAAACAGGGATGGCGATTAACGAGGGTTGAACATGTTGTTCCTCAGCGCGGATCGAATCAAACTTTTGGTCCCACGGGAAACGAACTGTCTTTACACTTTCTGGCTATTTGCTGGCGAAATTCTAACTTAGAGAGCCGGCAACTTGCCAGCATAAATGAATGCGGCGGATGTTCGGAGGTCCATCCGCCGCTTCTGCAGGAGGTATGAGTGATCGCTCTCTAAGCAAAGTCATCGTATCGCGCCTACCTCCGGCCGACGAGATCACTAAGGTACTGAGCGCATTAAATTCTGCAAATGTTGAGTGACGCGATCGACGTAGACAGCTCCGTCGGTCAGCCCTTGTCTCGCGAGCCTACTTCGTAGGCAGTATCATCACTCGCCCTGTGGGCTCCTGATCGGCGGACATTCCACCGACGACCAACATTCCCATTGGCGTCACGGCGATGCCTTGGCTATCACTCCGAGCGTCCGGCGTATCATCCTCGATCGTCTCCCATTGGTTCGTGCGAACGTCGAAGGCAAACGTGATGGGCGAAATACTGACTGGCTTGCCGTCATACCCGAGGCCTTTAAAGTTTTCCGGAGCAGTCGCGCCGCCCGAGAAATAAATGCGGTGCTCCTTGCCTGCACCCGCTACAATCGCAAACCGGCCCAGGCCTGGATGCTCCGGCACTTTGCTCCATTCGATTTTGGCGGGATTCTTGCGGTCGATCTTGCCGATCCAACACTCATCCGAAGCGACATACTGAACGCCTGCGTCCGTATTCTTCTTGGCTCCATCGACTGAAACGATAGTTCCAGCGATCAAGCCGCCAGCATTTCCAAAAACTGGTGTGCCCGGGAATGGCGTGGCCTGGCTCCACTTGTTTTTCTGGATGTCGTACACCTGCACGTCCTTTACCGGACCGTTTTTCGATCTACCGCCCACCAGATAGATGTAGCGGTCGTGATCGACACCAATCACAGCACGATCCACGGGCACCGGGATATCCGCCGCGCGGTACCACCGGCGTTGCTCGACGAAATATGAATTCACGTCGCCAACCGTGATTTCATTTCCCTGGCCATCGACCGAGTAGCCGCCGAAAACAAAGATCTGCCCCCTAACGCCCACCGCTGACGCGCCCAAGCGCCCGGCCACGCCCGGCACCCCCTGAAGCTCAGTCCATTTACCGGACGGAAGCCGCAGCATATACATGCTGTTGGTAATGTCGTCCCAGGTCTTCTTCGGCCCGATCCCCATCAGCGAAAACACTTCCAGACCGTTATGGATCGCCGCTACGGCATTTCCAGCAACCTCAACTGGCAAGGGTGAGATTTTCGATTTGTCCGAAGCCAACAGAAAAATAGCAAGAAGCAGGGGCAAGAACAGGGCGGAAGATCGTCTCATTGAGGAGATATTACGTGTTTCCGGCAGTCTCCGGCAAAGACGGGCGAAAATGGCTGGACCTAGAGCCAGGTTTTGCGCCGGTACTCGCGATACTCGTCCCCGAAGGCGGCTTCGAGCACCCGCGCCTCTCTACGCGCGCGAATCACCTGTATACAAACCAGCGCGGCAAGGCCGACCCAAAGAACGGGCATGTTTAATACCAGGATCACTCCTGTGATCAGTATGGTGCCGAATACATAAATGGGGTTGCGAATCCGGGAGTAGAGACCCCGGGTAACGAGATGCCGGGCCTGTGCAGTCACGGAAAATGACCGTCCGAGCTGGTAGCGTGCCGTAGCGATGCCGACGGCTCCGATCATCACCAGGGCGGTCCCGATATCGCGTTGCGCGTTCCATGGCGTGCTCTTCCAGGTGAAGATGTACCAGAGAACCAGGCCCACTGCGAAGATCTGAAGCGCTGTGAAAACAACGTGCTGGCGATCGTTCATGAAGCACATCCTCGAAGCAGCGGCTTCTCCCATTATTTCATCAAGCCCTGCCTTGTGGCGTGAATGAAATCGGTATAGGCCGGAGTCTGCCCGAGACTGCGCCTGTGGCTGGCAATCTGTCCGCGATGATACGCCGAGTGCAAGATCACATGATTCAGAACATCAAGCACCGTGCTCGTCCAAGGCTCGCCTTTGCTGTTTGTGTAATGAACTTCCCGGGAAAGGTCTGCATCCGCGATCGGCGACAGGTATTCGTTCCAGGATTGGGCGACTTCTTGCGCCTTCGATTCACAGTTTGGTAAATCAAGTCCCGGCCACACGCGTACACTCTGCGGCCGCTGCTTCAACCGATCCATCCAAAGAATCTCCGCGGCAAGGATATGGCTGATCAACTCAAGCGAGCGCGCATCTGGCGCATGCCTTATCGAAGTAAGCACTTCGCGGTTTGCCCATTCGTTATATGCAAACTGCCGACGAAGAAATTTAACCAAGTTCACTAGCTCCTCCCAGAAAGACGATTGGAATGCTGTCCCTATCTTGAACCATGGGAAACCAGTCGAGGGAATTTTTCATGGTCCTGTCACAATTCGAAGCTAGACTAGCTTTTGGGCTCGCGTCCGAGGTTCGGGTCGATGAGTCGCGAACTGCCTACAATGCCAACCAAAGCGCGAACATCTGTTCCCCGCAAAATCAGAACCGCAGGCAAGGATAGACTAACTGCGAAGCCATTCACCCGTTCGCTGAGCGAAAGTCGTTTTGGCGGTCCCGACGACCTCGCGCGCCTCGCTCTGAAGGCCTGCCTGATTGCCCGGGATGCCGCATTCAACGTCCGGGATTTGCTGACCAACTCATCACGCATGGCTTTCCTGGCGATCAAGGATTGCGAAAAAGAACTGGATGTGATCGAGCGCCAGATTGATGAAGACTTGCCCGGAGCCATTACACGGGTGGGAGAGACACGCGCACGTCAATTACTTTCCAGCCTGAAATCGACCACGGATCTGGAGCGCATCGGCGATTTGGTCATGAGCGTCGCGCTGCGGGTGCAGGCACGAAGTGAAAAAATACCTTCCGCCGATGTAAAGCAACTGGTAGAGATGTCCATCGTGCTGCACGACATGCTGGATCTGATTCACAAAGGCTACTCGACCCTGGATCTGGAATGCGCCCGCAAGGTCTTGCGGATGGACAAGGAAATAGACCGCATCTGCCATAGCATGTTCCAGAAGCACCTGTCGGAAAGCGGCTTTGATCCTGGCAATTTCGAAGTTTTGCTGATGGCACAGGCTCTCGAGCGTGCCGGCGACCACACCACCAACCTGGCCGAGGACCTCTACAGTCTTATCGAAGGACGCAGTCTCCGGCACGTCCCTAAGAAAAAGGCCGCTAATTAAGGAATCCGGCTCACTCACAATTCATCGTTCCTTAACAATCGAGAAACATTCGCGCAACACTGTGTCAATAGATTCTCTAGTTAATTTTCGAACGACATTTTTTTGGATGGTGGTACACGTTCGGAAAAACATACGCATGCACTATCGATCCAACTCTTACGCAGAAGTGACAAGCCCCGGCAGACCCATGCCATTTCGTCCAGTTATCTTCGTTGTGGAAGACGACGAAGACATCGCACGGCTGATTTTGCACAATCTTCAAGCCGCCGGATTCGAAGTACAGAGCTTCGTCAACGGCGTCTCTGTGCTCAGCCGGGCCCTCAGCGAGATGCCAGCCTTGTTCCTTCTCGACGTAATGCTCCCCGGCGCGGATGGCTTCGAACTATGCCGCCATATTCGCCAGACTCCTGTCCTGTCCGCGACTCCGATTATTTTTCTCACCGCAAAAACCTCAGAATCCGATCGCATAAAGGGTCTCGAACTCGGGGGCGACGACTACATCACCAAGCCATTCAGCCCGCGCGAACTGGTGGCGCGGGTGCGCAGCGTGCTGCGGGGATTGAATCAAACGCCGGCCGCAGCGGAAGTGCTACGCCTGGGCGATCTGGAGATTGACGTTTCCTCGATGACCGTACAGGTACAAGGACGGAATGTGATGACCACCGTCCGCGAGTTTCGTTTGCTGGAATATCTGGCCGCTCATCGCGGACGCGTGCTCACCCGCGATCAGTTGCTTGATGCCGTGTGGAAGGAAACACCTTTTGTCACTCCTCGATCCATCGACGTCTACATTCGCCGCTTGCGAGAAAAAATCGAGCCCGACCCGCGCCACCCGCAATATCTGAAGACACTGCGCGGAATCGGCTATCGTTTCGAAGTGCCGAAGTGAATTGGAGCCCCCTCTGGAAGGATAAGCTAATCTTTGAGCGGGACCACTGCGCTGCCGTCACGACAGAGTGTGGCCACTCTTTGCAGATCTCCATTCGCGCGCGGAACGGTCATTACCGGACCATAGCAGTAGACAGCATGGCCGGTGGCGGCGAAATACCAACGTCCGCCCTTCGCGCGCTGGGCTGTGTGTAAGGCTGGCTCGCGGACAGCCTGCGGTGGCGTTACCTGGGCGACGGGGAGACTCAACAACAAGGCTAGGGTCAAGGCCTTCATTGGGTCACTCTCAACTCGAACTGCTTATTTCTCTCACACAGAACTTACGTTCGAACGTTTCTTCAAACTCACCATTAGATGGTGATCAAGGCTCGCTGCTGATCGGCCAAATCTGCCGCTGGCCTGGACGGTACCTCATATTGCTTCGGACTCCCCTTTTGCACACGCTGCTGTGGAACCTGGGAGGACGGGAGTTGCCGGTTTTGCGCCTGGGTCGACGGGACATTTGCCGGATTCTTGTTTATAGGAGTTTTGACTACTGGAGCATGCGCTCTTGCCGCGTTCTTTGCGTTTTGCGCTTTCACAGCGGAGAGTTCCGTGCTATCGCGAAACAACTCGCGAATCAGGGCCCGCTGCGATTCGATCGTCTGGCCTTGCTCCACAACCAGCATGGTCATCAAGCCATACGAAATCAAGAACAGGACGGTCAACAGCGGCAACCAACCCCGCTTCTTCGGAACAACCGCATCCGTCAGGGGATTGACTACTTGCACAGCGGCAGTGTTCTCCAGAGACATCAAATGTCACCCCGATCTTTCGCCTGGACCAACCGGCAACGGCATAAGGTGCACACCGGGCACCATTGCAGCAGACACTTGTAAGCTGCTGAGGACGCAGGAAATGGAGCGACTCCCGGCTGGAGCGCGCCACCCCCTAAGTGCAACTGAGTGCACAAATTGAGCAACGCGGATTTGCTCGGTATACCGGCTAGAAAGCTTCAAAGCTCTCGGAAGACTTTAATTACTTCCGTCACTGTCCGATAAGCGTTGTTTTCCCTAACATCAGCAGCAGGATGCAAATTCTTTACCCAAGGATCGCAAAATGCGGACGCGGTGCCTCGTGGTTCTGTTATTGCTCTGTTTCGGTGCAGTTGGAACGGCTGCAGCTCAAACACAACCATCTTCGACCGATGCCGGGCGCAAAGTAGTTCGAAAGACGATTCCGGCCTATCCCGATATCGCCAAGAAGATGGGGCTGACTGGAACGGTTCGGGTCCTGGCCGTGGTTGCGCCGGATGGCACAGTGAAAACGGTGGAACCCGTCGGTGGCAGCCCTGTTCTGATTGAAGCTTCGAAACAAGCTATTTTGAAATGGAAGTATGCCCCGGCTTCTGCCGAATCGAGGGAAGAAGTTACTTTGCACTTCGATCCACAAGGGCAATGAGTAGTCGACTGGACGTCACTACTTCCCTAGAACTAGCTTGGCGATAGTTGCCAGTTGCATGTTCGAGGTGCCTTCGTAGATTTTGCCGATCTTGGCGTCGCGCCAATATTTCTCGACAGGATAGTCCTTCGTGAAGCCGTAGCCACCGTAGATCTCGATGGCTAGCGAGGTCACGCGCTCTGCGACCTGCGAAGCGAAGAGCTTCGTCATCGCGGCTTCTTTCACGAAATTCACGCCAGCGTCTTTCATGCGAGCGCAGTTGTAAACCATCAGTCGAGCCGCTTCGATTTCGGTCGCCATCTGGGCGATTTGAAATTGAATTCCCTGAAAATCAGAGATGGGCTTGCCGAACTGCTTGCGCTCGACCGCGTACTTGCAGGCAAACTCCCACGCGCCGCGCGCCAAGCCAATCATTTGCGCCCCAATACCGATTCGACCCTCATTCAAGGTCTCGATTGCAATCTTGTATCCCCTGCCGGCCTCGCCCAGAACATTCTCCTTCGCAACGCGGCAATCTTCTAGAATCAACTCGCAGGTAGACGACGCGCGAATCCCCAGTTTGTCTTCTTTTTTGCCAACCGTGAATCCCGGAAAATTCTTTTCGATGAGAAATGCCGTGATGCCTTTGTATCCTGCGCTCGGATCGAGCGTAGCAAAAAGTACGAACAATCCGGCTTCTTTGCTATTCGTGATCCACAACTTGCGGCCGTTCAGCACATATTCGCTGCCTTTCAGCTGCGCCCGCGTTTGCAATGCAAACGCGTCCGATCCGGAACCGGCCTCGCTGAGCGCATAGGCGCCGACGATCTCAGTCGCCATCTTCGGCAAATAGCGTTTCTTCTGCTCCTCATTACCCCAGCGCAGCAGGGCATTGTTAACCAGCGTGTTCTGCACGTCGACGATCACGCCAGACGAAGCATCAACGCGGGAGAGTTCCTCGACGGCAAGAATCGCCTCGAAAAACTTCGCCCCGCTTCCGCCATACTCCTCAGGAACCTCGATTCCCATCAGTCCGAGCTGGAAAAAATCATGAATAAGGTCCTTTTCAAAAACTCCCTTCTCGTCCATTTCCTTGACCAGCGGCCGCACTTTCTCGTCGGCAAACTGCCGCACATTGTCGCGGAAAAGAACTTCGTCCTCAGTGAGCGTGGTCAATGGGGCAGGAACAGCAGACTGGATCATGGTTTCGGGCATGTAACACCTTCATTCTGAGATGGGCAGACTGATTATGTTAGCACCGTTGCTGGTTGTACAACTTCGGGTTCATCTGATGGATGGGATCAAGCGCTTTGTGAATGGGCAGCGTGGGAAGAAAGATCAAATAACCACTAAGGGCAAGAGGGCGCTCCAAGGAAAACGGGTTTGAGATTTCCTCCGTGTCCTCTGGGCTGAATGGGGCTAACCGCGCTTGTAGACGAGCCTCAGTCCATCGGCCTGCAGGATGCGCTTGATCTGACTACGCGCGTGTACCGACCAGGGCCCGGAAGTATCGAGCCTCACATACGCCTGCCAGTGCTTCAGCGCCTTGCGCGGCTCACGCATCTTCTCGTAGGCAAGCGCGAGGTTGTAATGTGCATCGGCGTAAGTCGGAGCCAATTGCAGCGCCGTCTTATAGGTCTGAATCGCTTCCTGCACACGGCCGGTTTCGTCCAGCACGTTGCCGAGATCGAAATATGCCAGCGCGTACCGGGGATCCGCCTCCAGCGCCCGCCGATAATGGTTCTCCGCCAGCGCGAACTCCTGCCGGTTGTAATAAAGCGTGCCCAGATTAATGTGCGCCGCAGCATGCATCGAATCGAACTCCAGCACCTTGTGATACGCGGCAATCGCCTCCGCTTGCGTGGCCGGATCTTCTTCCAGCGCGATTCCCCGAGCAAACCACGACGTCGCCTCCGTTTCGCTCGGGCTGGGCTCCTGGCGCAGCACAGGCGTTGTCGTCAAAACCTTCTCCCGCTCGGAAAAATCCATGAGAAACTGCCCGGCGATCGGTTCCAATAACTTGCCATCGTGCCGGAAGGCCATGCGATGCTTCTTCGTTGACCACGGCGTGGCTTCCAGCAGCGGTTTCTCAACGCCGGCCGCCTGCTTCCGCATGGCGTCAAGCGATTCCCGAATTACCGCGGGACGCACGCTCAGGGCGCAGAGATCACGAACCTTCTTGATTTCCAGCAGGTCGGAAAAGCTGTAGTTTTCGCCCGGGGTCACCAAGCCGATGCGCTCCCAGTTAGCCAACTGGCGCGGCGTGAGGTGCAAGATTCGTAGTAGATCGGCTCGGCTATACACGGCAACACAACGCTCCGCGGGCTCTGCAAGGGCGTTCGCGGACATTATCCTCAAGTTGGGGCTATTTACGCAACTCGAAACAGTGTGGAAATCTGTGGAGAACCTGGTTCATTTACATGAAGCGCAAGCGCTAAACCGCAACTGCCGCCTGATATTCCTCATATGTTCCCTTGAAGTCGGTGATCTTGTGGTCGCTTTCGAAATGCCAGATGCGCGTCGCGACTTCGTCGATCAAATCATGATCGTGCGTGACCAGCAGCACCGTTCCCTGGAAGCGCTGCAGCGCGATGTTGAGCGCATTGATCGATTCCAGATCAAGGTGATTCGTCGGTTCGTCGAAGACCAGCACATTCGGTTTTTGCAGCATCAGCTTGCAGAAGAGCAACCGCGCCGCTTCGCCTCCGGAGAGAACATCCGTCGACTTATTGGCCTCTTCGCGGGCGAAAAGCATCTGCCCCAGGATGCCGCGCAGTTCTTCGGTCACCGCCCCAGGGTCCCACTGATGGAGCCATTCAATCACCGTCGCACCGTCTTCAATCAGGCTGCGATGGTCCTGGGCGAAATAGCCGATTGAGGCTTCATGTCCCCAGATAACCTTCCCTGCATCGATGAATGATCCGCTGTAACCGCTCGTTCTACGCAGCTCCGACTCCGGAGTCGTCGGCGAATTCGCCAGCAAGGCGTTCAACAGAGTGGTCTTCCCTGCTCCGTTGCGTCCCATCAGAGCGATTTTTTCGCCGCGCGAGATGCTGGCGGTGAAATTACGAATCACGTGGTTCTCATCGTAAGACTTCGACGCATGCTCGATTTCGAGAATGTGCTTGCCCGAGGGCCGCTTTTGTTCGAATTTGATGAATGGCCGCTGAATATTTGATTTCGCCAGTTCCGTCACCTGCAGGCGTTCCACTTCTTTCCGCCTCGATTGCACCTGGCTGGACCGCGTTCCAGCCGCGAATCTCGCGATGAATTCATTCAACTGCGCAATTTTCTTTTCGCGCTGCGCGTTCTGCGCCTCGATTTGTGAGCGAACCTGCGTTTTCGCCACCACCATATCGTCATACGTGCCCGTGTACGTGATGATCGTTTCGTAATCGATATCGGCAATGTGCGTGCAAATGCTGTTCAGGAAATGTCGGTCGTGCGAGATGGTGATGACGATGCCATCGTAGGCGGTCAGAAAAGACTGCAGCCAATGAATTGAGTCGAGGTCGAGGTGGTTCGTCGGCTCGTCGAGCAGCAGCGCTTGCGGATGCCCGAATAGCGCCTGTGCCAGCAGCACGCGAACTTTCTGTCCGCCCTGCAGTTCGCCCATCTTGCGCCCGTGCAACTCTTCCGAAATGTCCAGTCCTTGCAAAAGAACTGCCGCATCGCTTTCGGCAGAATATCCGTCTTCCTCGCCGACAATACCTTCCAACTCGCCTAGCTTCATGCCGTCTTCGTCGGTCATGTCGTGCTTGGCATAGATCGCGTCTCGCTCCTGCAGCGCCGTCCACAGGCGTTTGTTCCCCATGATGACCGCATCGATTACGGAGTGGGCGTCGAAGGCAAACTGGTCCTGGCTCAAGACGCCGAGCTTGCGCGGCCGCACAACCGTCCCCTTCTGCGGATCCATCTCGCCGCTCAGCAGCTTCATGAACGTCGACTTGCCGGCGCCATTCGGGCCGGTAAGTCCGTAGCGACGCCCCGGAGTGAACGCCGTTGAAACCTCGTCAAACAAAATTTTCGCGCCGTAGCGCATCGACACATTACTGACTGAAAGCATGGTTCTGGCTTCTTTTCCTTATCCTCTGAATTTTCTTCAGCTACATTTCTCAGGAATTGCGGGGAACTCCCGCCGAGATCGTCACAGCCCGTGTATTTAGGATAACACGCACCCACTCCACGCTTGGATGTTAGGAACTGCGACGGCGATTCAGTGAACCGCCCCCGGACCCATCGCATTCGCGTTGATCAACTGCTGGATCGGACTCGCCACCATCAGCAGAAGGTTCGCCTGCGGCTTGCTTCCCTGGGCAAAGAGCGCCGCTTGTTGCGCCTTCCATGTGTCCGGCGGATTCTGGCCTTGATCGAGGTATTGCAGCGCCTGCAACCCGGCCGCAGCTATGGCAGAAAGTTGCTGCGATAGCGATAGATCGTCCTGCAACAGCGAGGACTTCGCGAGCAAAGGCTGCAGCTTTGCGTCATTGTCGCTCCACAACGCCAGCCAGCTGCGGATGAGCATCTCGGAACGCTCGTCTTTTCCGCCGCTCTGAATGAAAATTTGCACCAGCCCAGCAAACTGGCGTGCGGTATCGCTCTCCGGATACACGGCGTCGACCAAACTCGTCAGCGGCGCCTGTAAGCTGATCGGCGTTTTCGTCAGGTCCTCGCGGTTGTAGTCCTGTACCGGCGCGACCACGCTGGCAAGCACTTTGAGCGCAGAAATATCGGCATCTCCTGCCTCGCGATGCAGCATGTGATTGCGCGCCGAACGATGCGTCAATCCCAGCCATTCCAGATCGAGGCTGACGGCATTCAGCCGCGCATACATTGAGTTCACATCTGTAATATTCTGCGGCGACCACAACCGTTCCGCGATGGCCGCATTCCTCGGCCAGATGTGGGAATCAACGTTTTCCGGCGTTACCCACTCCGCCCACATGCACGATTCACCGCCCAGAATGCGTTTCTTCTCGTCCGGGCTGAGGGTTGCCGCAGCGTCGCTCATCGGATCCACGGCGTAATGCCGTGACGCCGGCCACATCAGATCGAGATAGTATCCGTAGGAAAGCAATCCGCTATAGCCCTGCTTCGCCGCCGCCGCCAACGATGCCTGCCCGCGCCAGGACTGCACCACAATGCTCTTCGGCAGATCGGGATGCAGCACCTCATCCCAACCGATCATGATTTTGTGGTTCTTCGCCACGATCTTCTGAAGACGTTCGTTGAAGTAAGCCTGCAGATCCTGACTCGTCTTCATGCCGTGCGCCCGCATGAATGCCTGAATCTGGGGATTTGCCGCCCACTGCTTCCCGTTCACCTCGTCGCCGCCGATGTGGAAGTATTCATCCGGGAACAGCTTGGTCATTTCGGCGATGAATCCTTCGAGGAACTTGTAGGTGGATTCGCGTGTAGGGTCCATCGCCGCGTCGTAAACTCCGATCCCGTGCCCGACGCCGTAGGGTCCCGGTCCGCTCGCCAATTCCGGATAGCCGACGAACCATGATGTCGCATGTCCGGGGACGTCGAATTCGGGCACGACCCTGATTCCACGCTGGTGCGCGTACGCGATCACTTCGCGAACTTGGTCCTGCGTGTAATAAAGCCCGTCCGATCCCATTCCCTGCAGCTTGGGAAATTTCTTGCTCTCCACGCGAAAGCCCTCATCATCAGAAAGGTGCCAATGGAAGACGTTCATCTTCACGGCAGCCATTGCATCGAGATTGCGTTTGAGCACATCCAGCGGGAAAAAGTGGCGGCTCACATCAATCATCAGTCCGCGCCAGGGAAAACGCGGCTGATCCTTGATCGTAATCACCGGAATCGCAAACCCGGTTGGCGTGATCTGTACGAGTTGCAGAACTGTTTGCAGGCCGCGAATGATTCCGAGCGGATTCGGTGCGCTGAGCTTTGCGCCTGAATTGGTCACGCTCAGCTCGTAAGATTCATCTTCACCCAGCTTCTGGACCGCTTCGCGCCGATGTTCAGCATGGATCTGTAATGTCGGCGCCGCGCCGGGCTGCGGATAAAACGACATCCCGGTCTGCCGTGACAGTTGGCTCTGGAATCTTTGCACCTCCTGATCCAGAGCCGTGTCCCGAACACCACTTACAGCCACAGAAAAAGATTGTGTGATCGCAAGTTGTCCGGCGCCACTCTCCACGTCCGCCGGCATGGGCATGAGCTTGAGCTGGGAAGGCGTTTGAGCCAAACAGAACGACATTGATAGTACGAAAATAACGGCAGGGAGCAACCGAATCACTCTCATCAAGATTCCTCACACAAAGGAATTACGTGCAAATCTATCGATGCAGCAACCATACATCCTAACTGAAAGTTTCGTTGCTTACGCGGAGCCGGCGCCAGCTTGATACGATAATCAGTCGTCTAAAGCGTATCTGTTCCAGGAGCAAACCATGGCCCACCAACACCCTCCCCGTTTTCTGAAGATCGTCGACGATGCCAAGAGCCGCGTACGCGAGACAAACGTCGATGAAGTGAAATCCCGCATGGATCGCGGCGACAAATTCTTGCTGATTGACGTGCGCGAAGAAAGCGAATTCGCCAAAGATCATCTGCCCGGAGCGATTCATCTCGGCAAAGGCATTATCGAACGCGACATCGAAACCCGCGTCCCCGATCTCAGCCGGGAGATGATTCTGTATTGCGGCGGCGGCTTCCGCTCCGCTCTTGCCGCTGATAATCTGCAGAAAATGGGCTACACCAACGTGATTTCAATGGATGGCGGCATTCGCGGCTGGCGCGAAAAAAATTACCCACTGGTGAAAGACTAGGATTCGTCGGCTGAGACTGGCAGATCCTTATCGGCGGGGAGCAATTCCGCTTCACGCCACATGCAGCCGTTTCTGCATTTCTTCCAGCGTCAAGCCCTTCGTCTCCGGATAGACGAATAACACCACCAGAAACTGCAGCACCATCATCGCGGCGAAAAACATAAACGGAATCGACTTTGACCACGCCGCCAAAGTTGGGAAAGCGAACGAGATCGCGGCGTTCATCAGCCAATGCGACAGGCTGCCCAGGCTCTGCCCTTTTGCCCGCACCCGGTTGGGAAACACTTCGCTGAGGTAAACCCAAATCACGGAGCCTTGCGAGAAAGCGAAACTCGCGATGAATCCAATCAGCAGCCAGACCAGCCAGTCCTGATGCCGGTTCGTCGAGAAAATCGCGGCCACGCCCGCCAAACATGCCGCCGTTCCCACCGCTCCGATGAGTAGGAGCTTCTTCCGCCCGACTTTATCAATGACTGCCATAGCTATCACCGTAAAGACAAGATTCGTGAGTCCCACGGCCACCGCCTGCAGATCGCTGGAAACCTTGCTGAATCCGGCGAAGGCGAAGATGTCATTCAAGTAATAGAGAATCGCGTTGATCCCAGAGAGCTGATTGAAAAATCCAATCGTGACCGCGAGGAAAATCGGCAACCGGTACTTGCCGGAAAACAGAGGCTCATCCGCGCGGCCGTGCTCGGCATCAATCGAAGCCACAATTTCCCGCAGATCCTGCTCGTAATTCTCTTCCCCGGTGAGCCGAAGAACTGCGCGCGCCTCATCCAACCGTTGCTTCTTGGCCAGCCAGCGCGGGCTTCGTGGAATAGTAAACAGTAATAGTAGAAACAATGCCGCCGGCGCCGCTGCAATTCCCAGCTTCCATCGCCATTCGACATCAGTGCCGAAGTGAGCCGTCCCCACCAGATAATTCGACAAATATGCCAGCAAAATTCCCGCAACCACGTTGAACTGAAAAACGCCGACCAGGCGGCCACGCCACGTCGCCGGAGCGATTTCGGCGATGTACATCGGCCCCAGCACCGAAGATCCACCGATGCCCAATCCCCCGACAAAGCGGAAGAACACCAGCGCGCCCCAATTCCACGCAAAGGCACAACCCAGCGCGGAAATCACATATAACACGGCCATGACGCGCAGGCTGTCGCGGCGTCCATATTTGTCCCCGGGAATGCCTGCAAACATCGCACCGAGAATGGTGCCAATCAGAGCCGAAGAAACCGTAATTCCGAGCAGCAATGACGCTTCGGCTGTATGCAATCGCGCCGCGAGCGAAAGCAACCAGTCTGGCAGCGAATAGACCCGAACAAGGTCGCCCGTGGTGCCGGAGATGACTGCCGTGTCAAACCCGAACAGCAGGCCTCCGAGCGCAGCCACGACGGTGCTCTTGATCAGATAACCATTCAGTCTCATTCCTCTCTCCAGCGACGTGACATCATCGCATAGAGAGAGAAAATGCGCAGCCCGGCTGCGCACTCTCGTCAGAGCGCGTTTCCCAAAAAGGGCATCCGCGCTTCTTGAGATCGTTCCTAGTTATCTGTGCTAATCGCCTGCCCTTGCTTCAGCGTGCGATCAAAGAAATCTGCGGTCGCCGGATAGACCCGCAGCCACGTCTTCCACAGCAGAAACCCATGAATCTCGTCCGGTAGAACGATCTGCTCAAACGGGACATGCTGCGCGCGCAATCTCTGCACCAGATCAATCGTTTCCATAAAAGGCACGTTGCGATCGTCATCCCCTTGAATCAGCAGCACTGGCGACTTCCAACCGCTGACGTAAGCATCCGGAGAAGAACTCCACGCCAGTTTGATTGCCTCCTCTTCGTCTGGCGGTCGCAAGGCCAGATTTCCGAAGTATGGTCGTTCAGTCAGGAAAGCGGTCCAATCGTGCACGCCGTGATAGTCCACTCCTGCCTTGAACAGATCAGAATTGCGTGCCAAACCCATGGCGGTCAGGAATCCGCCGTACGATCCACCCCACAACCCGATTTTCGTTCCATCTACTTCGGGCAACGATTGCAAATAGTGGCCTGCCGCAACTATATCTTTGTACTCCGCTGCGCCGCGCCAAACACTATTGGGCGCCTCGCGGAATGCCCGGCCGTACATAATGCCCAGCCGATAGTTCACCGATAAAACCGCATATCCTCGGCTCGCCAAATACTGATTCTCAGCGTAGGCATAGTGGTAGTAGTCCATGTAATGGAAGCCCAGCAGCATCTGCCGTATTGGTCCCCCATGCATGTACACAAGGCCAGGAACCTTCCCGCTCGCATTGTGTGGCAGAAACAGCTGCCCATGTAGTGTTACGCCGTCTTCACTCTGGAAAATGACCTGTTTGGGAACAACCAATGAACCCGAGGGGAAATCGGCGGGTAGCGTATCTTTTGCGATCATCTCCCGGCCGTTCGCGGTAACGACATAAGGCATCGCGGGAGTCGTGGCCGACGAACCCAGACAAACTATGTTCCTGCCATCGCCAGTCTGCACCGGGGACCACTCGATCGTCTCGCCCGTGGTCAACGCTTTCTGCGACGAGCCACCATTGACCGGCACCCGCCACAAATGTCGCCGATCGACGTCGTCCTGATTCGAGGAATAGAAAATCTCAGTTTTATCGCCGCTCAGAGTGACATCTTCGACGTCAAAATCGCCGGGAGTCAGCAGCTTCGGTTCGCCTCCGGTAGTCGCGATCGAATACAAATGATTCCGTCCGTCTCGCTCTGACGAGAACACGACTTTCCCATCGGCGGCAAAGCTGAACGACGTATCTTCCGAAAGCCCTGGCAGTGAATCGTCCGGCCTGTCTCCACTTTTCCAGAGCACGTGCCCTGCTCCCGAGCTGGCATCAGCGATCCACAAAGACCACGGCCTCGGTCGAACCGGAATGATCGGAAGCTTCCTTTCCGTCCCAGCCGTACGAACGAAAACAATCCACTTTCCGTCAGGCGACCACCGTGGCATCGAATCCCTATCCACGCTCGGCGCCAGGTAATGAATAGTGTCGCTATCGAAGTCGTAGACCACGATCAAGCTGTGGCCTTCGCGTTGACTGACAAACACGATCCGCTTGCTATCCGGCGACCACTTCGCTTCATCGGCCGCTCCCCGCACCGACAGCAACTGCTTTGCCTGCTCTTTTCCGTCCACGCTGGCAATCCACAATTTTCTCTTCGCGGACCAGACGACTGATTTTCCGTTCGGCGAAATCTCCAGATCCTCGCAGCCCTCCTCCGGGCAGCCCATCTCGCCCAACAGCCGAGGCTCAGCCTTCTTCGTTTCCAAATCCAGGGCGAATACCTGTTGCTTCTCGCCATGCGTGGAACTGGCGGGATTCGCGCTCTCCTGCGCGTCGTTCAGCTCGCTGCCGCGAACATACAGCACGGTTTTTCCGTCCGGCGTGAGCCGAAGACTGGCGATCGGTTGGCCATCGTCCTCGACGTAGTGAGTGACCTGCCGAGCCGTATGCGTAAAGTCCGGCCCGTCGGCAATCCAGACGTTGCGCATTCCTTTTAGGTCGACGACCCAGGCCACGCGGCTACCGCTGCTGGCGCTTACGAGTTCGCTTGGGAAGGGCGAAGTCAGGACTTGTTCCAGCGTGAAGGGCGACTGGGCGAAACTGAGCGTTGCCAGTGAAAAGAAGAGGGCGACAGAAAGCTGAAACCAACGTTTCATCGGGGCCATAGGGCGAAAGAGTACTGCAAGACGGATCGCAAATGCAATCGAAACAACGGGCGCCCCGAAATGCTTCCGTTGGAACTTCCGATTCCTCGCCCCGAATAACGAAATCCGCATGGGTGAATCCATATTTTTGTCTTGACACCGCCGCCCGTTCCGGCCTAGATTTCCCACTCATCGGCGAATAGAAACAAACATTTCATTCGTCCGACGCCCGATTTCGGGAAGCGGGTCTCAACCCTTAACAGATTTGTTGGTTGGAAACTCTGCCAGATGCGGACTGAGGAGACTTCCATGAAGGCACTTGCGGCAACCAGCGTTTCGATTTTCCTCATCGTGGGTGTTCTTTGCCACGCTCAAACGGCGGGCACCGGGGCCATCGTCGGAATCGTTTCCGATCCCTCCGGCGCCGTGGTCAGCGGCGCTTCGATCAAGGCCACCAACAAGGCGACGGGCGAGATCCGCACCGCCAACTCCGGAGCCCGTGGGAATTATTCCCTGCAGCTATTGCCTCCCGGCACCTATACCCTGGAAGTCACCAAGCCCGGATTCAAGAACTCGAATTATCAAAACATCACCGTCACCGTGACCGAAACGCAGAATTTGAATGTGAAGCTCGAGGTCGGCAGCATTACTCAAACCGTGGACGTGACCGGCGCCGCCGAGCAACTGCAGACTGACAGCAGCTCGCTAGGCCGCGTCGCCGATAGCCAGATCGTGGAGAGCATGCCTCTGGTGACTCGAAACTACACCCAGATCATCGCTCTTTCGCCGGGTGTGGCTGCAGACGTGACCAACGCCGGTGAACTCGGCCGCGGCAACGGCAGTAATGGAAATGATGCGTTCGTCGCAGCCGGCGGCTCCAACAACGACAACAATTTTCAGATGAATGGCGTCGAGATCAACGATTTCCAGCAGAGCGGCAATTTCAGTGGCGGCGTCGCCGTCCCCAATCCCGATGCGATTCAGGAATTCAAAGTACAGACCGG
>DATKQB010000026.1:0-6759 GCA_035523795.1 Verrucomicrobiia bacterium | reverse complement strand
TCACGCTCGAAGGTCTTTCGACGCATTTGGCGGCCTCTGAGATCATGGACGCCCCTTCTGTTTCTCAGCAGGAAGAGAATTTTGGTGCCGCTCTCCAGTTACTACGTGCCGCCGGATTGCAGCCAACTCTAATTCATATGGCGAATACCGGAGCGGTGATCTCGCGTCGCGAGACGTGGGCAGGGTTCAACCAGGCAGGCGCCCAAAGCATGGTGCGTCCTGGAGTCGCGCTTTACGGCTACTATCTGCCCTTCGTGCGCGCCGGGCGCGAAGTTAGCGGTGGAACACTGCGCCTTCCCGTGAAACCGATTCTCACGTGGAAGACACGTATACTCTCGCTCCGCGATTTTGGTCCGAATCAGCCTCTCGGCTATGGCGCGACGTACGTGACTAAAGCTCCTACGCACGTGGCCGTTCTGCCTGTCGGATACGCGGACGGCTACAACCGGCAGCTTTCCAATCGCGGGCGTGTTATTGTCCGCGACCACTATGCTCCGATTGTGGGCAGCGTCTCGATGGATCTTACGTTGGCCGATGTCACCGGAATCCCCGGCGTCGCTGTCGGAGACGAAGTCGTCCTGCTGGGCAGCAGCGACGGCGTCAGCGTGGACGCTCTCGAACATGCCCGCCTGGCCAACAGCTCTCCTTACGAAGTCCTCTGCAACATTTCCAAGCGCGTGCCGAGAAGATACGTGAGCTAGCAGGCGCACAGCGCCACTCAGCCGCCAACGCTGCGCGTCGACCGTCATTTGTGACCATTCGGTGCGCGCTGGCAATCCATGCCTTCCTCGATTGCTAAACTCAAGAGTGAAGATGCCTTCCCGCTACGCGCAATGGATGTATGACTGGGAGCACCGGCTCACGTCGGTCGACGACAACCGTGTCGTCCGCCCGCTAGAATGGGGCGTTGAATGGACGCGCGATTGGCCGTGCCGCAACGGATTTCGTTTCGGCCACGTGCCCGAAAATCCAGAGCATTTCTTTATTGATTACAACCGCCGCATCCTCTCGACGAGCGATGAATTTTTCTCTTACGCTCGACCTACAGATTTCCGCCTCGAACGCCGCGAAGTACAGGTTTTCTCCACGCGTGCCGTCCCCGATGCAAAGCTGGAGAAAAAAGTAAAAGGCACGTTCGCCGATTTTTTGCGTTTCACCTCGCCCGTTCGCACACCTTATCCCGAAAACAATCTGGTCAACGCGCGCTGGTTTCCGACGCAAGGCCGCCGTGCCATCGTTCTTCTGCCGCACTGGAATTCTGACGCGATTGCGTATGCCAGCCTCTGCCGCGTGCTCAACCTGCTCGGCGTCTCCGTGCTCCGCCTGAGCATGCCCTATCACGACATTCGCATGCCAGCGGAAATCGGCCGCGCCGATTACGCGGTTTCCGCCAACATCGGCCGCACGCTCGACGCCGCACGCCAGGGAGTGATTGACGTGCGCTGTTGCCTCGATTGGCTCGAGCAGCAGGGATACACGCGCCTCGGCATCGTGGGCACGAGCCTCGGTTCGTGTTACGCATTTTTGGCCGCCGCGCATGATCCGCGCATCCGCGTGGCCGCGTTCAATCATGCGTCCACGTATTTTGCCGACGTTGTGTGGCATGGGCAATCGACGCGTCACATTCGCCAGGGAATCGAAGAAAAAATTGGTTTGGAGGAATTGCGCCAAACCTGGATGGCCATCAGCCCAATGTCGTATTTCAAGCAGTTCGCGCGCTGGCCGAAAAAATCACTGATCATCTATGCCAAGTATGATCTGACGTTCCTGCCGGAGTTCTCTCGCCAGGCCATCGACGAATTCGCGCGTCACGAAATCGATCACAAAGTCGTGGTGCTGCCATGCGGGCATTACACGACGGGCGAAACACCGTACAAGTACATGGATGGCTGGCAATTGGCCTCGTTTTTGCGCACGGCATTTTGATTTGCCAACACGGAGACACGGAGTCACGGAGGAAGTCAGTAATTCATCTTTTTCGCTGTGTCTCCGTGCCTTCGTGGTGAATGGTATCTCGACTTAGAATACGAACGATGGAAATCGCACAGATCTCCGGCATCTTCGAGCGCCGTCGCGGCGAATTCGTCCTCAGCACCGATCCTGCCCGTCTTGATCTCGACATGATCCACGGTTTCCTGGCGAACTGCTACTGGGCGAAAGACATCCCGCGCGAAACGGTTGCTCGATCGATCGAGCAGTCCCTGTGCTTTGGCGTATATGATGAAGGGGGCGAAAAATCCCCACGTCTCATAAATGCGCCGAAACATGGGACATCCGAGGTGGGCTTCGCTCGTGTGGTCAGCGATTTTGCAACCGTCGCTTATCTCGGCGACGTCTTCGTGCTCGAATCGCATCGCGGGCGTGGCTTGAGTAAGTGGATGATGGAATCGATCGTCGGTCATCCTGCGCTGCAAGGACTGCGCCGGTGGATTCTGCTCACGCGAGACGCGCACGGACTTTATTCGCAATTCGGATTTCGGCCGCTGAAGTCGCCGGAGCGTTATATGGAACTGCATCGGCCCGACGTTTATGAAAGAACGGCTCACGAGGTTGAGAAAACGATATGAAGAGCTCTGATCGCATGTACCGTCCGCTGCACGAATCCGATCCGGATATCGCCGCCGCCATCGACAACGAGACCCGCCGCCAGCACGAAGGCCTTGAACTGATCGGCTCAGAAAATTTTGTCAGCGAAGCCGTGCTCGAAGCCGCCGGTTCGGTCTTCACCAACAAGTACGCTGAGGGATATCCCGGCAAGCGCTACTACGGAGGGTGCGAGTTCACCGATGTTGTCGAAAATCTCGCGCGCGACCGCGCCAAGCAACTGTTCGGCGCCGAACACGCCAACGTGCAGCCGCATTCCGGCTCGCAGGCCAACATGGAAGCCTACGCCGCCGTGCTGCAGCCCGGCGATACTATCCTCGGCCTGAACCTCGCTCATGGGGGACACCTCACGCACGGACATCATCTGAATTTTTCCGGCAAGACCTACAAAGTCATTCCTTATGGGGTCACCAAAGAATCCGAGACCATCGATTACGACGAACTCGAAAAGCTAGCCGAGAAGGAACGTCCCAAGCTGATCATCGGCGGCGGCAGCGCTTATCCGCGCATCATCGATTTTGCCCGCATGCGCCAGATCGCTGACAAAGTCGGCGCACTCTATCTTGTCGACATGGCTCACTTCGCCGGACTGGTTGCCGGCGGCGTGCACCCTTCGCCGGTCCCGCACGCGCACATAGTGACTTCCACCACGCACAAGACCCTGCGCGGCCCACGCGCGGGCATGATCCTTTCCAAGGCCGAATTCGCCCAGGCCATCGACAAGACTGTGTTCCCCGGCATGCAAGGCGGACCGCTGGTTCACATTATTGCGGCCAAAGCGGTGTGCTTTCATGAGGCTATGCAGCCGGAATTCCGCGACTATGCGCGGCAAATCGTTGCGAATGCCAAGGTGCTGGCGCAATCGCTCGCGGACGAAGGCTTTCGCGTCATTTCCGGCGGCACCGATACCCATATCATGCTGATCGACGTCTTCTCCAAAGGGATGCTCGGCAGCGAAGCCGAAAAAGCGCTCGATCAGGCCGGCATTACGGTGAACAAAAACGCAATTCCCTTCGATACGAATCCGCCGCTGAAGCCGAGCGGCATTCGCATCGGTACGCCCGCGCTCACCACCCGCGGTATGAAAGAGGCCGAGATGCGCCAGATCGGCCACTGGATCGCCGAGGGCCTGCTTCATCGCCAGGACGCGACTGTCCTAACCAAGATCCGCAAGCAGGTTCTGGATCTCTGCGAGGCCTTCCCGCTGTATGCCGAGCGCCGTGCAAAGGCGCAGGCGGAGGTCAGGGCGTAACATTTTCCGTCTGTCATGCTGAGCGGAGGAGTGAATCCCGCAAACCAGGATTGACTCTGGAGTCGAAGCATCCCTCTTGCTACTCCGGCTCTGGAGATGCAAACAAGAGCCACAGACCTATAAGTTGAGTTTCGGAGATGAATCACGATCTGTGCTGCCCATCCTCTCGCAAATCGCGAAAGGATGGGGCTCTGTAAGATGCAAGACTGGGCCACTCGCGAAAACTTCTGATGCGGAGGGGTATCCCCCCTCCCCCCCGAATCTTTGGAATCATGCCGTTAGCGCGAAATTCCCGGCAAAATACGTCTTTCAAAGAACTTAGATACTAAAATCCGTGAAACAAAGGACTTAGAGCCGAACCATCTCGCATTTCGCCAGAGTCACGGCCTCTGCGATGATTGCGGAGTTTGGCTGTGGAAGACAAGGGCAGATGTCACAAAGGGGTTGTGGAAAAGATTGGGGGAAATGGGGACGGAGGTTTTGAGTGTTAAGGCTGATTTCGCCAGGAGAAGCGGTGCCTCTTCTGAGATGAAGACGACACGGGTTGGAAATTCAAACTCCTAAGTACTACATACTACACTGGTCTCGCTCGGAGGGTCTAAATGATCGGGGGCGCAAGGTTTTGCCTGTCGATTGTAATTCTCCTTGTATTCTTGCCTTCAAGCTTCGCGCAGGAAGCTTTTAAGCCGCCTTCGGGGATGCGTTCTGTGGTGGTTAACGTCTTTGACTCACGTGGGAATCCCGTCCGCGGTCTGACCAAGGAAAACTTTCATCTACGCGTGAACGGCAAGCCAGCTGTGGTGCTCGATGCCCGATACAGCCTTTCTCCACGGAGGATTGTGGTCCTTCTCGATATGAGCGGCAGCATGATTGGAGAAGAGGCAACGGGAAAATGGCGAATCGCACGCGAGGCAGCCGAGGACCTGCTGGCGGAAACGCCGGCCGAGGTGCCGATTGACCAATGCGAGGCTGGCGTTTCGCTACACGCCTGCTAACGGGATGCGCGACAAGACGGGGCGATTCGCTCCGTTGCAGATTCAAAATCAGGCGGGAACGCCCCAGACGCTTGCTACGCTGCTAGCGATGTCGTCGGGACCAGACAGCAGTGTTTCCGACTGGCGTTCGATAACCATTGTGACCTACCCGCGCGGCGCCGGTTTTGACTTCCTCGGAAATCTCATCGTACACACAGCAACGTACCCGCCCTTGCAAAAAACGCAAGAGCGGGGCACCCTCTCTCGTAGTGGTTCTCCAGAAAAAACCAAATGGGCGGGCCACCCGTCCGCTCGCATCCTAACGGTCCTTTCCCTTCTCTGCCCGTGACCTCCTCGTGAGTCGCGAAATGAAAAACCCCAGGCACGCGCCGACCATCGCACTTAGTAGCGCAGTCCAGGGCTCAGACCAACCTCGCTTGTCGAGCCCGCTGCACACCACGGCCATACCGATCATCCAAACCCAGTCGCGTCGCTCGAGAACCATAACCTGTTCACCAATCTATAGTCATACTATTGTTACAGCGGATCTAAATGGACTACTGGCGCTACCACGCCTGGCGCTGGCGTGGCAACGATCGTAATGTGCCTCAGGAAAAGAGGGGCGGGTGGCCCACCCTTGCGTTTCTGCCTGGCCTGCCACGACCGAGGGTGCCCCATCCTTGCGTTCTTTGCAAGGGTGGGAATCTCAGAGCTGTAAGTTGAGGGATCTTGGAATCAATCGAATTCTGTGCTGCCCATCCTTGCGCAAAGAGCGCGAAAGAATGGGGCACCACCTTTGTATTTTGCGCCAGCGATTGAAAGGCTGGGCCAACCGCCCCGTCGCCGGGAAGATGAGTGAAATCGCGTTAGCAGAAGTTAGGTCGCAATCACCGCGCGTGATGAAAAAGAAAGGCCGCCGGACGGTCGGGCGGCCCCTGGTTTCCAGGCAAGATTATTTCTTTTGCAGCGATCCCACGTAGTCGGTAAGGCTCGCGGCCCGCATCCAGGCCTCAGCCTTCGCCGTGGTCCGCCACCAATAACGCGATGAGAACAGAGATCCCCAAGCTGGCATGTCGTTATTGCCATGTACGCGGGCCATCCTGGTGTCCCCCAGAATCGAGTAACACACGCGCAGGCTTGGGAATTTTCCGCCGTTTGAGCTGGCGAGGCGGGTCAAGTCCTTCGGCGTGGCCTTGCTGGCAGAGGCTGCTGGCCCTGCTCCTTTGCCATCCATACCATGGCAAGCGGCGCAATAGGCGACGTACATTTCTTCGCCTGAAGCTGGAGAAACATCCTTGATGGGTTGATACGTGATTTTTACCTGCTGGGCGGCGCACATGACTGCGACCAGCAAGAGTAGGGGCCCGATGAGGATTAGACGTGAGGTCATAGGACCCTCCCTAATCTGGGTTCGGCTGGGCGTTCCCTGAGGAGTGGAAACGGTCGCAGCGCTTCCTGTTGGCCTGAAACCTTGCTACCTCTTTGGGTGTGCATCTCAGGCTGGCGGACGCTTCGGAGACGCCGGAGTGTTTACGAACAGCATCCTAAGTAAATGCTTGAGGAAATGTCAGTGATGCCTGTCACATACTCGAACGGGGCGCTCAACCCTTTGTTCTTCTGCATTACCCATCCTTGCGTTCTTTGCAAGGGTGGGAATCTCAGAGCTGTAAGTTGAGGGATCTTGAAATCAATCGAATTCTGTGCTGCCCATCCTTTCGCAAAGAGCGCGAAAGAATGGGGCACCACCTTTGTATTTTGCGCCAGCGATTGAAAGGCTGGGCCAACCGCCTGTCCCCTGTGGTGAATTGATCTTCTCTGTGGTTAAATCACATCGGTGAAGATCGCCATCGACATCCGCCGGATGACCGAATTTGGCATTGGCACCTACATTCGCAACATCGTCCGCACGCTCGGCCGTCTCGACCACAC
>DATKQB010000025.1:0-14260 GCA_035523795.1 Verrucomicrobiia bacterium | reverse complement strand
AATGCAGCACTACCTGCGGTCTGCTT
Source organism: Verrucomicrobiia bacterium (assembly GCA_035523795.1). Classification (GTDB taxonomy): domain Bacteria; phylum Acidobacteriota; class Terriglobia; order Terriglobales; family Acidobacteriaceae; genus Sulfotelmatobacter. Next base: position 14,234 of record DATKQB010000025.1, on the reverse strand, counting down.
CCGTATCGGACCGTCGTGATGACGGACGTAAGCGGCACAATGCCTGTGGGCAAATAATCGCCGCCGAGAATTGCGTTCATCAGCGTCGATTTGCCCCGGCTGAAACGGCCGACCATCATCAGGTTGAACTGATCCTCCGCGAGGCGCGCCACCAATTCACGGCAATCTCCCTGCAAAGCGGTATTTTTAGTGTCAATGGCTTGCGCTGAACGGATGACCTCCGCCAGCAGGAACTTTCTCTGCTCGTATTCCTTCAGGTCCATTGCCTGATTCCGTCCTTTAGTCGCCGGAGGCCGGTCACAACTTCCCGCTTCCCGCACCGTCCCCCAGAAAACACCGGAGAATTCGCCATCGCGGATTGAGCCAGTTCGGCCCCTCGCCTCTGCCAACCGCATCTTCGTAGAGTTTGTGAGCCGCGGCACGCGCCTGTTCGGGATGCTCCTCCAACAGTCGCCTCAAGTCGTCTTCCTGCACCCAGTTCAGATGCGAAGAGATGCGAAGTAACGAGTCGATGATCGCTGCGTAATCAGAGGTAGCACCCAGCGCGAATCCGATCCCGGCGACCGCAATCACCGAATCGGCATTCGCGTCTTCCAGATAATGGCGCAGGATCGGCCAATCTTCGGCATCGGCGCCAAGCTCGCGCATGAGTTGCAGAACCGCACGGCGCTGGCGGTGCGACAAGACCATCTGAACCGATGCCGCGTGCTTTCCTCGCAGGACCAGTGCCGCATAGGCGCGCGACTGAGCCGGCATCTTCCGCAGGGCGGACCGCGCATCTTCGCGGCACAGGTCGTCGTCGAGTGCGGAGAACAGCACGGGGATGCTTTCTGCTCGCCCGAAATCGCTCAGGGCCCGGGTCAGCCCACCCGTGATTCGCTCCTGCGCTGCATCAAGGATGACTTCATAGGTTTCTTCTGACGGATGCTTCGCCAATTCCTCTGCCGCTGCGCTCCTGACAGCGTCCTCCGCAAAGAGCACCGCCGGATCCGTCGGATGCCGGTGTTGCCGGAAGTATGAAAGGAGCACTTGTTGTGCTCCGAGTTCAGCAAGGGCGTGAACCGCGCGACAGCGCGGCACAGCAACGGTTCGCGCGCATCCCTCCAGGAGAAACCGCTCCAGCCACGGAATCGCCGACGGACCCGCCGCAATCAGCCGCTCTTTAGCTGCTTCGCCATCGACCAACGAGCCCAGCGCCTTAATCAGACTCTCCATATTGAGTGACGGGACGACAGATGGCGAAGCAGGGTTCATCGCGGCACCCCGCTCCCTGGGAGCGACTTCGCAGGCAAAGTGCCGGTTTCCAGCACCGCAATCAGCGCGTTCTGATCTTCTTCGGCGATCGGCATCTCTCGAATGTCACGGATGGTCTCCGCAATCGGGTACTCGTATTCCTTCAGCGAAACATCCCCATCTTCCCAGATCGCATAGCAGGCGAGTGGCCGGCCTGTCTTTGGCTGCCCGAGGCTGCCAGGGTTCACGATTGTGGTGCTTCCGACTACCCGAATGAACGGCGTGTGGGTGTGGCCGACGACCATCGTGTCCGCCTGAATCGCCTCTGCTTCCGCTACCCATCGGTCCGAGCCTTCAGGGCTATAGGCAAACAGCGGATCCGTGGGCGTCGCATGGACGATGTAGAACCGGGTTTCACCGATTGCCAATTCTCGGAATCGCGGCAAATTCCGCAGGAACAGCAGGTGCTCATCTGAGCAGATTTCCCGCGTGTAACGCAGCGTTTCCGCTGCCAGCCGACGATACGGAGCCGAGCATCGCGGGTCTGCGGAGAATCCTGCTGCGTAATCGTGGTTTCCGGAGACGACCACGGCAGCTCGGCTCTGAATTTCGTGGATTACTTCACGAGGACGTGGGCCGTAGTCCACCAGATCGCCGACGCACCAAAGCTGGTCGTAGTCGCACTCGGGAAGGGCACGAAGCGCCGCAAGATTCGAGTGGATATCGGAGACGATCACAATCTTCATGACATTCCTGGCGGACGTACAGCAACCACGTCAGCGCTTCAGCTGCATGTAGAGGATCATCGGAGGCTCAGGAGACACCCCGACGAAACCTCGCCAGGGGTCATCATCCGTCCATCCGGATGAAAGCAGGAAAGGACAGCGGTTTCGGCGAACCCCTTCGCCGCGTGAACCAGGACCTCAGTTCACATACCAAGTCTACCGGACCTCCACTCCTGGCTCAATCGCATGGAGCCGTGCGCCTCGCGGCCGAAGCCAATTGCGATCCACCGGGGACGATCTTCAGATTTTGACCACTTTCAACCATTGGCAACTGCGAGACCTCTCGATGAAGTCACCGACGCGCACTCTGTCAGTTTGTCGGTCGGTGGCATTCTGGGGGCGACTCATTTTCGCAATGGGTGAGTTGCCCCCAGCCGCCTGGATGTCAATAGACGAGCTCGGACAACGGGTGTCCAAGGTGATGCGCAAAATCAACGCTTTACGGGAGAGCTGGACGAGCTCGGATGGTCCCGGATGTTTGAGTGGTGGCCAGGGACGGGATCGAACCGCCGACGCCGGCCTTTTCAGGGCCGCCTTCCAATCGCGATAAGCGGTTCAGAATCAACTAATCCCTTGAAATTGAACACGTTGGTAAATCGTGCTTGTAGTGTCGAGTGGTACTGAATGGTACGTTTTCGTGTCCAAAATGTGTCCGTATTGTGTCCGCGCTAACCGCCGCTATCGACGACGCTACAGCCGCTGGCAGCATCGCTAGCGAAGCAGGGAGGCCCCCCGGCTTTGCCGGGGAGGCAGTAGGAGTTTGACGTTTCCGGGAGTTGGTGTTTGTCTCTGCAGTTTCGGCGTTGGTAGCGCTGAATTGCTTGCTGTCGCCGCTGCTTTGCCTTTGCGGTTGCGATCAGGCCCCTTTGAGGGGCCAGCAACCGTAAAGCCTCCGGCTCTGCCGGAGGATATTTACTCATTCGCCGTCCAAATTGGCCAGGACACTGCGCCCGGTCTCCAGGCTCTGTTGCGCTTGTTCAACGGAGATCAATTCCCCGTGCACCGCGCGATTCAGAGTTCCCGAAAGGATCATGAGGTTGTGGTGCAGCTCAGTCGAAATCAGATCGTGCATGTGCAGGTTCGTCGCCAGCATTCCGACACTCTCGCCCTTCCACTCAAGACCTCTGGCATTTGCCAGCCGGGCGAGCCGTCTTTCGAGCTCAATGCGCAAGGTAAGAAGTTCGAGCAAGGGGAGTTCTTTGACCAGTTCGTCGTTGGTCGGCAGTTCGGTTTTGAGCTGCTCAGGCAAGGCTTCCGCCAGGCGGTACTGAGCGACTCCCATGGGCTTGGCGAGATCACGTAGCGTATACTCGACCACCAGTCTCTCCCGTTCCTTACAGAGAATGATGCCGAGAGTGGGTTGGTCCTGAGGCTGGCGGAGGAGATCGTCGACCGCGGAGAGATAGAAGTTCATTTTGCCGGCGAATTCCGGCTTGAATTCTTCGATCTTGAGATCAATGACGATGTAGCAGTGGAGCCGTACGTGGTAGAAAAGCAAATCGAGGTAGTAGTCCTGGCCCGCGACTTCGAGGTGAAACTGGCTCCCCACAAACGCAAATCCCTTTCCCAATTCCAAAAGGAAGTCCCGGATGTGATCGATCAAACTGCGTTCGAGCTCCCTTTCGAGCAGGTCAGGTCCTAAAGTGAGAAAGTCAAAGTGATACGGGTCCTTGATGAGCTCCTGGGCCAGATCTGATTGGGGCTGCGGCAGTGTACGGTCGAAATTGGTCAGCGCATGACCCTGCCGCTCAAATAGCCTGCTTTCGATCTGATGCACTAGGACGTTGCGGCTCCAGCCGTTTTCAAACGACTGCCGGATGTACCATTCTCTCTGGCTCGGATCCTTCACTGCATCGAGAATGCGGACCTGGTGGCCCCAGGGCAATTGTGCAACCACCTGTTGCACAAATTCCTCGTCTGGGTAGGCTTCGGCAAATGCCCGCATGTACTTCAAGTTCCGGGCGCCAAATCCGCGCGTGCCGGGGAATGCGTGGGTCAGATCGACCGATAGCCGGTCGATGATCTTTGCTCCCCAGCCTTCCTGGCTTTGGCGGTTCAGGATTTCCCGGCCAAGATTCCAATAGAGCAGAACTAGCTCTCGGTTTACAGAAAGCGCAGCGCGAACCTGAGCCGAGCGGATACGGCCTTTCAGCTCCTCGACGAATTTCTCGTATCCCTCCGGAAGCGAACCGGATTTGGCTGGATTCATGATGTGCGACAATTCTTTCTTGCGTCTCCGAGCCTATCATTACCAACCCGCATCCCTGGTAACGCGATGAAAGAAGAGCCCCTTCAATGGGGCAGCCCGGCTAATCCAGCGCGTGATTGCCTTCTGCTGCTTGGCTCCGAACGTCACACTGGCTGCCCCTTCCGCAACCCGTCGAACTCTATGACGAGATCGCGGATGCGCCCAGCGGCGATCAATTCCTGGGGAGTCCGTCCAGCGAACCCCTCAAGGGGCGAAAAGAGCCACTCCTTCTCTTTGAGAGCCACGACATAGTCATCCATTCGGGACAGCAGTTCGCGGAGATCGCGGGTCTTCTTAAACATCTGGCTGGTCCCTTTGCCCGTCGCGACTTGGCGGACCGAAGCGGCGCGGCACAGTATCGGCAAAACCGAAAGCGATCGTATGTCCAATGCCTTCGGGTATTATGATCTGAAAAAGAACGAGGGAGAGGTGATCTGCTTCGCCGCATCGGCCGAACCCATAACTATTCTCTTGCACCAAATCGGGATTTCACACCTTCGTGGTGCGGACGCGATACGCTTCTACTCTGCTAGTTTGCGGAAACTCTGGGAATAGCGCTGGTACGTCGCGGGATAGGCCCTTTCGATGTCGACTTTTGTCTGGCTGGATTACTCAGAACGTGAGCGTCGCAAGATGCTCGACGTCGTCGATCTCTTCAAAGAACACGACACGCGCGACGAGCTGGGCGTCGGTTCGGTGCGTGACGCCTTCGCGGATATGCTCTTTCCGGGCACAAGCACAATCATGACGCGGGCGCGGTACTTCCTAATTGTGCCGTGGACATATCAGAAGCTTGAAAGGCAGAAAACCAGTTCGGCGGAGATTGCCGCCAAGGCTCGTCGTGCGGAATTAAGTCTCGTTCAGCCCATCGAAGACTCTGACGACAATTACGGGAATATCGGCAAGGTGGCGAAGACAACTCTCAAACGCCTTCCGAGCAGCGTGTATTGGCAGGGACTCGCGGTTTGGGGCATCCGTTGTTTTGCTGGCGCGCAGGTGCAGTATCACCGTAACCTCGACCGCTACTACACACAGGTAACCCGTAATCGTGGCCGCGCGACAGAGCGTGACGCGGAGCACGATGATCTCGTGGCGCCAAACTGGCATGCCGGCCTGGTGCAGCTCCCGGATGATTTCCCTGCAAAATGCTCATTGAGTCTGGCGCGGCGCGAAGCCGAGTATCTTGCAGAACGCATCATGCTGAGTCCTGGATGCGCCGGATCTCTGCTGGCCGAGCTTGTAACACTTCGCAAGCGCGTCGCCCCCGTTGAGTTTCCATGGGAGCACCCGCATTCCGCAGAACTCCCGCCCCGCCTGCGCGAAATTCTGGATCATGCGCAAAACCTGTCCGAGGTCATGCACGGGGCTTCCCTGCTCTACAATCTTATGCTCGCCCAACAGGCCCATTGGGAGGAGGGCGTTTCGCAGTATCTCGACGATCTTGCCGAATGGGCGGAAATGATCGCAAAGAGGGCGCGGGTTCTTGCACAGTGGAATAGAAATCGCTTCTGGGAAATCGTGGATTCTGGCCATCAGCGGATTACGAACCGCACGACTGACTTTATCAACACGTGGTGGGATCTGGCGCTGGCAGGAGGAGCAGCGCAGCTGTCGGCCAACGCCAGGGCGCGCCTGCTGATAAGCGAGCGCGAGCGACAGCTAAAAAGGGGTCTTGCCCGCATCGATAATCCGCGCGCACAGGAGTTGTGGAACGGGAGTTCGGGCACGGCGAGACTGGAATACAGGTGGACGATCAGTCTGCGGTTGCTCGACGACATTTTCGACGGGTTGGAGAAAGCTGATGCTTAAGCCCGGCGAAAGGCAGCACCTGATGGAGCTTCTGCGCCCGCCTCTTGGGTGCACGCTCGACATTGCGGTCGGGACGACGTTTTCCCTCGATCTCATAAGCGCGCTCATGCTTCCGCTTTCCTTCGCATTCTTCGACTGGGAGCATGCGGATGGCGAGCTGGTTGCTGAACCGCTGGCGCTCCTCGAAGCATTGAGGCGTTACGGGGACCGCTTCACCATTTTTTGTCAGAGCGGACAGATGCGACTGCCTGCGAAGTACCTGCCGCTCGTCACGTTTCTGGAACCCTGCATTTACGACGTGGAGCCGCCTGACCCAGAGGGCGTATTCCACCCGAAACTCTGGGCGCTACGTTTCATTGCCGAGGACAAGTCAGTTCGTTACCGCGTGCTCTGCCTGAGCCGGAATCTGACATTCGACAAATGCTGGGACACGGTCGTTTCGCTGGACGGACCGCTCACTCACCGCGAAAACGCGATCGCCGCGAACCATCCTCTGGGCGATCTGATAGACGCTCTGCCAGCGATGGCACTGCGCCCCGTTCCGCGGGCCCGGCGCCAGGGGATCACAAAAATCGCGGACGAACTTCGGCGCGTTCGGTTCAGCTGGCCGGAGGGTTTCGACGATAACGAGTGCCGCTTCTGGGCCAGTGGCCTTGAGAAACGCAGAGTCTCACCGTTCGGCCGGAGAAAGGACAAGGCGCTGATCGTTTCCCCGTTTGTGGCCGAGCCGTTTCTCGGGGAATTTCTCGACGATGTTCCGGCTACGCATCTTGTGTCGCGTCCTGAGAGCCTGCAGGAAATCGCGCCGGAGACGTTGCGCCGCTTCGCGAGTGTCCACTTCCTTTCGCCAGCAGCTTCGGACGAAACGGACGAAGCAGCTCCGGCTGCGGGCGGCGAAGTCCTCGATGGATTGCACGCAAAACTGTACGTTATCGACCGCGGCTGGAATGCGAGCGTATTCAGCGGCTCGTTCAATGCGACCAAGCATGCGTTTGACCATAACGTCGAATTCATGGTTGAGATGGTGGGCAAGAGAGGCCGCTTCGGGGTGGACGAGTTTTTGCAGCTGGTAAAGGGCGAAACGACTTTCGCTGACTTGCTGCAGAAATATGACCTGAATGCGCCGGTCGTTCCGGTCGACAAGACTGAGCGCCAAATAGACGACCTGGTCCAGGCTGTGAAACGCGCTGTCGCCGTCGCCGGACCCCGACTGACCGCCACGCCAGCCGGCGAGGCGGACCTGTTTGACCTTACGCTCGCATGGACGCGCGCACCGGTATGGCCGGATGGCACGTTTGAACTGCGCGCCTGGCCGATAACTCAGCACGCCGAGCGCGGTCAGCTGGTCGGTCCATCCATTACTTTCGGACGCCTTTCCTATATTGGGTTGACGCCCCTATTGGCATTCTCTGTCGCGGCGAAAGTCGGCGATACCGAGCGGGAGACCGTGTTTGTGATGAATCTTCCTCTCGATGGCGCACCTGAGGACCGGCAGGATCGGGTGGTCCGTTCGCTTATTGAAAACCGCGACCAGCTTCTTCGTTACATTCTGTTTCTGCTGGCCTGCGGAGAGGAAGCCGCGGCGTCTTCGGGCGACCTGCGTAGGGTGCTTGAGGCAGCGGGAACCCCGGGCGGCTATGCGGGGCAGAACCCCTATGTCTTGGAAACGATGTTGCGCGCGCTGCACCGCTCGCCGCGCCAACTTGAGCGCGTTGCTTCGTTGCTCGATGTCCTCCGGAAACAGCCTGGCAGCTCGGATCTGCTAAGTGAAGACTTCCAGAGGATATGGGAGCCGCTCTGGCACATCGCACGGGAGGCGATCGCGAGATGAGCGCACCCCCAGATACCGCGTCGGCTCTGCAGGGCCTAAAGGACTTTCAGCGTGCGACGGTGGACTATGTTGACGAACGGTTTTATGGGCCTGATCCGACCAGACGCTTTCTCGTTGCGGACGAAGTGGGTTTGGGCAAAACGCTCGTTGCCCGCGGTGTCGTCGCACGTACCATTGAGCGACTCTGGAATAAAGTGCCACGCATTAACATCGTCTATATCTGCTCGAACGCCGATATCGCGCGACAGAACATCGACCGCCTCAGCATTTCCGGCTGCGAGCAAGCGGCGCAGGCGACACGCCTCACACTTCTTCCTCTGCACATGCACGACCTGAAGCAGAATCGGGTCAATTTCGTTGCTTTGACGCCCGCAACCTCCTTTGAGCAAAAACGGGGTGGCGGACGGATCGATGAACGCGTCCTGCTTTACTGGCTGCTGGACCGGGCGTGGAATGTCCGCGGGCCGCGATCTTCGCTTTATGTAATGCAGGACTACGCCAATACCTCGTCCTTCGAGTGGCGCGTCGAGCACTTTGACTTCACGAAGCTGAACGAGCAGATTTCGGATGCTTTTGTTGCCAGCCTTGCCAAGCAAGTGCTCGCGGACAAGAGCGCAGGACAGCCAGATCTGCGGACGCGTTTCGAAGAGCTGCGTGGCATTTTTGGCCGCAGCGACTCTAAGGGGCCGCCGGGTGCGAGCAAGCTGCGAACGGGGTGGATCGGCGAGGTGAGATTGCTCCTTGCGAAGGTGTGCCTTGCGACGCTGGAGCCCCACCTGATCATCCTTGACGAGTTTCAGCGCTTTAAGCATCTTCTGCAAGAGGACTCAGAAGCTGGAGAACTTGCTCGCGATCTGTTCGAGTCGGAGGCCGGGCAGGGTGCGCGCGTGCTTCTGCTCTCCGCGACGCCGTACCGTGCCGTTACACTTCATCACGAGACGGACGACGATCATTATGGCGACTTTCTGAAGCTGCTTGGATTTCTGGAAGACGGAAACGCGGCTGGATGCAAGGAGATTCTCGCTGAATACCGCGCAGCCCTGCCTTCGGTCATGACGCCTGAGGGAATGCTCCGGCTGCGGAACGCCAAAGCGGTGCTCCAGCAGAGATTGGTGCGCGTCATGGCGCGCACTGAACGACTTTCATCGTCAAAGATGCGCGGCGGCATGCTGGTCGACAAACCGCCTGCTGATACGACCTTGCACACAGCCGATGTCCGCGGCTTTCTCGGCGCGCAGAGCGTCGCCGACGCCGTCGATGAGGACGATGTCGTCGAATACTGGAAATCGGCGCCGTATCTGTTCAATTTCATGGATGCGTATGCGCTGAAGAGGTCATTCAGGAACGCGCTGGAGAAAGACAAGTTGGTGAAGCTCGTCAGGAAATTTCCGGAAGCATTCCTCGATCTGGAGCGCGCGCGCAACTATCTGCCCGTGGAACCTGCCAATGCAAGATTGCGGGATCTTATTGCAGATACGGTGGGCCGGGGCATGTGGCGCCTGCTGTGGATGCCACCGTCCTTGCCCTACTACACGCCCGAAGGCCCTTTTGCGACGGTGGAACTGGCCAATGTTACAAAACGGCTTGTGTTTTCTGCGTGGCATATGGTGCCTCGTGCGGTCGCATCTCTCGTGTCGTATGAGGCCGAACGGCGCATGATGCGGGCGGCGTATCCCCGCGAGCGGATTACGCAGGAAAATTGGAAAAAGCAGCGGGGCCTGCTGCGCTTTAGGATATCGGAGGGCCGGCACGGCGGCCTGCCGCTGCTTCTGCTTATTTACCCCTGCCTTACCTTCGCGCGCGATTGTGACCCGCGCGATCTCGCGCGCGGCGCAAAACTGAACGCGAAAGAGATGCGAATCCAGCTTTCTGAGCGCATCAAGAATCTGGTCGAAAAAATGGGTTTGGCTTATGAGAGCGGCGGTGCGACGGATGATCGGTGGTACTGGCTTGTGCCCATATTACTCGACTACGCCGAATTTCCGGACGAGGCTCAAAGCTGGTGGGAGCGGATGGATCTGACGCAACAATGGGCGGGCGTTGAGGCCGGCGAAGAAGATGAGGCGTGGGACGGCCACGTCGAAAAAGCCCGAGAGACGATCACGGCCATTCGCAGCGGCGCCGAGAAACTTGGCATGCCGCCCGAAGATCTTTTCAATGTCCTCGCACTCGGAGCATCAGCCGGTCCGGCCACGGCGGCAATGCGGGCCTATGCGCGGGCAAGCCGGGCGAATCCCGCTATCTGCCAGCCTCTTCGAGATGCGGCTGCACGGACCGGAAGAGCATTCCTGTCGCTATTCAACCATGCGGAAGTAATCGAGGCCGTCCGAACGGAGTTCGCAGGCGAACCCTATTGGGAGCGTGTCCTAGAATATGCCCACGCCGGCAACCTGCAGTCCGTCCTAGACGAGTACGCGCATCTTCTTCGCGAGTCGCTCGGGGTCGCTTCTAAAGCACCGGCTGAAATTGCGGAGAAGATCGGGACGGAAATCATTTCTGCGCTGACGATTCGCGCCGCATCGCTACGGATCGATGATGTAACTGCGCCGCCCTATGCGAGAGAGGTAAAGCTCGCGACAGAGCCGATGCGCATTCGCTTCGCGATGCGGTTCGGCGATGACCGGGCGGACGAAGAGGCGCCGCCGATGGACGGCAGCTCGCCCGCGACCCGCAAAGAGAGAGTGCGCGCTGCTTTCAATTCGCCGTTCTGGCCATTCGTGCTGGTCTCAACCTCGGTGGGGCAAGAGGGTCTCGATTTCCACCACTACTGCCACGCCATCACCCACTGGAACCTGCCGTCGAATCCCGTCGATCTGGAACAGCGGGAGGGCCGCATACACCGGTACAAAGGCCATGCAGTGCGCAAGAATGTGTCGGCGGTATTTGCAACAGAGGCCCTGCAGGCAAACCATCAGGATGCATGGGAAAGCCTGTTTGAGATGGGCCGCAGCGTGAGACTGTCGACCGAAAACGACCTTGTGCCCTACTGGGTTTTTCAGGGTGACGCCAAGATCGAGCGACACGTGCCGCTCCTGCCCTTCAGCCGCGAAGTAGACCGGCTGTACGCGCTGCGCCGCGCTCTTGCAATCTATCGTATGGTCTTCGGCCAGAGCCGGCAGGAGGATCTGATTACGTATTTACTGACTGAAATCCCCGAGGGCGAGCGCGACCCGATTGTCGCGACATTGCAGATCGATCTCAGTCCACTCAACAGACCGCACGAACAGACGCTACTGGAACTTGTGAAGGTCGTCAGCCGACCGTGAGTTCCACACGTACGACGCAGGGCAAATGAAAGGCTGCAAGATCTGGTTCTCTTTTACTCGAACCTGGACCGCATCAACAACAATCGATCGGCGGAGCGCGGTCTCTGGGCGACCTCCGCGGCCGCATGAATTGGCCAGCGTGCGGTGTCAATTTTTTCCGCAAAGCCGGTGGGAACCGCTCCTACGCGGGGACCGGACCGCGCATAGTGCGGGTCGCTACACACGGCCTTAAGGCTTGAAAGCCGGCGGGAGAACCACTCTGTGGGTACGCCTGCCCACAGACCAGAGACAGCAGCGAACCCAACTTACGCGCACAGCGAACTTCGAGACTTATGACAAAAGGCAAAAATCAGAGAATCCGGTGTATCGGGAGATAAATTTCCCCCGTCTGCGCCGCGTGGCGCTTCTTTCGTAGCAAAAGTGTCACAAAGTCTATTCTTTCTTCAAACACCGCCATCAAGTCGGCTCCATCCACTAGAATGACAACTGCCCCTCCGGACGAATGTGCGGCAATCCCGGTAGGAGTGAAACCGTTAATTGAAAGAAATACACCGAGTGTGTTTTCGAGCTTCCGTCGCACTTTCGCAGCAAACGAATCAAGGTCAGCGGCATCCGTTTGTTCTTGTCGCCACTTCGCCTCAAACAAAAAGTCGGTGCCTGAAAGTGAGAATGCCCCGTCGATCTGTTCTCCCGTATTGCGGAAGGACGCTTTTGGATCGAGATCAAACAGTTCGAAGAGATCATACATAACCTTCTCGAGTTCATATCCGCGGGTTTGGGCAATTGTGGAAGTAACGAGAGCCATGTACCTGCCCTTCAATTCTTCCAGCTTCTCGCGCACGGCGGCATTTGCCTTCAGCTTCTCTGACGCCCTCTTCTGCCGCTCAACTAAGTCGTCCTGCTCTCTCTTTATTTGGTCATGCGGTTCAAGAAGACTCTTGAGTTGAGCCACTGCAGCTCGCGCACGGGAAGCTTTCTCAGGGCCTCCCTCTAATTGCTCGAGGTGTGCAAACGATGCAATTGTACAGACTTCATGGCACAGTCGAGTCAAGTCACCCAGGTATTTCTCTTGGTCCTGGACCAGATGATCTACCAGATCAGAGACGATCTGGCGCTTGTAGTTATTCCAATTCAGTGAGCCGATCAATATTCGATTCGGAAAACATTGTTGCAGGAAGCCCCGGAGGTCGGCTTTATACCAGTAGATCGAGCAAAGGGCCTCCTTTAGGGCTACTGTCGCCGCCGGAGTTAGTCTCTTCGACATCTGGTAACTTTGCCTCCCCGAAGGGCGTGTGGATTCGGACGGCTACTCACCCGGCGCCCAAGGCATGACCTGATCGGGGCCATAAATGCGACCGGAGTCATTAATCCGAAACTCTGAATAGCCACTCGGCCCGTAGATCCTTCCAGTTTCGTTGACACGGTATTGCGAGTATCCGTATGGGCCGTAAATGCGGCGAGCATCGTTGATTCGAAACTGTGTGTATCCATTGGGACCGTAGATGTGCCCGGATTCGTTGACACGAAAACCCGTGTACATTGCTGCCTCCGCCGAATTGTTTCCTAGTCTATAACAGGCCGCCTCTACCGACGACCGAGCTACGGATCTCACCGACGACATCAATCAACACCAGCGGTGCTCGCTATCGGAATAAGAGATCTTTTTGCGCCCTGCTGTTCATACCGGCACAATGACTCAGAAGTCGCCCTGAAGGCATTGATCAACGGCTCTATCCAGTCCTACAGTTGCTCTGACCTCCGCGCTTGCGGTTGCGAACGGCGCGTACGTTCTCTAGCTGATTGCCAACTATGTAGATGACCGTTCGCGACATCGTGTAGAGCTGCGATCTCTCTCGTGTTTAACCGCTTGAAGAATTGCGGTGGGTGGAACCCACCGAATCGGCTTCTCACGGTATCGAGATCGACGCCGGGAAGGATCGCGCGCGCTTCGACCAGCACAATCGCACATCCTTTGCGACAACCTTTGAAGTAGTCCTCGAACTCTCCCTTTGAAACGCCAACTTGGCTTGAGTATTCGGACCAAATGCCCGGAAGACCGCCCTCGTGAACATGCTTGATGCGTGCAACGCCCTCAATCCTGGCGGTGGGGGTCTTGGAGTAAAGCCAAACCCTGGTACCGACCGCCGCGTGGACCCTTCGGCGTCGTAGTTCGACGGTCTTTTTCCCCTCAAGAATCGCCTTCGTGTAGGCAGGCCTTAACGAAATCAGAATGTCAGGACATTCAGACACTTGGTTTCCCCTCATCCATAATGATGGAAGCTGCGTTGAAATCGATGCCGCGAGCTGTAACGAATTTGGCACCATCGACGCATCCAATCGCGTCCAAACGGGACAGACCGACTGGGTTCCTGAATCGGAAGAGCTGGCTAAAGAACGTCAGTCCCGTCTTATCGGTTGAGCTCACGGTCTGGACTTCCTCCGAACGGAGGACGCCGCGTCTGGTTATCTCCGTGCCGATCTCCGTTGTCTGCTGGATCGCGGTCCGAGTAATTGTGGCAGCCGCCACGATGGCTCCGCGTCCACTGTCCACACGCATCGATTCATAAAACAGGATAACTGCGCCGGGGGTCAGGACAGACAGAGCGCGAGGGCTACTCAGGTATAGCCTCTCTCCCAGGACAGATGCCTCTGGCGGCACAAAGAGTGATTGCTGGTTCGCGGTGTTAAGGAGAACGTCTGCGTACTGCCGTCTAATGGGCACCACCACCGCTGGGCGGGAAGGGAGCATTAAGATAACCGGGCCAAACTGCGATTCAAAGTCCTGCAGCGGCAATATTGTCGAGTGACCACTTCCTTGCTCGATTATGACGGTCGTCTCTGGACCTGAATAGAGAGGCGGAGTCGCGGGCAAATTGAGTTGAAAGAAGCGCGTCATTTGCTCCCGAACATCGCTCCAATCCTTAGGTCCAATAATTCGTCCGATGCAGTACTTCTTGAGTGTTTGCGGACGATCATTCTCCGGGCCGGCTTCGAAACCTTGACCGTTTACATACTCCAGCGTTTCGCGACTTATGTGCTGACAATCGATACTCACGCTGGCC
>DATKQB010000024.1:0-42824 GCA_035523795.1 Verrucomicrobiia bacterium | reverse complement strand
CCTTTGTGACATCTGCCCTTGTCTTCCACAGCCCAACTCCGCAATCATCGCGGAGGCCGTCACTCTCGCGAAACGCGAAATGGTCCGGCTCTAAGTCCTTTGTTTCACGGATTTTAGTATCTAAGTTCTTTGAAAGACGTATTTTGCCGGGAATTTCGCCCTAACTCCATGATTCCAAAGATTCGGGGGGGAGGGGGGATACCCCAACAGGCTGCTGAAAATACCGTCATAGCCCCTCAGGATAGGGCACCCGCCCAAATTTATTTATCCGTTGATCAGGTCCGTCATGTGGTTGGGATAGCGCAGTCCGTAACGGCTTCTCGGAGCGAGGCTACCTCGCACGCAGACAACCGCGCGGATTGCCCAGCAGCGGCTATCCGGTGGAGGCCATCTTGTCGGTCATCAGGCCAACGTGATCCACGCCAACGCCGTGGGCGTCGTCAATGACGGTGACAACATCTTCCCAGGGCACGTTGTTATCCGCCTTGACGAATAAGACTTTCTGCGCGCGGGTTTCGTAGATCTTGACCAGCTCGTTGTCGAGGCCCTGCCAGGTCACAGGTTGCTGGTTGATCTCCAATTTCGGCTGCTGCCCGGGAGCGCCAGTCAACTGCAGCACGACAGAACGGTTGTCGGTTTGCGGCTTGGAATTTTTCGGCGGCGGCTGCGGAATGAGGGCATTTTCACCCCGCGGAGTCACTGGAGAAATGATCATGAAGATCACCAGCAGGGTGAGAAGCACATCAATGAGTGGGGTCACGTTCATGCTGCCAAGCAGCCCGCCAACTCCTCCAGTCTGCACAGGAATTGAACCTCCTAATTAATTCGATGCGGATGAGGCTCGTGGCGGATGCTGGCGGAGTGGAGCGTCAGGTGGAAAATCCCCAGACCTTCGAAAACCGTCAAGGCCGGGGTTGGCGAAATTCCCCGCCTCCAGGCAAAACCTGCCAGAAATGGGGCCCGGAGGATGGCTTCCATCAGCCGTTAACGAGGTCCATCATGTGCTCGGGATAGCGCAGGCCGGCGGCGGCTTCCGGAGGGAAGACTTCATCGATACGCCGCAAGTCTTCGCCGGTGAGCTTCACGTCGACCGCGGCCGCGTTTTCTTCGAGATACTTGCGGCGCTTGGTGCCGGGGATCGGAACGATGTCGTTGCCTTGGGCGAGCACCCACGCCAGCGCGAGTTGCGACGGCTTGCAGCGTTTTTCGAAGGCAATCTCCTCGACGCGGCGCACGAGGTCGAGATTGCGCTGGAAGTTCTCTCCTTGAAATCGAGGACTGTTGCGGCGATAGTCGTCGGCGGGAAGATCTTCGAAATGCTGGAAGTGTCCGGTGAGGAAACCGCGCCCGAGAGGACTGTAGGCGACGAATCCAATGCCGAGCTCGCGGCAGGTTGCGAGAATTTCCTGCTCGGGATCGCGCGTCCAGAGCGAGTATTCGGTCTGCAACGCCGCGATGCGATGCACTCTCGCCGCGCGCCGCAAGGTTTTCGGAGAGGCTTCGGAGAGGCCGAGATAGCGCACTTTCCCCTGCTTCACCAGCTCTGCCATGGCTTGAACAGTTTCCTCGATAGGTGTTTTCGGATCGACGCGATGCTGGTAGTAGAGATCGATGGTCTCGACACCGAGACGGCGCAGGCTCGCGTCGCAGGCGTTGCGTACGTAGTCGGGCGTGCCGTTGACGCCGCGCGCGCCGGGATTCTTCGGATCGCGAACGATGCCGAACTTTGTGGCCAAAACGATCTTGTCGCGCTTGCCTTTGATTGCCTTGCCGACCAGCTCTTCGTTGGTATGAGGACCGTAAACATCGGCGGTATCGAGAAAAGTGATGCCGAGATCGAGGGCGCGGTGAATGGTCGCGATGGATTCGGCGTCGTCGCGTCCGCCATAGAATTCCGACATTCCCATACAACCGAGGCCCTCGGCTGAGACTTTCAGGCCGCTGCGGCCCAGTTCACGGATCTGCATGAATGCCTCCCTCGAAGGGGATAAGAGTAGATATAGCTAGTAGATGCATCGCGTTAGAGCGCGATGCGGCGAAATTGAGAGCGGAGTTGCGGTGCTCGGGAGATCTCCATTCGACTCGCGTGAGAGCGCGGGCTCTGGCTGAGGCCTGCTGTTTTGCGTCTCGATTTGACACAGTAAGTCGGCTGGCTGTGCTCGCTTGAGTAGGGTCGGCTTGAAATCAGCGGAGGTTTTCTGCTAAATAAATACTAATCACGCGCTTCCGTCCGCTCGATCGCTTGGGGAAGAAAAACTGAGGCAACAGCCTCCCCTGCTGTCCGTCTCTAAGGTACGGGCAAGATTTTTCACTTGTGGGTTTACGCTCAGCGAAAGTGGTGAGCGTAACTGTGGGCCCCTGAGTCGAGTCTCTTGGAGTTCGGATGGGCTTTCTCAGCAGATCCGATGTGAGCAGGTGTGGCGTGCTTTCCCTGCGCTGCGAACGACCCTCAAAAATAGCTCTCAGAAATTCGCATCCATCCTTCTGTCCTAGTCATCTTTTTGCAATAAACTTAAGGCTTACCGCCGGAGGAAGATAATGGCGACCAATCTTGTCCAAATCGAGAACGACGCTGAAATTAAGGAACGCCTGGAAGCCGAACGCTCCCGCCTGAGAAAGATCGCCGGGCTGGACCAGCCGAAACATTTCCACCGTCCCGTTGAGCGCGCTTTCACTGCAGAGCAGCGCAAGGACACCACGATTCTTTTCGGCGGATTTACCTGGAAGCACGAAGACCTGATACGCGCCGTCTTTCAGGGCTGCGGCTATCGCTGCGAAAAGCTGCCCGTGCCCGACGTGCCGGCGTTTCAGATCGGCAAAGAGTTCGGCAACAACGGCCAGTGCAATCCGACGTATTTCACGGTCGGCAATCTGGTGCAGTATTTGCAATTCCTCGAGAAGGAAGGATTGTCGCGGCAGGAGATTCTGGACAACTACGTCTTCTTTACCGCGGGATCGTGCGGCCCGTGCCGCTTCGGCATGTATGAAGCGGAGTATCGCTTTGCGCTGAAGAATGCGGGCTTCGACGGGTTCCGCGTGCTGCTGTTTAAAGATAGCGACGGCATCAAGGCGGCGTCGGGCGAGCCGGGGCTGAAGTTCTCGATCGACTTTGGATTTGGCATGCTGAACGCCATGCACATGGGCGACGTGATCAATGATTTGATCTTCCAGATTCGTCCGTATGAGGTGAACGCCGGCGAGACCGACCGCGTGTTCCATGAGATGGTCGAGGAGCTCTGTGAAGATTTGAGGAAGCGCAAATCATTTGAGATCGAGCAAAGCGCGCCGAATTGGCTGAAGCCGAAGGTGAAGAGCAATAAGATTCTGCGCAACACGTTCAACGTGTTCGGGAAGTGGCACGAGCATATGTGGGGCAAGGATTATCTGAATGCGCTGAAGACGGCGCGCGCAAAGATGGATTCGATCGAAATCGACCGCACGCGGGTGAAGCCTGTAGTGAAGATCACCGGCGAATTCTGGGCGCAAACGACGGAAGGCGACGGCAACTTCCACATGTTCGAATTTCTGGAGCGCGAAGGCGCGCAGGTGCTGGTTGAGCCGATCGCGACGTGGGTTGCGTACCTGATGTATCAGGCAAAGGCACATGCGATTGCGAAGTGGCCGGTGAATCGGCCGCATCGCGCTCCGAAGTGGCATGAGGTAAAGAAGAATTTCGCCAACTACATTGGCCTGCGCAAGAAATTGTGGGGTATCGGATTCGGCGAACGGATGTGGAAATTCTTTTATCACCGCACGGCGAAAAATCTGGGCGGGATCACGCACCATCTGGCGCCGCAAACCGAACTCGCGGAACTGGCGCATCCGTTCTACAACCAGTTCGCGCGCGGCGGTGAGGGGCATCTTGAAGTCGGCAAGAACGTCTATTACACGGTCCACAAGCTGGCGCACATGGTGCTCGCGTTGAAACCGTTCGGCTGCATGCCGTCTTCGCAGTCGGATGGCGTGCAATCGGCGGTGATCAACAAATTCAAAGACATGATTTTCCTGCCGATTGAAACCTCCGGCGAAGGCGAGGTTAACGCGCATAGCCGCGTACAGATGGCGTTGGGTGAGGCGAAAGTCAAGGCGAAAACGGAATTCGAGCAGTGCCTGAAATCAACAGGCAAGACGATGACCGAGATTCGCGAGTACATCGACGAGCATCCGGAACTGAAGCGCCCGTTCTATCACGTCCCGCATCGCGAGGGAGTGGCGGGGACGGCGGCGCAGTTCATTCTGCACGTCAGCGATCGCATCAACAAAGATCGTCAGTTCCGCAAACGTTCGCGCGTACGGGTAGAGACGGCGCCGGCGATGGGAGATTAATTCTTTTCGGAGGTTTCCCAGGTTTCGCAAAATCAGCGAAACCTGGGGCATCCCAAAGCGTTAAGGCTTCGTCGCGAAGAGCGCGGAGAAAAACATCCTCACCCTCTGGCAAAATCGGCCAGGAGTGGGGCAGCCGGATTAAGTTGCCGTTCGGAAGTGAGGGAGAATGCACGATCACGATCACCGCGGACCCAAGCTAGTTCAGATCGCAGGCATTGAAGGGCTTCCTGTAGACCTGGCGCGGCGGCCTACGCTCACGCAGAAACCGCACAATCACAACACGCAGTTTCTAGTTGGCCTGGATGTGGGCTCGACCACGGTGAAAGCGGTCGCGGTGGAAGCGGCCAGCGATAAGGTCCTGTGGCAGGATTACCAGCGCCACGAAACCAAGCAACCGGAAAAGACACTGGAATTTTTGAAGCGGATGGAATCGGAGATCGGCATCAACCGGCATAACACCCGCATGTTCCTGACGGGTTCGGGTGGGACGGGCATCGCCGAGCAGATTGGCGCGAAGTTCGTGCAGGAAGTAACGGCTGTGTCATTGGCAGTCGAGAAGATGCACCCGGAAGTCTATTCGGTGATCGAGTTGGGCGGTCAGGATGCGAAGATCATCGTTTTTAAAGATGACGACGAAACCGGCCGCAAGAAAAAGATCCCCTCGATGAACGACAAATGCGCGGGCGGCACGGGCGCGGTCATCGACAAGATTAACGCGAAATTGAAAATTCCGACCGAAGACCTTGCGAATCAGAAGTATCACGGAATCAAGTTGCACAAGGTGGCGGGAAAATGCGGCGTGTTCGCAGAAACCGATATCAATGGCCTGCAGAAAGTCGGAACGCCGCCCGATGAACTGATGGCGTCATTATTCGAAGCGATCGTGCTGCAGAACCTGAGCGTGTTGACGCGCGGGCACACATTGCGTCCGCATGTTTTGCTGCTTGGCGGTCCGAATAGTTTCATCAAGGGCATGCGGGAAGCCTGGCAGGCGAATATCCCGCGCATGTGGAAAGAACGGAAAGTTCAGGTTCCGGACGGAGCGAAGCCAGAGGATTTGATCAAAGTCCCGCAGAACGCACAATATTTTGCGGCGCTGGGTGCGATCGAGTTTGGACGCAGCGAAGAGGATTGCGTGGGCTGCTATCGCGGCTACGATCAGCTCGTGCACTACATCGACTTCGGGCGGCAAGAGGAGAAGGCGAAATCCGGCGGCAAGGGATTGGTTGAGAAACCGGGCGAGCTGGATACGTTCAAGGAACTGTACAAGCGCAAGAAATTCACGCCGGCAGTGTTTCAGAAAAACAGCACGGTCGGCGGATTCATCGGCATCGATGGCGGATCGACTTCGACCAAAGCCGTGCTGCTTAATGAAAATGGCGACCTGTTGTGCAAGTCGTATCAGCTCTCGAACGGCAATCCCATTCAAGACACCATTGACATGTTCGAAAACCTGCGCGGCCAGGTGGAAGGGCAAGGCGCGAAGCTCGAAGTGCTGGGGGTGGCGACAACCGGTTACGCGAAAGACATTCTGAAAGATGTGCTGAACGCCGATGTTGCGCTGGTGGAGACCGTCGCGCATACGGAATCCGCGCTGAAGTATTACGAAGATCCGCACGTGATCGTGGATGTGGGCGGGCAGGATATCAAAATCATCATCCTGCATGATGGCCGCGTAAAAGACTTCAAGCTGAACACGCAGTGCTCGGCGGGAAATGGATATTTCCTGCAATCGACGGCGGAGGGATTCGGGCTGACCGTGAATCAGTACGCCGATCTAGCGTTTTCGGCGCAGGCCATGCCGGTTTTCGGTTATGGGTGCGCGGTGTTCATGCAATCGGACATTGTGAATTTCCAGCGGCAGGGCTGGCGCGCCGAGGAAATTCTTGCCGGTCTCGCGGCCGTGCTGCCGAAAAATGTTTTCCTCTACGTCGCAAGCATTCCGAATCTCGCGGCGCTGGGATCACGCTTCGTTCTGCAAGGCGGGACACAGAACAATCTCGCCGTGGTAAAGGCGGAAGTCGATTTCATACGCAACAGCTTCCGCACGACGGGCAAACAGCCGGAAATTATCGTGCATGAACATTGCGGCGAATCGGGCGCAATCGGCGCAGCACAGGAATCTCTGCGCCTGTGGCGGAACGGGCAGATGACGACGTTCGTGGGGCTGGATGCGGTACGAAAAATCGAATACCGCACCACGCGCAACGAAGATACGCGCTGCCACTTCTGCAAGAACGACTGCCTGCGCACCTTCATCGACATTCGCACAGTTCCGAAAGATGACATGAGCTTCGTGCCCATCCAGAAAGTCACGAAGGTCCCGCTCATGCATGGCGAGCAGCGGTTGATCATTGCGACCTGCGAAAAGGGCACGGTCGAAGATGTCAACGACATGAAGGACATCAAGGCGGGACTGGACTCGATTCGCGCGAAACATCCGAATTTCGTGGATTACGCTTCGAAAGAGGTCTTCCGACCGACGAATGCGAAGAGCGTGGCTGATCCGCTGCCGACGAAAACCTGGTCGGGATGGAAGAAGGGTGACAAAGAACGCCGCGCGCTGATGGAAAACCGCAAGAACCTGCGCATCGGCATTCCGCGCGTGCTGAACATTTACACTTACGCGCCGCTCTTCAATGGATACTTTGAGAGTCTGGGCGTACAGCCGGAAAACGTGATTTATTCCGATTACACGAGCTCGGAACTTTATCGCGCGGGAGCGAACCGCGGCGCGATTGATCCATGCTTCCCGGCGAAGATCGGCATTTCACACGTCTACAACCTGATCCAGGAGAAGCATCGCAAGAAGCCGCTGGATGCGATCTTCTTCCCCATGTATGACGTGCTGCATTCGCCACTGAAGAATATTGTCGGCGCGAACGCCTGCCCGACGGTCACGGCGACACCGGAGACGGTGAAAGCTGCGTTCACGAAAGAAAACGATGTTTTCGCCGAGAACAATCTGAAATACATCGACCCGGTGCTGAATTTCGCCGACCGAAAGTTGTTTGCGCATCAGATGCTGCAAGGATTGCAATCCCTGCTAGGACTTTCGGTGGAAGAAAATGACCGCGCGATCGAGTCGGGATTTGAAGCGCTGAACAATTATGAGGCGAACATTAGGCGGCGCGCGCGACAAGTGCTGGATCAACTGGAACGCGAAGACCGCATTGGCATCGTGATGCTGGGCCGTCCGTATCATCACGATCCGGGGCTGAATCACGAAATTCTCGATGAGTTCCAGAAATTGGGTTATCCGATCTTCTCGCAGAATACTCTACCGATTGATGAAGACTTGCTGGATCGGCTGTTTGGAGAGGAAGTGCAGGCTGGAGTAATCAGCCACGCACTCGATATCGGCGACGCGTGGAAGAATTCTTATTCTTGCAGCACTAATCACAAAGTATGGGCAGCTAAGTTCACGGCTCGGCATCCAAACCTTGTTGCGCTGGAAATTTCAAGCTTCAAGTGCGGGCATGACGCGCCCATCTATGGCGTAATCGAAGGGATTATCGAGCAATCCGGAACGCCATATTTCTGCTTCAAGGATCTGGATGAGAACAAGCCTTCGGGCTCGATCCGGATTCGCGTGGAGACGATCGATTACTTCCTGCGACGCTACCGCGAAGAAGTAATTCGCAAGCGCAAAGCTGGGGAAGATATTGAGGCGCAGCTTGCGGCTCTGGAAGCTGAACTGCGGCGTGAGAAATATGGAGATGAGATTTTAGGTTCTGCCGAAAACAACCTGTTGCAGGAAGCACAGGAAATAGGGGCAGACTAAGACGTGTAGTTATATGTAGAAATGTGTAGCGTGCGGTCCGTTTGCCACTGCCGCTAACCCTCCGCTCCCAAGTATGCGTCCGCCTCTAACTCGTGTACTCCTACGCGTAGCTCTGCCTCCAACTAGACCAGTAACTTCAAAAGATTTTCCTGCAACTTCGGTCCGTTCCGGACAATCAAACTTCCACAGTTAGTTCTTCTGCCTATTTCCGGTCGTGGAGGAAGTCAAAGTATGGCGACAGCCCCTAAGTTCCGCATCGACGTTGATATTCACAATCTCTTGATGAATTCGAATACTGGTCCGGTGTTAGTGCCGAAATCGAAGGGAATGAGTTTGCCCGAGCCGGTGTTCCCACAGTATCCGGAAAAACTCGCTGATCCAGGGCCCGATGTCATTCCCTTGAAGCGTGAGTGGACCTGGCCGCTGGCGTATCGCAGCATGAGGGGCTGGCTGTTTCCCTATATTCGATCGCGTGTGATGCCGGGGGAGTTTCATCCCATCACGGCGTACCTGTTTGTCGAATACAAATGCAATCTCGACTGTTGGTATTGCTGGGCGTACAACAACAAAGTCAAAGGAATGACGGAAGATGTGGCACGGCGCTCGATCGACTGGCTGTACGATCATGGATGCCGCGTACTGGCCTTGA
The DNA here is from genome assembly GCA_035523795.1 of Verrucomicrobiia bacterium. Classification (GTDB taxonomy): domain Bacteria; phylum Acidobacteriota; class Terriglobia; order Terriglobales; family Acidobacteriaceae; genus Sulfotelmatobacter. Next base: position 34,065 of record DATKQB010000024.1, on the reverse strand, counting down.
TGGGCGGAGAACCGCTGCTGCGCCCGCAGTTTGCGCACAAAGTTGTTTACTACGCGGCGAAAAAAGGTTTCTGGATTTACATCGGAACAAATGCGCGACTGCTGCGGCCGGATGTTGCGGACCGTTTAGGAGATGCGGGCGCGGCCGTGATTAACTTCGCGGTCGATGCGTGGGATGAAAAGCCGAGCCTGCCAAAGGCACTGGTTCCTGTGCGCAAACATCTGGATCACTTGGTCAAGAAACAATATGTGTACGGGTACATGGTGTTCTTCAACATCAATATCTGCCGGAATAACACGCAGGACGTTCGCCAGTTAACGGAGTATGCGCACGACAATCGGCTGGCGACTGACTATCACATCAACGAAACTCCCATGCTCGAGCAGGATGAGCACTTCAAGCATCTCTCCGACAATCCGACTTATATCCGCCCGGAAGACTGGCCGCAGATCGATTCCCTTGTGGACTGGATTATTGAGAAGAACAAAGCTGGATACCAGATGGTGAACTCGGTCCAGCGATTACAGGAGATCAAAGCGTTTATCCGCATGGCGAGCGGCTCGGAACTGAAGCGACTGGGCTGGAATGGCGATGGAAGCGGAGCGAACGGCGACATAGCGAAACGCCTCGAAAATACGCCTGGGATTGTGCAGGATCAAAATGGCGAGTTGCATTTTGCGGAATGGAATTGCCGCGCGGGGCAGAACAATGTGATCATTCGTACGGACGGGACGGTTGCGCCGTGTTTCCCGATGTACGCATCGACCTATGATTGGGGAAACATCGATAAACATAAATTTGAGGATGGGCAACTTCTGAACATGAAGAAGAACTGCCAGCAGCATTGCTTCTCGACCCTGAATCATAACCTGGCTTATTGCTACAATGATGCGCGCGTGATCAAGTTCGTATGGAAAAACCTGGTCACGAATCGCATGAAGGGCGGCGCGCGGAGTTTCGAAGATTAGGATTCAGCCTAGCTGTGGGAAAAGAATCAGCCGCTGAAGTGCTTTCGGTCGAAGGCCGCGAGGTCAGGATCACGCATCCTGACAAGTTGTATTTTTCTTCACAAGCTGAAGTCACGAAACTTGAACTCGTACGGTACTACCTCGCAGTCGCGCAAGGTGCTGTGCGCGGAATCCAAGATCGCCCTCTCGTTCTGAAGCGATTTGTTAACGGAGCGGAAGGCGAGGCTTTCTATCAGAAACGAGCACCGGAGCAACGGCCTGACTGGCTGCGCAGCGTAACGCTTTCATTTCCTTCAGGCCGCACGGCAGAAGAGATCGTCGTGGACGATGCGGCTGGCCTTGCATGGATTGTCAATCTGGGATGCATTGAATTGCACCCTCATCCCGTTCGCTCCGGTGACCTCGAGCATCCCGATGAGTTGCGAATCGATCTTGATCCAGTTCCCGGCGTGAGTTGGGGAAATGTGCGGCGAGTTGCGCTTGAGGTAAAGAGTTTTCTCGAAGAAACAGGACTTCGCGGGTGGCCAAAGACCAGCGGTTCGCGCGGTATGCACGTGAATGTTCGAATTCATCCGCGGTGGACGTTTCAGCAAGTGCGGCGTGCGGCGCTAGCGCTCTCGCGAGCTATTGAACGACGCGTGCCGACTCTGGCGACTTCCAAGTGGTGGAAAGAGGAACGACACGGCGTGTTTCTCGACTACAACCAGAATGCGAAGGATCGCACGACGTGTTCGGCATATTCCGTGCGCCCGCTGCCGGACGCGAGGGTTTCCACTCCGCTGGACTGGAGCGAAGTGGCGGAATGCGATCCGGCGGAGTTTACGATCTTCACCGTTCCAAAACGATTTGATGAAATTGGCGATCCCCACGCGAAGATGGATGAATTCGCCGGTTCTCTGGACAACTTGCTTGAACTGGCGGCACGAGATGAAGCGGAGGGCCTGGCGGATGCGCCATGGCCTCCGCATTTTCGCAAGATGGAAGGGGAAGGAATACGGGTGGCGCCTTCGCGCGCGAAATCATCCCGCGCGTGGTCTAAGACACCGAGAGCCAAGATGCCGCTCATTGTGGTGGCGAACTCGCCGGACAAAGCAGCGGCATGGGCTGGACTGGAACGCTGGAAGATCAAGCATTCAGAAGCTGCTTCCCTGCTCGCCGCCGATGACGTTCTGGTCGATTCGATGCGCGGTCGTTCATCGACATGGACGCGCATTCGCATTAACTTGCGCCACGTCCCGGAAGCGCTCCGTCCGGCGCAAGAACAACCCGATCCCGATGAAGATCCAACACGCGAATGGCGGGAACAAAGAAAAAGGCATTAGTTCCCTCTCGCAACGGCATTGGCTTAGCGCCCGGTCGGAAAGATTGCGGCCAATTCCTGAGGAGGGACGACTTCCAGTTGTTCAAAGGTGCAGTCGGCCTGCTCTTTATCGGAACGCCATCTGCGAAACTGCGCGGTATGGCGGAATCGGTTTCCCTGCATGTGGTCATAAGCGACTTCTACGACCAGTTCAGGCCTGAGCGGCTCCCAAGATAAATCCTTGCCTTGGCTCCATCTGCTTTGTCCGCCGGGCATGCGGTCGGTGTGAACCTCATCTTCGGCCCAGTGCTTCCAGGGATGGTTCACGAGGGCATCGGTGCGATAAGGCTCGAGAAAGTCCACCAATTCCCGCCGCTTCGCGGTGCTGAAGCTCGCGCAGACTCCGACGTGCTGCAGATGTTTGTCGTTGTCATAGAGTCCAAGCAATAACGAGCCGATGAGCGTTCGGTCTCCCTTCTTGTGCCAGCGGAAACCGGCGACCACGCAATCGCAGTCGCGCTCGTGTTTGATCTTCAACATGACGCGCTTGTTGGGCTCATAGGTTCCCGAAATGTCTTTCGCGACTACGCCGTCAAAACCAGCTCCTTCAAAACGGCGAAACCAATCTGAGGCCATGTTTCGTTCGCGAGTCGCAGGAGTAATGTGGATTGGAGAAGATGCAGAAGCAAGCAGCTTTTCAAGTTCGCGTCTGCGCAGTTCAAATGGTTCGCCGCAAAGGTTTCGGTCCCCCACGCACAGCAAATCAAAGAAGACGCAGGATGCGGGCGTTTGACGCGACAGAAAATTAACGCGCGAGGCTGCGGGGTGCAAACGAAGTTGCAGGGCATCGAAATCGAGAGAGTCGTTCTTGACGATTACGATTTCGCCATCGAGTACGCAACGAGCCGGCAACGTTGCCCGCAGGGGATCGGGCAGTTCAGGAAAATATCGATTAAGCGGTTTCTCATCGCGACTCTGAATCAGAATGTCATCTTGATCGCGGAAGACGAGAGCGCGGAATCCATCCCATTTAGGTTCGAAGATCCAATCGTCGCCTTGTGGTAACTCCTCGATGCGTTTGGCAAGCATCGGCAAGATTGGCGGATTGACGGGAAGTTGCACCATGCAATCGTAAACTGCGACATGGGTATCGTGAATACCATATTTCTGCAGCGACTGATCTCAGCCGGGGACTTTACCTGGCGTAGACAAGATTTTAGTGGCGGGCGCCAATTTGCTGGAATTGACCCGTCGCAGATGGAACTTTCTTGCGCTCGGCATAGGGAGTTATTCCGGACAAGACGAGCGAACATAGGCGATCGACGAAGTCAGACGTCAATGGGTCATGATGAATCAGGAATCGCATGTAAATCGGGCCATAGAGGGAATCGAGCAGAAGATCGAGATCCAGATCTGCGCTCAACTCACCGCGTAGGATACCGCGGCGCAATGTAGCGTAAGCCTCGCGGCGGCGCGGCATCAAAAATCGGTCACGGAAGGCGGTAATAATTTCCTCGTCTCCCTGGCCGGCAGCGATCATGGCAGAAACGATACGTCCGCGGCGGCTACGAAAAACTTTTATCAACTGTTGCATCTGCTGGCTCATATCGCTCCGAACCGAACCCGTGTCGGGGAAACGCAGCTTGCGAACCGTGCTATGAGAGAACGCGTCCGCAATCAACGCCCCTTTGTTGGGCCACCATCGGTAAACCGTGGTTTTACCGACAGATGCACGATCTGCAACGTCTTCAATGGTTAATTCGGGAAAGCCGCTGTCGGCAAGGATCTTGAGAGTCGCGCTCAGGATGGCTTTGCGCGCCTGTTCACTTCTTGGACGCCCGGGAGGACGTTTGGCCCCATTACCGTTCATGGACTGCCGTTTATGCATGGCCTAACGGTACCATATATAATAACGAATCGATACGGGAAGTATCGAATCTAAGCGCTTTTCGAGGTTTCTCAGATAGCTTGTTCGACGCAGGCGGACCAGAAATCAGATAACCATGTGGATTGTAGCTTTAGCGCTAAAGCGTCCTTATACGTTCGTCGTGATGGCGATTGTCATCATCATCCTGTTTATCGTCACGGTGGTGCGTACTCCGGTCGATATTTTTCCTGACATCAATATCCCCGTGGTCTCGGTAGTTTGGTTTTACACCGGCATGTCGCCTCTGGACATGGCCGACCGCATTGTGGCGAACTCCGAACGTGGCATTACGACTACAGTTAACGACATCGAGCACATGGAATCCCAGTCGGTATATGGACTGGGAATCATCAAGGTCTTTTTCCGGCCGGGAACGAACGTGCAGGGCGCGATTGCGCAGATCACGGCGATCTGCCAAACGACGGTGCGCGGCTTGCCCCCTGGCACGACCCCTCCCCTGATTATCAGCTACAGTGCATCGACAACGCCGATCATCCAGCTTGGCCTGAGCAGCAAGACACTGCCCGAACAGCAACTCTTTGATCTCGGTCAGAATTTCTTGCGCACTTACCTGGCAACCGTTCAGGGTGCGGCTACTCCTTACCCGTATGGGGGAAAGATTCGACAGGTGCAGGTGGACCTGGATTTACCGAAGCTTCAGGCTTACGGCTTATCTCCGAACGACATCGTAAATGCGGTAAACGCGCAGAACATCATTCTGCCGAGCGGCACGATCAAGATGGGTCCGCTCGAATATAACGTCGAGATGAATGGAACGCCGCAGACGATCACGGAATTGAACGATCTTCCGGTAAAGACAGTGAACGGCGCCACATTGTATATGCGGGACGTGGCGCACATTCGGGATGGGTTTGCGCCGCAGACGAATATCGTGCGCCAGGACGGGAACCGTGGCGCGCTTATGTCGATCTATAAGAACGGAAAAGCTTCTACTCTGGATATTGTTGCGGGAATTAAGAATATCGTGCAACTTGCGGCGCAGTCGCTTCCGCCCTCTCTGAAGATCACATCTCTTTTTGATCAGTCGCTGTTCGTGCGAGCTTCGATCGAGGGCGTGATCCGGGAAGCGCTGATTGCAGCGTGTCTCACAGCCTTGATGATCCTGATTTTCCTGGGTGATTGGCGACCAACGATTGTCATTTCGATTTCAATCCCGTTATCGATTTTCGTTTCGATCATTCTACTGGGCGCGCTTGGCGAAACGATCAACATCATGACGCTGGGCGGGCTGGCGCTCGCCGTGGGCATTCTTGTGGATGATGCGACCGTCGAGATCGAGAACATCGAGCGAAACCTGGCAATGGGCAAGGAAATGCGGCAGGCGATTCTGGATGGCGCACAGCAGATCGCCGTGCCGGCATTTGTGTCGACCTTGAGCATCTGCATTGTTTTTGTGCCGATGTTTTTTCTGACAGGAGTAGCCAAGTTCCTGTTCGTCCCGCTGGCCGAAGCGGTCAGTTTTGCGATGTTGGCAAGCTATCTGCTCTCGCGAACTCTGATTCCAACGCTGGTGATGTACATCATGCGCGGCCACGAACATCGTGCAGAAACTGCAAAGACGGTTCTCGGACGTTTTCAGCGCGGCTTCGAACGGAAATTTGAAGAATTCCGGCGCGGGTATGAAGCGATGCTGGAGACTACTCTGGAGCACAAGGGATTATTCGTGATCGGGTTCCTTTTGTTTTGCGTGCTCTCCTTGGGCTTGTTCGAGTTCCTGGGGCAGGATTTCTTTCCGCAGGTGGATGCAGGTCTGTTGAAGCTTCACGTCAGGGCGCGTCCCGGGTTGAGGGTGGAAGAAACTGCCCGTCTTTGCGATGAGATCGAAGCCGCCTTACGCGAGCAGATCCCGCCCGGTCAATTGCAAACTGTGCTCGATAACATTGGCTTGCCCAATTCCGGCATTAATCAGTCCTACAGTTCGAATGGAACGATAGGGAGCAGCGACGCCGAGATTCTGATCGCACTTGATCCGAAAAATCACGCTCCAACGGCTGATCTCATTCGGCATCTGCGCGAGTATTTGCCGCGGCGATTTCCCGGCGTGGAGTTTTTCTTTCAGCCCGCCGACATTGTGACCCAGATTCTGAACTTTGGATTGCCCGCGCCTATCGACATTCAGGTCGTTGGCACGAATATGCAGAGCAGTTACGACATCGCGCAACAGATCGCGAACAAGATGCGGCATATTCCGGGCACGGCAGACGTACATGTGCAGCAGCTTCTTTCCTTACCGACTTTATATATGGATATTGAGCGCACGCGTGTGACTCAAGTTGGGCTCACGGCTCGCGACGTAGCGACAAGCGCTCTGGTAACGCTTAGCGGAAGCTTCCAGACGACTCCGAACTTCTGGCTGAATCCCCGCAACGAGGTTACCTATCAACTCGCAGTACAGGCTCCACAATACCGCATGACCAATTTGCAAGATCTGATGGACATTCCGGTAGTTTCGCAACAGGGACCGCAGTTGATGGGCAACCTGGTTACGGTAAAGCCGACAGTAAGCCCGGCAACAGTGAATCATTACAACGTCGCCCCTGTTGTTGACGTTTATGCCAGCACACAAGATCGCGATTTAGGCGCTGTGGCAGCGGATACCGACAAGGTACTGAAGACTTTTGACGGGAAACTGCCGCGCGGAACTCGAATTGTGGTGCGCGGCCAGGTATCGACCATGCGTTCGTCATTCATCGGACTTGGTGTGGGTCTGGTGGGCGCGATTGTGCTTGTCTATTTATTGATTGTTATCAACTTTCAATCGTGGCTCGATCCGTTCATCATCATCACGGCGTTGCCGGGAGCCTTAGCTGGAATTTGCTGGTTCCTACTGCTAACGCACACCACAATGAGCGTGCCCTCGATGACTGGGGCAGTGATGTGCATGGGGGTTGCAACCGCCAATTCAATTTTGATGGTCAGTTTCGCCCGGGAACAGCTGGATGAAGGGCTTCCGGCGGTACGGGCCGCGGTTTCGGCGGGGTATACGCGCATTCGTCCGGTACTAATGACGGCATTGGCCATGATTATTGGCATGGTGCCGATGGCACTGGGATTTGGCGAAGGGGGCGAACAAAATGCTCCTCTTGGCCGGGCAGTGATTGGAGGATTGCTTTTCGCGACGGTAGCGACGCTGTTCTTCGTCCCCAGCGTGTTTGCGATTGTTCATGGAAGACGGGAATCCAGAAATGATTGAAAACGTCCAATAGAGAGCGTGTTTGCGGGGGATTCGGAGTCAAGCATGAGAGAAAGTGAAGAGAAGCAGGTCTTAATCGAAAATGGGAGAAGCACGCCTGGTAATTCTGAAAAACCGGGCGGCGCGGGACATCCTCATTTAGGAACACAGGCGCAGCGCGATCAGGAGATCGCTGAAATGGAAGAGAGGTCGCGCCATCAGACAGCGACACTGCAGCGTCCACCGGAACTCGCGCCGGCTCCGTCGCGAAAGGCTCTGTTGATTGTTGGTGTGGCTGTTTTGGTCCTGCTGGTTGCCGGAGCCATCAACCTGGTGGGCCGTGCAAGCCACGAGCGAGCCCTGGCGAAAGAGACGGAACTGGAGACGATTCCGACCGTTGCCGTCGTTCATCCGTTGGCAGAAAAACCAGATGAGGAACTTGTCCTGCCCGGTTCGTTGCTGGCCTATGAAGAATCGCCAATTTATGCGCGAACGAGCGGTTATCTTGTGCGCTGGTACAAAGACATTGGCAGCCGTGTAAATGAAGGGGAATTGCTGGCTACGATTGACACCCCGGAAGTGGATCAGGAACTCAATCAGGCGCGTGCGACACGACAGCAAATTCTGGCGCAGCTGGATTTGGCCAGGATTAGCGCGGAGCGCTGGGAAAATTTGCGTAAGACTGATTCGGTTTCCGCGCAAGAGGCAGATGCGCAGACCAGCGGCTACAAGCAAGCCCAGGCGAATCTGGCGGCCGCTGACGCAAATGTTCGGCGATTAGAGGAACTGGAATCGTTCAAGAAAGTGTACGCGCCGTTCTCGGGAGTGCTCACGCGCCGCAATGTGGATCCTGGTGCCCTGATCACCGCAGGCACGGGAGCAGCGGGGCACCAGTTGTTCGATATGGCGCGGATTGATCCGCTGCGCGTTTACACGAGTGTTCCTCAAGCCTATGCCCCTTACATAAAGGTGGGAGCCGAGACAAATGTAACCTTACAGGAATTCCCGGGAGAGAAATTTCGCGCTACAGTTGCGCGGACTGCCGAGGCGATTGATACAAATACCAGGACGCTGCTAACCGAGGTCGACGTCCCGAACAAAAACGGCCGGCTGTTGCCTGGATCGTTTGGCGAGGTGCATTTCGCGGTCGGATCGAATGTTGGCAAGGTTACTGTGCCGGTAAACGCGATGCTTTTCCGCGCGCAGGGAGCTCAGGTGGCTGTGGTCGGGCCCGACAAAAAGATTGAGTTGAGACCCATTAACATTGGGAAAGACTACGGAACGACACTGGAGATTCTTGGCGGTGTCTCCGTCGATGATCAGGTTGTGATCAATCCTCCTGACTCTTTGGAACAGGGTGAGCAAGTGAATATAGCTGCTCCTCCGCCGGGAGAGGATCAGGGCAAGCCATCACAAAACCAGCCGAGGGCTGGGCAATGAGGTCCTCCGCCGTTTGTGCGCTGGTGTTAATGCTGCTTTTGGGGTGCGGATGCACTGTCGGGCCACGTTATAGCCGTCCACCAGCCCCGGCGCCAGCGCCAGACGCGTGGAAGACACAGCCACCATGGGAACAAGCTGCACCGAAGGATGCGATTCCGAAAGGGGCGTGGTGGGAAGTTTTCCATGATGCGGCACTAGATGATTACGAGCAGCAATTACTGAAGGCGAATCAGTCTTTGATTGCGGCGCGCGATAATCTGAGCCAGGCCCGATCGCTGGCGCGAGTCGCCACCGCGGGCTACTTTCCCCAACTTACGACAGATCCAAATGCATACCGTGAGCGCGGATCGGGAAATCGTCCGCTGAACGGCTTTGGGCCTACTACGGTCAATGGTGTGACCCAGATCGTCCCACCATATACCGAGAATGTTTTTACGATTCCTTTTTCGTTAACTTGGGAGACGGATCTGTTTGGGCGGGTGCGGCGCAGCGTCGAAGCGGCAAACGCCACTCTGCAATCGACGGCCGCTGATTTGGGAAATGCTCAGCTCGTCTTGACTGCTGAACTGGCAGCGGACTACTTCAGCTTGCGCGAACTCGATGCCGAATACCAGGTGGTTGAGGAATCGGTGGGTTATCAGCGCAAAGGGCTAGAGCTGGTGGAGCAGCGCCACAATGGCGGCATCGCGAGCGGCCTCGAGGTAGCGCAGCAGGCAACAGTATTGGATTCAACTATTTCCCAAGCCGCTCTGGTGCAGGAATCCCGTGCACAGTACGAGCATGCGATCGCGGTTCTCGTGGGCCAACCTGCGTCGAGCTTCAGCATTCCAGTGTCTCCGCTGAATGCAGCGCCCCCGCCAGTACCGCTGGGAGTCCCATCCGATGTGTTAGAACGGCGCCCGGATATTGCCTCGTACGAGCGACAGATCGCGTATGAAAATGCTCAGGTCGGACTGGCGAAGGCCGCGTTCTATCCGCATATCACGTTGGGCGGAACCGGGGGCGGATGGCAGAGCACGAGCCTGAGTACGCTGGTAAATGCTCCTAGCTTGTTCTGGTCGATCGGAGCAGATGCGTTTGAGCCTATTCTGCAGGGCGGACGGAACCGCGCGAATCTTGCGGCTACACGCGCAGCCTACGATCAATCGGTCGCGAATTACCGCCAAACCGTGCTCACCGCATTTCAGCAAGTTGAGGATGGCATAAGCAATTTGTCGACAGTTTCACAGGCGTTAACGACACAAGCTGCTGCGGTTGATGACGCCCGTCGCGCCCTGGAGATCGCGAACAATCGATACGTGGGCGGAGTGACGAACTATCTCGACGTCATCACCGCACAAACCACGTTGCTCAGCAATCAGCGACTGCAAACTCAGTTGCTGGGCCAACAGATGGTGAACTCGGTCTATCTGGTTAAGGCGCTGGGCGGCGGTTGGAACATCAGCGAAATCACTAACCAGCAAGTGCACCCGCACGCAGGTCAAGTGATTCAACAGTAAAGGTCAATTAGGCGGGCGATCTTAAGGGGCCATCTTATCGGACCTGTGAAGTCTGGGTTGTCTTGTCGGCGCGGATCAAGAGCGCGAATCTCGGGAACAGAAAGTGGCCGGCAGCATCATCTACAACGTTCACCTGACAAGTGTAAAAGCCGGATTTCAGCCCGTTGAGCGGCAGGTCTAACTGAAAGATGCCGGCCTTACGGTCGCGTGCATTCAACTCGTTTAACTCTACGGGAGAACTCTGGAACACCTGCGATTTTCCGCGGAAAAACGCGACATTCGTAATCAAGTGGACAGAAGCTGTGTTTGACTTGTCCTGCGGTGCATCTTTGTTCAAGCGGCCGGGATCGTAGACTTCGTAATAGAGCAGCAGGTGCTGACCGGCAGAAAAGACATGAGTGACATTCGGGATGATTTCTTCGCCGTCGCGGATGAGTGGGTTTGGAGTTGAACTCCTCTTCGCAGTCTCGAGTTGATTGGCGAGCACGATGGAGCTCATCTTGAGCGGCTGGCTTTTGAGATCGGGCACTTCCAAATCAGTTTCGAATGAGCCCATGCGCCCAGTTTGATTTTCGCGGACAACAAACTTCAGATGGTATTTTCCCGGAGGCAGGCTGACGGAGGTGTTGTATTGAACATTTTTCTTTTGCACCTCTGAGGAAGTGTTGATCGCCAGTTTGACGGTGTCGCGAATTCTTGTGACCGGATGATGATCGCCGTCAAGCACCTCACCGATGACATCGAGAGTCGCCTTATCGCGGTCGCTCGAATGCACGAAAGGAATTTCGGAGCCAGGTACCACTAATGAGATTGGGATGAAAAATTTGCTGGGTTCCAAGCGAAAGTAGGCTGCACCCAAATAAAGGGGCAGATCGGTGGTCGGCAACTCGGAAGCAAGCTCTTCCTGGAGTTGAAGCTCTTTATCTTCTTTGTTCGAATGCTGGTAATCGGCGGGCGCGTAATATCCCTTGCGGTAATCGATTTTGACTCCGGGCACATTTACTTTCACGGTGATACGGCGGTAACGACCGTCTTTCGCCGAGTTTGTACTCCTATAGCCGAGGAGATAGTAAGTGGAGGTGTCCTGCTGCACTCCTTTGAAGACTTGAGTGAAATCGTTTGAATCGAGGAAAGCGCGGCCTCCAGTATCGCTGGCGAGAGTAACGAGCGTCTCCTGGGTTGTGAAATTGGAGTTCAGCGCGCTGATCATGGACTGTCCGGAATAAGCAGACGTGCCACGGAGACTCGCATTCTGGGCCTCACCTCCGGCAACGAGCGCCTGCAGGCCGCGAAGATCCATGGTATAAATCGCAAGATTCGCGCGCACAGCGGCATTGGTGGCAGCGCGCAGTTCCGATTGATTCTCAATTCCCGTCCGATCCATCCCGCTGGAGAAATAAATCAGTGATTTCTTCTGCTGCAAATGCGAGAGCTTCTCGGCTACGGAGCGTAAAGCCTCTAAGCGGCGATCGGTATTGAAGATGTTGTACTCGGTGTCATCGGCGGTGAATGGCTGGCCGGTGTCGGGAGTACCTTCGGTTGTACCGGTTGTGCCCTCTTCGTATCCTTGACCACTTCCCTCTCCGAACGCCTGAATCTGCTTCTTCAGCAGATCTTTGTCAGCGGTGAAATCCTGATTTACCAACAGCGAACTGCCTAAGGATACGATTGAGACAAGATCGGCTGGCGCCATCTGGGTGTCGACGTAGTGTTCGGCTGACTGAATGGCGCGATCGATTTCATCCGGCTCCATCGCGGACAAATCGAAGAACAAGACGATCAGGCGTTTGTCTTTGAATTCATCCGCAGAAGTTGGTTGGGAATTTGCGGTCGGCTGGGAAGGAGTAAGCGAGGGCGATTCGGCCAGAGGCTTGGCCTGCGCAACATTCTGATTTGCGATTGCGTCGACATCTTCTATGTCGAAAGAAACGACCTTTTGCGGTTTGTTGTCTTCCAGGATCGTAAAATCGCCAGGCTTGAGATTGCGAACAAAATTTCCGTTCTTATCTCGAACTGTAACATTGACCAGCACAAGTTCACTTTGAACACGATAGGTGAAATCCGTCTGCTCCTGAGAAGCGAGCATCGGGCAGAGCAGCGCGAAGGAAAGCAGGATCGCAACAACCTGCGCTGGGCAGCGGTTTTGGGAAGAACTCATAAGATCGACTCCTCAGAAGCGGAACCGGGCGGTCATCGTAATCTGCCGCATCGCGCCCACCGCCGTCACCCTGCCAAATGTCGGGGAAGTCACTGACGTATCGATGCTTGAATAATTCGGAATATTGAAAATGTTTGTGGCTTGTGCGCGAACTTCCAACATGCGCGACTCTTTCAGCGGGATGACTTTCGTCAATGCCATGTCAAAGCTATGAGTCGGCGGCCCGATGATGCTGTTGCGCCGCGCGTTGCCGTACTGATTATTTGGAGGACTTGCGAACGCGGCAGTGTTGAACCACTCTCCGATGGATGGATTCGAGAGCTGGATTGGTTGACCTGGAACGAGATCGGGACGGAGAGTCCCGTTCGTCCCGCCATTCAGTTCGTTCGGATTGTTTTCGAAGCGCGGCGTAAACGGAAGTCCAGAAGCCAGAGTCCAATCGCCGCTCCACTGCCAGTCCCCGAAAATCGCACGCAGCGGAGTATTTTCGCTCAGCCAGCGTTTGTCGTGGCCAAAAGGAAGTTCAAGAAGATAATCGGCAGTAAAGCGATGCGTCTCGTTGAAGCTGGAAAGACCGCGCTCAGCGGAAAGATCGAAAGGATTCTGCGCTACGCTGTTGGCTCCACTTCCCGGAGAGGCTGTGGCTCCAGCCGCGCCGCCTCCTACCGCGCCGGTCCCGCCCGCACCGAGACCGGGGGTGCTGGCAGCGGAGGTCGCGCCGGCGCCGATGGACGAGGCATCGTCGATCGATTTGGAAAAAGTATAGATCCCGCCGATGGAGAAGCCGCTGGCCAGGCGCTTTCTCAAGCGCACGGATAAAGCGTTGGCTTCGGCATCCGCAACGGAATTTTCATAAGTGAAGGCCTGGACACCCATGATTCGAGTTTGAATCCCTGATGATGTAATCGTGCGATTGGGAGCTTCCAGTATGTCGAGAGCGGTGCCCTTGGTCCCGGTATAGTCAACGTTCAGCAACAGCGTGGGGCGAATCTGCTGTTGAATATCGAGATTGCGGATCTGCACATATCCCAAACGATAATTAGGATTCACTGCAAAGGTGTTGGTGATACTTCCGGGCGCCGGAGTCGGAAAGCCATTTTGGAGGGTCAACTCGCCAGTAGCAGTTTGAATGTTGGTTTCGGCCGTAGAGAACGGCGGTTGAAACGCCAACTGCTGCACGATCGTTTGATAAGCGCCAGTGTTGTAATTGATTCCGTATCCGGCACGGACGACTGTTTTGGAGAGCGGCTTCCACGCGATTCCGATTCGCGGAGCAACATTATTACGATCGGGCCGGAGCAAGCTAGTTGGAAGACTACCGCTGTATGGACCGGTCTGGCCTGGAAGCACAATGCTGACTGCAGGAGCGCCCGACAGCGGATTCAGTACACCCGGAGAGAGATCGAGATTCGCGATTTGATTATGCAGTTCCGTAAAAGGTGAAACATATTCGTAGCGGACGCCAAAGTTCAGCGTGAGATTACCGCGAATTTTCCATTCGTCTTGCGCGTACAAGTCCCAGTAGTGGCCGCGGAAATGATAGTTGTCATCACCGAACTGGACGGAAGTTGATTGAGGAAGGCCCAAAAGGAAATCGGCGAAGTCATAACCGCTATTTATGCCACTGAAAAGAAAGGAGCCTCGCGCGTTGTTGCTGGCTTCGGTATTGAGTTGAACCCAACGAAAATCGCCACCCCATCGCACGTAGTGCTTCCCGTGACTCCAGACTACATAGTCTGAGACCGTGTACGTCTGATTTCGGACAAGTTGCGGGTTGGTGTCCTGCAGGCTTGCAAAATTCATAAACGAGAGACCCGGCAATCCCCAGTCGAACGGGTTGCTCGACACTCCGTTGATGCCGAGCGTGGAATCAATGTCATCGTTGAACGCGTAGAGATTTTGCGTGCTGCTGCGGGCACGGTTGAAGTCGAAGCGCAAGCTGTTGGTGAGCTTCCCGATGCTCTTGACGTAGCCTACAGGTACATCGTAGTCGTGCACGCTCGTGCCGCCGCCGACGCTGGGAAATGGATTCGTAATATTCGCGCTCGAGCCGTGGTAATGGAACCCAAGGACCAGATTATTCCGCGAAGCGTTGCGTCCCCAGCGGCGGCCGCCCTGCGGGGCTGCCCCAAAAGTATGATTCACGCGGACATTCAGATCGTCGCTGTCGCTGGTTGTCGAAGTCACGAAATGGAAGTTCTGATAATCTCCGGGCAAATTGGGCTGCGGAATGTAAGCTAGAAGTCCGGTAGCTATCGGACTAATTGATCCTTGCGGGATCGTATTGCACGTCGGATTACACGGAAACGGAGCGTTCGTAGCTGGATTCAAAATCTGCACTGGATTGTTGGTGCCGGAGTACGTTGTCTGAGAAAAGTTGCCCTGCCGCTCAAGCAGAGTGGGCACGGTCGAGAATTGGTCGAAGGGACTTTGACCGCGCCGCCCGTTGTAGTTCGCGAAAAAGAACGTCTTGGAGCCGCCGTGATAGACCTTGGGAATGTTCAGCGGGCCGCCGATCGAACCGCCAAAGTTGTTCTGCTCATACGACGGATTCGTTGCCGGTCCAAGAAGAGCATAGGGCGCTGCGTTCAGCCCCGAATCGCCGATTCCGTAGTAAATGGATCCGTGCGGATGATTAATGTCGAATCCTCGCCGTCCGATGGCCATCACGCGGCCGCCTCCTCCTCCAACCCCCCCCGGCCCTCCGGGACCGCCCGACGCGATTGCTGATCCAAATCCGCCGCCTTGAGCGCGAGCGTCGTTGATTCGTTGCTGCAATTCTTCTCCACTCATTCCATTCAGGGGATTGGAAGTATTGCCTGAGACCGCGATAGACTCAGTAGCGCTGTTGGGATCCAATCCAGGGACTGGCATGCCTGAGGGGACGACATCGGCCATTGAATTGGCGCCCTGATCTTGTCCGCTCATACTTTCAAGAGTGGAAAGCGTCTGAAAACCGGCTCGTCCGGCGCCCACCTGGCCTACGTGCCTAGGTGCGGAGAAAGTCTCGCGACTGCGCGACACAAGCGTTAGTTCAAAGTTTGCCGATGCATCCGTGTGCGTGGTATCGATGACGACTACTTGCTTCGTGCTGGCGAATGCCATCATCTGGACTGTCACGGTGTACGATCCGGCCGTTGGAACATTCGCCGAGTAATTCCCATCGACGTCCGTCCAAGTAACAATTTTCTGGCCGGGACTTTGTTGGGCGGAACCGGGCGCCATCGAAACAGCTGCACCCGGTATGGGCATATTGCCGGACTTCACCCGGCCGTGAATGACGCCGGCCGAAAATTGGACTGTGGATGCGGAAGGCTGCGGCCGCGCGGGCGGTGTTGGAGCCGACTGAGTCTGAGCACGAAGAGACCCGATCATGGCACTCAGGGCCATGCCACAAAATAGGGTCTTCAAAAGGACTCGGGGCAGAAACATCATTACCTCTTCGTGACCTCTTCTTGCACAAAAAGGGAATCCCAGGATACTCAAGAAATGATATCCCCCTCCTTTCATCTGAATCGTAGAGATTTGTGAGCAGGCCTCGGATACAAGGCCGACTTACGTAAAAGTTCGTAAAAGAGGAACTCTTGCTGCAACTTCGGCTCCATAATTCCGTTCATAGAATCAAGCCAAGGCTTAGAGGAGGAAGTATGTTGAAACGCACACTACTTGGGATGGTTTTGTTGGGGCTCCTGGGGATGATCCCGTTTATTGCTGTTGGCCAGGACAACGGCAATGCCAATGCCAACGATCAGCAATCTGCCCCGTCAGGACCCGAGCATAGGGGCCGGCATTTTGATCCGCAGAAACGGACCGAGATGTTGACGAAGCAACTGAAACTCACGTCTGATCAGCAGCCCAAAGTACTTGAAGTTTTGAAGTCAGAGCAGTCGCAAATGGAGAGCCTGAGGTCTGACTCCTCGCTTTCTCAAGATGATCGCCGCAGCAAAATGATGGATATCCACAAGACTAGCAACGATCAAATCCGGGCGCTCCTGGATCCTGATCAGCAAAAAAAATGGGACGAGATGCAGAGCCGTCACGAACAATGGCGGCATCATGATGGGGGGCAGAGTTCGACAGCACCGCCGAATAGCTAGTAATTTTCGCGGGATTGACGGCCGTGATCTTCGAATAATGGCGGCGGAAACTGACAATCTGCCGCCTGGTTTTTTTTTAGCTGAACTTCAGGCCAGGGTTTCGGGATGGCTGAGGGTAGCAGCCAAGTCACGCAGGAACATAGCCGCGCGTGCGCCATCCACCACGCGATGATCGCAGGAAAGAGTGAGGGTCATTATTGGGCGGATGGCAGGTTGACCATCTGCGACAATGACACGATCGCGGATCGCTCCTACGGCAAGAATCGCCGCCTGAGGAGACGTGATGATCGCACAAAACTCATCCACCTCATACATTCCGAGATTGCTGATCGTGAAAGTTGCGTCCGCGATGTCGGCGGGGCGTAGCTTCCCCTGCTTTGCACGTTCCGATAGATCGCGGCGTTGAGCGGCAATATCCGCTAGGGTCAAGGAATCGGCATCCCGGATGGTGGTCGCGACGACACCGTCATTCACGGCAATCGCAAGCGTGATGTTAACGTGACGGTGCAGACGAATCCCGGCTTCAGTCCAACTGGCATTCAAGCGCGGATGGCTGCGTAAGACGCGCGCGACCAACTTCACCAGCAAATCTGTATGAGTAATACGTATTCCGTGAGTGCGGTTGAGTTCTGGAAGAAGCTTCTCACGCAGATGATTGAGGGCCGTGGAATCGACATCGCGCCGAACAAAAAAATGTGGAACGGTCGTCCAAGCTTGAGTTGTGCGTTCGGCCATGATGCGGCCGATAGAGGTCGGAAGTTCGATTTTCTCTGAATCTTTGGCAGGGACGGTGCTTGTCTTCATATTGGCGACGGCTTGAATGTCCGAAGCCAAAATTTCACCACTGGCGCCTGAGCCAACGATCTTGTTGATGTCAACGCCGAGATCCTTCGCAAGACGACGAGCTTTGGGAGAGATTTTCGGCGCTGCGGCTTGCGCGGAACGACTGGTGTCGGCAATGTAGTGTGGAGCATGACTCGCGCGCTGAGAAACCGCCCTCGCAGGCGGGACGGCGGGTGCAACGCTTTCTTCAGGTGGTTGCTCGCCGGGGGCGACAATCCAGGCGATGGTTTGACCGACGGGGATGTCCGTTCCCTCCGAGGCTTTTATTCCGGCAAGAACGCCGTCGGCCGGCGCCTCGACTTCAACCACTGCCTTGTCAGTTTCAATTTCGAGCAGAGGTTCGCCCTTGGCAACGCGGTCGCCTTCCTTCTTGCGCCAGGCGAGAAGCTTGCCGGTTTCCTGCGCCATTTCGAGAGCGGGCATGACAACGCTGAAGGCCATAGTTGTTCAGTGGGGGAAGGCTTGTGCTATGGCCTTCAGCTGGAAACCCCAACCCGCTCGGTTTTAGCGGTGGTTTCAATCATTTCGAGAACGCGCTCGCTCGGTGGAGCTTCACTTTCGCGCGTCGTCGGCAGCGGACCGTTCACTGTGAAATAGTGAGCACCGGCGACGAGCAACTCTTCAGCTGGGAAGCGAGTGATGACTTCGTGTCCAGTCGGCGTGACAACAATTTCTTCTTCGATGCGCGCGGCACTCCAGCCGTCAGTCGATGGCCAGAATGTCTCGAGCGCGAACACCATTCCGGGCTTGATCTCAACCGGATGATCGAACGACACCAGGCGGCTGATGACTGGCTTCTCCCAAATCGCAAGCCCGATGCCGTGTCCATATTGCAGAGCGAAACAGGCTTCTTCGTTGGGAAATCCGAATTCTGCGGCTTTCGGCCATACAGCGGCTATCTCTGCAGTCGTGCGTCCCGGCCGAACTAGTTCGATCGCCGCATCGAGATATTCGCGACAACGCTTGTAGGCATCGACCATGGCGTGCGACGCGTAGCCTACAGTAAAGCAGCGGTAATAGCAGGTGCGATATCCCATGTAGGAATGAAGAATGTCGTAATACACGGGATCTCCCGGGCGGAGCACACGATCGGAAAAGACATGCGGATGCGGATTGCAGCGCTCGCCGGAAATCGCGTTTACGGCTTCCACATATTCCGAGCCAAGATCGTAGAGAATCTTGCTGACCAATCCGACCGCTTCGTTCTCGCGGAGGCCGGGTTTCATGGCGCGGTAGAGTTCGTCGTAGGCTGCGTCCACCATCATGGCGGAAGTGTTGAGCAGAGAGATCTCGTCCTGCGTTTTGATAACGCGCGCCTCGGACATCAACGCCTGTCCATCGACCACTTCGAGACCTTCGCGCTGCAAGGCGAATAAAACTGGAGGCTCGATGATGTCGATGCCGACGGGCTCTTTGTGCAAGCCGCGCATTTCGAGTTCAATGCGTATTTTTCGGGCGACATCTTCGGCGCGTCCCATCTCCGGAGTCATGGCGCCGCGAAGCATCGAGATTCCGGGACGTGAACGCTCGCCAAGCCACGGACAGTTGAGCTGATGATGCTTTGCGGCTGATCCGAAATCCCAGAGAATGGGCTCATCATTTTGCGGAAGGAGTGTGAAGCGATTCGCCTTGTCCTGTGCCCACGTGCCGATGTGTGTCGCGGTGATATAGCGGACGTTGTTCATGTCGAAGCAGAGCAACGACCCCATGGACGATTTTGCTAATAGATCCTTGGCCTTTTGCAGACGTTCGCGGCGCAAACGGTCGAAGTCGATTCGCTTCTCCCAATCGACTGCCATGGTTCCATGAGTTTTGAGTGCCATAAGAACTCCTTAAGTCCGAGCCGATTGCTCGGGGTACTAACTAAGCGGGGCGAGACGTCCTCGCGCCAGCCGGCGAGGACGGCGGCGCTAGCCTTTTCCGCACATTTCTCTTGCGGTTTCGAATACCTGTTCTTCCGTCGGAACCGTCACATCTTCCAGCGGAGGAGAAAATGGAATCGGAACGTGCATTGCCCCCATGCGTTTCACCGGCGCGTCAAGATCGAAGAACGCCTTCTCCGCAATCACGGCTGCGATTTCCGAGGTCACTCCGTAGCGGCCGTAACCTTCATCCATGACAATCGCGCGCGAAGTTTTCTTTACGGATTCAATGATCGTGTTCTCATCAAGAGGCCAGGTTGTGCGCGGATCGACAACTTCCGCGCTGATTCCCTCTTTCTCGAGAAGCGTTGCAGCTCCGAGCGCGACTTGCACCATGCTGCTGGTAGCGACGAAAGTGATGTCTTCGCCGGTGCGCTTCACATCTGCACTCCCGAGCGGAATCGTGTAGTCGTCCGCGGGCACAGGCCCTTTGAGCTTGTACATCATTTTATCTTCAAAAAAGATGACGGGATTCTCGTCGCGGATCGCCGTCTTCAATAGCCCCTTTGCATCGTAAGGGGTCGAAGGGAGAACTACCTTCAACCCTGGAATATGACTGAACCACGCTTGCAGAGATTGAGAATGCTGTGCGGCTGAGCGCCTGGTGGCACCCAGCGTGGTGCGCATCACCATGGGAACATTCCAGTGGCCGCCGGACATGTAGTGAACCTTGGCCGCCTGATTCACCATCTGGTCCATGGTCAAAGTCAGAAAGTCGCCGAACATGATGTCGACGACGGGACGCAGGCCGGTCATTGCCGCTCCCACTCCAATTCCTGTGAACCCGGCTTCAGAGATCGGAGTGTCAATCACGCGCTCGGCGCCGAACTCTTCCACCAGGCCGGAAAGCACCTTGAAAGGCGTACCGGCCTCGGCCACATCTTCGCCGAAGATGCACACGCGAGAGTCGCGCCGCAACTCTTCCGCCAGGGCTTCGCGGATGGCTTGTGCAAATGAAAGTTCTCTTTCAGGCATAAACGTCTTGCTCCACCTGGTCGACCGTTGGGTAGGGAGCATTGATCGCAAACTTTACGGCCGCTTCCATTTCCTGGCGCGATTCCCTGGTGATGGTGTCGAGTGCTGCCGCATCGGCCAGGCGTTCCCCGATAAGCCAATTCGCGAGCAGATGAATCGGATCACGCTCCGTCTTCCAATGCTGCTCTTCCTGTTTGGAGCGGTAGTATTCGCGATTGATGTCGCCGACGTGGTGTCCGCTGTAACGATAAGTATCGGCCTGCAGGAATGCGGGGCCGTCCCCAGCACGTGCGCGCCCGATGAGGCGAATGGCGACTGCGTTGACGGCACGGACATCCTGGCCGTCAACGATCGCGGTCTCAATTCCAAATGCCGCTGGCCGGCCAAGGATTGTGCCAGCAGTAGTTTCGGAGTAGTGCGTGTACTCGTTGTAGAGATTGTTCTCGCACACGTAGATGACTGGAAGCTTCCAGAGTTGAGCGAGGTTCATCACTTCATAGAGAGAACCCTGGCCCAAGGCTCCTTCGCCGAAGAAACAAACTGCGACGCGACCGTTCCGCAAGCGTTTTGCGGCGAAAGCGGCGCCGGTTGCGATTCCCACGCTTCCACCGACAATCGCGTTGGCTCCAAGATTGCCGGTGGCAGGATCGGCGATATGCATGGATCCACCTTTACCGCGGCAATATCCGGCTTCCTTGCCCAGAAGTTCGGCAAACATGCGATCAGGAGAAGCACCTTTAGCAAGACAATGTCCATGGCCACGATGTGTGCTGGTGATGTAGTCGTCAATGTTCAGTGCTTCGCATATCCCAACCGCAACCGCTTCTTCGCCGCTGTATAGATGAGCCAATCCGGGCATGAGAGCGCGGGTGTAGAGTTCGTTGACCTGCTCTTCGAATAGACGAATGCGGACCATCCGGCGATAGGTACGCAACCACTTCTCTTCCCCGGTGAGGACATGGGGCGCGGGTTCGGTCTTGGAAGTAGTCGGACTCACAACTTCTTGCCTCCCGAATTGACCGGAGTGGTCACGCCCGACATCGCGGCCAAGACGTCAAACATGCAGGCGAAATCGTATTTGGTCCATCCCATGCCACGGGCGGCGGTGAGAAATTCGTTGCTGGCCGCGGTGGTCGGCAATGGGACATCCAATTGGCGGCCAAGTTCCATGGCGAGCACCATGTCTTTCTGCATCATGTTTACATCGAACCAGGCCTCTTCGGGCTGCTGCAGGACAAACGGACCACGATATTGAATCATCGGGGAAGCGACGGCGCTGTGCGTCAGGACATCGACCGCGACTTCGCGCGCAATGCCGCTTTTCTCAGCCAACAGTACGCCTTCGGAAAAGGCCAGCATCTGGACGGCAAGCGACAGATTGGTAGCAATCTTCATCGACAGCGCCAGTCCGTTATCGCCAACGTGCGTGACTTTCGGACCGATGTCGAGCAGCAACGGCTTTATCTTCTCGAATGTCTCTTTTCGTCCTCCCACCATCACCGATAACTTTCCTTGCTGCAAGGTGATGACGCTGCCCGAGACAGGCGAGTCGACCATATCTGCCCCGCGGGCGCGTACTTTTTCCGCAAGGGCCCGGCTGACGCCGGGGCTGACCGTACTCATGTCGATAAAAACTTTGCCCGGAGCCAGGGCCGCAAGCAGACCATCCGGACCTTCGGCAATCGCATGAATGGCGCTGGCGTTGGTCACCATTGCGAATGTGTATTCTGAGGCTGCGGCTACGGCGCGCGGCGAGTCGGCCCACTGCATACCTTTATCCAACAACCACTGCGCCTTGGAGCGGGTGCGATTGTAGCCGGTCACCGTGTGTCCCTTGCTCAACAAACGATCGACCATGTTGCCGCCCATCACTCCGAGGCCAATGAATCCGACTTTCGCCATTCGCCAGCAATCTCCTGTCTGTATTGACGTTTTTGTTAAGGATTACCGAGTTGGCAGAATCAATGCAGATTCTGCTTGCCTGGGGCGCGCCTCGCAACCGGCGCTTGCCCATCCGCTCGTACTTGTTCCAGGTGGGCGCGCATGGCTTCGCGCGCCTTCTGCGCATTGCGATTTTCAACCGCCGCGAGAATCTGCTTATGAAAAACCTGGCCACGCTCGGGACCGCCGGGGACGCGAAAAATGCGTAAGCGCTGTTCCCGCAGTAATCCCACGATGGAATCGAGGAGAGAAAGAATGATGGGATTGGCAGCCCCTTCGGCCAAAGCCAAATGAAAATCGAGATCCGCCTCGATGTAGAGGTCAGGATCCTGACCGGCTCGATCCATCACCGCGACCGCTTCGCGCATCGTGGCCAACTCGGATTCCTGTACGCGCGTTGCGGCCAAGGCAGCGATTTCTGGTTCGAGTATCGCACGAACCTCCGCCAAGTGAGTCAATCCTTCGGTCTGCCCGATCTTCACCATGAGATCGAGTGATTGGCGGACGGCGTGAGTGGTGGCGTCGGTGATGAATGTGCCACGGCCGGAGTAGGCTTCGACGAGACCTTTCTCGCGCAATGCCTTCACGGCTTCGCGGACTGCGGTGCGGCTGACTCCGAAGCGTTGCGCAAGCTCGCGTTCCGCGGGGAGTTGGTCCCCTGGTTTCAAAGAACCTTTGACGATCGATTCTTCGATTTGCTGAACGATTTGTTCGTAAAGACGCGAAGTACGAACGAGTTTGTACACCGCACTGCCCCCAGTACGATAAGCAGCCAGAGCAGGCTGCCCGGTCATGGTCCGGCTACTATACCGCATTACTGCTATCGGATGCAGTCTCTCTTCGTTCATGCGAGCAGGGGCGATTGGTATGGTGGTATGACCACACCCACTCTATCACTGGGAACTGATCAAGCACAAGAGTGGAAACGCTTGTTTTGGCAGTTCTTTGGTGTTCTTGGCTTGGAAACCTTCCCGGACTACATTTCCCCGCGGGCTGGGTTTGTGGACCTGAGCTAACCCCTGTGAATTGAATTTCCTTGACACTGTTTCCAAAGTAATGGTATGGCTGTCGGACCGGATTGCACGGAGGGGTTCTATGTTCTCTCAGATCAGGGCTGCCTCGACTCGCATAGTGAGCCCGTTTCTCCTTTTAGCTCTGCTAGTGTCGTTGAGCAGTTTGGCCGACGCACAGTCCACGGCGGGCCGAATTCTCGGCACCATCAGCGATCAGAGCGGTGCCGCGGTCGCAGGCGCCAAGGTTACAGTCACCGATGTGCAACGCGGGACGGCACGCACGCTCACCACTGACCAGACTGGCTCCTTTGTCGCGCCCGATCTGCAACCCGGCGTATACAAGGCTCGAGTGGAAGCGAAGGGTTTCAAGAGCATTGAACGTCCCAATATCACGATTGAAGTCGCTACCGACGTGCGTGCGGATTTTACGCTACAGCCTGGTCAAGTCACGGAGACGATGACAATCGAAGAAGAAGTTCCGTTAGTGAACACCACGTCGGCCACGCTCGGCGGAACGCTCAGTAACAAGGAAATCAATGATCTTCCTCTGAGTGGGAGGAACTACGAAAACTTGCTGCAACTTCGGCCAGGCGTGATGCGATATCCGGGAGGCGGGTTCTCGACGACAAGTTCCAACGGCCTTCGCGCAGAAGATAATGCTTACTTTATTGAAGGCCTTTTCGATAGCGAGCCATATTCCGGACAATCGATTGTGAACGGCGCGGGCATCGCGGGCGATTCAGCGACGATTCTTCCGATTGATGCCATTCAGGAGTTCAATGTCCAACAGAATCCTCCGGCTGAGTACGGATGGAAACCGGGATCTGTAGTCAACGTTGGGCTGAAGTCCGGCACTAATACGCTGCATGGCACCGCTTTCGGTTTCGGCCGTGATGGCGTCATGGACGCGCGCAATTTTTTTAATGCCTCTCCTAGTCCAAAGCTGACCCGCACGCTCGAACAGTTCGGTGGAAGTCTCGGAGGAACTCTTGTCAAAGATAAGGCATTCTTCTTCGGAGCTTATGAAGGCCAGCGCTATAACGTGGGCAACTCGTACGGAGGGGTGACCAGCCCGTCGATGGTGCACATGGCAGATAACGGGACGTGTCCCTTCGGCTTTGCGGGAGATTGCGCCGACAGCATTCCTGATGCGATCGCCGATCTGCAGTCGCCCTTAAACACCTCAGGATTTGGTGTCGATGCCGCCAGTCTCAACATTGCGGGTTGCGCTATATCCGGAGGCACGGTCACATGCAACGGCACTGGGTTCCCTACAAATAACGCTCCAAGTATCAATATTACAAACGGATTCAACAACAACGTTCATGTGGACAACGCGGTTGGAAAGCTCGACTTCCACATAAACGACCGGCATACGGTGGGTGGAGAATATTTCTTCGGCAACAACTCCGGAACGGTCGAAGATTTTCCTGAGTTGCAGCAAAAGTGGCTCTCTGACATTCACACCCGCGCGCAGGTCGTTGGCGGAAACTGGACCTGGACGCCAAGTGCGCGCTGGATCAATGAATTTCGCGCCGGCTACAACCGCCTGTATCAACCAACCCTGCCGGGAGATCTGAACACGCCGGCCTCCTCCTATGGCCTCAACACCGGAGTCAGCGGCCCATTCACCGGTGGCTTGCCGCGCATCGGTTTTGGTGGATACTTCTTCCCCGGGCTCGGCGGATTCAAGTGGCCCAAGTTCCAAGGCCCGGATTCGATCACACAGTTTGTTGATCAGGTGGTGCATATCGCCGGCAAGCACGCTCTGAAATTTGGCGCCGAGTTCCATTACAACCGGGTGACCAACGCGGCGTACGGCAATGCCCGCGGAAGCATCACATTCTTGGGTGGACAAGTGAATGGCGCCTCGAGTCAGCTGGAAGATTTTTTCGCCGGGTTGCCATTCAAATCTACGGTCGAGGTGGGGAATCCGACGCTACACCTGCACGACTTCGCTTATGGGCTGTTCATTCAGGATGACTGGCGCGCCACGCGCAATCTGACCCTGAACCTCGGCGTCCGTTATGAGTACAGCACAGTTCCGGCCGAAGCTAACAATCTGCTCGGCAACTTCGACCCCAATCTCGGCCTGGTACAGGTGGGACACCAAATCAGCAGTCTTTACAATCCCGATCATACGAATTTCGGCCCGCGTTTCGGGTTTGCCTGGGATGTTACCGGCAATGGACGCACCGTGCTACGCGGAGGCGGCGGACTGATTTACGAAACGGTAAACTGGCAGTCTTTCGTTGCATTCAACAACGCCTTCGGCCCGGGTAGCGTTCCGACGGGCGCCCCCATCGATGCTGCGGGCGACACTTCTGGCGGTACCATCACGACGGGCAACGTAACGATCCTGAACGCTCTTACGCCATGGGATACGCCCAGCACTCCTCTTTACGGCGGCGGCACGGTCAATTGCTTTAACAGCCCCTGTCCCGTCATGACGGTCGATCGCGGCCTGACGACACCCTACGTGTGGAATTGGACGTTCAGCGTGCAGCATGCATTCACTCAAAACCTAACCCTGGAAGCTGCCTACGTTGGCAATCACGGTTCGAATCTGACCGGCATTCGCGACATCAATCAGCCTCCGGTGGGATCGGGCTGGGGGACTGGGCCTACTGGAGAGCTCACTCTTTGTCTACAGAGTGCGCCGGCCTATAGCAACTGCGCGGTTGACGCCAATAACGGGGAGCAGACCAACGAGCCGTTCTACTCGAAGTTCCCTTACCTCAGCAACATCTTCCAGATGGGAAATATCTATCGATCGAACTACAACGGTTTACAACTGACGCTGAACGCGCGCGATTACCACGGGCTGAATGCGGTGATGGGTTATACCTATGCTCATGCCTTGGACGACGTAGGCGCAAACTGGGATTTCGGCTACGGCTCAGGACTGCCACAAAATGCACATAATCCCGGCGCGGAATATGCCAGCAGCGACTTCGACCTCCGAAATCGCTTCACGTTGTCCTTGACGTATGCAATTCCAGGACGGAAAGGCTACGGCCAGGCGCTGGAGGGCTGGGAACTCAATTCCATCACTACGCTCGAAAGCGCGCAGCCTTGGGGACCGATGGATGAAGGAACCGATGCTGCCGGTGTCGGCCCGCTGCCCGTAAGTCCTCCAGCGAATACTCCCATTCGTTGGAGCTTCTATCGTGCCGGCAGCGCTGCACGAGGCAACCCATCGGATTTCAAAGCGAGCAAAGGCGGGACTGGAATTCCGTTCTTTGGGCCAGGAAATCTACCGAGCAGTTGCATCGCATCTGCGCTGGCAGCCGACGGTGGAACGGCTGGACCCGAGACGGCATCGGTAAACCTGTTTGGTTGCTATGCTCAAGGCAATTCGGTGATGATGGCACCGCCCCTGGGCCAGTTCGGCAACATGAGCCGCAACATGTTTCCAGATAACGGCTTCCGGAACTTCGATTTCTCGATCGCCAAGAATTTTCATTTCGGCGAGCGCTACCGTTTGCAAGCTCGCGCCGAGTTTTTCAACATTCTCAATCATCCAAATTTTGCGAACCCATATGGCGGACAGAACGGATACGGCTTGAATGATCCGTCGGTCCAACCTTTCGGATGCGGTTGCGCGACTCCGGATATTGCGGCCGCTAATCCTGCGATCGGCTCGGGTGGGCCGCGCTCTATTCAGCTTGCGGCAAAATTTGTTTTCTAGTTCGGCTTTCAGCGCTCCACTACTACGGCCGGACGGATCGATTGTCCGGCCTTTTCTTTTGTTACGGAGACAACGAGTCACGGAGAGAATTGGCCTATGTTCGTTGACAGCAAGAATTCAGGTTCGCTCATCGCCCTGCTTTCGATTTGCACTATGTCTATGTCATTAATCGCTCAATCTCAACAGCACCGCGAGCGCACGATTGAGGAAATAAAAACTGAGGCGATTCATCGTGCTGAGGTCGGACAGTATCCGCTGATTGGACTTGATCCCGCGGATGTGAAAGAAGCCTTCGAACAGATTCACACCGCCGATAAAGATGAATGGGCCGCTGCCTTCATGCACGTCGGCGATCGTTATTTCGCTGAGGCACAGGCGATCGAGAAAACCGATCCGGCGAAGGCCAATGCCGACTACATACGGGCATGGCGAATATATTCCTTCGGGCGCTGGCCGATTCCCGCGTCTCCGGGCAAGCGACGCTCTTACGAAAAAGCGATTGAGGCGTTCCTCGATCACGCCAGATTCTTTGATCCGCCGCTTGAAGTTGTGCACATTCCTTTCGAAGGAAAAGAGATCATTGGGTATCTGCGGCTTCCGAAAAATTCACACGTTCCGGCTCCGCTGGTCATCGCGGTGAACGGCCTCGACAGTCGCAAAGAAGATCTGGCCGAGAGTTTCGGCGCGATCCTTCCGTTCGGCATAGGATTTCTCGCTGTCGATGGCCCGGGTACTGGGCAAGCACCGATTAAAGTAAGCGACCACTCTGAGCGAATGCTCTCCAGAGTGATTGACTATGCCCAGTCTCGCCCAGAGATCGATAAAAATCGAATTTCGATGCATGGCGTCAGTTGGGGTGCTTACTGGGCGACTAAGATGGCAATCGTAGAGCGCGCCCGGCTGCGGGGATGCAGCGCACAGTCTCCTCCGATTGATCACTTCTTTCAAAGAGATTTCTTGATGAATAATTTGCTGGGAAATCGCGAATATCTCTTCGATCAGGTGCCGGCGCTGATGAATATTCTTGAAGGCGTGCAGACTCTCGATCAGATGGCGGAATACCTCCCCAAGATGTCGCTCGTCTATCAGGGGCTGTTGGGCAAACCGATGGCGCCGATGCTTGTGATTGCCGGCGTCCGCGATACCCAGGTTCCGATTGACGATGAATATCTGCTGCTGAGCAAAGGCGACACGCCTAAAACGGCGTGGGTTAATCCGCAGGGTGGCCATCTCGGGAGACAGGTGGGCGTCTGGCCTGATCCAAAGATCTTCAAAGAGGTAATCATCCCGTGGCAGGTGCAGATTCTGCAAGCGTCTTCACACTGATAACGGACAAAAGAGCGTCGAGGTGAAAGATCCTGGCTAGTGCCTCGCCTGCTCCGCGGTGAGTACGTCAAGCTTCTTAAGCATGACCTCGATCTCCGGATTCGACATGAAATTTTTCCAGAGCAGTCCAGTGCGATAGTTCTCGATCATGGCAGCGATCGGAGCTTGATTCAGACCCATGTAAATGGGAGAAACCCAGTCTTCGCCCGGATTGAAGGCATCGCGAGGGCCGTACACATCCCAAAGTTCCGCGCCGAGATCGCGGTAATAGTGCTTGAACGCCATCATCGACGCCTCAGGCGTGTAGGGAAAAGATGCGAGCGCGCCAGTCAACGTGAGAGTTCCCGTGTCGTTCGCATCATCCGGAGCATGGGGAACATACCCTTGAGGACCATCGCTAGCAGTAAGTCCCCACGCGTTTTCTCCATAGCCGGCAAAATGCTTGGGATCCGCGATGCAGTATGCGCGATTGATCAGAGCCATGCTGCGATTGTTTTCAAAATAAGAGGACGTAAACCGGTCGTGCATCTGATGCGGGTCAAATCCCATGAATGAATAATGGGTAAAAAACAGCGGACCACCCGTGCCTACTCCGACGTCGAGCTTGATCCCGTAGTAAGTGTGATCATTGCCGTAGTGGTCTCCATCTACCGATCCGGACCAGCCAGCTCGATAATGCACGGCTGCCTCCGACTGTCCCGCCCATCCTGAGTAGTACATTTCAACCGGCACGCCGTGTGTCTGCGAGGACATAGACAATATGTACGTGATCATGACCTCGTTAAACCCGACCAGCGGATGATGGATTTGCCAAGCCCACTCTGACGACCAGTGCCAATAGAGGAAATCGCTTTGCGGTTCATCGCGGTACCAGTCCCATTCCACCGATTCCCAGAGTTTTGTGATGCCGCGATAAAGATCCTGCTCAGGCACGTTGCTGCCATGAAAATACTGTCGCGCAGTGAGAAGACCTTCCATTAGAAAAGAAGTTTCCACCAGGTCGCCGCCATTATCGAACATGCCGAAAACCGGCATGGTCTTACCCGTTTTCCCGTTCATGAAGTGCGACCAGACTCCGTGATAACGATCGGCATGCTCGAGAAAGTTGACGATCTTAGTAAGTCGCGCGACACCTTGTGTACGGCTGATGAAACCGCGATCAACTCCGACGACTAACGCCATAATCCCGAAGCCGCTCGCTCCGGTCGCTACGATGCGATCGTCTCCAGGAATATTTTCGCGAGTCATGCCCGAGTAAGGATCCGCTCCATCCCAGTAATAACGAAAGCAAGCCTCCTGCAGCATGGTGAGAAGTTCGTCGTCGGTGAACTCGCGCGTTGATGCCTTTACCACAGCCGAGAATGGTGACAACCGGTATTCCTTGTTCGACCACACTACTTTGTACGATGCGCTTACCCCAGCTTTTGCGAGAAAATCTGAATAGCAGGTTGTTCCGGGTACCTGAATGCCTACGGGCGTGAAACTCATTCCATCAAGTGAGCGATAGACAATGTAACGGCCCAAATCGGAGCGATCCTCCGCACTCCAGCAAACTTGAACATGGCGATCATAGCCAGTTGCGTGCACTCCTTGTGGAGCCCGGAGGCTAGAGCTCGCCAGGGCAGAATCATCGCCGACACTGAGTTCGTCAAGGATGAGCGTGTGCTTGGCACTGTCAGCCCGGCCTTGATGAAATATAACCTTGTGAAGAAAAGCTGGCCGAAATTCGTAAATGGCCGCCGATGAAAATTCCGCGAGTGGAATTCGGACGCGAACCCATCGGTTCGCTGGAATATCGCCGGTGAATTTGCCCAGCGGCAAAGGACCAGTGAATGATTCGGGATGCGCATCCTGCGCAGTACCGAGAACAACCATGGGCAGGTCGGCGGCAGCAATAGCTCGAGGAGCAAAACACCAGAAGTAGAGATTGTGTCCAGACATCTCTGGATAGCGATTGCGGAAGCTCATGATGTGGACTTCCGCTTCCCAGCCTCCGCCGGGTTGCGATTGCCATTGCAGGCGCAAGGCGTTCGGAGGCGTAAAAAACGTTGTTGAGTCTACCGGAAGGCGCGAATTGATCTGCTCGAGATAGCTGCCACCGTTGGCTCGGGCCGAACTATAAAAGTAGGCATCGGGCGTAAGGCTGTTGTCGAAGATGGTATGCCGGTAGTATTCCGTGTCCGCCGTCGAGATCCCAGCAGAAAAAAGAAACAGCACCGCGGTAGTCACTGCGATGAAATAGGAATGAGGCAGGCAACTTCGGCATTTCATGAAATTCCCCTTCAGGAAGTGAACTGCTCGTTTGAACCCAGGAGATCAGGCGATCAGCATTAAGCCTTCCGGATACAAGAACTACTTCAGCCCAACAGCGGAGAAGGCAGCCTGCGCTTCGGGATTTTGCATGAACGTTGCCCACACAAGGCCAGTGCGGTAGTTCTCAGCCATTAGCATCGTGATTCCGGCATCAATGCCGAGCACATCAGTATCGTACCAGCCTGTAAGCGGATTGAATGCGTCGACAAATCCGAAACGCTGCCAGGCCTTCGGATATTGTTGCTGGATATTCCGGAGCACGGCGATGCAGTCCGCGGGCACGAACGGGAGAGAGCCTCCTGATGCACATGGCACGATACTTCCATCGATATCGCCCATGGCCGGTGGACCACCCCATGCCGTATATCCAGAAACCGAGTCGGAGGCCGTAATCCCCCACAGGTTCGATTGATAATCTTTGAATTGCGATTGCAGCGACAAGCAAAACAATTTGTGCGCCTGGGTAGCAGTTATCGAGTTATTAAAGTAGTTGGCGTACTTATCCTGCTTGTTGCGGAAATCAAACCACGCATGCGAGTACTGATGAATGAACAGCGGCGCGGTCTCATCAGTGATGTAGGTCAGGCCGTCATAGGTAAAGCTCGGTCGAGCAAATGCATCCCACGCGGACGCCGCTACGGGGTGAGTTGTCGATCCAATCGCGAGCAGGTAAAGCATCATGAGTTCGCAGTAAGTATCATAACGGCTCTGCAGAAATCCGGTCTCCGGCGTCCAGCCCATAGAAAATGTCGTGTCGCCATTGAGCATCCACGGCCAGTTCACACGATTGTAGATTTGCGTCGCCATGCTCTGAATTTGTGGATCCTGGAAATATTGCCGGCAGGTCAACACACCACAGAGAAGCAAGGAAGTATCAATCGAGGATACTTCGCTCTCCATCGCGCGGGCTCCCGTATTCATGTCAATGAAGTGATAAAAGAATCCGTTTACATTCGTGAGTTGATTCAGAAGAAACGAAAGTGTCGCGCTCACCCGGCTTTCGATCTGACTCGCGTTGCCGTACCCACGCTTATGCCCAATGCACAAAGCCGTTAGCCCGAACCCGGTAGCTGCAATGCTAGAGAGTGTTCGCGTATCGTTACCGGCCGCGAGCGCCCGGTCTTTCACCATGCCTGTTGCTGAACCCGCTTGCTCCCAAAAAAATAAGAACGCAGCCTGCTGCGCCTGATCGAGAAACTGATCATCGGAAACGGCAGGGGCGAGCGAAGAGGTAGCGGGCGCTCCGCCGCAAGAAACCAGTCCCATGCCTAACTTCAAGGCGGGACAGGCTAGCAGCGCTTTCGCGGAGTAGGCCAGTACTTCGCGACGACTTAGTGGACGACGTGG
The DNA here is from genome assembly GCA_035523795.1 of Verrucomicrobiia bacterium. GTDB lineage: Bacteria > Acidobacteriota > Terriglobia > Terriglobales > Acidobacteriaceae > Sulfotelmatobacter. Next base: position 2,112 of record DATKQB010000024.1, on the reverse strand, counting down.
CAGGACTTGCTTCCCCCAAACTCTTACATGCTCATTCGGCGGGTTTCACTTCGACCAGAACCAGCCCATGTGCGGGAACCCTGAGCGTTACGGAATTATTCTTAACTTCTTGCGTCTCGGGGGATGAAAGACGCGCCGCCGCCCGAAGTTCTTCTATCTGTCGCTTGCTGGGATAACGCGGTGATCCCATCTCTTCGTAGGCTTTTTTGACATCGCCGTGATCAGGATCCACGCGCCTCAGCTCCAAACTCGACACTTTCGCGTGCTGAAATTTCAATTCTATCTCTTTCTCAGGTCCCTGCGTGCCCGGATCAACCAAATTCCACGCAGCGATTACTAAAGTACCGTCGGAACGACGCGTCGCCAAAACATCGTTAGAAGACGCTGCCAGACGCTGCTCTCCCAAGCGGTGAAGAAGTACGAACGCGTTGAATGCTGGCTTGGGAATGTCGTCCTCCGCGATCGCCCCATAGCCTCCGTAGAACGGCTTTTTGATCACGCCTTGCTCTTCGAACACGTCGGAGAACGTCCAGTATGACATTTCATTCACTAACCCGTCACACTGGCGAATAGTGTCCGCTAGGTACGGCCCCATGTAGGCGGAGTCCGTAACGTCCGTTTCATTCATGTAGCTGGCGTTGAATTCCGACCAGATTAGCGGCAAATCCGGCATCGCCGATGATTTTATCTGATGATGAACTTTCGCCACTGCGCGGCAGACCATCTGGTCGCGCGGAATCTTCTCGTGAGTTCCGAAAACATCCTCCGACTTGTCATTGCCATACACATGAGAAGAAACGAAATCGACGGGCACTTTGTTTTCAGCGCAGTGCTGGATGAAAGCATCGGCCCACGCCGCCTGCGCCGTCGCCGGACCGCCGACGCGCAATCGCGAATTGACCGCTTTCAAAGCGCGAGCGGTGTGATCGTAAAGCTCGAAGTAAGTCGACTGCTTCGGTACGCCGCCCCAGAAATCGAGATTAGGCTCGTTCCATACTTCGAAATACCATTGGGAAGCTTCATCGATGCCGTATCGGTCGATCAAGTGTTTGGCTAACTGAGTTATAAGAGCATCCCATTTCGCGTAATCGCTAGGCGGAGAAACATCCGGCTTGTACCAGAAAGCCTGCACCATGACGTGCGCAGCGAGCTTATGAGGCATGAAGCTCAACTCAACATACGGACGCACGCCGTTGGCTAGCAGGCCGTCATAGATTTGGTCAATATACGAGAAGTTAAAGACGGGATTGCCCTGCGCGTCCTCATCGTAGACTCCGACCTCATCGTCGAGAATGGCGTGAAAGCGGACGTATTGAATTCCGGTCGCTTGTTTCATTAACCGTAAATCGTCACGATAGCTCTGACGCATCGACAGAATGGCGCGTCCCGAGCCAAACATGTGCTCCCAGAAATGCGACAGTGGAGTGGATGTCGCGGCCGCGTCGACGATAACAGTTTCGGTGGAAGACTGTGCGCCGAGAGGCGGGAGCAAGACCGAGACGCCCATACTGAGCAATATCGTGACAAAAGTTAAGAGACTAACTTTCCGCATGGGCGATAGTCGATTCTAACAAGGGTGGACAAAGCGGCGGGAGGTGAAACGTTCACCTCCCGCGATAGGTTGCTTAGAAGCTGAAACGCGCGCCAAGGGTGGCCACGCGACCTGCCAAACCTCCGCTGTTTTCGCCGTTGGCGTTCGTAATTGTACCGAAGTTCGACGCGCCGATGTTGTTCACGATGCCATAAAGGTTCAAGTTGAGGGTATTGAATACATTATAAGCATCGAGGCGAAATTCTAGTCTGGCGTTTTCACCCAGGACCTTGTTGTTCGGCAGACCAAATCCCTTGATGAGAGTCAGATCGAGATCCCGGTATCCCGGGCCATTGAATGAATTGCGTTGCAAGCCGATTTGCGGCAGAGAGTTTCCGTAAGCTGTTCCGGTATAAGCGGTATAGGTCGGTGCTGCAAAGTAGGCCGAGGCTCCGTTGGGGAAGTTCGAGTTACCCACAGTCTTGAAAGCACCGTTGCTTGTGCTGTGTCCGGCTCCTCCGAGATAGATCGGTGGAAGGTCGCCGTAGCCGCAGGTTCCGCAATAAAGACTACCCCCGAAG
>DATKQB010000023.1:0-32306 GCA_035523795.1 Verrucomicrobiia bacterium | reverse complement strand
TGGATGAAGGCCAACGCGCCGCAGGGCTATCCCGATCGCGAAAAGCTCACTGGCAAGCAAATTTGCGAACTCGCGCGAACGGGCGACGAGTGGGCGAAGAAAGCAGTGAAGCGCGAAGCGCATTATCTCGGTCTGGGTCTCGCCAATCTTGTCACCATGTTTGTTCCCGAGGTGATCGTCCTGGGGGGCAGCGTGATGAAAAGTGCCGACCTCTTTATGGATGAGATCCGCCGCGTGATTCAGCGCAGCTGCCGCTTCGTTCCCTACGACAAAACCGAACTGCGGTTGGCTTCGTTAGGAGAAGATACAAATCTGATTGGTGCAGCTCGCGTATGGCATTACCGTTTCGGCTCAGCCGGAGGAACGCGTGCTTAGTGATTTTTCCGGCATTGAAGGCGGATATCTCCGCGATATTCTCGATCAACCGCGGGCGATTGAGGCCACTCTGGCCGAACTCGACGCGCCCGCAGATCTTCGAAACTTCGCTTCCCGTCTGCGCAGTCCAAGAATTGAAACCGTCGTTCTCACGGGCATGGGATCGTCGTTCCACGCGCTCCATCCATTAAATCTGCAATTAATCGAGCATGGATTCCGATCCATGATGATCGAAACCTCTGAACTTGTGCATTATTACGGCCGGTTGTTGGAAGGGAAGTGTTTGGTGGTCGCTGTTTCTCAGTCGGGCCAAAGCGGAGAAATCATTCGCCTGCTGGAAGTGAATCGCCGCAGGTGTCCGATCATCGCCGTGACCATTACGGTCGGCAGCCCTTTGGCAGATCAATCCGATGCGACCATTCTGACGCATGCCGGTAAAGAATTTTCAGTTTCCTGTAAGACTTACTTGACCGCATTGATGGCGCTGCAATGGTTGGGCGCCGTTTTCTGCGACGCCAACCCGAGTCGCCTACGTGAGGAACTCGCTCTCTGCGCGCTGGCAGTTCAGCAGTACCTCGAGAGATGGAAGGATCACACCTCCGATTTCGCGGGCGAGCTGGCCGGAATCCATCATTTATTTCTTGTCGGACGCGGATCGTCTCTGGCCGCCGTCGGCACCGGGGCGTTGATCATCAAAGAATCGGATCACCTTCCTGCTGAAGGCCTGAGCGGCGCTGCCTTTCGCCACGGTCTTTTTGAAATGGTAGGAGAAAAAAGTTTCATCCTTGTCTTTGGAGGAGATCAGCGCACCCGCGACTTGAACCTTCACCTGTTTCATGATATTCGACAACATCGCGGCAGAGCTGAGTTCGTCGGCGAAGCGTCAGAATTCGAACCCGGCCGATTACCAGATGTGCCTTCGACTATCCAGCCAATGTTCGAGATTCTTCCAGTCCAGATGATGACGCTTGCGTTGGCAGCGCTTGCTAGTCGAGAGCCCGGCCGTTTTAGGTTCGTATCAAAAATCACCAGCGTCGAATGAAGTAAGCCCTTATTCAAAGTGATTTCAATCACGCGCAACTGCTAATCGAAAGCCGTTAGCCAGTTCTGACTAATGCATCCGGAGACTTGTTTGCGCGCGCACACAACGTTAGATGATAGACATCGCCACGCGAGCTCGCTCCTTTCTCCCCCAAGCTACATGGCGTAGCTCCTAAGGAGAGCAATTCCAATGTACAAAACTGCACTGCTGCTAGCCTGTGCTTTGATAGTTCTCCTCTTTGCTGCACCGGTGTGGGCACAGACAACGCCTCCAGCGGATAGCCTGAAGGTGGATTATTTCTCGGGTGCCAATACCGCCGGTGCTCCGGATGGAACGGTCCGTATTGACAACCCTGGCACTTATACCAACGGCAACGTATGTGCCAGCATTTTCGTTTTCGATCCCTATCAGGAGCTCAGCGAATGCTGCAGCTGCCTGATCACTCCAGATGGCCTCCGGACTCTGTCGATCGACAAAGACGTTACCGACAATCCCCTGACTGGTGTGACCCTCGAAACTGGCGTCGTGAAAATCGTTTCTACGATTCCCGTCAAGGGTGCCTGCCCACTTCCCACGGCAGTGAATGCCACTCCGGCTTTGCGGGCGTGGGTAACTCACATTCAAGCAACCACTTTCGCAGTCACCGAAACCGCATCCCAGGATGCCACGCTGAGTCCGAATGAGGTCACGCGGCTGGCGCGAGAGTGCACAGCCGTTTCGATCGTGGGCAGCGGCAAAGGCGTTTGCACCTGCGGCACGGGTGATTAATTCATAATCCTCCTGGTATCCGCGGCGGAGCGATGCAATGTCGCTCCGCATTTTCTTTGCGGAAACTTGGCCGCTCTTGCCCCCCTGACTTATTCATATTCAACAGTCCCTTGCGCTCTTGGTAGACTACTTCGCGACCCAAAATCACCTCGATCCACCGGAACACTCATGAGTGCTAAGCCCTCATTGCCAGCAGAACTGATTGCAGAGTTTCTTGGAACATTCGTGCTGATTTTGTTTGGCACGGGCGTTGTCGCCATGGTCGCGCTGTTTCCCACTAGCAATCCTGGCGAGATCATTCATGGTGGTTTTACCAATATCACTCTCGGGTGGGGTCTTGGCGTGACCATGGGAGTCTACATTGCGGGCAAGATCTCCGGGGCGCATTTGAATCCCGCGGTCACTCTTTCGCTTGCAGTTTTTCGCAAGTTTCCCTGGCGCAAGGTGTTGCCTTACTCAATCGCACAGACTGCCGGCGCATTCGCCGCTGCCGGCATCGTCTTCTGGAATTACCTGCCGGCGTTTCATCAGGTAGATCCGAAGCTGGAGCGCACCGCAGGTATTTTCACGACCTTTCCGGCATTTCCCATGCTGCCGCAAGCAGGATTTCTCGATCAGGTCATTGGTACCGGCTTATTGATCCTGATGATCTTTGCGATTACTGACGAATTCAACATGCCTCCCGGAGCGAACCTTGCGCCGGTATTGGTCGGCGGCGTTGTGGTTGCAATCGGTATGAGTTTTGGGGGGATGCACGGGTATCCCATCAATCCTGCTCGCGATTTCGGGCCCCGTCTATTCACGGTGCTTGCCGGCTTTCGAAACAATGGCCTTACGGACGGCTCGCATGTTTGGTGGATTCCGATCGCTGCACCCCTGATCGGTGGGTTGTGCGGTGCCGCGCTCTACGATTTCGGCATTCGACGATATTTGCGTCCGCGCTAAAGCAGATAGGGATGCCCACGCCTCACCTCGTTTTCGAGACGTGGGATACCCGAGCAAAGAGCTATGGGAGACAACGTGAAATACATCTTGGCGCTAGATCAGGGCACGACGAGCTCCCGCGCTTTGTTGTTTAATGCGAGCGGTCAGGTGCGGTCTCTGGCGCAACAGGAATTCGAGCAACTTTTCCCTAAGCCCGCATGGGTCGAGCATGATCCTGAACAAATCGCGTCGTCCCAGATTCAGGCTGCCACCGAGGTTCTGCAACGCGCAGGAGTTGGCTCCGAGGACGTTGCCGCTATCGGAATCACCAATCAGCGAGAAACCACCATCGTTTGGAATCGCGAAACCGGCCAGACCGTGCATAATGCGATTGTTTGGCAGGATCGGCGTACTGCTGATCTCTGCGAGCAACTCCGCAAGGACGGTCGCGAGGCGCTGATTCAGCAACGCACTGGCCTTTTAATCGATGCTTATTTTTCAGCCACAAAAATAAGTTGGATTCTCGAAAACGTTCCCGGCGTCCGCGCGCTTGCAGACGCCGGCAAACTCGCCTTTGGTACGGTCGACAGTTGGCTGCTATGGAAGCTCACCGGTGGTCGCGTCCATGCCACCGATGTCACGAATGCATCGCGCACCATGTTATTTGACATTCACTCCGGCCAATGGGATCGGGAACTGCTTGACCTGTTCCACGTTCCCCTCTCGATGATGCCTGCCGTTCGTTCCTCCAGCGAAATCTACGGTGAAGTCAACGATGTGCCCGGACTGAATGGGATTCCAATCGCTGGCATTGCTGGCGATCAACAAGCCGCGCTCTTCGGTCAACAATGTAGCCAAGTCGGTCTCACGAAGAACACTTACGGAACTGGGTGTTTCATGCTGCAAAACACTGGTACGCGCGCCGTGCCGTCTTCCAATCGGCTGGTGACCACGGTCGCCTGGAAGATCGGCGATAAAACGGAATACGCCCTCGAAGGCAGTGTCTTTATTGGAGGTGCGGTGGTGCAATGGTTGCGCGACGGCCTTGGCCTCATTCGCAAATCGGAAGATGTTGAAGCCCTCGCTAAGTCGGTCTCTGACAATGGCGGAGTCTATTTTGTCCCGGCATTCGTGGGATTGGGCGCACCGCACTGGGACTCTTACGCTCGCGGTTCGATCTTCGGAATCACGCGTGGCACGACTGCCGGCCACATTGCCCGGGCTGCCGTCGAAAGCATTGCGTATCAAGTAGCCGATTTGCTTGATTCCATGCGCGCGGACTCTGGGGCACCGCTTCACGAATTGCGTGTGGACGGCGGGGCGTCCGCCAATGACGGCCTTATGCAGTTTCAGGCTGATGTCCTGCAGGTTCCAGTCGTGCGGCCCTCCGTCACCGAAGTCACAGCGCTTGGCGCGGCCCAGTTGGCTGGCTTGGCAGTTGGTTTCTTCTCGAATGATGCAGGTCGAGTAGGTAGCAATCGCCGCTTCGAACCGCAAATGCCCGCCCCGCATGCTCGTTCTTTGCGTGAACGTTGGAGTGAAGCCGTCTCGCGGTCGAAGGCATGGGAACGCCCTGCGATCGAAAATCGTTAATTTACGGTTCGTACCAAAACACAGCGCCTTTCTCGATCGGGGGCAGCGAAAACGTAATCGATCCTTTGTGTTGTACTCCCTCTAACTCCTGCGCTTCGCCCAGAAATGGCAGGCAAAATCCCTTTCCTCCGGAAACCGGCAGGCTTACTTCAACGCTGGTCTGCGGCGTCTGAATCGGATTGGATCCGCCGCGCAGTCCCGCAAAATTCGCGAAGAAAACATTCGTGTGTCCATCGCGACTTTTGGAGATCGAAGTCGCCACATGCGGCCCAGCTTTCACTTGCACCGCATCGGATCCTCGCAAACTGTCGAAGAATCTCTGCTGCGAATCCGGCGATGCACTTTCAAAATCTTTCTCGAGCATCGCGTTGTAAGCTCTCCCCGGATCTTCCCCGAATCTGACGACATCTTTCGAATCGCCAACTTGGGTCGCATCGGCTCCCGTAATCACCAGCCTCGTGCCGGTACTGGCGAGATTCTTGAGCGCATTTTTCTCATCGTCATTCAGCACGCGGACGTCGGGCAGAACCAACGTTTTCCCGCGGAACTCAGCGAGCGTCCGTGGCGTCACAATCTGAAACTCCAGATGCTTCTGCATCAGCAAGATCAAGATGCCGCGATACGACGCGATAAAGTCTTCAGCATAGTAATCGCGCGTCTCCGGCGAGAAATACACTCCAATCGGATCAATCGGCGAGCGTGGCAAGTAGAAGGTTTTTTCATGTGTCTGGATCCAATCGAAAATTTTCTTTCGAGTTTGCAGATCGTTCGATCCCGCCATCGAATGTCCGGGCGCATCCCAGAAATTCGCACCGGCCATGACTTGCGACATCGCCAGATTCATCATCGCTTCGCGCGCGTCAACTTTCTTGTCGCCATCCCAGGAATAATTCAGAATCCAAGTCGGCTTATCGTGTTCACACGGGCCTTGCGCAAAGGCGCGAAACGAATGCATTCCGACCTGATACCGAAACCAGTCCAGCGGTGTGCGCGACGACGCCATGTGATCGCCTTCGCCAAATTCATATTCATGCGCGATGGCATCGACTACCGGATACAAACTGTAAACGTCCGCGCCCACCCGCACCGCTGCCTCTTCAATTCCCGGATAAATCTCCGGAATCGTTTTGATCTTCGGATCTACCGCCTTCGCTGTGCGGTCAATCTCAGCCAAAAAATCCGTGATCGTATGAATCCTGAAATCTACCCACTTGCGAAACGCCGGATCAGAAAAATCCCCCAGCTTCAAATCGTGCTTCGCATCGAGCCCGGTCTGCGCTTTGAAAGCTGCGACCGTGTAGTCATCAAAACTCGCCCACGTATTCTCCCAGCCTTCAAAATGCGTCATCCAGTACGGTATATCGACATAAATTCCGTCAATCCCCGTCTCGGCAATCTGCCGCACTCGCTGCATATATGTTTTTCGCCACTCTGGCGCGTATGGACTCACCCACACATCTTCATCACCCTTCGCGATCCAAAATGCCGTCCCGCCGCCAAAGATCGCCGGCTCGCCCGTAATCTTCCTCTGCAGCCAATCCGGATGATCCTTCGCCAGCGTATGTGCGACCTGATCGCCGTGCGCGGTGATGCATTCGGTCCCTGCGATGTACACAAACGCAAAATTTCCTGTGCGGTGTGCCGCTTTCGCCACTTCGCGAATCGCCTGCAGCTTTTTCTCAGGATTCAGAAAGCTCTCGTATCGCCCTGGAATATCGTTGTCCACCTCAATCCCGAAAACATTGCTCGCCTGCGCCTTGCGAACGATCTCCAGCGCATCGGCTCCTTTCAGTCCATACGCTCCGATGCGCACATAATTCGTCCAATTCTGTCCCTCCGGATAAGAATCAGACGCACGTACGCCCTCATCCATCGCAGACGAATTCTTCTGCGCGAACATCAACAGCGCGCACGCCCCCACGGCCAGGCACACGACTACCACTCGAAGTTTCATGGGATCACCAGAAAATCACGCTTCAGAATTCAAATCGCAAGCCGAATTGAAAATATCGTGGCAAATATCCCGGCGCCGTTGAAGTGATTGTTCCGAAACCAGAGTCGTTATAACCGGTGTCTGGCGCGGCAAACCGGGCATGATTCGCCACGTTGAATATTTCCGCGCGCAAGTCGATCTTCATGCCTTCTTTCGGAAAGAACGACTTGTACACATTCATGTCCACGTTGTGAATTCCATCCGTCCGCAGTTGCGGATAATACCGCGGCCCATTGCCCGGCACCTGATCGCCCGGATCGGCAAAACAGTTCCAGTTGAACATCGACGCCACCGGCGCGTTTCCATTCCCCTCTGCCGTCCCGTTCTGCTGCCAATTCAATGCCACGGTATGAATGCTCACGTTCGATCGCACCTGCGGACACACTACATTTGGCCGCTGGCTTCCATTTGCCAGCCGTCCGAATGAATCTGAAATCGCCAGCGGCTGTCCTGACTGCTCCGTAATCATCGTCGCCACGGACCATCCGCCAACCACCGCATCGACTCCTCGATTCATGTTGCCGCCGATCCACTGTTTCCGTCCGATCGGCAAGTCCACCACCACGGCAGCCGCCAGTCGCTGCGGTGTATCATTCGCGCTGATCGAGTGCTCCAGATTCAGCCGGTCCAGTTGCTGCGGCATCGCTGCTCCCAGCGATCCCACCCAATTGTTTCGTCCCGCTGAGGAATTATCCGTCGCCTTCGACACCGTATAACTGCCCTCAAAACTCACATTATGGGTCGTGCGCTTCTGAAACCGGATCTGCATTGCGTTGTACCACGAGCTGGCTTCTTCCAGCATCAAGCCTTCAAAATCACCGGTGAACTGCGGATAAGGATTTAGCAAATATCCCAGGGGAATCTGCTGGGCTGCATACTGGGAATCCGGTTCGTTGAAGCACGGTCCTGAGCCGCATGGCGGGTTGAACATCGAGTAAAACGGATTCGCCACCGTGTTCTGCAGGAAGTTGCTCACGCAGCTGTTGGCATCACAGTTGCCCGCTCCATTACCCTGCGTGACGTCATTGTTGTAGTGCACTGCCGCAGAAATCTGCGCCAGCAGATTCGACGAAATGAAATCGCGGTTGTTCGTTCCGCTCCACGGCAGATGCGTGCTCCTGTTGGCGACATAGTCAATGCCCAGCACGATGTCGCTTGGCAACTCTCGCTGAATACCAAGATTCCATTGATAGATGTCAGCATCCCGCGCGGCCGTCGTTCCCAGATCGTTGTTGTTCGAATATCCCCAATCCGCCAATGCCCCGTACGCAGTGCCCTGGGGCCCGGTAAAACCGCTGGGAAAGGGATTGGCCAAAGTCGATAGCGGTGTGGGATTCGCAAAATCGCTCTGCGTGAAGAAGATCGATGCCGTCTTGCGGAAGGCTGTTCCCGTATATTGGAAGTTCGTCGCCGGGCTCATTCCAAAATAAATTCCGGCGCCGCCGCGCACTACTGTTTTTGTGTCGATTCCGTATGCGAATCCGAGTCTCGGCCCAATATCTTTGCGGTACACAGGAACGCTGCGCATGCTCGAATTCGCAAAGAGCGTGGTCCCGTACAGTTCCTCCGCCGACGGGAAATTCAGTCCAACGGATTGCAATGCCGCCTGTGCGCTGGTCAAATCCAGGCTCACCCCTGTATCAGCCGTGAAATCGCTAAACTGCAGCCGGTTGTAGCGCTCATCGTAAGGCGTGCTCCATTCGTAGCGCAGCCCCAGATTCAACGTCAGCTTCGGGGTAATCTTCCAATCATCCTGAATGTAAAATCCAGTCTCTTTCGATCTGTTCGCCACAGATGGGTAGATAATGAGCGAAGTCGGCTCCGATGGGTATGGATTGACATTGTCGCCATAGCCAAAAAGAAGGCTGGCGAAAGGATTGCCCGTCAGGTTTCCGCTGGAATCTGTTTCGCTGTTGGGTGTGGGCGAGGTTACATAGTCCGAGAAGTTAATCACTCCACTCGGATCCGGCGGCTGAAAGAAGTTGTTATAAAACAGTCTCTGCTCGCCGCCAATTTTGATCAGGTGTGTTCCCCTTGAAATCACCAGTTGCGAGGAATAGGTGAACAGCGTATGCGCAAATGTGGTATTGACGCAGCATTGATCAAACAGATCGGCGTTATTCGAACCTCCCGTCGCCGCCGCTAATGCCGCTCCTGTCATATAAAACGCTGGCATGCGGTCAATGCCATTCGCTTGCGCATAAAGCGGCGAAAGCCCGGTCACGCCGCTGGGTAATGAGGCGTTGAAACTCGCGATCGACGGAATATTGGTCGTCTCCAGTTCGTGTACCCGATCCACCCCGGCACGGCTCGTCCATACGATTCGCGGATTTAACGTCCACGTGTATTCCAGCGACGCATTTTGCGCAGTCGTCGGGCTGCTGCCAATTCCGTCTCCGGTGCCGGCGTTATCGAACGCGTCGCCCATAATGAATGGGGTCGTGAAATTCGACACGGCCCGGCTATAGCGCCCGTTAATGTGCTGTCTGTCGTTGATCTGGTGGTCAATCTTAATATCAAACTGATAGTCGGGTGCATTCACCACATCGCTGAAGCTGTAATTGTTAAACTCTCCCGCGGACGGGATATTCGGCTGCGGATACAGATTCAGAATCGCCAGCCCGATCGGATCCACTTCATTCGTCGGAATCACGTTCGCCGGTCCGATCTGTTGACCCGCGCTGTTTGTTCCCACCGGTGGCCGCACACACCCTGTAGGCGGGCAGGTCACTTGGGTTGGGTCGTAAATAGTCGTCGCCGTTTCCGAAAAATCGTAGCCCGTTCCTGTCAGCCCCCGTTCTGCCAGCGTTGGCACGGTCGCAATATTCGTGAATGCTTGGTTGCTTCGAACTTTTTCAAAGTCCACAAAAAAGAATGTCCGATCCTTTACGATCGGACCGCCCAGACTGAAGCCGCCCTGATCGCGCTTGCTGTCTGGCTTGGGATTGAACACGCCGTCGACATACGCCGGATTGAAAAAATCGCGCGCGTCCATCTGCGAGCGTTGCAGGAAATACCATCCGCTTCCATGAAAGGCATTCGTCCCGCTCTTCAGCACCATGTTCACCACCGTGCCGCCGTTGTTGCCGAACTCTGCCGAGAAGCTGTTGTTCTGGACTTTGAACTCCTGCACGCCCTCTACGATCGGTTCGTAATACACGTTCGAGTTGCCACCCTCACCTTGTTCCGGCGCGCTGATCAGCGCGCCGTCGAGCCGCACTTCTGCGGTCGCATTCCGCTGCCCGTTGGAAACAAAATTCGTTCCGGAAGGATAGTTGTCTTGCGTTCCCGATCCCGCCACTTCTGTTACGCCGCCGGAAAGAAACGTCAGGCCGAAGAAATTCCGATTGATCAGAGGAATATCGGTCACATACTGGCTGGTGATGTCGGTCCCCAGCGTCGCGTTCTCGGTATCAAGCAGCGGGGCGGTTTCCGTGACCTCCATGGTTTCGCTGACCGTCAGCGGATGCAGCACAAAATCCACCGTCGTCTGCTGATCAACTTGCAGTACGACGTTTGTCTTTTCGACAATGCGAAAACCAGTCGCGTCGGTTTTCACTGTGTAGGTTGCCGGCCGCAGCCCGGTAAAGAAATATTCTCCGTGATCGTTGGTGCGTGCGGTTTGCGCGATATTGGTGCCAACATTCGTGATCGTGACGGTTGCATTGGTCACGACGGCGCCACTTTGATCGGTTACGGTTCCACGAACTTGCGCGCGATAGGCGCCTTGTCCGAAAGCCGTTATAGCGGTGAGTGCAGCCAACAAAAGACTAAGGATTACGAGGGAGCGCCAACCCGCGCACATAGTAGCCTCCGGGCAATCGCTTTCATATCATTACGAGTTAACACTATTACTTTCGTTTTGGTTTGAAGTCAAGTCAAATCGCAGCCAAAAGTGAAGCCAATAACCACAGCCATCCCACAAAGGTTTACCGCCGAAGGATGTACAATGGATTGCTTTCGAATGCTTTCATCATATTTCATACTATTTCGTAGGCATATCCTCAAGCGCAGATCCGCAACCTGCCTACTGCTAACTGTTTCTTGTTTCATCGTGTGCTGGCTTCTTTACGCCGCGAGTTGTCTCGCTGATCCTCTTTCGGCTTCGAGCGTCCAAGCGCAACGCCAGGGCGACACGCTCTTCCTGTCGAATGAAATCGTCCTTGCGAGCTGGACCATTCAAGATGGAAAGCTCCGCTGGCAAAGCCTGCTCAACCAGTGGACAGGAACAGGCCTGCCTCTCGACGCCGTGTTCGAGTTGGTTCCCAAAGAGGGAGCCCTGCTGCGCGCATCCGATTTCAAGATTGTCTCTGGGCCGTTCCTTGAGGACGCCCCCACCGCGGCGAATTCATCGCGCGCTGCTGATCACATTTCCGGGAGGCAGATTCGTATCGAGCTTGAAGATCCCTTGGGCAGACTGCACGTCTCCTGGCGTGCCATCCTTCGTGAGGGTGCCAATTATGTTCGTCAGGAAATTACCATCCGTGCCTTGCAACATGCCTTTCCACTCGCACAGGTTTATCTCATTGACGCATCCGTGCCGGGTGGAGAAGTCTCGGGCCAAGTCAAAGGTTCGCCCATCCTGGCCCACATGTGGTTCCTGGGATTCGAGCATCCCTTGTCCGAGTGCCGCGTGCGCGGCTACCACGCGTCCTGCTGGCTCTCGCGCGAACTGCCCTTGCAACCCGGCCAAAGCGTCACCTACTCGGCCGTGTTCGGCGCAATTCATTTCTCTCCCCGTCGCGATTTTTTGAACTACCTGGAGCTCGAACGCGCCCATCCTTATCGCACGTTTCTCCATTACAACTCGTGGTATGACCTCGGATACTTTGGGCGCTATGATGAGAAAGGCGCTGTCACAGAAATCAACGCTTTCGGCGAGCAGTTGACGCGCCGCCGCGGAGTGAAGCTCGACAGCTTTTTGTTCGACGATGGCTGGGATGATCCCACCCACCTCTGGAAGTTCAATGCCGGTTTTCCAGATGGACTGACGCAAGTTTCGCAGGCTGCGGCGAAGTTCGATGCGGCTCCCGGCATCTGGTTCTCGCCGTGGGGCGGCTATGACAAACCGAAAGAGCAGCGCCTCGCTTCCGCGCGTGCTCAAGGATATGAAACCAACGAAGGCGGACTGGCGCTCTCCGGCCCGAAGTATTTCCGCTATTTCCGCGACCGCTGCATGGCGATGATCGAACAGTATGGCGTGAATCAGTTCAAGGTCGATGGCACTGGCAACGCGAACGAGGTGATTCCGGGTAGTGAATTCGACAGTGATTTCGACGCTGCCATTCATCTCATTGGCGAACTGCGGGCGAAGAAGCCAGATCTGTACGTGAATCTCACAACCGGCACGTATCCTTCCCCGTTCTGGTTGCTCTATGCCGATTCGATCTGGCGCGGCGGCGACGATCACAGCTTCGCGGGCGTGGGATCGAACCGCCAGCGCTGGATCACCTACCGCGACTCGCAAACCTATCGCTGGGTGGTCGAGGATGGTCCGCTGTTTCCGCTGAATTCGCTCATGCTCCACGGCCTCATCTATGCGCGCTATGCGGAACGTTTGAGCAGCGATCCCCAACACGACTTTTCCGACGAGGTGCATTCATATTTCGGCACGGGCACGCAGCTGCAGGAGATGTACATCACTCCATCGCTTCTTTCATCGAGCGATTGGGACGTGCTCGCCGAGGCCGCGAGGTGGTCGCGCGCCAACGCGCAAACGCTCAAAGACACGCACTGGATTGGCGGCGATCCCTCAAAGCTTGAAGTTTATGGCTGGGCAGCGTGGTCCGGGGTCACGAAGAACGAAAAAGGAATCATCACGCTGCGCAACCCCAGCGATCACCCGCAGGATTTCACAGCGCGGGTCGCAGATCTGCTGGAACTGCCGCCTGGAGCCGCGTCAAGCTTCTCTGCCAGCAGTCCATGGACAAAGACAAATGCGAGCGGCACGACACCGTTTACGATTTCCGCCGACGAAATGCATACCTTTCATCTGCAGCCATTCGAAGTGCTGACCCTGGAACTCTCACCCGCGCACCCGTGAGAAGACGTGCTCCCGACTTCGCCATCCGGCATCTTAGAACTCAGCAGGTGCTTTTATGAAAGCCGCCGTCCTCACCTCGCCGCGATCGATTACCCAGCGTCCTCTGAATATCACCGAAGTCTCTGATCCACGAACCACACCGGGGCGCGTTCTGTTGCGTGTCCGCGCGTGTGGCGTTTGTCGAACCGATCTGCATATTGTGGAAGGAGAGTTGCCGCCGCTGCACTCCGGAATGATTCCGGGCCACCAGATCGTGGGTGAAGTGATCGACGGGGCGACAGCAGATGTCCCCTTGCGTTCGCGCGTTGGAGTGTCCTGGCTCGGCGGGACGGACGGGACGTGTCCGTATTGCAAGCGTGGGATGGAAAACTTATGTGACGCGCCTACCTTCACCGGATACTCTGTGCCAGGTGGATATGCGGAATGCGTGCTGGCGCGTTCTGATTTCGTCTTCCCATTGCCGGCAGAACTCGATGATCTGCACGCGGCGCCTCTGCTGTGTGCAGGCATCATCGGTTTTCGCAGTCTGCGCGTCGCTGGTGTGGAACGCGGCGAGCGTGTGGGATTGTTTGGTTTTGGCGCATCCGCCCATCTCGCCATCGCTGTTCTGCAAGCCTGGAAATGCGAGGTGTACGTTTCTACACGAGGAGAGTCGCATCGCAAGCTGGCGGCTTCGCTTGGCGCAACCTGGATAGGCAGCGAGACGGAGAAGCCGCCGGTCGAATTAGATCGCGCCATCACGTTCGCGCCCAGCGGCGACGTCGTCGTGGCCGCACTGGCGAGCGTGCGAAAGGGCGGTGTGGTGGCAATCAATGCCATTCACCTGGATCGCATGCCGCAATTCGATTACGACAAGTTGCTGTGGGGTGAGCGGCAGATACGCAGCGTGGCCAACATGACGCGCGAAGATGCCCGCGACTTTCTCGCGCTGGCCGCTGAGATTGACCTGCGGCCTAAGGTGACCACGTTCCCGCTGGATCAGGCGAACGAAGCGCTGCTGGCTGTCAAGAACGACGCCATCGATGGTGCCGCAGTGATTCTGCCGTAAGCTACTGATATACAGCTGGATAGCAGAGATTTCCACAGTGTTCCTGAAGGAACACTCAGCAGTAACTATAGCATACAATTATGTACATACAAATACATCAATATCAAAGACTCCAGCTGTTCTCACCTTTCTTGCTGGATGCGATCACCTGCGCCAGGATCCACGACGATCCCACCGCCGCCAAGTTGTAAGCGTTGCCTCCCCATGCCGCGTGGTTCTTGGGATCAGCAAAAATGTAAGTTGGAAGGATCGTGAGATTGAAGACCAGGAACATCAGCCCAAGCAGCCAAGCTGCTAGCACGTCGAGAATTCCGGTGAGGATGGCTAACCCTGCAAGGACGAAGCACACTCCCGTAACGATCACCCAGAACTCGGCTCCCGGAGGCAGCCATTTGGGGACATACTCGAGGTTGTTCTTGATGTTGGTCAGATGTTGCAGGCCAAAGCCGATGGCGCAAATTCCGAAGATCCAGCGCATCGCGAGAATCGTCTGAGTTGATGAAGAACCGCGCTGATCGGCCGATGCCCAGACCAACACTCCGGCAGCGAATGCGATCGCTTCCGTGCCGAAGCCGGCAAACACGCCAATGTAAACAGCAAAGGTTTGGCCGAGATAATGCGGAGCTGTATAAAATCGTGGCAACCAGAAGATAGCGAAGATGAAATAAATGGCAGCGAGCGCAACTCCGCCGATTCGTTTGGTCCGCCGCCCTAGCAGAGCGATTGCGCTTGCGATCATCCACAACCCGGTGATGTAAGCGAAGATGGTTGCTCCAGGAATGTTGTCGCCCCACGCCTGCAACGGTTGATGCGCAGCATCAAAATTTCGCCAGATCAGGTCGAAAACGCCCGCCGCGAACGAACCGAATGCGTAGAGGTACAGTCCAATATTGCGGTTCTTCGCCATGGCTTTTCTCCCTACTTCGAGGCAAGTGTACTGAATGAGGGTGCTCGATGCTTGGTGGTTTTGCAAGTTTTGGGAGGTTCCGAAGGTAGGGATTCTTCGACTCGCGCCCGCGTGCGGTCGTGCCCGCTCAGAATGACAGTGCGAAAAAGTCAAATACCCCACCCTATCGCAAAAGACGCGACAAGGATGGGGCACCCGGCGCCGCGAAGTCAGCGGGCGATGATGTAGGCGGCGATGAGGAGGAAGCAGAAAGAGGCGGCGTGTTTCATCTCGCTCCATCCCAAGCGGCGAACGATCAACGGATTCGGTTCCTGCACGAAATAGAACCATCCACGGAACAGAAGCGGCGCGAAAGCGATAGAAGCGATGGGCGGCATGAGGCGGTCCGCGCAGGCCACGGTCAGAACGGCGGTCATCAGAGCTTGTCCGGCAGCGAATGCCCATCCGCGAGCCAACTTGGCGCGGAAGCCTACTATTTTTGCGGTGTGCAGGCGCATTTGCACGTAATGGATCTGGTCGCCGGCAAAGAGAATGTTCGCGACCCACAGCATGCCGGCGGTCGAGTCGAAACTGCCGGTGATGACGTAATAAGCGGCTGGAGCCGATGCGGTGAGGCCGACGATGCCGATCATTTCAGAGAGCATGCGGAAACGGCGGCCGCATTTCTTCAGTAACGCCTGCGCGATGAAGGCGGCCGCGGCCGCGGCGCCCAAAGGCCAGAGGTCAGCATTCTTGCCGGCCCACAACAAGAAACCGAGAGCAACGGCGGCAACGCCCGCAAACAAGATCACGGCAGACCTGACAGTGCGGGCTTCTTCGGCATTCTGGGCGCGCATGGCCGAGGTTCCGAGCAAACTTTCAACCGGAGTTCTCAGCCAGAAGAGCGCGAGAGCAGCGGCGGAGAGCACGATGAATGGGACGATGTGGCTGGCCTGACGGAAGGCGATACCGGCGCCGGTGATCATTGGAACCAGCAGAAGTCCCCAGGTGCCATGCTCGCGCGGCACAATAAGAGCGCGATGGCGCTCACGGCGAGCCCTGGCCTCTGATGTTTCCTCGATCTTTCTTGATTCCTGCGGATAGCCTTCCCGAGGGAACTCAAGGCAGTTCGCGTTGGTAATGCGCGCAAACGGCAGCACACGGGGTTTTCCGGTCGATGAGGAAGGTTCGCTCGACGACGCTGTCGAAGGGCGAAGATCTTTCGCTTCACCCTGAGCTTCATCGAGGACGATCAGGTTTGTGGGAGTGTTTGTAGTAGTAGCCATTATCGCCATCCTGCCATTTGAATGTGACTGAGACCTTTTACGGCCCGCATGTATTGAGCGCGCTCGAAGGCGCCGGGGTCGGGGCAGCGGATCTGGCTCATGCTGCCCTGCATCTGGGAAACGGATTCGTATTCATGCTCATCCATCCAGTCGCGCATTTCGCGCTCGATGTGGCGGATGTGGTTGACGCCGTGACGCATGAGAGAAGAGCACAGCATGGTGACATTGGCGCCGACCATGAGCAGCTTGATGACGTCCTGTGCTCCGTGTACGCCGCCGGTTCCGGCAAGATTGGCTTTGATGCGTCCATAGAGAATGCCAATCCATGTGAGGGGAAGACGCAGGGCTTGCGGCGTGCTGAGCAGGACATTGGGACGAACTTCCAAGTCTTCCAGATCGATATCGGGCTGGTAGAAGCGATTAAACAAAACCAGCGCGTCGGCCCCGGCCTCATCGAGGCGATGAGCCATGGCGGCCATATTGCTGAAAAAGGGACTGAGCTTCACCGAAACCGGGATGGTGACTGTGGACTTCACCGCGCGCACGATCTCGACGTATGTACGCTCCACGTCTTCGGCAGAAAGCTTGGGATCGGTGGGGATGTAGTAGATGTTGCACTCGATGGCGTCGGCGCCCGCGCGCTGAACCTCGCCGGCAAACTTGGTCCATCCGCCGAGAGTGGAGCCGTTGAGGCTGGCGACAATGGGGATGCGCACGGCCGATTTGGCTTTGCGAATGTGATTCAGATATCCTTCGGGGCCGGTCTGAAATTCGCTGGGCTGCGGAAAATAGGTGAGGGACTCGGCGAAACTCTCGGTGCCGGCTTTGAGGCGAACGTCGAGCTCGGCTTCTTCCTGGTGGAGTTGTTCTTCAAACAGGGAATAGAGCACGACGGAGGAGGCGCCCGCGTCTTCGAGCCGGCAGATGCCATCGATATCGCGCGAGAGCGGAGAGGCTGAGACGACCAGAGGAGTTTGCAGCTTCAATCCGAGATAGGTAGTGCTGAGATCGCTCATCGAGTTCTCCTGCTACGCACGCGGCTAAAGCCGTGCCCTATAAAATCGTTCTATCTGCCCAGGTCTTCAAAATTCCCCACTTCTGGCAAACCCGGCCAGAAGTGGGGCACCCAGTTTCTTACTTTTCCGTGCCCACCGGAACTTTCTCTCCGGAAGGTTTTGCTGCTGCTTCTTTCGGAGCGGAGGCAGATTCTTTTCGCCCGGCCATGTACTCATACATCCGATAGCGGTGCTCCGCGTCATGCTGAGCTTCAGCCCACAGGCGCTCGGCTTCTTCCGGGCGACTCTTGGTCAGCATCTTGAAGCGCGTTTGCTGCAAGAGGTATTCCTGCACTTTCTTCGTCGGTGCACGGGAATCGAGCTGCAGCGGATTCTCGCCCGTTAATTCACGCTCCGGGTTGTAGCGGTAGAGCAACCACTGTCCAGAGTCGACCGCGACTTTCTGATCAGACATCGCAGTCGTCATATCAATGCCGTGAGCGATGCAGTGCGAGTACGCGATGATGATGCTGGGGCCGTCATAGGCTTCGGCTTCGAGAAAAGCCTTGAGTGTGTGCTCATCCTTCGCACCCATGGCCACGCTGGCGACGTAGACGTTGCCGTAGGTCATAGCCATCAGGCCGAGATCCTTCTTGGGGCCTGGCTTGCCGCCAGCGGCAAACTTCGCGACTGCGCCGCGGGGAGTGGACTTCGAAGCCTGGCCGCCGGTGTTGGAGTAGACCTCGGTGTCGAGCACGAGCAGGTTGACGTTGCGGCCGCTGGCCAAAACGTGATCGAGGCCGCCAAAGCCGATGTCGTACGCCCAACCATCGCCGCCAACGATCCATACGGACTTCTTGACGAGCATGTCAGCGACCGCGAGAAGCTGCTTGGCTTCGGAGGAATTCAGTTTTTTCAGTCGCTCTTTGAGGATGTCGACGCGTTGGCGCTGTTCGAAGATGTCGGATTCGTCTTTCTGCGTCGCGTTGAGGAGGGCTGTGGTGAGATCGTTTCCGACCTTATCGGCGAGCTTGGCAACCAGTTCGCGGGCATATTCAGTTTGCTTATCGATGGAGACACGGAATCCGAGGCCGAATTCGGCGTTGTCTTCAAACAGCGAATTCGACCAGGCCGGACCGCGGCCGTCAGCGTTCTTGGCCCAGGGGGTGGTGGGCAGGTTGCCGCCGTAGATTGAGGAACAGCCGGTAGCGTTGGCGACAATGGCGCGGTCGCCGAAAAGCTGCGAAACCAGCTTCAGATAAGGAGTCTCGCCACATCCGGAGCAGGCCCCGGAAAACTCGAAGAGCGGTTCCTGAACCTGCTGCTGACGAATGGCGCCGACTTTGATCTTGCGGCGATCGAGTTCGGGAATGTTGAGGAAGAATTCCCAATTCGCCTTCTCGGGCTCGCGTAGCGGCGGCTGCGGGACCATGTTGATGGCTTTCAGGCGGGTTTCGGCCTTGTTCTTGACCGGGCAGATATCAACGCAGACGCCGCATCCGGTGCAGTCTTCGGGAGCGACTTGAATGGTGTATTTCATGCCAGTCCACTCTTTGTCGCGAGCAGCGCAGGATTTAAAAGTGGCCGGCGCGCCGCCGAGTTCCTTGCTGTCGTAAACCTTGATACGAATGACCGCGTGCGGGCAAACCATGGCGCACTTGCCGCACTGGATGCAGATCTTCTCGTCCCACGCGGGAATTTCGAGAGCGAGATTGCGCTTTTCCCAGCGGGCGGTTGCCGTCGGGAAGGTGCCATCGCAGGAAAAAGCACTGACGGGGAGCTCGTCGCCCTTACCTGCGTAGATGGCGCCGAGAACTTCGCGCTCGAACTTGGGAGCACCGGGGAAAATTCCAGGGATTTCGATTTTGCTGGTGGCCTTCTCCGGCACCTTTACTTCGAACAAATGAGCGAGCGTTTCGTCGACCGCTAGCATGTTTTTCTTGACGACGTCTTCGCCCTTGCGGCCATAGGTGTGGCGGATGGAGTCGCGAATGGCTTCGATGGCTTCGTCGCGCGGAAGTACCTTGGAAATGGCGAAGAAGCAGACCTGCATGATGACGTTCATGCGCGAGCCCATGCCGGTATCGCGGGCGACCTGGTAGGCGTCGATGACGTAGAACCTGACTTTCTTGGCGATCATCTGGGCCTGCACTTCGCGCGGCAAGTGATCCCAGACGTCGTTTTTGCCGAATGGGCTGTTGAGCAGGAAAACGCCGCCTTCGACGAGCGAACTGAGCATGTCGTAGCGCTCAAGGAATATCCATTGATGGCAGGCGACGAAGTTGGCTTTCGATACGAGATAGCTGGACTTGATCGGCTGCGGTCCGAAGCGCAGGTGAGAGACGGTCATGGCTCCGGACTTCTTCGAGTCGTAAACGAAGTAACCTTGGGCGTAGTTGTCAGTATTTTCGCCGATGATCTTGATTGAGTTTTTGTTGGCTCCGACCGTGCCATCGGCTCCGAGACCGTAGAAGAGAGCGCGGACGACGCTATCAGGTTCGGTCGAGAAGGACGGATCGTATTCGAGGCTGGTGTAGGTGACGTCGTCGTTGATGCCAACGGTGAAATGGTCTTTTGGTTCTTTCTCCGTCAGGTTATCGAAAACGGCCTTGACCATGGCGGGAGTGAATTCTTTCGACGACAGGCCGTAGCGGCCGCCAACGATGCGGACTTTGTCTGCACCCCGGACGAATGCATCCGGGGCTACACGAGCGCCTTCATGCAGCGCGTTCACTATATCGAGATAAAGCGGTTCGCCGATCGCGCCCGATTCCTTGGTGCGATCGAGAGCAGCGATCTGGCGAACCGTGGGAGGTAAGGCCGCGAGGAAAGACTTCACGCAGAATGGGCGATAGAGGCGAACTTTTAGCAGCCCAACTTTTTCGCCGCTCCGCGTGAGATTTTCTACGGTCTCGTGAGCAACTTCCGCCCCGGAACCCATCATGACGATCACGCGCTCGGCATCGGGGGCGCCCACGTAATCGAATAGGTGATACTGCCGTCCAGTGATCTCGGCGAAGCGGTTCATGACTTCCTGCACCTTGGCGGGAGCGGCGGTGTAGAAGGCATTCGCGGTTTCGCGGATCTGGAAGAAAACGTCGGGATTCTGGGCAGTGCCTCGCAGGACCGGATGATCGGGCGAAAGCGCGCGCTGGCGATGCTCGATGACGCGATCCATATTAATCATGGCGCGGATATCGTCGTCGGCGAGCATTTCGATCTTGTTGACTTCGTGGGACGTGCGGAATCCATCGAAGAAGTGAAGGAAAGGAATGCGCGTCTCGAGCGATGAGGCGTGCGCGATCAGGGCGAGGTCCATGGCCTCCTGAACCGAGTTGGAGCAAAGCATCGCCCAGCCGGTAGTGCGGCAAAACATGACGTCGGAGTGATCGCCGAAAATCGAGAGCGCATGCGTGGCAACCGTGCGCGCGGAGACGTGAAAGGCCGTAGGTGTGAGTTCGCCGGCGATCTTGTTCATGTTAGGGATCATCAGCAGCAATCCCTGGGACGCGGTGAACGTAGTGGCCAGAGATCCGGTTTGCAAGGCGCCGTGAACGGCGCCAGCCGCACCGCCCTCGCTCTGCATCTCGATCACGTGCGGGATGCTGCCCCAGGCGTTGGGAAGCTTTTCTGAGGCCCACTGGTCGGCCCACTCACCCATCGGCGAGGAGGGAGTAATCGGGTAGATGGCGACGACTTCATTGACGCGATAGGCAACGTGCGCGACCGCCTCATTGGCGTCCACGGTCTTGAATTTACGGCTCATTTCGATCCCCCAATTCCGGTTGTCGACGGCGGTTACCGCGAGTGACCGTCGTGATGTTTCCAGAATGCCGGATAGGGGGAGAAATGTCGGGACGTGGGTTCACAGGGTTGTGTGATTGAAATCACAGTCGCCCCGGAAATTGCTGAGAGGAAACAGAGTTGCCGATGTCCCAGTTTGGAGGCACTAGAGACGAAACAGCTCGCGCAGGCGCTTGGTTTGGGCGCGACTGACCGGGATCTCCGTCTGTTTCTTGTCGTCCATTCTGAGCTGGTAGGAGCTCTTGAACCAGGGGACGACCTCGCGAATGCGATTGATGTTCACAAGGTAGGAGCGGTGGGCACGCCAGAACATGCTCGGATTGAGATTATCGAGCAATTCCTCTAGCGTGCGACAGTTGGACTGCCCTTCCATACCGGCAGGCCCGGCGGTGACGACGGTGATGACGCCGTCTTCAATCCAGGCATAGCAGATGTCTTTCTGATCGACGAGGAACATGCGTCCCACGGTCTTCAGCAGAACCTTTGACGTGGGGTGCTTCTGAGACTCGATCATTCGGACGAGCGCTTCGATCTTCTCGCCGGGAAGGCCTTCGGCCTCCCGCTTGGCGCGGGCTTTCTGGATAGCCTGGGCGACGCGCTTCTTATCGAAGGGTTTAAGCAGGTAGTCGACGGCGTTTACTTCGAACGCTTTTACCGCGTACTGGTCGTAGGCGGTGGCGAAGACAATTTTCGGCAAAGGAATTTTCTTGTCGAGCAGCTTCTTGATGACTCCGAAACCGTCGAGCCCGGGCATCTGCACGTCGAGGAAAACCAGATCTGGGTTGCGGTCCTTGATCAGATTAACCGCTTCGAGGCCGTTCTTTCCTTGGGCGACAACGCTGACATCGTCCGTGTTCTTAAGAAGAAAGGCGAGTTCGTCGCGGGCCAACTGCTCATCGTCGACGATAACGGCGGATAACGACATTTTCTCGGCACACTCGGGTAAACCGCTGGAGAGAGTATATCGGTCGAAACTTACCTGACGCAATGGAGGTCACCCGCCGCTAGAATAAAGGGATGAAGAAAAGCATTCCTTTGTTGATGGCCTGGTCGGTACTTTCCATTGCGATGGCTGCGGCCCAGCAGCCCAATATGCGACTTCCGCAGCAACCTGTGTCACCGCAACAAACGGCCCCGCAGAGCGGGGAAGTGAAGGTGCTGGAGAACGTCGTCTATGGCACGGTAAAGGGGACAGACCTGCATCTGGATGTATATGAGCCTGCTGACCTTGGCACGCAGAACCGGCCGGCGGTGATTCTGATTCATGGTGGCGGCTGGACCTCATTCGATAAGAGCACCATGCGTGGGATCGGCCAGTTTTTAGCGCGTTCAGGATTTGTGGCTTTCTCGGTGGACTACCGGCTGTTTCATCCTCCCGACGAGAATCGTTGGCCGGACCAACTGGACGATGTGCAACGGGCGGTGCGGTGGATTCGGGCCAACGCGGGGAAGTATGGGGTGAATCCGGAGAAGATGGGCGCATTCGGGCATTCTGCCGGCGCGCAATTAGCCGCGCTACTTGGGATGGAAGATACGCGCGACAATTCCGATCCGGCGCTGGCGAAGTATTCAAGCCGGGTGCAGGCAGTAGTGGCGGTGAGTTGTCCGGCGGATTTAACCAAGGATCACGACCGGGATGGCGACGCGTTCTTTTCGAGCTTCCTGGGGGCCGATTACAAGAAGAACCCGGAGGCGTGGCAGGACGCGTCTCCAGTGTTCCACGCGGCGAAGAAGGATGCGCCATTCCTGATTTTTCATGGAACGAAAGATCAGGATGTTCCCATGGAGCAAGCGCAGGAGCTATACGACAAGCTGCGCGCAGCGCATGTGCCGGCGACGCTGATTAAGGTGGACGACGAACACACATTTCAAACGCAGGAAGCACGGCGTAGATTGGCGATCGAATCGCGGGAATTTTATTACCAGTATCTGGCGGGGCAGTAGTGTTGGGCGCTAGCCAACTTCGACGAGACCGTAGGTGTGCCGCCATCGAGCGCGCATCTGCACCAGTGCGCGGCTGATTTCTTCCGAGGAAATTTCTGAGTTCGGCCCGGCAAGGGTTGCGGCGGCTTCACGCTTGGCCAGTTCCAGCAATTGAGCATCGCGAATGATATTGGCGACGCGGAAACTGGGCATGCCTGCCTGGCGAGTGCCGAAAAATTCTCCCGGGCCGCGAAGTTCAAGATCGAGCTCAGCGATCTGAAAGCCGTCATTCGTGCGGACCATGGCATCGAGGCGGCGTTGGCCATCTTCCGTGACTTTGCCGCCAGTCATCAGAATGCAATACGACTTGGCTGCGCCACGGCCGATACGTCCACGAAGTTGATGAAGCTGCGCCAATCCGAAGCGTTCCGCGTGCTCGATGACCATGACCGTTGCGTTGGGCACGTCCACGCCGACTTCAATGACCGTAGTGGCGACCAGAATCTGCAGTTCGCCTTGCTGAAACATCCTCATGACCTGATCTTTCAAGTCGCTGTCGAGGCGGCCATGGAGCAGGCCAACTTTGAGATCGGCGAATACTTTGCTGCTCAGCTCACGATACATTTTGACCGCGGCTTTCAGTTCGGTCTCTTCGTTTTCGGAGATGACGGGATAAACGACGTAAGCCTGATGTCCAGCCTCGACCTGCTTGCGAAGGAAGTCCCAGACTTTGGGCGATTGATCGTCGGTGACAGATTTGGTGACGATCGGAGTACGGCCCGGAGGGAGTTCGTCGAGCACACTGAGATCGAGATCGCCGTAGAGAGTGAGCGCGAGTGTGCGTGGGATTGGCGTCGCGGTCATGACCAGGACGTCAGGCTCGGAAACTGCGGCCGAGCTGCGTTCGGCCTGGCCGGGCGAGGCGCCCGTGCCCACGCCAGACCGTTCGATTCGCTCTGTCGGGGTTCCCACCTCTGGCAAAACCGGTGAGACGTGGGCCTCCTCCACGTCCGCTACTCGATCTTCTCCTGATTTCTTCATGAGCTTCAAGCGTTGCATGACGCCGAAGCGGTGCTGTTCGTCGACAATGACCAATCCCAGCTTGGCGAACTCGACTTTTTCCTCAAGCAACGCGTGCGTTCCGATGATGAGTTGCGCATTGCCTTGGGCAATATGGCGGCGAATTTCGCGTTTGCGGTCGGATTCCAGAGAGCCGGTGAGAAGGACGATGCGGTATCCGGCGGATTCCAGGATGCGGCGGGCGGAAAAATAATGCTGCTGCGCCAGAATTTCGGTCGGCGCCATGAGCGCTACTTGGCATCCGTTTTCGATAGCGATGATCGCGGCTTCGAAGCTGACGATGGTTTTGCCCGAGCCGACATCCCCTTGCAGCAGGCGCCGCATAGGATAGGGCTTTTCCATGTCGGCGGCAATTTCTTTGAGCACACTCTTCTGCGCCATCGTGGGATGGAAGGGCAGAATTTTCTTGATGGCGGCGCGCACGCGATCGTCGAGTTTAAACGCGATTCCGGTTTGCGCCTTCTGCTGGCGGCGTTTGAGCTCGAGTCCGAGCTCGACGAAAAAGAGTTCGTCGAAAATCAGTCGAATATGCGCGGGAGTGCGGTGCGATTGCAGATCTTGCAGGCTTTCGCCGGGTTCTGGCCAGTGCACGTTCCAAAGAGCGGTTCGCGGCGGGATCAGAGCGAGGCGGGAGCGAACCGCGGCTGGAATGGCTTCGGGGAGATCGGGCGTAAGATTGTCGAGCGCAGTGCGGATGGCGCGGCGAAACCAGCGTGCTGTCAGGCGTCCTGTGGCTTCGTAAATGGGGACGATGCGGCCAACTTCCAGCGACTCGGCGGCTTTTCTCTCGGCGGCATCTTCGTTGTCGACCTCTCCCAGGATTTCGATCTGCGGCTGCGTAATTTGCAGCTCGCGCGAGCGCTGATCTTCTTCCACTTTGCCGTAGAGCGCGACCATCTGTCCGGGCTTGAACTTATCTTGCAGGTAAGTCGCGTTAAACCAGAGGCAACGCAGGCGGGCGCGTCCTTGTGCAATAGTGAGCTGGAAGATAGGCATGCGGCGCGTGCGGAAAAGCCCGGAGTTGCGGACTTCCCCTATGACAGTCGCCATTTCTCCGGGACGCAGTTCGGCGATGCCGCGTGGATTCAGCCGGTCTTCATAGCGGAAGGGAAGATAATAGAGGAGATCGCCGACGGTATGGATGCCCTTCGCAGCGAGAATTTCCGCGATGCGCGGACCGACTCCTTTCACGTATTGGACGGGAGTGGAAAGCTCAAGCATGAGGCATCCACCGAAGCAGCGCGTTTTGCATCAAGCCCACAAGGCGGAAAGATGAATGGTATCAGGAGGCGAAGGGTCCGGTTCGGCAGGCCACCATTCTGGAGGGCAGCCGGTGTCTAAATCAGCGACACCTGTGATGATCAATCTCGTACAAGCGCTGCTGGCCATTATTCTGGGCAACGTGGTTTATTTTCTACTCATGCCGTCATTTCCGCCGGTGGCTCGGCACCGGCCGTTTCACATCGATCTTGGGATGGTGATCGATTTCTGGTTCTGCGTGGTGGCCTACGGATTGATCCGGACGGCGAGGAAATGGAAGTGATCGCTGAAAGTTTCTGGAGCGGGCGCTTTGCGAACCCGAAGCAGTTTATTTAGAGGGGATGCTTCAATGGCGACAAGATCGCTCTGCGATCTTGTTCTTCGCTCAGCATGACAAGTGCAGCGAGCCCTCCACTCGCAGACGGCGTCTTCGCTCAGCATGACACGATCTCTAAATATCGAGCTGGTTCCAGTGGAATTCGGACCGCATCTTCTCGAGCTGTTTTTTCATTTGGTCCTGCTGCTTGCGCATTTCCTCGCGCATTTGTCCGGTTGCGCGATCACGGTCCTTTTGCGCCTGGCAGAGCGCCTTGCGAGCTTCTTCCATGGCCTTGCGCGAATACTCGGATGCCTGTTGCTCGGCGAGGAACAACTCCGGCCGCAGTTGAGCCAGCTGATCCTGCAACTTGCTGAGCTCGAGTTGAGACTGGGCGTTTAACTGCCGCTCGTTATCCAAACTCTCTTCGAACAAGTCTCCTGACTCCTTGTGTTCGGGCAGCGTCAGAGTCAGGTTTTGTTCTCTACGATCCCGCATCACGCCCACATTGATCGCATTCCGGTTGCGGGAAGTCACGGCATGGGTGAAGTCGCTGGTGTCGTGGATCGGCTGATCGTTGATTTTGACAATGACGTCGCCCGCGCGAAATCCAGCTTTGTCGGCGCGACTGCCTTTCTCCACCGAGCGCACCAGCACGCCATTTCCGTTTTTCACGCCAAAGAACTCACCCAACTGCGGCGTGATGTTTTCGACCATTAGGCCGCTGCGCGCCGATTGGGTCACGACCACCATATTGATCGAGGGAATATCGATCTCGGGCACGTGCACATCAATATCGGGGATCACGACCGGGAAGTCCTTGGCCCGGGAGATTGGGGACCATTTATCACGCTCGGCCAATTGCAGTTTGATGTTCATTGGCTGGCCATCGCGGCTGATTCCGAAGCTGACCACCCTTCCGGCAGGAGTTTCACGGATCATGCGACGAAGTTGCGCCACGCTTTCCACGGGCGTGCCATTCATGCTCAGGATGACATCGTGCTCCTTGATCCCGGCCTTTCCGGCGGGAGCGTCCTGATCGACCATGGTGACCTCGACGCCCTTTTCTTCTTTCAGCTTCAACGCGCTCAGGCGCTCGGGAGTAATGTCGGCGATGTCGACGCCCAGATACGAACTGGAGCCGCCATCGTCGCTACTGAACACAAAGCTTTGGGACTGATCATTGCCTGACCAGTTCTGTCCTGTCCAGTTCTGCCCTGACGAGTTTTGCGCCGCATGGGAAAAACTGAACAGCAGCGGTACTACCGCGAGACTTGCGAGGATGTATTTGCGCATGGTCGTTTCCCCAAACTGAATTCTTCTACCGGGCACGCTTGAAATAAATGTCGCCCGTCGTGGTGCGAACTTTGAGCACAGGCCCGCCGCCATTCAACTTGCCTTCGGCGGAAATCGTCTTCGATCCCCAATCCCCTTCGCTGTGAATGTGAATATCCGGAAAATCCGAGGTGATGTGGTGACCGCTGGCCAGATCGATGCTGGCGCGAACGTCCAGCGGTACATCGTTGGCGATGTAGACCGTGATATCGCCGGCCGCGGTTTCCAGATCGGAGTCACGGCGATCTCCACCGGTATTCACCAGCTTCACCGTGATGCCGCCGGCTCCAGTGGTAGCCCGGGCGGAAGGCACGCCGTACAGTTCAATTCCGCCGCCGCCAGTTTCCGCATGCACGAAGCCTTTGGACGATGTGAGGCGAATGCTACCGCCGCCAGTATCAATATCGACGGGCCCGCCAACCTCGCCAAGGTCAATGCTGCCGCCGCCAGTCTCGGCTTTTACGCTGCCTTTGCAATTCCGAACCGCGATGCTGCCACCGCCGGTTTCGATGTTCGCGCCTTGTTCTCCGGACTGAATCTCAACCGATCCCCCTCCGGTTTCAGCGACCACTTTTCCCACAGCATGACGCACCTGAATGGAGCCGCCGCCGGTATGCAGTCCAATATCACCGCTGGCAGTGCCCACAGTAATCGAGCCGCCGCCGGTTTCGGCGTTGGCGCCGCCACCAATATCGTCGAGGTGAACGCTACCGCCACCACTCTCAGCGTCGACGTGTCCGGTAACGCCTGCCGCATCCACGTTGCCGCCGTCGGTTTCCAGTTTGACCAGCGTCATTACGTGGGGGACATTGATAGAAAACTCTGAAGAACAACTCCGCGGCCGCCGTCCGCCTTGCCAATCGCCGACGATAAAGGCGGTATCGCCCTTCACGTACGCGCTGATCCGGTACTGATCGAATTGGTGGCGCGCTTCCTGCTCGGAAGAGGAGTTTCCGAAACGGTTGTGCACCACGTAGTTGATGCCTTCCTGCTGACCACCGCGCACGATCACCGCGCCCATATCAACTTTGACGCGGAGAACTTTCACTCCCGCGAGCGATCCGCTGATCTCTTCCGTCCAGCCATTGCCTTCGCGCGAGATGTGGGTCTCTTGCGCGAGCGCCAGAGAAGTGAAGACGGCCAGAGCTGTACTGAGTCCGACGAATTGGAGCGAGCGTTTCAAAATCGTGTCACCTCAATTTTCTCCCCAGAATCTACATCCCGCGAGCATCCGGCCAGTTCCTCACGCCGGAAATGCACACCCTAGTCAATCTCGGGCAACTGTGCCAGCAAGGTTCGCGCCTGCGAACGGATGTACTGGCTCTGATCTTTTGCGGCGAGCGTCATCAGCACACCACGCACGCTGCCATCAGCCTTAACCGGCTCCAGCAGCCGTAGAGCTTCCTCGCGCACGCCGGGATTGGAGTCATTCACCAGCGCCTGCAGCAGACTGTCGCGGACACGCGTGTCGTCTTTTACATACGGTCCGAGCGCGTCCAGAGCCTTGAACCGAACTCCAGGATTGGAATCGTACTGCAGCGCGTACATTAGCGCATCACGGAAGTGCTGGTCGTTGGGATTCTGTGTCATCAGGCCGACGGAATCCATACGCACGCCGGAATTGTAGTTATTGCGCGCGGCGTAGAGCAGCAGTTGCTGGATGCGCTGATCGTTCAGCGAGCCCTGTGCTTCCTGCGTGGAAACCGTGTTGTACTTGATTGTGACCTGGCTCGATCCGGGTTGCTGCGTGACTGATTCAATGCCGGTGATCGAGGCATCATTCAAAGCCTGCGGCTGGGGCTGCGTTTGATCGGCGACGCTGGCTACAGGATGAGAACCATAAAGTTTATAGGTTGTGCCGACTCCTCCGGCGAAACCGAGAATGAGGATGGCAGAGGCCAACGCGGGTGAGAAGCGGACTTGGCGCAGCCACTTGGCGGGATCAAGGGCGAGGCGGCTGAAGAATCCGCCTTGCTTGGCAGTCTCAAGCGCTTCCTGCAGGCGCATGCGCGAGGATGCCAGCAGATTCGCCGACGGCTCACTCACCTTGTCCTGCAGGAGCAGCGTATGGAAATCCTGCTCGGCCTTTAATTCCGCGGCGCAATCCGCGCAGCGGGCTACGTGCTGCTCAAGTTCGTGGCGGACGTCATCGGCCAGCTCGCCATAAACATGAAGCACGATATTTTGTCTCACCCATTCACACTTCATAGTTGTTTCCCTCTCCCGTGCCGTCACCCCGATGCCCCGCGCTTTCACCAGCGGGGCGAGGGATCTCGCGTGCAGCTACACGGGCAATGCGCTATCTCATATCCGCCAGTGCGCCGCGCAGCTTCTGCGTAGCGCGGAACAGCGTATTCTTGGCGGTCTCTTCCGTGGTCTGCAAAATCTCTCCCACGGTTCGCAGCTTCAATCCGTGATAATGCTTCAACTCGAACACCATGCGTTCCCGCGGAGTCAGCTTGTTCAAAGCTCCCGCAATGCGCGCTCCCAATTGGCGTCGCATCAAATCGCGCTCCGGATTCGCTCCCGCTCTTCCATCCGCCACCTGATCGAGCAGATCGTACTCGGCGCCATCCCCATCCTTCACCACCGGCGCGTCTTCCTTGCGCACATTCTTCTTGCGCAAATGATCGAGGCACAGATTGGTCACGATCCGGTAGATCCAGGTGTAGAAAGAACATTCGAAGCGGAAGTTGCCGATGTTCTTGTACGCCTTCAGAAAAGCGTCCTGATAAACGTCCTGCGCGTCGTGCTCGCTGCCGGTGAGATGAAGGGCGAGCCGCAGCACTGCGTGATCGTAATGACGCACCAGTTCCTCGAACGCCGCAGCGTTTCCGCGCTGCGCCTCGCGAATCAGCATCGTGTCATCGATGCGGCGATCCTGAATTTGGCGATCTAGCCCAGCCATGCGGTCCCGTGGAGGGTCCTGGTCGCTGACTCTGTCTACTCTCTCACTCTTGGTCTTCGAGTGGGCCCGTTCGCCAATCGCAAGTGAAACCACCCATGCATCGGCCGGCATTCTGTGTCCTGTCTCCCAGCCCGGTTTCGGATGCCGTATCCGGGCTTGCACAGGAATAGACGGAGATTCAACGGTTCGGTAAGCAAAATTATAGGCGGTGGGAGAGATTTTTTGGGAGTCTAGGTAGTTGAAAGATCAGAATTTAGGGAGAAACAGAACAAGGTGTGAAGGTGAAGAACGCGGATTTTGGAATAGAAAGTGCCCCTCTGGCTGTGCACCACGGCGGCGGTTGTGCTCACTCGCCTACCACCACGGTGTCCTGCCTCACTTGGAA
The DNA here is from genome assembly GCA_035523795.1 of Verrucomicrobiia bacterium. Classification (GTDB taxonomy): domain Bacteria; phylum Acidobacteriota; class Terriglobia; order Terriglobales; family Acidobacteriaceae; genus Sulfotelmatobacter. Next base: position 2,342 of record DATKQB010000023.1, on the reverse strand, counting down.
ATGGAGAAAGCGTTCGTTCGTTAAGATAACGGAGCGAACGTATGAGGAAGGAACGGAAGCATTTCACCCCGGAAGAAAAAGTAGCCATCCTGAGACGGCATCTTGTGGACAAAGTGCCAGTCTCGGAGCTGTGTGAAGAACTAGGCTTGCGGTTATCGGCGGCTGACGTTCATGATGCTCGACGCGGACGTTGTGGCCGTCAGTCCGGCGAGTGTTTGGCGAGTGTTAAAGCAAGCTGGATTATTATCCCGGTGGAAGAGCAAACCTTCGCGCAAGGGAACCGGTTTCGAGCAACCGCTGCAGCCGCATCAGCACTGGCATATCGACGTTTCCTACATCAACTTGTGCGGCACGTTCTATTACCTGTGCAGCATTCTGGATGGGTTCAGTCGTTTCCTCGTGCATTGGGACCTGCGCGAGTCGATGCGGGAAGCGGATGTCGAAGTAATTCTCGAACGCGCTAAGGAAAAGTACCCGGAAGCGAAGCCGCGAATCATCTCCGACAATGGCCCGCAGTTCATTGCTCGCGACTTCAAGGAATTCATTCGCACCTCGGGCATGACGCATGTCCGAACCTCTCCTTACTATCCACAGTCGAACGGCAAGATAGAGCGCTGGCACAAGTCGCTGAAAAGCGAATGCATTCGGCCGGGAACGCCGCTGTCGTTGGAAGATGCGCGGCGTCTGGTCGAGGGCTACGTGGAACATTACAACAACGTTCGCCTGAACAGTGCTACTGGCTACATCACGCCGAAGGACGTGCTGGCGGGGCGTCAGCATGAGATCCACGCGGAACGCGACCGCAAGCTGGAAGCCGCCAGACAGCAGCGTCAGAGTCGCCGCCAGCAATCTGTGCGAAGAGCGAAGTGGCTAGCGGGCCTCGATGTCGGATAGCCGTGAAGTGGATAAGTTCCGGTTTGCCGACCATCCACGAGGGCGGCTGGGGCTTTGACAAAAGGAGAAGGAATCAGCGCGACACCGATGCGTATCGCTCAATTAGCTCGGCGACCTGATCCGGTTGATCCTCTACCAGATAATGCACTGCGCCATGGATCAGGCCCGTTTCGACATGAGTACATCCATGGGTCCGCAGACCGTCTGCAATCTTAGGGATCAGCTTGGCAAACGGCGATCCATCACCGGTGCCGAAGAATAATGGGATGGGCATCGGCCCACGTTGTGCTGCGTTGAATTGCACGTTGTCAGTAAACGCGCGGTACATTTCAAATACTGCGTGCAACTGCGCGTCAGTGCCGTAGGCCTTCACGTAATGGGCAATCTCTTCCTTTGTGAATTTTCCAAATTGAAAGAAATATCCCAAGTAGGCCTCCTGTCGCCCGTCCACAAGTTTCTCGGCGAGTCCCGGAACTTGCATAAAGTGCATGTGCCACATGAAAGGGGCGCCTTGAACCTCCTCCCATCCTTCGATTCCGGGAACGGGCGTGTCGAGGATCATGGCGCCGCGAGTGATTTGAGGAAAGCGGCGAACGAACGCATAGGCTACATGGCCGCCAATATCGTGCCCGACGATGTACACGTGCTCCAGTTTGAGGACCGAAACCAGTTGGTGAATATCTTCCGCCATGTTAGCTGCATCGTAGCCATCCGATGCCGGAGTTGAGCCGCCTATTCCGCGCAGATCGACGGCAACAACAGTGAATTGTTTCGCCAGGGCGGGCATGATTGGACGGTACTCGAACCAGTCTTGTGGGAACCCGTGGATTAGGATGATGGCTGGCCCTTTACCCCCGCGAACGTAGTGAAGCGTGGTCCCATTGACCGTTGCGGATTCCGACAGGAATTCTTTGTCCAGGCCAGTCGCGATTGGACTCGCCTGGTTTTGCATTTGGGATTGAGAAAGTACCATGCTGAACCCCGCTACGTACCACACTACTATCAAGATCAGGCCGCCGATACGCCGATTCATACGTGAAACTCTCCCTGAACGTGTTGGCCCACGGGCGTGAGCACCATCGGTACGATCGTTATTTTAAGCTATAGAGGTGGACAGGCAGTGCGGCCCAGTACGCTTATGCGAGCTTCCGAGCGGATCATCGGCAACCTGGAAGTTGAGAACCGCATAGCGCGGCGGAGCTACAATGAACCTGCCGGGCGAAACGGAAGCGGGCACTGCGGGGACGCAGCCATGCCGAGGGATAACCCGGAGGGCTCATCGAGCCGATGTTCAGCAGCGCGGGAGGTTCTTCTCTCGCGCTGCAGGCTGACGGGAGGAAGTCATCGGACGATAGACCCCCATGCCTTGAAAATCCCCGCCCGCAGGGCGGAATACTCACTAACGGAGAACGTCACTTCTCCATTTCAGGCTGAACCAAGACAGCAAT
>DATKQB010000022.1:0-73336 GCA_035523795.1 Verrucomicrobiia bacterium | reverse complement strand
CCGAGTTCTTCTTCATCAGCACTTTGAAACGTTTTAGGGCAACGATCTCGCGCAGGGCAATGTGAACCGCTTCGGTGCGAGTTTTCACGCCAAGGGCCTTGGCAGCTTCATCGGCCAAGCGCGTATCGAGGCGAATCGAGGTGAGGGTTCCAGCCATAGTGGGTCTCCCAATGTATATACATTGTACAACAGATATATATACGTCCGAGGATTATTGGCGAATCCTCGGATTCGCCACGGAGTACAGCACATCGGTCAGGAAATTCACGGCGACGTAGGTGAGGCCAATGGCGAGAATGCATCCCTGGACGACGAAATAGTCGCGGTTGGAGATGGCGTCGATGGTGAGGCGCCCAATGCCGGGCCAGGAAAAGATTTTTTCGGTCACGATGGCGCCGGCGAGCAGCGCGCCGAATTGCAGGCCAAGCACGGTGAGGACGGGGATCATCGCGTTGCGCAGGGCGTGCTTGTAGACGACGGTGGACTCGGGCAATCCCTTGGCGCGTGCGGTGCGGATGTAGTCCTGGCTGAGTTCTTCGAGCATGGAGGTACGCACCATGCGCGTGAGGATGGCGGCGAGCGCGCTGCCCATGGTGATGGCGGGAAGAACGAGATTGGCCAAGGATCCCGCGCCGGAAACGGGGAGCCATCCGAGTTTGATGGCGAAGAGCAAGATGAGGATTGGGCCGAGGGCAAAATTGGGGAACGAGAGGCCGAAGAGGCTGACGACGGAGAGGAGGCGATCGTCCCAGCGGTTGCGACGGCGCGCCGAACGAACTCCGGCGGGGATGGAAAGAACAAGCGCGACGAACAAAGACGCGAGCGTGAGGCGCAGCGTGTAGGGATAGCGTTGCGCGATCAGTTGGGCGACATTCTGGTTGTAGCGGAAGGAGCGGCCGAGATCGCCGTGGAGAACACCTTTCCAGTAGAGAATGTATTGCTCGCTAAGAGGAGCGTCGAGGCCGAAGGCGTGGCGGGTAGCGGCGATGTCGGCTGGCGGCGCGCCTTCGCCGAGCATCTGCGCGATGGGATCTCCCGGGACGAGGTGAATGAGCAGGAAGACAAGCGAAACCACCAGCCAGATGACTGGGAGAGTATAGAGGACGCGTTGGAGAATTGACTTCAGTTGTCGGTACCCGGTTGTCAGTAGCCAGTTGCCAGCGGCTGAAGGCGCGATTCCTTTTCTGGAGTGTTGCGGCGCGGCTTAAAAGCCGCGCCCTGACACAAATCCTTCCTCGAACATAAAGTCGATCTCATCCCGGTTCAGTCGATCTCATCCCGGCTCATCCCCTGCTTGTTGCGGCAGGCGAGACGCCAGCGTTGCCTTAATCTCCGGCATGCTTGGCGGCTTCGGGTTCGCCTTCCACCTTCGCCGTCTTCTCAACGCGCACACGGGCGATGCGATGGCCCTCCATTTCTTCGACGGTATAGCGACGGCCCTCGTATTCAAACGAATCGCGCAGCTTGGGAATGCATTGCAAACGCGCCAGAATAAACCCACCGAGCGTTTCAAAGCCAGCATCGCGTGGCAAAAGCAATCCATATTCGGTTTCAAGGTCGCGAATGTTGACCGATCCCTCGAGGACCAGCACCGATTCATCTTCCAGCGCAGGCTCACTGGGCGAAACGTCGAATTCGTCTTCGATATTTCCGACCAACTGTTCGAGGATGTCTTCGACGGTGATGACACCGGCGGTCGAACCGAATTCGTCGACGACCACGGCGAGATGGCGGCGGCGCTGTTTGAATTCATTGAGCAATTCGTCGAGCACCTTGGTTTCGGGAACCACCAGCACATCGTGCATGATCTGGCCGATTTGCATGCGCGAAATGCGAGTCACGCCAGTCTGGCCGAGGTTGCTGAGGCGGAGGCGCATCCAGCGCATGAGGTCTTTGTAATAGAGCACTCCGACGATATGTTCGGGGCCGCGCTGGGGATCGTAGATGGGAATGCGCGAGTGCTGTCCTTCGACCACGCGAGACAAGGCTTCATCGAGCGCAAGGTCGGAGGGCAGAGAAAAGATGTCGGGACGGGCGACCATGACTTCCCGGACAGTAATGGTGTCTAACTCGATAGCGGAGTGAATCATCTCCTCCTGGAATTCGGGAATCTGGCCAAACTGGCGGCTGGCGGTGACGATGAGCTTAAGTTCGTCCGGAGAGTGGACCGCGCCGCGGCGGCGAGTGAGTTGCGCGCCGAAAAGACGCAGCACGAAGCCTCCGGAGCGGCGCATAAAAAAGAGCAGCGGGCGCGTGATGGTGAGAAAGGCTTCCATCGGTGCAGCGACGGTGAGTGCCACTTGCTCGGCACGCTGCAGGGCAAGAGTCTTTGGCACTAGCTCGCCCAGAATCACGTGCATGTAAGTGATCAGACTGAAGGCGATCGCGATAGCAATGGTGTGGGCATAGATGGCGACGTGCGGAAGGCGCTGGACGACAGGCAGGCTGCCGACGAGGCTAGCGACCATGGGCTCGCCGATCCACCCGAGAGTGAGGCTGACCATGGTGATGCCCAACTGGACGCCGTTGACGACCTCGTCGAGATTCTGGTGCAGGCGTTGAACGACACGGGCGCCGATGCGTCCGGCGGAAATGAGCTGTTGAATGCGGGTGTCGCGAACGCTGACCAAGGCAAATTCGGCAGCCGCAAAGAAAGCGTTGGCTGCCACCAAAAGCAGGATCAGAAAGACCCGGAGCAGCACGTAAGCAAGCATGGATGGGCCCCATTTTATTGAATTCAATAGCCAAGGGGCTAGAGGGAGGGTTGAGAAGCAATGAATCAGCAGGATCTAACTCATTTATTTATGTGAGCCCACGCACGAAATTCTTCGCCTGAAATCAGCTATCCTTTTAAGAGAACGTTGGTCTAAAAGGCAGGCGACAGAGGATTTAGCCAGCTCGCCCGGATTTGTCTGAGAGTCGAACCGCAAGTTTCCTGAGAAAGCCCGGAACAAAAATGGCAGTGGCCACGTACAAAGGGGTGAGGGCAGTCCGGGCCCCCAATCTCCGCTTGACGAGATTCCTAGGAGGTAGGTGTGAACGGTAACGGCAATTCTAAGAAGAAGCGTCGCAGAGCAATTATCTGGACCGTTGTCGCGGTGGTTCTGGTGCTGGTAATCGCGGGCGGAGTCATTGCTGCGACCCGTGGCGGAACGAAAATCGATCCGACCAAGCTGGCCAAGGTGGAACGCGGGGATCTAGCCAAGAGCGTAGTGGCGACGGGCAAGGTCACGCCAATCACGAAGGTAGAAGTGAAATCGAAGGCCAGCGGCATTGTGAAGAAGCTGTATGTGGATTATGGCGACCGGGTGAAGCAAGGACAGTTGCTGGCGCAACTGGATAAGGTGGAGATCCAGGCGCAGGTCGATCAATCACGCGCAGCGCTGGAGGCGGCGGAAGCGAACCAGAAGAGTTCGCAGGCGGACTTCGAACGGGCGAAAGTCGACGCCGAAGGTCCGGATGTGCCATTGCTGAAGCGCGCCTATGACCGTGCGCTGGCGATGGCGAAGGACGGAGTAGTGTCGGCTTCACAACTTGACGACGCGGACAAGAACTACCAATTGGCGCTCAACAAGCAGAATGTCGCGAAGGCGCAGGTCACGGTGCTGAAGGCGAAGATCGCACAGGCGCAGGCGGTGGTCTCGGAGGATCAGGCCAACTTGAAGCAATTGGAAGAGCAGCTCAGCTATACGGACATTCTGTCGCCCATAGACGGCATCGTGCTGTCGCGCGACGTGGAAATCGGCGACGCAGTGAGCTCGATCCTGGTTTTGGGATCCACTGCCACCCTGGTCATGACGCTGGGCGATACGAGCGAAGTCTATGTGAAGGGTAAGGTCGACGAGAGCGATATTGGCAAGGTGTATCTCGGGCAAAGAGCACGGATCAAAGTCGAATCATTCAAGGACAAGACCTTCGACGGCAAGGTGACAAAGATTTCCCCGATGGGCGTGGAGAAAGATAATGTCACCACTTTTGAAGTACGGGTGTCGATCCAGAATCCGGGTGGAGAGTTGAAGGCCGAGATGACGGCGAATGCTGAGATCATTCTGGATGAACACAAGAACGTACTGCAGATTCCGGAAGGCGCGATTATTTACGACAAGGACAAGAAAGCTTCGGTAGAGATTCCCGATCCGAAAGCGAAGGACGGCAAAGACAAGGTACCGATCACGATCGGAATCTCGAACGGCGCGAAAACCGAAGTGCTCGCCGGCTTGAAGGAAGGTGAGCAGGTGGTGCTGCAGTAAGACGTCAAGGCTCAAGGTTTCAAGGTTTCAAGGTTTCGGAGTTTCAAGGTATTCGGATCACACGATTCATTGAAACCTTGGGACTTTGAAACCTTGAAAACTTTTTGGGGCTTCAAATGACTTTCTCGGAAATTCTGCGCCAGGCCCTGTCCACATTCCGAGCGCATAAAATGCGGACGTTCCTCACCATGTTCGGAATTGTCTGGGGAATTTCGTCGGTGATCCTGCTGGTGGGCCTGGGACGCGGATTCGTCTCCGATCAGAAAAAACACATGGAGACACTGGGCAAGGACCTGGTGATCGTCTGGGGTGGCAGGACGAGTTCGCAGGCCGGCGGACTCGCGGCTGGCCGCGAGATTCGGCTGAATGTCGACGACGCGGAGTTGATCCGCGACCAATGCTACCTCATCCAGAACGTCAGCCCCGAGTTGCGCCGGACCGTTCCCGAAGTCAGCCAGTTCAACGAGGCGGATCGAGGCGTAGTAGGAATGTGGCCCTCGTATCAGGATTTTCGCTCACTAAAGATCTCGGAAGGACGTCTTATAAGCGAGGAAGACGAACGCGAGGGACGGCGCGTGCTGATTCTGGGATCGAAAGCGTATCGGCAGTTGTTTCCGGGCCAACCGGCAGTCGGCGCGACGGTTCTGGTGAAGAGCGTTCCGTACCTGGTGGTAGGCGTGCTGGAAGAGAAGAAGCAGAACTCAAACTACAGCGGTCCGGACAACGACTATCTGTTCGCGCCCTACTCGTCGGTGTCGCGGGACTTCCCTCCTCCGGAGAAACCGGGACAAGGAATCACACGCGGATATCTCGACGACATCGTCTTTGAAGTGGCCAATCCCGAAGATCACGAAGAAGCGGTCATGCAAGTCAGGAAGACCATCGGGCGCATGCGCCATTTTGATGCCGATGACAAAGACGCGTTGTTCATCTGGGATACGATGGACGGCGCTAAGGAAATGGCGAATATCTTCAACGTGGTCACCTTGTTTTTTGGCTGCGTTGCGATCGTGACACTTTGCCTCGGAGGGATTGGGGTGATGAACATCATGCTGGTTTCGGTCACCGAACGCACGCGGGAAATTGGCACACGCAAGGCGATGGGCGCCACCAAGCGGGATATTCTGCGGCAGTTCTTTGCCGAATCCGCCATGCTGACCACCATCAGCGGTATTTTGGGTCTTTCGCTGGGAATTGGCATTTGCATAGCCATGACGGCTTTGCCCTTGCCTGATTTCGTGCCACATCCGATTGTCTCGTCGATTTCGATTGTGGCTTCCATTCTGACGCTTTCCCTGATCACGGTGACGGCGGGCATGTATCCGGCCCAGCGCGCCGCCGAAATGACACCTGTGGAGTCGCTACGCCATGAATAGCTCAAGAGAATTTCGCTCACCATTCGTGTCCAGCCGGTCTGGATTCGCGGCCGCGCTGGTCGTGCTGTTTGCCTGCACTGCGGTGTTTGCTTCCACTCCGCAGGGTACGTTCGATCGAACTTTGCAAGTAACGGGACCGGTTGATCTCGAGGTTCTGACGCACTCGGGTGATGTGACCATTCGCACCGGCGGCTCAGGGTCGGTGCAGATTCACGGAAAGATCTTTGTCGGCAATCACTGGCTGACGGGCAATCGCGAGGGTGACGTGCACTCCATCGAGCAAAACCCCCCGATCCGGCAGGATGGCAACAGCATTCACATCGATTATCTGAATGTGCATGACATCTCAGTGGATTACGAAATTACCGTGCCGGCTGAGACGGCGGTCCGCACGCACAGCGGATCGGGCGATCTGAATATCGAAGGCACGCATGGGAATCTCGATCTGGAGACAGGATCGGGCGACGTGAAGCTGGCAAATCTTGCCGGCGAGATCCGCCTGCAGACTGGATCGGGAGATGTGCGCGCGCGTCAGATTTCAGGCGCAGTGCGCGGCGGCGCGGGAAGCGGTGACATTGAGATCGAAGAAACCGGACCGGGAGACATCGATCTGCACACGGGCTCGGGCAACATTGAGGTGCGCGGCATTCAGGGCGCATTTCACGCCGAGGCGGGAAGCGGAGACATCACTGCGCAAGGCACGCAGAACGGAAACTGGGAGATCCGCAGCGGTTCCGGGAATGTGCGGGTAAACCTGCCTTCTAATGCGGCCTTCGACGCGGATATCGCGACCAGTTCCGGCACGGTGGACGTCAACGCTCCTATCGAAACGACGGTGCAAGGACGCGTGCAGGAAATGCGGAAGCATGTGCAAGGCAAAGTCCACGGAGGCGGACCACTGCTATCCGTGCGGACGGGGTCTGGGGACATTCACATCGAGTAGTCCCGAGTTGTGAGTCCCGGGGGGCGAGCCAACGCCCTCCGGGACTCCGGACTCGCGACTCACGACTCGCCTCATGTTCTTAAAGGAGCTCATTTCGCAGGGATGGCAGGCGCTGATGCGCGACCGCACGCGCTCGGCGCTCACCATGCTGGGCATCGTCTGGGGACTGGCATCGGTCGTGATCCTGCTGGCGTATGGGCAGGGACTCGGCGGCGCTGTGCTGAATGCTTTCCTGAATATGGGGAACAATGTGATCGTCCTTTGGCCCGGGCAAACGAGCATGCAGGCTGGCGGAGAGCGTGCCGGCAAGCCGGTGAAATACGAACTGGAAGATGTCGAAGCGATTCGGGATGAAGTACCGATCATCCGCGCGGTGAGCGGCGAAATTGACCGCGATCTCGGATTCAAACGCGGCACAAGGGTGGTCTCGATCATGACCCGCGGGGTCGATTTGCCTTATGGCCAAATGCGAAAACTGACCCTCGACGATGGCCGCTATTTCGATGACAGCGACTTCAGCGATCATCGGCGCGTGGTGATTCTCGGCTATGAAGCCGCGAAGAAGATCTTCCAGGGAGCACCGGGAGTGGGACAGCACGTAGAAGTCGGGGGGCTGGATTTCGAAGTGATCGGCACCATGCGCAACAAGATCCAGGACTCGATGTATCAGGGGCCGGACAACGAAGATGCGTTCATTCCGTTCGCACTGATGCGCGACTTGAAGAACCTGCGCGATCCCGATGAGATCATCATCCAGCCGACTTCGGCGCAGTTGAACAAGAAGGCGCTGATGGCCGCGCGCGAAGTGATTGCGCGGCGACATCACTTCGACCCCAAGGACGACAAGGCGACTCCGGAGTGGGACACGATCGAATCGCGCGATGACATCAACGCATTTTCGCTGGGGCTGCAAGCGGTGCTGGGATTGATCGGCGTCTGCACGCTGGCGGTAGGTGGAATTGGCGTGATGAACATCATGCTGGTATCGGTAACGGAACGGACCCGGGAAATTGGTTTGCGGAAAGCTATAGGCGCGCGGCCGCGTCACATTCTGGTCCAGTTTCTTCTGGAAGCGATGGTGCTGACGTTTGTTGGCGGCCTGATCGGCATGGCAGTGGCGGAGTTCCTGACGTGGGCGATCCCTCCGATGCCGTTATATGACGAGTTCTATAAGACCAGCAATCACGAGGGCGCGATTTTTCTGCACGCGTCGATTGGCGTAATGGCCGTGTCGTTCGCGATTCTCTCCATGGTGGGAATGGTGTCAGGCTTTTTCCCCGCTCTGAAGGCGGCGCGGCTGGACCCGATCGAAGCGCTGAGGTACGAATAAATCCACACATCCTAGTCTGGTTAACTCGGTGCCTATTACCTCAGTGCCTTGACCTGCCGGGTTGGGGAGAATTAACTTCGGCCTAAGGACCTTTTTGTCTTCCGAGTTCATATTCCAGCGAGGAAACGTTTGGCACACCGTCCGATTATCACTCTGACCACAGATTTCGGCCTCAACGATCATTTTGTTGGCGCGATGAAGGGCGTCATTCTTGAGATCGTGCCGGAAGCCGCGATCGTCGACATTTCGCACGCCGTGCAGGCGTTTGACGTGCTCGATGGCGCGATTGCGATTTCGCAGACTTATTCCTACTTCCCGACCGGGACGGTGCATCTCGTGGTCGTCGATCCTGGCGTGGGGACGACGCGGCGGCCGATCATTGCTTCAAGTGATGGATACCATTTTGTGGCTCCGGACAACGGCGTGCTTTCGATGGTTTATGCCAAAGAAGAGCGCATCCACGTGCGGCACATCACCTCGGAACATTATTTTCGCCAGCCGGTCAGCAACACATTCCACGGCCGGGATGTATTTGCGCCGGTCGCGGCATATCTGGCAAAGATGGTCGATTCGCACAAGTTTGGAGACGAGATCCAGGATTATGTGCGCTTTGCGGCGCCGCGCCCGAAGTCCGCGGGAGACAATCGCATCCGTGCGGTGGTGCTGAAGGTCGACCGCTTCGGAAATCTGATCACCAACGTCACTCCCGAGGACGCTCCGGCGCTGTTTTCCAAAGAGCCGGGCACTTTCAAAATTACCGTGGGAAGCAAGGAAATCACGGCCATCCATTCGGCCTTCGCAGAGGGCGAACCGGGCGAAGTGTTCGGGGTTTTGGGAAGCATGGGATATCTCGAAATCGTTGCCAATCGCGCTGCTGCGGCGCAACTTACTGGCGCGGGCAAAGGCAGCGAGGTCAGTATCGTCCTGGGTGAAGCGGCGGCCGCGGGCAAGGGCGCATAAGGAAGCGAGCCGGACGCGCGTTATCGCATCGCACAGAATGCGATGCTTCGCGCGGCTCGCCCAGATCCTTCGCAGCGCAAAGGACACGCTGTTCAGGATGACAAAACCCCTTCTTCTGCTCAGGTTTTCTTGGGCTTGGGATGGACGTAGCGGTCCATCTGCCCGGTCCACTTCAGAAAGCGCCAGAGATCGTGGCGCTCGCGCCACATGAACTCCCAAAACTCCAGAAAGCCAATCTGCTGCATCTTCACGCCGGTATAGGTTTCGATGCGCCATAGCAGGTAGGGACTGCGCCAGGGCGCGAGGCGATGGCCCTTGGTGGCGTTCCAGAGAAAACGAAGGCGATGGCGCATGCAGACATCATAATCACGCGGCCGCGCGAGCGATAGCCCAACGCATGTTAGAATCCTGACTCCGCCCGGGGAATTCCCAATGTCCGGAGAGATATCCGACGAAAACGCCCGTCAGAATGCCCGTCAGCAGGCTGAAGACCGCTATTTCGCCGCTCTGGATTTGATGGGCGAAGGAAATCTGGAAAAAGCTGTGGCTGCGTTTCGCGAATCGATCGATGCCGATCCGACTTTCACTGAGGCGATGCATGGGCTGGCGCGGGCGCTGCAGGATCTCGAACGGTACGATGAGGCGATTGATCTGGCGAAGAAGATTGCGGAGATCGATCCCGATGATGTGCTGGCGCATACCAGCTTGTCAGTGCTGTATCAGAAAAAGGGAATGATTGCGGAAGCTGAGGCAGAGGGAGCGAAGGCGCGCGTCCTGGGATGGAAGCAGCAGTTGAAGAAAGGTGGCTCTTAGCTGTTGGCTATTGGCATTTACCATGCTGGATTGGCCAGAGGGTCGAACAGAATGACACACAGCGACAGAGACATTTATAAGCAGTACGAGAATCTTCCGATCTGGCAGATTCTAAGCCATGCAATCCACGACTTGGTTGATAACGGAAACATGGAAGAAAGGACTGCGCACGAACACATTGTTGGATACCTGTGCGAACGCCTCATTGAAGCCGGGAAGCGCAAGGCCAAGAGCTAAAAGCCAAGAGCCTTAGAGCCCATACTTCTTCATCAAATGGCGGAAGGAGCGGTAGGAGATGCCAAGCACGTCGGCGGCTTTGGTCTGGACACCTCCGGTCTGGTGCAGCGCGCTTTGCAGCAGCGAGCGTTCGATGCCGGCAACGTAGTTTTCCATCCCTATGCCTTGTGGCAGGCTGACATCGCCAGTGAGATCAGGCAGGCTGCCGGCGCCGGCCGCGGCAGCCGCAGCACGGGCTTTGGGGCGCTCGGCGGGCAGCTCAACGTGCAATTCTTCCGAAGTTTCCAGGGCGACGGCACGCTCGACCGTGTTTTCGAGCTGGCGGACATTGCCCGGCCACTCGTACTCGCAAAGCGACGTTAGAGACGGGGCGTGCACGCGCAGGATGCTGCGCCCTGCCGCCGAAGCATATTTCTTTAAGAAATGGTTGGTAAGAAGCGGGGTGTCCTCGCGGCGCTCGCGCAAGGGCGGGACGCGGATGGGGATGACGCTCAGACGGTAGTAAAGATCCTCGCGGAACAGGTTTTCGGCGACGGCCTTGTCGAGTTCGCGGTTGGTGGCGGCGATCACGCGAACATCGATCGAAATTTCGCTGGTGCCTCCGACTGGACGAACCGTGCGCTCCTGCAGGACGCGTAGCAGCTTCACTTGCATGGCCAGGGTCATTTCGCTGATTTCGTCGAGGAAAATTGTGCCCTTGTCGGCGACTTCGAATAGCCCGCGCTTGTTCTGATTGGCACCGGTGAAAGCGCCTTTCACGTAGCCAAACAATTCGCTTTCGAGAAGTGTTTCGGGAAAGGCGCCGCAGTTGACCGAGACGAAGGCTTCGGTGGCGCGCGGCGAGCAAACGTGAACGGCACGGGCGACAAGTTCTTTTCCGGTTCCGCTTTCGCCCTGGATCAGCACCGTGCTGGCCGTGGAAGCAACGGTGCGAACGGTCTGCTTCAGCTTTTCCATGGCCGCACTCGATCCGATGATGTTGTCGAGGGAGTTGCGCGCGGCGGCATCGCGGCGGAGCGCAAAATTCTGACGGCTCAAAGCGATTTTTTCGAGCGCACGGTTCAGCCCGAACTTGATTTCATCGACCAGGCCGGGACTCTTGCGGATGTAGTCGGTCGCGCCTCCGGCTTTGACGGCTTCGACTGCCGCTTCCAGATCGTCGACCGCAGTAATAAGGATGACGGCAGAATCGGGCGAAACGCGATGTGCATGACGCAGCACTTCGATGCCGTCGACGTTCGGCATTTTGATGTCAGTAATGATGACGTCGTAAAGAGCACCGTCGATTTTATTCTTGGCGGTCTGCCCGGACTGCACGGTTTCGACCTTGTGACCCTCGCGGCGCAGAGAGATATCGAGCATTTCGCAGATGGAGCGTTCGTCGTCGCAAACCAGAATGTTAGCCACGCGAAGTTCCTCCTGCGGCGGCGGCCAGCGAAGGAACCGGAGTCGCGGGCTGCTGTGTGGCAACGGGTCGCTCCTCGCTGAAGCGCTCTGCGTCAAGACGACGCAACCTTAAGATGAAAGTTGTTCCCTGCCCCGGTTTGGAGCGCGCCCAGATCTTGCCTTCATGCGCCTGCACGATCTGATAGACAAGCGCGAGACCGAGACCGGTGCCGCCCTCAAAGTTCGATTGAAAGGGTTCGAAGATTTTTTCGACCTGCTGGGGCGTCATGCCGGTTCCAGTGTCCGTTACCGCGATCTGGCAATCGTCCCCGAGATATTCAACGGAAGCCGTGAGCGTGCCTCCGTCTTTCATGGCGCGGATGGAATTCTCGCAAAGATTCCAGAAGACTTGCTTGATGCGGTCTCCGTCTCCCAGGACACGAGCCTCATGCACAGCGAATCGCCGCTGGATCGTAATGCCGGTCTTCTCCGTCTCCATGCGATGGTGCAGCAGCGTGAGCGTGTCTTCCAACAGAGGCAGTAAATCGACCTTGTCGAAGTGATACTGCTTGGTTCGGGAGTAGGCGAGAAAGTCGGTGATGATGGCATTGAGCCGCTGCGACTCGCGGGTGACGATGTCAAGCAGGCGACGATGTTCTTCATTCATCTCCGGAACATTCGACAACATGCTGACTGAGCCGGCGATCGAAGTAAGCGGGTTGCGGATTTCATGGGCGATCGCGGCGGCGAGCCGGCCCACGGCGGCAAGCCGGTCCTGAATGCGCACTTCACGCTCGAGCCGGCGGATTTCGGTGAGATCATCGAAGGCATAGACGAAGCCGCTGCCCTCATGGCCGGGAACGCTTAAAGCGGAAACACGCACGCGAAAAGTTTTGCGAAACTTGCGCGGAGTATCACATCGGATTTCCGCATGGGAGTGTTGTGATTCGACGTTGGGCAGAGAATCGATAAAGAGATTCTGAATGGGACTTCCGGTGAGCTCGGCGAGTCCACGATCCAGCATCTTCTGCGCAGCGGCGTTGACCAGAGTGATGCGGCCATCGAGAGCGGTGGTGATGATGCCGCTGCTGATGGAGTGGATAATGTTCTCGTGCAAAGCCTGCAGGCTTTCGAGAGCACCGCTGGTGTCTTTGAGTTGTACGCCCACCTGCCGCAGCTTCGACGTGAGCAGGCCCGCGAGGTAAGCGACGGCCAGAAAAGCAAAGAGGTTGACAAAAATAATTGCCTGCAAGGTCTTCAGGCCGGGATGGGTCGTGCAATAGGAACGCACGACGCCGTAATAATTAAGTTCGAGGACGCTGCCGTAAAGGATGAAGGCAAAAGCAGCGATCAGGTGCGCCCATATGCGCGGGAGCAGCACGCTGGCAACAATGATGACGAGCGGATAGAGAAAATTGAGCGAGCTGTCCCATCCGCCGGTTTCGTGCACCACCAGGCTGACGAGCACCAGGTCGGTGAGAACCTGCAACGATGCCTGCAAACGCTGTTCCTGCCAGTAGGGAAGCAGGAACATATAGAATAGCGATAAGCTATACCAGAAAAGAATCGTGCTGAGGAACAGCCGCACGGGCAGGGGCGCGGGGCTAAATTCTGCGACTGCGAGCTCAATGGCAAGGAGCAAAGTCAAGATCAATATCCTGACCTTGACCAGCCATGTCAGCCAATTGCGCTCGTCGAACGTGGATTGCATGAAGGGCCCAAATTGCAAAGTTTCAGAAGTCTCAAGGTTTCAAAGTCCGCGGATGACTCCCGGGAAACTTTGAAACCTTGCCCCTTCGAAACCTGTCGTTATCCAGACAGCTTGGCGATCATTGCGAACAGCGGCATGTAGAGCGAAATCACGATGCCGCCGATGGCAATGCCGAGCATTCCGATGATGATCGGCTCGAGCATGGCCAGCATGTCCTTGGTGGCGGCGTCGACTTCTTCTTCGTAGAAGTCGGCGATTTTCTGCAGCATCGAATCCATCGCACCGGTGGCCTCGCCAACGCCGATCATCTGCGTCACCATGTTGGGAAAGACGCCGGATTCGCGCAGTGGATCTACAATGGTGCGGCCTTCCTCGATGGCCTTGCGCACTTTCATCAGCGCTTCTTCAAGCACTGCGTTGCCGGACGTTCTTGCGGTGATGCTCAAACCCTCAAGAATCGGCACACCGGAGGTAATGAGCGTGCCCAGCGTGCGCGTGAAACGTCCGACCGCGATCTTGCGCAACAGCGAACCCAGCACCGGCATATTCAACAGAACTTTATCGAAGTAATAACGCCCCTGGGGATGCTTGCGAATCTGCTTGAGACCGTAAATGATGCCGCCAGCGCCGAGCAGGATGATCCACCAGAAGGCCTGCACAAACCCGCTCAGCCCAATGACGATGCGGGTGGGAAGCGGCAACGCCACACCGAGGCCAGCAAACAGGTTGGCGAAGATCGGCACCACCCACTTGAGCAGCGCGCCGACAATAATCACGGCCATACCCACGACGGCCACGGGATAGATCAAGGCCGATTTCACTGCGGCTTTCAGGCGCACGGCTTTTTCAACGTACGTCGCCAAGCGCTGCAGGATGATGTCGAGAATACCGCCCGTTTCACCCGCCTCGATCATGTTAGTGGTGAGATCGTCGAAGACCGCCGGGTATAGGCGCATGGCGTTAGCCAGCGTTGCGCCGCCTTCTACGGTGGTTCGAACGCCGGTTAACGTCTTCTGGAAATTCTGGTTTTCCTGGTTGGCGGCAAGGATCTCGAGACACTGCACCAGCGGCAGGCCGGCATCGATCATGACCGAGAACTGGCGGAAAAAGATCGCGATCTCTTTGACCGGCACTTTGCCCGAGCCAAATGTGGGCAGGGAAAATTCCTTGCCCTTCTCGCGAATGGGACCCGGAGTGATGCGCTCGCGACGCAGGGCCTGCTGCAGAGACGCCTTGTTCGGCGCCATTCTTTCGCCCGAGACCTTCTGACCGTTGGCATCCTTGCCCGAAAATGTAAAGACTGGCATGGTTTAGCTTCTCCTGAACTGACTTGCCTCAAACCGCGTACGTTCAATCTGCCATCGTGCTAATGCTTGGAAGTGGCGGCGCCGCGTGCCAATGTGGTTCCGGCACTTGTCGGACGGTTTAACAGACTCGCGCCACGATTAATCATTTCCTGTAATTCATCGGCATTGCTGGAACGCGCCGTCGCCACTTCCAGCGAAATCTGCTTCTGGAAGTAGGCAGTAGCCAGCGCCTGATTGAAGGTCTGCATGCCAAACTTTTCCTGTCCGGATTGCATGGCCGAATAAATCTGGTGAATCTTGTCTTCGCGGATCAGGTTGCGCACGGCGGCATTAGGCACCAGAATCTCCATGATCATGGCGCGGCCCTTGCCGTCGATTTTTGGAAGCAGGCTTTGACACATGATGCCTTCCAGCACGAGCGAAAGCTGGGCGCGAATCTGTGGCTGCTGGTGCGCCGGGAACACATCAATGATTCGGTTGATGGTCGAGGTTGCCGAGTTGGTGTGCAAGGTACCGAAGGTCAAGTGTCCGGTTTCCGCGATGCGCAGGGCCGACTCGATGGTCTCAAGGTCGCGCATTTCGCCGATCAGCACGACATCGGGGTCTTCACGGAGGGCGGCGCGCAAAGCGTCACTGAAGCTCTTGGTATCGGCGTGGAGCTCGCGCTGGTTGACCACGCAGTTCTTGTTCATGTGCACGAACTCGATCGGATCTTCGATGGTAAGAATGTGGTCGTGCCGCTCGCTATTGATCTTGTCGATCATGGCGGCGAGAGTCGTTGACTTGCCGGACCCGGTAGGTCCGGTCACCAGCACCAGTCCGCGAGGTTTTTCGCACAGCTTGCTGACCACCGGCGCAAGGCCCAGTTGATTGAAAGACTTGATCTCGAAAGGAATGAGACGGAAGACAGCTGCGGTGGCGCCGCGCTGATTGAAAACGTTGGCGCGGAAACGGGCCAATCCCTTTAAGCCGAATGAGAAGTCGAGCTCGAGGCTCTCCTCAAAACGGTGCTTCTGGGAATCGGTCATGACGCTGTAGGCCAACTGCTTGGTTTCGGCAGGCGTCAGCTGCGGCAGATCGAGAGGAACCAGGTGGCCGTGCACGCGGATTTGCGGCGGCGAATTGGTGGTAATATGCAGATCGCTGCCGTTCATTTCGAGCATTCGTTTGAGCAGATCGCTAAGCGACAAACCCATAAGCAGTTCCTTCCTCTCCGGTCAGTACAGTTAGTGAATGGTTTCGCGTGCTACTTCTTCCAATGTCGTAACGCCCGCCGCAACCTTAATCAGTCCGCTGCGGCGCAGGGTGATCATGCCGCGTTCAATGGCTTTCTTCTTCAGCTCGACAGCGGAAGCGCCAACCAGCACGAGTTCGCGGATCTCGTCATCGACTTCCATGACTTCATAAAGACCGGCGCGGCCTTTGTAGCCGGTGTTGTTGCAGACGCCGCAGCCTTTGCCTTTCTGAATCTTGATCGTCTTGGCTTCTTCGGGCGTATACCCGTTTTCAATCAGCGTTTGAACGGGAACTTCCACCGGCTCGATGCAGTCTTTGCAGATTCGTCGAACCAGTCGCTGGGCACAGATGAGGTGCACCGAAGTAGCTACAAGGAACGGTTCGATACCCATGTTCATCAATCGAGTAATAGTTTCGGGAGCACCGTTGGTGTGCAGCGTGGAAAGCACGAGGTGGCCGGTAAGCGCGGCTTTGATGGCGATTTCGGCGGTTTCGAAGTCTCGGATTTCGCCCACCAGAATGATGTTCGGGTCTTGCCGCAGGAACGATCGCAGAGCAGCGGCGAAGTTTAATCCAATCTGCTCCTTCATCTGGACCTGATTCACACCGCCCAATTGAAATTCGACCGGATCTTCGGCGGTCATGATATTGGTGTCGGGCTGGTTGAGGCGCGAAATCGAAGAGTAAAGCGTGTTGGTTTTGCCCGATCCGGTTGGTCCGGTCACGAGCACCATGCCGTACGGCTTCAGAATCGCCTTCTCGAATTTCACCAGCGACTCCGATTCGAAACCGAGCTTGGTCATATCGAGGCGCAGGTTTTCTTTGTCGAGCAAGCGGAGCACGATTTTTTCGCCCCACAGGACGGGCAAAGTGCTGACGCGGAAATCGAGCTGCTTCTTGCGACCGCCAATATTCATCTTCAGCATGATGCGGCCGTCTTGTGGCAGCCGCTTCTCGCTGATGTCGAGCTTCGACATGATTTTCAGACGCGAAGTGATGGCGTCTCTCAACTTCATGGGAGGCGACATGATCGATTGCAGCACGCCGTCAATACGGAAACGAACGCGAAATTCTTTTTCGTATGGTTCGATGTGAATGTCGCTGGCCCCCCGCTTGACCGCGTCGCCCAAGATCACGTTCACCAGCTTGACTACCGGAGCTTCGTCGGCCGCTTTTTCCAGCTCCGACAGGCCCATTTCGGTCGCTTCGGCCTGCAGTTCAACATCTTCGTCGGTAAGCTCCGACATCGACTGCATGACCGATTCCAGATCTTCTTCCTTGCCCGCGTTGTAGGCCTTGTCGATTCCCGCGAGGATGGAGCTTTCCGACGCCACTACCGGCTCAATGTTGAAGCCAGTCATGAACTTAATGTCGTCCATGGCGAAGACGTTGGTGGGATCGACCATGGCAATCGTCAGCGACGCGCCGACGCGGCTGAGCGGAAGAATCTGATAGCGTTTCGCCGTCTCGAAGGGAATCAGCTTGACGACGGCAGGATCAATTTCGAAATAAGAAAGGTTGATGGCGGGAACGCCATACTGCCGGGAGAGAAAGTTGGTGACGTCCTCATCGGTGAGGAAGCCGAGCTTGACCAGGGCCGACCCGAGCCGGCAATTCTGCTCCTTCTGGGCCTTGGTTGCTTGCTCCAACTGCTCTGGGGTAATGATCTTCTCCTTAACGAGAAGATCACCCAGCCGTTGAGACATACGATCTCCTATCCACGCGGGTGCAACAGCGTCCCGCAAATGCGGGCGCAACGCGAGCGGCTGCCTACAGTGCTGCTCATTGAGGGAGAGAGATGCAGCTCATTCGCGTTGACATAAATTGTCAACGCTGGGGGATTACCCTTCCAGTAACTTTGGTACTTGGACTCTGCGTTTGAATCAGGGGTTGGAGGTGCGGGAATCACCAAGTACACGCCAATTGGCCTTTTTCGCGCGCTGCGTGCATTGGCGGAGATTGAGTACATGCACTTCGGTAAGGAATGGAGCAGGCGAAGTGGCCCACAGGCCCGTCCATTTAGACTGAGTTAGGAATGGATTCGTCCGAACACCACAACGGCGAAATTCGGCGCTATTACGATGCCCTTCATCGCGCATGGGGTCCGCAGCACTGGTGGCCGGCGGAGACGCGGTTTGAAGTGATTTGCGGCGCTTACCTGACCCAGAACACTTCGTGGAATAACGTCGAGCGTGCGCTTGAAAATCTGCGGGCAGCGAAGGCCCTGAATGTCGAGGGCATTCGAGAGATGAGGCTGCCGCGTTTGCAGCGTCTTATCCGCCCATCAGGATACTTCCGCCAAAAAGCGCAGCGTCTGAAAATGTTCATTGCGTTTCTCGACCAGCGATACAACGGATCACTGGATCGTATGTTTGCCGGGAATACGGAGAAACTACGAGCGGAACTGTTAGAGCTTAACGGCGTCGGCCCAGAGACGGCTGACTCCATTCTTCTTTATGCCGGGAACCATCCAGTCTTTGTTGTGGACACGTATACCCGGCGCATCCTGAGCAGGCACGGGATCGCGCCGGAAACTTCGGATTATGAGGAAATCCGAGCGTTGTTTCAGACTGCGCTCGAACCCGTTGCGCACAAGTTAACCGATGACCGGCGAGAGTCGATTCCTGATTTGGAATCGGGTATAAGCGGCGCTGCTCATCCACCGTCAGCCATGAGCCGGTCAAAACGAGCGCCGGTCGTCCAGATCTACAACGAAATGCACGGGCTGATTGTGGGAGTGGGTAAGAATTTCTGCGGAAAATCACAGGCCAAATGTGACGGATGCCCTTTACAGCCCTTGTTGCCCGGCGGTAAGGAATAGGGTTCCAGGATGGTGGGTCCTATGTCGCGTTCTTTCCATCTGGTGTTGCTCGCCATGATTCTTGCCGCATCACCTTCTCCTCAGACCATGCGTCAGGCCAGCGAGGTCAACGGCATCATGGTAGGCGCTGCCGTTCGTCCCTATTTATTCAATGAGGCCGCCTACGCAGAGACGCTGGGCCGCGAATTCAATATGGTCGAAGCGGAAGATGCGATGAAGTGGTGGACGATCCGCAAGAACCAAGAGGCCTTTGATTTCCGCGACGGCGATGCCGTGATTCGCTTTGCGGAGGCTCATGGCATGAAGGTTCGCGGGCACTGTCTGGTGTGGGACCACAACAATCCTGATTGGCTGGCTCACGGCCACTTCACGACGGATCAAATGTCTGCGCTTCTGCAGGAACATATCTCGACGGTGATGAAACATTATGCCAGCCGAGTCTTTGCGTGGGATGTGGTCAATGAGGGGCTTGACGAGCAGGGATGGCCGAAGGATTCGCCCTGGTATAACCAGCCCGGAATCGGATTGGCAGGAAAGAGCACAGCCTACATTGAGCAGGCATTTCGATGGGCGCGGGAGTCGGACCCGAAGGCCTTGCTCTTCTACAACGATAACGGAGGTGAGGGGCTGAACCGCAAATCCGACGCAGTGTACGAAATGGTTAAGGACTTCAGACGCAGGGGCGTACCCATTGACGGGGTTGGGCTTCAGATGCACATCGAGAAACTTGACTTCGATGCGAACGCGGTCGCGGCAAACATTACTCGTCTCGCCAGGCTAGGAATCCAGGTGCATATTACGGAATTAGACGTGTCGTTGCCGCTCGCCGCGGATGGGCAAGCCAGCGCTGAGAACTTGCAGCGCCAGGCCGAGGTTTATCGCGGGGTGGTTCGCGCCTGTCTGAAAAACCCGGGCTGCACGGCAATCCAGACATGGGGCTTCACCGACAAATATTCGTGGATTGGCTCGCATTCCCACGGGGCACGTGGCGCGGCATTGCCCTTCGATCGCGGATATAGGCCGAAGCCTGCGTACGACGCCATTCTGCAGGAATTGAAATCGAAGCGTAGCAATGCAGAGTAGTGAAGAACGCAGTTATTTCGGCGGATACAGGTTGCCATTTCAAGCATCTTCGTTCCGATTTTGCCCATCTATAATGACTTGCATGGCCCGGCGGTGGTCTCTTCCTTGAGCCAGGGCCCAGAGAAGTCGTGCCACAGAGCTCCCCAATTCCGGCGGCGAAGACCTCGTACCGCAGACAGGTCATCATTCTGCTGTCGATTTCAGTCTTCCTGTTACTCGCTGTTCTGGTCTCCCAGACAGCGTTTGATCAGACCATGCTGCAGCCGGAGACAAACCAGCAAACGGTCGTGCTTTACGCGTTATCGGTGCTGATTTCGCTCCTGTTTGTGGCGCTGTTTTTCGTGCTGGCGCGCAACCTGCTGAAGCTGATGGCGGAACGGCGACTGGGAGTTTTGGGATCGAAGTTTCGCACACGCATGGTGGCAGGCGCACTGCTGCTTTCATCCGTGCCGGTCATGGTGATGTACTGGTTCGCTTACGGATTGATGAATCGCTCGATTGATAAGTGGTTCTCGACGCCGGTAGAAGAGGTGCGTGCGGATACGCACAAGATGACGTCGCTGCTGGCGAACTATGCGACCCAGAATGCGCGGGCAGAGGCAGCGGCCATGGCGGCATCGCCGGAGATGGAGCGCGCTTTCTCCGGACACGGCTTCACCGGCGCCCTGGAGGAATTCCATCGTCACGAAATTACCCTGCAGGGTGGATTCGCGGTGGCAATTCGGGATGGTGAAGCGGAGGCCAGTTTCAATGTTCCGGCTCCGTGGCCGATTCTGAAATCGCAGATGCCGCTGGCGGAGGCGGCCGCAGGACGGCACGCGCAGTTTACCTGGCAAGAAACAGAATATTCTCTCGGCAGCGCGCCCGTTGCCGGCGGCGGAACGATATTGGTCGCGATCCCGCTCCCGGGCGAGTTTTCCCAGACAGTGAAGGAAGTCGAAGCAAGCCAGCAACGCTACTTCCAGTTGAGCCGTGAGCGGCGGCGCGTGCGCCAGACCTATATGGGGCTGCTGCTATTGCTCACGATGATGATTCTGTTTGTCACCAGCTGGCTGGCGCTTTTCCTGGCCAAGCTCGTGACCCGGCCGTTGTCGGCATTGGCGGAAGCCACAGAAGCGATTTCGCGGGGACATCTAGACCATCGTGTGGACGTGAGCTCGGGCGATGAAATCGGGGACCTGGTACGGTCGTTCAATCGCATGGCGGAAGACCTGGAGGCCAGCCGCCGCCAACTGGAGACCTCTAGCCGCGATTTGGGTGCTGCCAATGCGGAGCTTGACCAGCGCAGCCGCCAAATGGAGACCATCCTCGAGAGCATTCCGACAGGCGTTCTATCGATCGATGCCGATCGCCGGGTGACGCATGTCAACCAGGCTCTGCTGCGCATGTTCCATCCGGACGGGAAATATGAAGGTACGAGCCTCATCGTTCATGGAGCCACTTTGGCCGAGGTATTCCCTGGCGAGGTTCTGGAGGATCTTGAACCGCTCCTGCGTCGCGCCGACCGCATGGGCATGACAACCAGCCAGATGGAGTGGCAGTTGGCGCGCGGTTCGGTCAGTGTGGCAGTCACCGCCGCCACTCTCCGGCATCAGGGAGAGAAGTCCGGATACGTGGTCGTGTTTGAAGATTTGTCTGACTTGCTGAAGGGGCAGAAGCAGGCAGCATGGCGCGAAGTGGCCCGTCGCGTAGCTCATGAGATAAAAAATCCCCTCACTCCGATTGCGTTATCTGCCGAACGCATCCAGCGGCATCTGGATCGAGCAAATCCCGAGGATCCGGTGTCGTCGACGGTGGTTCGTTCCTGTGCGGAGACGATCGCCGGAGCGGTGGAAACGGTGCGACGGCTGGTCGACGAATTTGCCACGCTGGCGCGATTTCCTGTGGCGAAGCCTGAACCCGCGGACATCAACGGCATTATCGAGAGCGCTATGGCGATGTTTGCGGGGCGGCTTGACGGAATTACCCTGCACGAATCCCTGGCGGCAGATCTGCCTAAAGTGATGGCCGACAATGAGGCGATGAAGCGTGCCATCGCCAATCTGGTGGACAATGCCGCCGAGGCGGCGCAGAACTCCGTTGTGCGGGAAATCGAGATTTCGACGGCGTTGGTCGGCACACATGATGCCGTCGAAATTATGGTTGCCGACACCGGTCACGGCCTGACTCGCGAGGTGAAAGAGAAACTCTTTCTGCCGTACTTCTCCACCAAAAAGCGCGGGACTGGACTTGGCCTTTCCATCGTCAGCCGAATTGTCGAAGATCATCATGGATCGATTCGCGTAGAGGAGAATCGGCCGATGGGAACGCGCTTTATTATTGAGCTTCCGGTAGTTCCCGAAGCTGCGCCGGCAGCTGTTCAACATGCATAACGTTCTGATCGTCGACGACGAAGCCAGCATTCGCGACTCGCTGGCTGGCATTCTGGCAGACGAGGGATATGCCACATCCACGGTCGACAGCGGCGAGGCCTGCCTCGATCTTCTGAAAAAAATTCCCTTCGACATGGTCCTTCTCGATATCTGGTTGCCCGGCATCGATGGCCTCGAGACGCTGGAGAAAATTCGCGATTTGGATGGTCCTCCCGAAGTAGTCATGATCTCGGGCCACGGAACGATTGAAACGGCTGTGCGTGCCACAAAACTTGGCGCCTTCGACTTTCTTGAAAAGCCGCTTTCCATCGAAAAGACGCTCATCGTCTTGAAGAATGCGATTGAGTCAAAAACGCTGCGGCGAGAGAATGTCGACCTGCGGAAGCAACTGCAAACCAAGAGCATCATCGTGGGCGAAAGCATTCCGATGAAGGCTCTGCGGCAGCAGATCGCTTTGATGGCGCCGACCAACGGCCGGGTGCTGATCTACGGCGAGTCGGGAACAGGAAAGGAACTGGTCGCACAGGCCATCCATGGACAAAGCCTGCGCAAGGACGAAACCTTCGTAGAGGTGAATTGTGCCGCCATCCCGGAGGATTTGATCGAAAGCGAATTATTTGGACATCAGAAGGGTTCCTTTCCGGGCGCCAGTGGAGACAAAGAAGGCAAATTCCAACGCGCCCATGGCGGAACGCTTTTCCTCGACGAAGTTGGAGACATGAGCCTGAAAACGCAGGCCAAGGTCCTGCGCACCCTGGAAGAACAACGGCTCACACCAGTAGGCGGGGATGCGCCGGTCACGGTGGACGTGCGCGTCATCGCCTCGACCAACAAGGATCTTGATGAGGAGATTTCGCGGGGAAATTTTCGTGAAGACCTCTTTTACCGGTTGAACGTGATTCCCTTTTTCGTGCCGCCGTTGCGCGAACGGAAGGAAGACATTCCCCTGTTTTCGAGACATTTCTTGAAGGAATTGGCAGCAACTTACGGACGGCGCCCACGAGAGATTACCGACGACGCCATTGAAGTCCTGATGCGATATTCGTGGCCGGGAAATGTGCGCGAGTTACGAAATGTGATCGAGCGCATTGTGATTATGAACCCGACTACAACCCGCTTCGAAAGTAAGCACTTGCCTCCGCTGGTTTATCGGGACGGCACCCGTCGTCCGGCACGGACGGAGTTTTCCACCTTACAGCAGGCGCGCGACGCCTATGAACGGGACTATATTCTGAAAACCCTCGATCAGAATCATGGCAACATGAGCCGCACGGCGGAAACTCTGGGACTGGAGCGCAGCCATCTCTACCGCAAGATGAAAACCTTGGGAATTGCCGCCAAAGAGTAGTTACATCGGTTCTACTGGTTGAGTGGCAACAGCGCTTCGCAAGCTGCTTCGCTGGCGATTCCCGCACCCGTCGGCTGAACCCGTATCACCGCGTCTTCAAACGAGCAGAAACTTCGAATGCCCGTCTGATTCACCTTCATTGGAATCGCGGTGACGAAATACTGCACGGCCGGCGGTCCGCCTGATCCTGTCGCGGTGAAATTGTAGCCGCTCTTGTTTCCGCTGGTTATAACGCTGTCAAGCAGACAGGAGGTGGTTGAACTTGGCGTGCAGGGCGCCATGCCTCCCAAATTCGACAGGGCAGGGGCATAGCCGACCGTGGGATAAGTCGAGCTATAAGTGATCTCGGCCGTGTTGATTGCTTTAACGGACTGCACGGCAGAAGCCTCATTTGCAGCCATTTTGGCGTGCAGCAGATTCGGAATCGCTATAGCGGCGATGATCAGAATAATGGCTACCACAATCAGCAACTCGATCAGGGAAAAACCTTTTTGTTTTTTCATACTCTTTTTCAGATCCGTTGATAGATTCTTGCCGCTCATTTCGAGCAAACCGGGAGGGCGATCAACGCTTCACCATGTGTATTTCCGTACCATTCTTGTTGAACTTAACTTCGTCCATCAATTGATTAATCAAGAAGATGCCCCGCCCGTGATTCGAATAGACGTTCTCGCCCACCGTGCAAGCCGGAATGGATTTTGGATCAAAACCTTGCCCCGGATCGCGAACGATGATCAGAACTCCATTCACGTCATCGCAGGCCACCAGACATTCCACAATCTTGCTTGGATCCTCCTTGGCGCCGTGAATCACAGCGTTGGCCAGAGCTTCCTGGAGTGCCAATTCGATGGCGTCGGCCTTGCCGTTCACGCATTCCACTTCGTTGACCGCCTCCATCACCTGCTGAACGACCGGATCGACTGAGCTACGGCTCGCGGCTAAAGTGACTTTCACGCGGAGACGCAACCGATCTGGATCAAAATCGTGTTCTGGAAAATGCCCCTCGCAAGACGCCTTGGATTCCATATTGGCGGGATCGTCCCTTCTCGCCCCCGGGTTCGGACCCTAGGATTCTAGCTGTAAAGAGTAGGAACGAGCAATGCCGCCATCCGAAGAACGCTGCAGGTTCTTTAACTTGCAGGAAGGAATGTGTCACTTCACAGGCGCGTCACGATCGGCGATCATGCGGTGCTCCAACTGCCTGCGCCAGTCAAGTTCTTCGACAAAAAAGCGGGATTCGCGCCATCCAGGCTGGACCTTCACGTAAAGCTCGAGGAAGACTCTTGTCCCCAGCATCCGCTCGATTTGCAGGCGAGCGGCAGTGCCAATTTTCTTCAACATCTGTCCACCCTTGCCCACGAGAATTCCCTTCTGACCATCGCGCTCGCAATAGATGGTGGCCGCGATATGCGTAAGTTTGGGACCTTCCTCAAAGCTGTCGACGATCACTGTGGTGGCGTAAGGAATTTCCTCGCTGGTGTTGAGAAGCACCTGTTCACGAACAATTTCGGCAGCCATGAACCGCGCCGGCTGATCCGTAACTTGATCTTCCGGGAAGTATGCAGGACCGGCTGGAAGCGATGACATGATTGCAGCCAGAAGTTCTTGGAGGCCTTTGCGCTTTAGCGCGGAAATCGGAAAAACCTCGCCAAAATCATAAAGTGCGCGGTATTCGTCAATGAGCGGCAGAAGCTTTGACTTGTCTGGGATCAAATCGATCTTGTTCAGGATGAGAAAGGCTTTGGTTCCGGATTGCTTGAGCAGATCAAGGGCGAATTTGTCGCGGGGATCGAGCTTGCCTTTGACATCGATAATGACCAGCACCAGGTCGCAGCCTTCCATGGCCTCGCGCACTTCGACCATCATCTTGCGGCCCAACGAACTGTCGGGCTTGTGAACCCCGGGAGTATCGATCAGGACGATCTGGGCGCCAGGCTGGCCTTTGCGCTTTGGAATGTGAATGATGCCTTGAATGCGGTTGCGAGTGGTTTGTGGCTTGGGAGAAATGATGGCCAGTTTTTCGCCAACCAGCGCATTGAGCAAAGTGGACTTGCCCGCGTTGGGACTGCCAAGAATGCAGACGAAACCGGAGCGAAAAGGCATGAGAGTGAGTTTACGACGGAACGCCGTGCCTGTTTACATGAGTTTCAACTGTTGGGGCTGAACAGAGGTGACGCGCACGCGCTCGACTTTGCGGTCGGTCGACTCTAAAACTTCAAACCGCAGACCGTCATCTTCGACAATTTCGCCTTTATGCGGAATGCGTCCGGCGAGTTCGCTGACGAGCCCAGCAATGGTCGCGCTCTCGCGCCCCTCAGGCTTGGTGCCGAAAAGTTCGTCGAGCCGGTCAACGTCCATGCCGCCGGAAACCAGGAAAGAACGGTCGCCTTCGCGGACGACCTCCGGTTTCTCATGATCGTCGCGAATCTCCCCGACGATTTCTTCCACCAGATCTTCAATCGTGACCAGCCCAGCGACTCCGCCGTATTCATCGACAACAATCGCCATACGGATGTTCTGCTTCTGCATTTCTCGCAGCAGATCGCTGCCCAGCTTGCTCTCCGGGACAAAATACACGTCGCGGCGCATCAAGCTTTCGAGCGTGCGAACGTGCGCCTCGGTGTCCGGCACTTGCAGCACATCCTGCGTATAGACGATGCCCTTGATAGTGTGAATGCTGCCTTCATACACCGGAACCCGCGAGTAATGTTTATTGCGCAGCATCTCGATGAAACGCTCAACGGTCGTGTTCGTGGGAACGGCAAACATGGCAGGCCGAGGCTTCATCGCTTCCCGCACTGTTTTTCCACTGAACTCGACAACGGATTGAATCAGATCGCGGTCGCCCTCCTGAATGATACCCTCTTCTTGTCCGGCTTCTATCAGGGCATCCACCGCTTCCGTCGCGCTTTCCGGCTCCTCGCGCGTATTCTGCTTGGTGAGAGACGCCACCGACTTCATGAATCCAAGCACGAGGGTGATCGGAAGCAAGAAGTAAATGAGAACTTTCAGAAAAGGCGTCCAGGGAATCAGCCATTCCCCCTTGGTTCGTGAGAAAAAAATAAAGGGCAGGAAGCGGTTGAACACAACCACGATCAGCACCAGGCTGAAGGTCGCCTGCAGGATTTCTGAAACGCTCCAACGCTGATCGCTGAACACGACGAAACCGACAATCAGAGCTATCGCGGCCGTAGTCATTTGCGTGAGCACGGCCATGGAGAGAGAAGCGCGAGCACGGCTGGTTTTGAGCGCCGGCTCGATCTTCTGCTCGAATACATCGATGTTGTCCTGGAACTCGCGCGAAAGAAATTTCCCGGCTTCCTGGTAGACGCGGTCCACATAGGAAACGAGCGTGAGCAGTCCCAGAAGAAGCAGGAGCGCGACGGCAACGCCGAGATTCATGCTGCGCTCCGTTTTCTGGCGGGTGGGTGCGTACGTCTTCGGCTCTGTATGCCCTTATGGTTTGACTGGGATCGTTCAATCAAGCTGTCGGGCAGGCCAAGCGCCTTTCGCAGCTGCGCCTCTTTGCGGGCCATGCGTCCGTTATCGCGCTCGTGATCAAACCCAGCCAAGTGAAGAATCCCATGCAACGCGAGGATTTTCACTTCCTCGGCTGCCGAATGTCTCAGGCGGGAGGAATTGCTCGTGGCCATTTCAGCGGAGATGGCGATCTCTCCAACCGGCGTGACACGAGACGATCTGGAACCAGATCCCGCCGGATTGGACCAAGGAAAAGACAACACATCGGTGGTTTTGTTTTGTCCGCGAAACTCGCGATTCAAGGAGCGGACCGCAGCTCCGCTGGTAACCAGGACGTTCACCGTTCCGCGCAAACCCGCAGCTCTGCGCGCCCGCAGAACAAAGCGCGCGAGCGAATCCTCCGTCAAGCCTGGAACTTTCTTCTGCAGAATCACCAAGTACTTCGTCACTCCATTGGACGAATAGCCATTGGATGTGCAGCCATTAACTTGCGAGTCCGCTTCGTCCTTCGCTGGCTGGAGCGTCGGTCTGATCTTTCATCGCCGCAGCATCCGCATTCCTGGGCTCGCTCAACAGGAGCATCTGTTGTTCGGCGATTCGTGTTTTGTGCTCGTCATAGGCGCGAACAATACGCTGCACCAGATGATGCCGCACCACGTCGCTCTCATCGAAGCGGACAAAGGCTAGTCCATCCACGCTCTTCAAGACTTCCATGGCTTCCAACAACCCGCTGCGACGCGCGTTGGGCAGATCGATCTGGGTGATATCGCCGGTAATCACCGCCTTCGAATTGAACCCGAGCCGGGTCACGAACATCTTCATCTGCTCGGAGGTCGTGTTCTGCGCCTCGTCGAGAATAACGAACGAGTCGTTTAAGGTACGGCCACGCATGAAAGCAATGGGAGCAATCTCAATGACGTTCTTTTCGAGATAACGATCCACCTTTTCCGGATCGAGCATGTCATAGAGAGCGTCGTAAAGCGGACGGAGATAAGGATCGATCTTGTCCTGCAGCGTACCCGGCAAGAACCCGAGGCGCTCGCCAGCTTCGACTGCCGGACGCGCCAGGATGATACGGTTCACGCGCTTGGCCAGTAACGCGGAGATCGCCATTGCTACCGCAAGATAAGTTTTCCCAGTGCCCGCCGGACCGATGCCGAAAACCATGTCATGCTTCTCGATGGCTTCGAGGTAGCGGCGCTGGTTGCTGCTCTTCGGCTGTACCGTGCGACGGCCAAAGGAACGCTGTCGGCCGGCATCGGCCAACCCGCGGAGCGTTGCGGACGAATCCGAAGCGAGCACACGCAGCATGCTGTTGAGATCGCCATTGTTGAAGCTGTAGCCGGAACGCTGCAGGCTATCATAGTCGGCAAAAACCTGTTCGGCACGGGCCACGTCACGCGGGGCGCCTTCCAAGTCGATGGCGTTCGAGCGCAAATTAATCGTGATATTGAGCCCGTCTTCGAGGAGACGAACGTTTTCATCCCGCGTGCCAAACAGCGTCTCGATATTGGGGCTAATTGCGATACTTTTTTTCATGCTGATTGAGTCATCGTGTCGCGGACCAGAGCTTGCTTCGAGCAAAGGCAGAAACATCTGGATGGACAGAGCAGCGACTGGTTGGAGATAAGGCCTGGGAGTGAAAGCAATCCATTGCGCTTCGCGGATGAAACAGAAATATGCTCTGAGACGGGAAGAATTGCGATATTCGCGCCCATCGGGCGGGCCAATACCATTGGTTTAAGCGTACCCCGGAGTAGACGGGGAGTCAATGGCATGGCTCCATTGGTCCTGAGGAGGCGAAGAACTGCGCCGCTCTCACGCCATCTGATTGACCCTGCGGGAGTTGCTCGCCTATAATTACAGCTTCGGAATTACTCCCGAAGAATCTCAGGTACACCAAGGGTTGATCACTCAGATATGGCAAATCATCTTTCGGCGCTGAAGCGCGCCCGTCAAACTGAACGCCGCACGACACGCAACCGCTCTAACGCGTCCACCTTGAGAACGCAACTGCGGCTATTGCGTGAAACCATCGCGAAGGGCGACAAAACGGCAGCCGAGCAGGCCTACCGCAAGACAGTTTCCGCTCTCGACAAGGCAATTCAGAAGGGCACATTGCACGGGAACACCGCGTCGCGCTACAAGTCCCGCCTGGGCACACGCGTCAGCGCGATGAAGTAGTCGATGTTTTCCAGCTTATAAGCGGATCCCGAACTGTTCGCGCAAAATGCGCGTTCTCTCCTCTTCGGAATTGAGAACCTCTTCGTTCCGATGACCGTTGCGGGTGACGATCCATTTCATGCCGGATAGCGTGAGACACCCGTCTGGAGTCGCGCGGCTGCAGATTCGATTCTGGGTGAAGTGCGATTCGGGCGATGTCTGGTGGTAGTGGCACATTGCGGCGAAGTCAGAGAGTTGCCGCGGCTCCAGAGTGAAGGAATATTGCCTTCTCCAAACTCCTTCGGCATTGAGTCGGTCCAACTGCAAGCGTTCTGCGATCCTTCTCAGCCGAAACTTGCCCGCCGGATCATGTTGCTCGATTCTTGTCTGCAAGCGGAGTGGCTCCAGAAATGAGTCTCCGAATCCAACGTCAGACAGCCAGGGATCCTCGGGATCCCCGCCGATGTCCACGCGCAGTGCGAGATGATCGAATTCCGGGCCCTCTCCGCCTTTCTCTCGCGAGACTCTCGCTGACAATAATGTGACCGAGAAGCCAAGTGTGCGCAGCAGAGCCGCAAAAGCCCCATTCAGTTCATAGCAGAAGCCGCCACGGCGTTGATCGACGACTTTGCTGAGTAGCTTGCTTTCGTCGAGGACGATCTTTCTTCCAGCTTCAATGTCGAGATTTTCGAAAGGCACCGCGAACAAGTGCGCACGATGAAGACCACGAAGCGTGTCGATCGTAGGTTCGGTCGAGGCGTGGTAATCGATGCGGGCGAGATAGGCATGGACATCCATGATTTCGACGGAGAGTAAGGCTCGCCTAGAAGCTGGTTCCCGTGCAGTACTAGCTTACCTAGCTGAACTTTGGGAGTAAAAACCCGGTTCTGCGGGCGTGCTCGCTAAATTCTTCACCAAAGCGGGCGGTGAGCATCGCCTCTTCCCGTTTTGCCTTGATCGAGAAGCCGACGATGACCAGGCAGACTCCTACGACGCTTCCCCAGCGGTCGATCGAGATTGCAGCCCCGATTACCGCCAAATCGAGTCCGGAATAAATCGGGTGGCGCAGTCGCGCATACGGGCCGGTGGAAATTAGCTTGTGGTCTTCCTTGATGGTAATTCGTCCGCTCCAGTATTGGCCAAGGTGGACGCGTGCCCATATGGCCAAAGCGATGCCAGCCCAGGTAAGAGCAATGCCGGCAACCACGACGTAATACCCACGATGAAGGACCCTGTGGCCGAGAACTCCGATATCGGCGTCACCGTAAAAAATCAGCACGAAACCGAGAACCACGACCAGCATGATGCCATAGCGCCAGCCAAACGATTCTTTCTTCTCTGTGCGCTGCGTGTTACGGGCGGCGAAAATCCAGTACGCCACGAAAACAATCCACGGCGCTTCGAAGAACCATCCTGAGATCATGGCAGTTTATGAGTCTTATTACGTTTCCGGAAGAAAGATGTCCCCTGCCCCACCAGCCACAACGTTCTGCTAAACCGGGAGCTGATCCTGCATCCATCCCGGAGTTTCGAGCTTTGGCTCAGCCGTGAGCTCCATGATCAGCCGTTCCAGCACCATACGTTTGCTCACGGGATTGGAGCGCAGGGCGAGGTCGGCTTTGGCCACCAGACGGATGGCGCGCGTGAGTTCCCGGCGCGATTTGTAACGCCGCGCCTGCTTAATGATGTCATCTGCGGCAAAAGGTGGCACGCGGAATCCCTGCCACAACGCCGCCCACAGCATGCGCTGATCGCGAACGTTGCGTTCGAGGATAACCAGCATCTGCCGGAAAGTCTTGGCCAGCATGTAAACGTGGCCGATCGAGGCCTCTTCGCCGTCGCCAGTGGCCTGCATGGCATCAAGAACTTCGAGAGCACGCACTCGATCTTTATTGGAAATTGCGTCGGTGAGTTCGTACAAAGAGCGCTGCTTGGCGGCGAGAACCATGGTCTCGACATCGCCGAGCGTGATGCGCTTCTTTTCACCGACATAAAGAATAAGTTTTTCGATCTCGTTGGAGATCATCATCATGTCGCCACCGAGCGCATCGACTAGTTCGCGGGCGCCGTCGGGCTCGATTTTCACGCCGCGGCCGGAACAATAGTCGGCAATCCAGCGGACAGCTTCGCCTTCTTCTACCCGCGCCAACTCGACGATCCCGCAATACTGGCCCATGGTCTCGCGGATGCGCTGATAGCGTTCCTTGTCCTGCATTTCCATACGGCGAACGTCGGCGGGAATGCTGATGTGGTCGGCAACGAAAACAATGAGCGCGTCAGGGTTGGGATTTTTCGCGTATTCCTCGATCGCCGACAGTTTGTCTTCATTCGAGCCGCGGCCGAACAGGTTCTTCACGCCGCGAACGAAGAAAACCTGAAAAGGAGCCATCAACGACGGGGTGCGCGCGCGATCGAGAATTTCGAACAGGTCCGTCTCGGAAAGATCGAATTCAAACAGGCTGAAGTCCCTCAACTCGGCTGGAACCAGGTGCTCAAGAATCGCGTCCCTAAAGCGCTTGCGAAAGAACGCTTCGTCGCCGACAAACACATACGCCGGCCGCAGCTTGCGCGATTCCAGTTCGCTGACGAAACGCTCGGCTTGGGCAAAAGCGCGCATCACGATTCAAATAGTGGAAAGCGTCCTACCGACTTTAGCATCAGGAACGGCATTCTCATAGAACACCCCTGATCCGGGCGACTACAAGCTGTTTAGAAACTGATTAATGTCGGAAGAATTCCAATCGATCGGGCCGACGATCTTCCGCCTCAGCACGCCATTCCGGTCGACGATGTAGGTTTCGGGCCAGCCAGTCGTGCCGTATACAGAAGCCACTTTCTGCTCGGGATCGCGAACCGTCGGGAAGTTCACGCTGCGCTGCTTGATGAAGCGATGATAGGCGTCGTCATCCACATCGATGCTGATTCCTAGCACCGTCATGGCTTTCGGTTTGATTCGATCCTGCAGACTGATTAACGACGGCAACTCCGCCTGACATGGCGCACACCACGTGGCCCAGAAATTGACTAATACAACCTGTCCGCGAAACTGGCTTAGCGTAACTTTCCGGTCGGAATCCTGCACGGAGAAGTCAGGAGCGGCAGAGCCGATGCGCCCGGGCCGCGTTGTGTGGTAACAACCGGCTAACGAAAGAAACAGCACAAGGGCAGAGAAGAATTGGATTCGTCTCAACTTAGAAACCCTCCAGTACATTCGCAACCAAGGTACGAGCGAAATCCTGCGAAAGACGGCGGAATGCCGGAGTATCCTCCTCAAAGAAGCTGGCCAGATCCTGCGAGACTTCATATTGCTCGCGGAATAAGTACGCTGGATTCTGATACAACACCTTGCCCTGCCGATCGGTCAACGTCACTTTCATACTGACCACAATGAGCACGCTGGCTACGCGCCCGGTGTTGCTGTCATAGGCAATGGGAGAACTGACCGTGGAAAGGACGGTGCCCCGCAGAGTAGCGTCGGCAGCACCGGTGGGCTGGTTGATGATGTGATAGCGGGTGCGAGTCGTGAACTCGTGAACTACCGCCGAGCTGAGCATCTGACCGATGGCATAGGTGTTGGTTTCATTCGTGAAAGCAGGAATAGCAATGGTGGTGACGCTCTCGGGCAGTTGCCCGGCATGCCCGACAGTGTGGTAGCCGCAGCCGAAGCTGAACGCAAGAAAACTGAGCAGGAACAAGGAAAAAACTGAGCGCCGAGAGCAGAGTGCAGAAAGCCGACTCCGGACTCGCAACTCGCGGCTTGTGACTGTCACTGAATCTTTCCTGTGGGACGAGTGGCTGTCATGCTTTCGGCGCATTCCACAGCGGTCAGAGCCGACACGCGAAGATTGTCGGCCGCAGCCCACAGCCACAGCCCATTCGGCTGGATCGGATCTGGCCGCAGGGAAAGCAATATCTCTGGCTGTCCTGCGGAGCTTACATTGCTGGGCAAATCTTCTTCCGGACCGGGAATCGAAATGTGATCCCCCGCCAGCGCGGCCTGCAATGCGGCCAGATCGGCCGGTTGTTCGAACTCCAGATAAACCGATAAAGCATGACCGTGAAAAACGGGCGCCTGCAGCAGAAATAACGAAGGCTGCGGAACAGATTCGCCGGCGATCTTGCGATAGTGGCGTAGGATGCGCGCTTCGACCGAATCCAGCGCAGGCTGCGAGTTCCTGCCATAACGGGCCACCATGTTAAAGGCGACCTGCATATCGAAGACATCTTTTGGTAACGGCTGGAACGATAATAGGTTCACCGTCTGCTGATGGAGTTCGTCCATGCCGCGCTGACCGTGCTCTGAAGCTGGCTCGAAGGCAGTTGCAATCACCCGATGAATAGGCCCCGCCTTCTGCGCACGCAACAGCATGAGAGCGAGTGCAATCGCAATCGGATGCGCCGTGACGCATGGTCCCGGCTGCAACTCCGGAGGGGCGATTTGACCGCGTTCGCGTTCTATCCAAAGGGAACGCACGCTGGCGCCGGGCTCGTCTTCCAGAGCGGAAGACAGATCGATGATGGTGCTGCCTGCGTTGCTGGCCCGCTTCCAGTTCTTGCGCGCGCAGTCGGCATCGGAGGCGAAGAAAGTAAAATCCACGTTCTCAAACTGCTCGGCGCGCACGCTTTGAATGAAGCTGATCTCATCGCCCATCGCTTCGAGCTGGCCGAGCGACTCATCGTCATCGAGCAAGCGGATGTCGACCACGGGGAAATTCCGCTCGTTGAGCATCTCGGCGATCTCTTTGCCTCTGAGCGACGCCGCGCCCACGATCGCGGCCCGGTACAGATTTCCGCGCTGAACCGGCGCATGCGCGCTCGCTGCTGATTTCACTGACTCGCTCATGAAGCCTTCGCTTCCTTAAAAGGTGGGGGTGGAGGGTTTGGGCGCCTGCGAAAAATCCACTGCAGCCGCCAGAAAACCCCTGAAACCATATAGAGCAAGGCGATAGCAAAAAGAACCTTGCGGGAGAAGAAGAAAATGAGAGCAAACAGCGCTGCCAGCAGAACAATCAGACGAAATGGCCGCCGCGCCCGAAAATCGATGTCCTTGAAACTATAAAAGCGCCACGTGCTGACCATGAGATATCCGACAGTGGCCACCATGGCCAGCCACGTCAGAGCTGTGTACCACGAGGTGATCGGATCGCCGCCCGCGAAGTGCACAACGGCGGCAATCACGCCCGCGCCTGCCGGGATCGGCATACCGACGAAGTATTTTTTGCCTGGACGCCCGGGGTTCGAAGGCTGTGGATTTGCGGTGATATTGAAACGCGCCAACCGGCTCACGCCGGCAATCAGAAACAGGAAGCTGGCAATCGCTCCCAGCCGCGCCAGTTCAATGTGCCAATCGGTCAGCAAGACCGGCGGCATGAGATGGAATCCCCAGGTCCACGCCAGCATGGCAGGCGCAACGCCGAAGGTGATCGCGTCGGCAAGCGAATCGAGTTCCCGGCCAAAATCGCTGCTGGTTCCGGTCATGCGCGCAATGCGTCCATCCAAGCCGTCAAACAAGACGGCAAAGCCGATCGCCTTCGCGGCGTTGTCGAGATGCCAATAGTCGGTGAGAGTGGCATGCATCACTTCTAGGATCGCGTAGTATCCCAGAGCCATGTTAGCCGTCGTGAAAAGCGACGGCAGGATGTACATCCCTTTACTGATGCGGCGGCGCGGCCTGGGGACGGGTTGATCCATCAATGCGCCTTCTCCCTGACGGAATTGCCGACGGCGGCAAGCCCAGCCTCTGCCGGAAGGTACGCGAGCACGCTTGCACCGCCCTTGACACGGTCTCCAATTTTCACGTTCAGTTGAGCCGAAGTGTCGAACAAAACGTCTGTTCGCGAGCCGAATTTAATCAGGCCGACACGCTGTCCCCGCTCAAGTCTGTCCCCTACTTTCGGATGAAATACGATCCTGCGCGCCAGCAGCCCCGCAATCTGCTTAAAGACAACTGTTTGGCCATCACCCTCGACAGTGACGACATTCTGCTCGTTCTCCTCGGCTGAGGCCTCGTTCATCGCGTTGAGAAATTTACCGCGATGGTAGCGCACATCGCGAATGACTCCCGATACCGGTGAGCGATTGACGTGCACGTCGAATACGCTGAGAAAAATGCTGATCCGAGTTTGACGCCCGTCGTCGATTTTTACGATATCTGTGATTTTTCCGTCTGCAGGGGAAACCAGAGCGCCCGCCTCTTGCGGGATCTTGCGTTCCGGATCGCGGAAAAACCACAGAAAGAAATACGCCAGGAAAAGTGGCGGGATGCCCCATGCCGGCTGTGTCGTCCAGCCAAGCACTGCCGCGGCGATGATCAACGCCGCCGCATAGAAATATCCATCGCGAACCATGGGAGTTAGTCTTGATTATAGCTGTCCAACAAAGCTGCGATATGCTCGATTTGTGGTTAGGACTCGTAACTACAAATAAAGAAAGGCGCCGGATGGCGCCTCGATGAAGATACATTTTTCCCCTAGCGGCCGTAAGCCGCCCCCGCTGGCCAAGGGAATTACGCTACGTTAACGCCGTACTGCTGCCGATACTCGCGCTCAATGGACTCCATTTGGTCTTTGAGGCGCAGTTTCAGCTTCTTCAGCCGGATCTCTTCCAGCTTCTCGTCTTCGCTGAGGTAGCGTTTTTGGGTAAGTGTATCGAGACGTTGCGAGTACTGCGAGTGCTCCTGAGCCAATCTGCGGAATTCCTCGTGATTGGTCAGGAGTTGGTCTCTCGGAGTCAGCATCCAGCAGACCTCCAAACCGGGATATGGGGAAACGGTAACACAGCGTTAATGTATGGGCAATGCCAAAAAAGTGGTGCAGTTTCAACCCGGGAGCCTGACCGCGTACAGGACGGCGTCCTCTATCGGATTGATGTAGTAAGACTTACGTCGGCCAGTCTCGTGGAAGCCAGCTTTTTCATAAAGTTGCCGGGCCGCGATATTCGATTCGCGAACTTCCAGAAAAACAGCCTGACTGTTTGTTTCTTTCGCATTGTCTAATAATCCCCTCAGAAGCTGGTTTCCGATTCCTTGGTTGCGCGAATCAGGCCCCACCGCGATGTTTTCCAACTCCCAGTCAGGAGCGATGTTGTGCGCCATGAGAAAGCCAAGAATCTCGGGAACTGGCTCATCGCATACGGCGACCAGAAGCAGTCTGTTCTCAGTCGACAATAGCGTTTTTTCATATTGTTCTTCGCTCCAATGGGATGCGCCGGAGCATTTTCGTTCCACAGAAACAATGGCTGAGATGTCTGCGTGAACGGCAGGGCGAATCTCGACGTGATTCGACTTGGAGGCGTCGGAGCTCAAACTTGAGTTGCCGAGG
Organism: Verrucomicrobiia bacterium; assembly: GCA_035523795.1. Lineage (GTDB taxonomy): Bacteria > Acidobacteriota > Terriglobia > Terriglobales > Acidobacteriaceae > Sulfotelmatobacter. The sequence goes on along the minus strand of DATKQB010000022.1, from coordinate 37,201 downwards.
TAGGCTTCGCGAAGATTTCGGCATCTGAGCGGCGGATGTAGTTTGCATCCAACTGCTCGGGACTGACGATCGCGCCATCGCGGAGTTTGCGCCAGCCGAGGCGAGCAATCATCTCCGGAATCACGCGATTGAGGACAGAAACCGGCAAACCAGCCTGGCGAGCACTGTCCGCGAGTGAATCACTCGTTGTTACGAAATGGGACTGACAAGCCGCATGCAGGAATTCGTTTACGGGGAGCAGTTGCTCGCTTTTTTGCTCCGCGACGCCGTTCGTCATCTCGTATTCGCCCACGTAAACCTCGCCACGACCCGCATCGATTGCTGAGAAAACCTTGCCACTTACGCGAGCATCGACGGCCATCACTTCCAACAGGGAAACTGGCACGATCGGCTTGTTTAGAATTTCGGCCAGAGCTTTGATCGCGGCAAGCCCCACACGCAATCCGGTGAATGATCCCGGACCGGAGATCACGACGAAAGCGTCGATGTCCCGCTTCGTCAGTCTGTGCTTAGAAAGCAGCGCAGAAATCTGCGGAACAAGTTGGGCCGAAAACGTTCCGCCCACAAGTGGGACTTCTTCGATCACTTGAATGTCGTCGGGATCAGTCGCTTCTCCGGCGCGGGCCAATCCCACGCCGCCCTGCTTGCCCGAGGTGTCAGTAACTAGAAGAAGCATTTAATTGATCGTGAAGATCCGCGAACATCCGTGGCGAATAAGTTCTATCCCTGTACCAACTCTAGCAGCACGCCGCCCGTACTCGAAGGATGGACAAATACATATTGGTGTCCGCCGGCTCCAGTCTTTGTTTCTTCCGACACCAACCGGACGCCGTCGGCCTTCAATCTCTGCACAGCCGCCGGCAGATCCGGAACTTTCAAACAGACGTGATGCAGGCCTTCGCCGCGCTTGGCGATGAACTTGGCGATGGTCGAATTCTCCGAAGTCGCCTCCAGCAACTCTAGCCGGCTCTCACCAACGGGGACCATGACGAGCCTCACCTGTTCCTGCTCCACGGTCTCCTCTGGAGACACGCTCAGCCCGAGTTTTTCATAAATCGCCTTCGCCACCGCTAGCGATTTAACTGCAATCCCGAGATGGTCGATCTGAACCATTAGCTCTTCCCTGCCTGCGCGGCAATTTTCTCAATCAACGTGTACGGATCGCGCTTATGCTCGGCAACTTCGGCTGCTAGTCGCGCGAGATTACCATCACCGAACTGTACCCGTGCTTTTTCGAGCATGGCATCGCGCAACATCTCGACCAGCCGCTCCTGCCAGTTCTCGACGCTCTTTTTGAGCATCAGATTTTCTTTATGCAAATACGTCTCGTAAGCCGCGACGGCCAGCGCCAGATCTTCCACTCCGGTTCCATCACTTGCTACGGTCTTGACAATCGGAGGAGTCCAGCCGTCGCGCCGGACCGCCAAGGATTGCAGAGCGCGAATCTCGCGTTCCACGCGCTCCGCGCCTTCGCGATCGCTTTTGTTGATCACGAAGATGTCGGCGATCTCCATAATTCCAGCTTTGATCGATTGCACGTCATCGCCCATGCCGGGCACGAGGATCACGATCGTGATCTCCGCCAGGCGCACGATATCGATTTCGTCCTGACCGACTCCGACGGTTTCGACAAGGATGATGTCGCGGCCGGCCGCGTCGAGCACGGTGGCCACATCAGCAGTCGTTCGCGCCAGCCCGCCGAGAGATCCGCGGGTCGCCATGCTGCGAATGTAAATCCCGGCATCTGAAAAATGTCTCTGCATGCGGATGCGATCGCCGAGAATCGCGCCACCTGTATAAGGGCTGGTGGGATCAACAGCGATGATGCCGACCGTCCGATTTTCTTTGCGATAGATTCGCGCCAGTTGATCGACCAGCGTGCTCTTCCCCGCGCCCGGAGCGCCAGTGAGTCCCACCACGCGCGCATGCCCGGTATGAGGGAACAAAGCTTTTAGCAAATCGGACCACCCGGGTGCGCGATTTTCCACCAGAGAGATGGCGCGTGCGAGTACACGCGCATCTCCGGAGCGCAGAGCATCGATCGTGGACGGTAGATCTTGGGTCAACTCCATCAGTGTAAAGCAGAACAGGACAAGCACGGAGTACCCACGTTTTGCGGGATATATCGGCGCCCAAGAGCACCCAGAAATTCGTCGTCTATCTTTCTTGAGTTTTGGCTGACTCTTCGATGCCCCTTACCTGGAATTTAAAGGCCGGCTGGCAGGTCGAGTACGAAACCAGATGAGTCGCGTCGGAGTCCTTGCTGTCGCGTTTCACGACGTAACTACGAATTTTTAGGCAGTATGTATCGCCAGCGTGTAAATCTGATGACGCAAGTTCCTGTTCCATCTTCACTTTCAGGACAAGTAGATCCTGCTCAGAGGCTGTTCGCGTCGTTCCCAAGGGGTCGATTGTTAAGGCTGCAGCGGGCGTGCTTTGAGAACTGGGTGCTGGGGGGACATTCACTTGTTTCTCTTGGGCAAAAAGGAAGGTCGAGCAAAAGAGTGCGGCCGCGACAAGAAGGCGAGAGGAGAACATAAGCACCTCCTGGCGCCGATTATAACCTCAAACTGGTACATACTGCGGTGCGCGTTGCAGCGCAAACGTGAAGCGCGTGAAGGCGGGATATCAATAACACGCAATCTTCGTTTCGTGTTTCTGCTTTTACACGTTTTCGAATATCCCCGCCGCTCCCATGCCGCCGCCGACGCACATCGTCACCATGCCGTAGCGGCCGTGGCAGCGTTTCAATTCGCGGATCACGGTTGCGGTCAGCTTCGCCCCCGTACAACCGAGTGGATGACCCAATGCCACTGCGCCGCCATTGGGATTTACTTTGGCCGGATCAAGCCCCGCTTCTTTGATTACGGCCAGAGATTGCGTCGCGAAAGCTTCGTTGAGTTCGATCACATCAATATCCGCGAGCTTCAATCCCGCAATCTTCAAAGCCTTCGGAATCGCGAAGACAGGCCCCAGGCCCATTTCTTCGGGTTTGTATCCGGCCGTGCCGAACGAAACGTAGCGAACCATCGGCTTGATGCCGAGCGCCTTCGCGCGTTCTGCCGACATGACGATCGCAGCCGCCGCGCCGTCAGACATCTGCGACGAATTGCCTGCCGTCACCGTCCCCTTCGCGTGGAATGCCGGCTTGAGCGCGCCGAGAGCCTCGCGCGAAGTATCGGCACGCGGCCCTTCGTCGACTTTGAATACGATCTCCTGCTTCTTTGGCTTCGAGCCATTCGGCGTGGTAAAGCTCACCGGAACAGGCACGAGCTCATCGTCGAACTTCCCGGCTTTAATGGCCGCGATTGCTTTTTGATGACTGTGCAAAGAAAACTCATCTGCCGCGTCGCGGGAGATCCCAAATCGTTGGGCCAAGCGTTCTGCCGTTAAACCCATCGAAAGATAAGCGTCGGGATAATGGTTCACCAACCATGGATTGGGCGAGATTTTGTGCCCACCCATCGGAATCATCGACATCGACTCCGTCCCGCCGGCAACGATCACTTCTGCACCCCCACTCATAATGCGCTCCGCCGCCATGGCAATCGCCTGGAGTCCGGAGGAACAAAAGCGGTTGATCGTCATCGCAGAGACTTCTACCGGCAGTCCCGCCCGCAATGACGCGATGCGAGCCACGTTCATTCCCTGCTCCGCCTCAGGCATCGCGCAACCGAGAATCACGTCTTCAATTTCCTTGGGATCGAGTTGAGGAATACGATCCAGCGCGCCTTTGATCGCAACCGCGGCCAGTTCATCTGGACGGGTCGAGCGAAGCGTGCCTTTGAAAGCCCGCCCTACCGGGGTTCGTACTGATGATGCAATCACAACTTCCCGCATGATCGTTCTCCATTTCGTGTTGATGCTTTGTTAGATGTGTGCGTCGGCCCTTCGGTTCGGGACACCCCCTTCGCCTCATACGGCGCAGTTCTCTCGGAATAACCGTAAGCCGGTCGCCGATAGCCGGAAGCCGGGATTACTTCGCCGGGGCAAAAAAGTAATAGTCAGCGGTATAGCTGCTCTTGCTCTCCGCGCCCTTATGGGCCTCATCACAAGTATCACCGCCTGGTTGGCCGCCGCGTGTATGTACCCGCTGGATTGTCGTCACCTTGGCGAGTACGCCTTTCCCTGAATTACTGACGACATTTACGAGGAGCCACGGAACCGAATCCGAATCCAGCGAATTGACATGCGCCACGGCTTTGCCGGTGACCTCGCTGCCGTCGTTCAATTTCCAGGTTGGCCCGGCCGTATGCTGGCCGATCACTTTGTCCTTGCGGTCGCGCAACTCGGCTTCCGGAGCTTTCAGCACCCACGAGAACTTGCCGTCAGCCGCCACCTGACAGGTGTAAATCTGCACGCCCTTCGCATGGACGAAGAGGACAGGTTCGAGGGCCGAAGGCAGAGCAATGGCATCGGGAACATCGGGAGCGACTTCTTTGGGCGAAACATTGTCTTGTCCTGACATGAGGACAGCACACGTGACGACGGCTCCGAGCGCAGCTAATGCCCAATTGGGTGGGTGCAGATGGCGGTGACTTTTACGCATATCAATTTCTCAACGTTTTGCCTGTTTTCAGAGTGTACTGAATTCTTTCCTGCGTCTTCTTCTCTCCACAGAGAGATTTGAATCCCTCGCGCTCGAGATCCAGAATGTATTGCTCACTCACCGGAGTTCCCGGAGTCACATTTCCGCCGCAGAGCACCTCGGCGATTTTCCCACCCAGTTTCACTTCGTAATCGGTGATGAAATCGCCTTGCCGCATAAGATAAACGCCCATTTTCAGCGCGGCCAGCAAGCTTTCGCCGGGAGCCGGAATATCGGTGCGCGGCACCGGCGGTTCATATCCAGCTCGCGCCAATTCGAGCGCCCGAGCCTTTGCGTCCGAAAGCACTCGCTCGCGGTTCATGCTGATACGATCGGAATCGGAAACGAATCCGAGTGCTCGAGCTTCATGCGCCGAAGTGGCGACTTTTGCGGTGGCGATGGTTTCGAAAGCCTTCTTGAGTGATTCCATCATCTCAACAGAGCCAGCGAATGCTTCATTGGAACTCTTGCCGCGCGAGACGGCCGCTGCATCCACGGCGCGCAAAAGCATCTCTTTACAACCTCCGCCACCCGGAAGCAGACCAACTCCGACTTCAACCAGTCCTGTATAGAGCTCGGCATGGGGCTGGCGTGCCGGCGCGTGCAGCGAAATTTCCGTACCCCCACCCAGGCACAACCCAAACGCCGCCGCCACGACCGGCTTCGGCGAGAACTTGATCGCCTGCGTCATTCCCTGGAACTGCCGAATCGCCAGGTCGACATCGTCCCACTCTTCTTCCTGCACGCTCATGAGCAAGAGCATCAAATTCGCTCCGACCGAAAAGTTCGTGGCGTCGTTGGTAATCACGAACGCGTCGAAGTTGTCTCCCGGGCTGCCTGGCTTCAACGTTTGGGTAATCAGGCCGATGATGTCCGCGCCGAGTGAATTCATCTTGCTGTGGAATTCGATGCAGCCGACGCCGTCTCCCAAATCAACCAGCGAGGCTCCGGAATTTTTCTTCACCACTCCGTTCGACTTCTTCGCAACTGTGACCGACCACACGCCGCCCGGCACTTGCACCGGCTCCCACTCCGACGTTCCCAGGTCGAAATACCTGCGGCCCGAGGCTGATTTAGGATCGTCGACATACCACGTTTTCTGTCCGGAACCCAGCAATCTTTCCACGTGGGCCGCCACGCGCTTCCCTTCTTTCTTCATGCGCTCGACCGTCGCTTCTACGCCGGCAGCATCCCATAGCTCAAAAGGCCCCAGTTCCCAATTGAAGCCAAGGCGCATGGCGCGATCGATCTCCACCACGGATTCGGAAATTTCCGGAACGCGATTCGCTGAATACGTCCATAAATCTGATAGCGCCGCCCACAAGAATGCTCCGGCTTTATCACCTTTTTGTGCGCTGCCATCTAGACCGAGTAGCATTCGCAGGCGTGCACCGGTATCCTCAACGTTCTTGGCCATATCAAGAGCGGCGAACTTCGGCTTGTTTCGCGGACGATATTCGAGCGTCTTCCAATCGAGACCGAGGCGTTCATCTTCCTTACCATCCTTGCTCTTCGCCTTCTTGTAGAATCCGCCTTTTGTCTTATCACCCAGCCATTTTTTCTCGATCATCTTCTGGAAGAATTCGGGCAGACGAAGTTCGCTGCGCTCATCGCGGACGTTGGCCGTCATGTTGCTCACGACGTGGCCAAGAATATCAAGCCCGACCAGATCGATGGTGCGGAAGGTCGCCGATTTGGGCCAGCCCACCGCTTGCCCGGTGAGAGCGTCGACGTCTTCAATGCTGAAATCCATCTCCTGCATGAGCCGCATGACATTCAAAACCGAAAATGTGCCGATGCGGTTACCGATGAAGTTCGGCGTATCTTTCGCCATCACAACCCCCTTGCCCAGGCGCACGTCACAAAAATGAGCGATCGCGTCAATCGCGGCGCGATCGGCATCGGGCGTGGGAATGATTTCCAATAGCCGCATATAACGCGGAGGATTGAAAAAGTGCGTCCCGAACCACACGTTGCGGAAGTCGACCGAGAATCCTTCGGCGATTTTGCCTACGGGGAGCCCGCTGGTATTCGTGGTGACGATCGTGCCGGGCTTGCGAATCGATTCGACCTTCTTTAACAAACTGCGCTTGATCTCGAGATTTTCAACGACGGCCTCGATGATCCAATCGACATCAGCCAGTTTTTTGAGATCGTCCTCGAAATTTCCGATGCTCACGAGCCGAGCCAGTGAAGAATCCATGAAGGCAGCCGGTTTCGATTTCTTCGCGGCCTCAAGGCCGGCCATGGCAATCTTGTTGCGAGCGGGGGCATCTGCGTCGGGCGGGACAATGTCGAGCAGGTAACTCGGGACGCCGGCGTTGGCAAAATGAGCGGCAATACGCGCGCCCATGGTTCCGGCGCCAAGAATTGCGACTTTATTGATGCGTTTCATGAATGAGCCTCGTGCTTGGGCTTATGTTGGAAAGGAGTTTTTGTCCGGAGAAGCGAACGCGTGAATTGACATATTAATCGCTTCGCGCAGAAATTTGCTATGCGCCCGATCACAGCTCGGCATGCGCCATCACGTAATCGAGGGCCTTGCGAGCCATCTGTTTCTCGCCGCGGTAGGCCAGCAATTTGGGGCCATCCTCGAGCCGAATCCACTTCGCGCAGGCTACTTCGATCCGCATTTCTTTCGAAATATCGTCAATCTGCCCGGATACGTAGCGCAGTAGATAAAAGCTGACAATCTTGAAAACTTTCTCGTGATCACCCCAGGAGCGCACATACACGTACTTGATGTCCGCGAGTTTCGCGATCAGTTCCGTTGTAATTCCTGTCTCCTCCCGGACCTCACGCAAAGCCGCTTCCAGAGGCTTCTCGCCACTATCGACTAACCCTTTCGGCAGGCAAAGCACAGCTTTGGGCTTGGCCCGCGGCCGCGGCCCACGTTTTCCGGGTTCTGGAGGTGAGGAGGGTTCCATCGGCAACTCAATGGCAGCCATCCACCATTCCCCCTCGCGCTGGTGAATGACCACTCCCCCGGCTGAAATTTCACGCACCATGTGCTTGCACGTTAGCAGGAATGCGGTGATTCCGTCACTCCAGGGATCGACATCCCTGTATTAAGTACTCCGGTAACACGTTACTAAATGCGCATAAATCCTGCATAAGTGGCTGAAAATCGGCGCTTACAATGGCACGCTCGTGCCCTTACACCCGTTTTCATTTGTGTGGCATCTTACTGTGTAGAGACTTGTGGGACGGCGTAAAACGCCGAGGATGCGGGGTCCGCGATGAGTCTGGGGAAGCTGGTTCGCTCGGTGCGTGCGTTCGGCCGCGAACTTTCCCGCAAGAATCTCGCTCCTGCTTCAGCCAACATCCCCGCCATAGGTATCGCGTTAGGCGGCGGTTTCGCTCGCGGCATTGCACACATCGGAGTCCTGAAGGTTCTCGAAGAAGAAAAGATTCCTCTCCGTTTCGTCGCCGGCACGAGCGTTGGCGCGTTAATCGGCGCAACCTATTGCAGCGGCGTTTCCATTGCTGAACTCGAAGAAATCGCACGCAGCGTCCGTTTCACAACGTTTGCGCGCTGGACGATTTCCCGCTGCGGCTTCGCTTCCAACGATCGCATGACGGCCTTTTTGACCCGGATTTTAAAGGTCAAAACGTTTGAGGAATTGCGCATTCCTCTGGGGGTAACCGCGACCGATTTCAATACTGGCGAGGGCATTGTCTTCCAATCCGGATCGATCGTCGATCCTGTGCGCGCCAGTTGCGCTTATCCATGCATGTTCCTGCCGGTGCAGATGGGAACCCGATATTTTGTGGATGGCATGTTGTCGCACCCGGTGCCGACGCGGCCGCTGCGCACCATGGGAGCCGAGCGTGTGCTGGCTGTCCATTTAAAGGGAACGTGGTCCACAGGCGGCGCTCCACGTCATCTTTTTGATGTGATGGGACAATCTTTTGCCATTGCGCAGGATGCGATGGCGAGCCTGTGGCGAAGCGCCGCCGACCTTACCATCGAACCGGATGTAGCTGGATTCGCCTACGATGATTTCAAGCGCGCCGGCGATTTGATTCGCGCCGGGGAGTCTGCCGCTCGTCAAGCATTACCGCAAATCCGCAAGTGGTTCGAAGTTTCAGCCGCGGCTACTTATCCCGAGGTTGAGCGACGGCGAGCCCCGCGCATCTCGCCGATGGCAGCAGATTAACGCGTTTCCAGCCGGTCAGCTTCTTCCGAAATCCTCTTCCACGCGTTCTCAACGTGTCTCGCCTGCGTGGTCATTTGTCCGATCGACATACGCAGCGTGAGTTTTCCATTGAGTTTCGTATGCGTGAGGAACAAATCCCCGCTCCGATTGAGCCGGTCCATGATGATCTGATTTGCCGCATCGCCCGCCTTGTGCCGGAAGCAAACTAAATTCAGCGGAACGGGAGCAGCCAACACGAAGCGTTGATCCGCGCACACCCAACCCGCGAATTGCTGGGCCAGGCGCACGTGCTCGCGCACATTGTGCTGCAAGCCTTCGACTCCGTAGTGCCGGATCACGAACCATAACTTCAGCGCCCGAAAACGCCTGCCGAGCTGAATGTGCCAATCGCGATAATCAATGACCGCGCCCGACTCTGTCGCCTGATTGCGCAGATATTCGGGCAGGATGCTCAGTGTCTGGATCAGCGTCTTCCGGTCCGCTACCCAGAAGCAACTGCAATCGAAGTTGACGCCCATCCATTTATGAGGATTGAAATTGTAGCTATCGGCCAGTTCCAGGCCGCTTTGAAAGTAACGGAACTCCGGGCAAACCATCGCCGTTCCTGACATCGCGGCGTCGACGTGCAGCCACAGGTTATGCTTGCGGCAGACTTCTCCGATCGCGGTGATCGGATCCATGGCGTTCGAGCCCGTCGTTCCGACCGTCGCGCACACGTAAAACGGTGTCAAGCCGGCTTTGCGGTCCGCTTCGATCTGGCGAGCAAGAGCGTCGGCCCGCATTGCGAAGTTTTCGTCGACTTCGATCAGTCGGACGTTATCCACGCCGATGCCCGCAATCATGGCCGCTTTCTGCATCGACGAATGCGTCTGCGTCGAGGCATAGGCGATGAGTTTTCCGTTGCAGCCTTTTTTGTTACTGATGAATCCAGTGGCTCGCTCGCGCGCAGCCAGCAAGGCACAGACCGCAGCGCTCGAAGCCGTATCCTGAATCACTCCGCCGCCAGCACCCGAAGACAGAAATTTTTCTGGAAGCCCGAGCATTCCCACCAGCCAGTCCATAACATGCGTTTCAAGTTCCGTGCACGCCGGACTCGTGGACCACAACATCCCCTGTACGCCCAAACCGGAAGCCAGCAGATCGCCCAGAATTCCCGGCCCAGAGGCATTGCAGGGGAAGTACGCGAAGAAATTTGGCGACTGCCAGTGAGTAATGCCCGGCAGAAGAATCCGGTCGACATCTTTCAGAAATTCTTCGAAAGCCTCGCCTCGTTTGGGCGGATTCGCCGGCAAGGCCGCGCGCACTTCTCCTGGCTTCACTTGTGAAAGCACGGGCAACGACGCAATGCGCGACTGATAATCCGCAATCCAATCCACTACCGCATGGCCATAGCGCCGGAACTCATCGGGCGTCATATGGAAAGACTTTTGCTGAGAGACTTCGTTTAAAGTTTCATCCACTGTCTTCATTTCAATTCACCAAAATAAATTCGCGTGATGTAATCGAATGCCACGCGGGCATTTTCTGCGTGCGTCTGAAAGATCCGTCGCAACTCTGCCAGCATCGGTTCATGCTTCGGATGCCCGGGCCCCGGCGCGTAAGAGGACGATAGCAAGCGCCCTTCAAGCCCGGCATAATCAAATTCCTGCCGATACGAAAACTTTCGTTCTTGAAACGGTACGGGATCAAAAAACTCATGCACCGCCTCCGTCGTCCGCTCATGGCGCACATCCTGATAATCCGTTCCGAACTTCAACAGCAGTTGCTCATAGTCACGCAGAAACGGAGTCGTATCGATCACGCGTTCATTCCACAAAAGAACCAGCCATCCCCCCGGCTGGAGAATCCGCGCAAACTCCGCCCGTGCTCGTGGACGATCGAACCAGTGCGCTGCCTGCGCTGCCGTGACGAAGCGAAAGCTACCGTCCGGAAGGGTCGTCGCTTCTGCCGTTCCAACGACGCTCGTGAAGTTCGAATACGATTCCAGCATCCTCTCCGCCGCTTTCCGCATATCCGCATTCGGCTCAACTGCGAATACGGGGTTGCCATTCTCCAGCAGCATGCGGGTCCAGATGCCCGTTCCCGAGGCGATATCGGCCACGATATGGTCCCGTCTCAATCCGCATTCCTGCCGCAGCACATCCAAAGCCTCTTTAGGATATCCGGGTCGGTAACGAACGTAATTATCGACTCGATCGGAAAAGCGGCTAGTCGCATTCGAAGCAGGCATAATGGAATCCTGGCAATTTTTTCAACTTGCCAGAAAGCTCATTCTAACGGCAGGATAGAGATGTTGTCCCCCTCGCCAGCTTCCCGCAACACCCGGCTGGAGCATCGCCCGCGGATGGGCTTCAAACAACATGCGAATCGTTATTAAAGTCGGGACCAGCCTCATCGCCCCCGGTGGGCAGGTCGATATCAACCTGCTGCGCGGAATGGTCGATCAGTTCGATCTCTCGAAGAACGAATATCTGATCGTTACCTCTGGCGCGATCGCAGCCGGTATGTCCGGATTATCGCTGCCGAAACGGCCGACTGATGTTCCGCGCATGCAAGCCTGCGCCGCCGTCGGTCAAAGCAAGCTCATGCATACGTACGAGCGCCTGTTCTTTGGAAAGAAAGTAGTGGCACAACTGCTTCTTTCGAGCGACGATTTCACTTCGCCGATCCGTTATCGCAACCTGCAAAACGCGCTGGCGGAATTGCTCGCTCTGGGCGTTGTGCCGATCGTGAATGAAAACGATAGCGTTTCGGTCCGCGAACTCGAAGGCGCCTTCGGCGACAACGACGAACTCAGTTCCCTGCTCGCGACGGCGGTCAAAGCTGACTGGCTGCTGCTGCTCACTAACGTCGACGGCTTCATGGTTCCCAATGGGCGCAAGAAGCCGAAATTACAACGCGTGATTCGAAAGTTAACGCCTGCGCTCGAGGCCCAATGCAATGGCAAAAGCTCGCTGGGGCGTGGCGGGATGATCTCGAAACTTCGCGCCGCCAAGTTAGCCAGCGAAGCGGGCGTCCAGGTAGCGATTGTCAACGGGCGCCATCCCCAGGCAATCACGCTGGGCGTTCAGCGTAAGATCGGAACGTATTTTCCTCCGCAAGCGGTGCGATAGCAGCCATGAGCGCCTCGTCCACATCGGTTCTCTCGACACAGGAAAAGCTCATCCGCGCCCGCGAAGCTGCAACAAAACTAGCCCTGCTCTCGACGGCGGAGAAGAACGCCCTGCTTATGGCCATCGCTGATTCGCTTGAAAAAAGCGAGTCGGGCATCCTGCAGGCGAATCGAGAAGATGTGGAGCGCTCCCGGCTGGAAGATGCAATGCGCGACCGATTGCTGCTCACTTCCACGCGGATCAAAGACATGGCTGCCGCGGTCAGGGATGTCGCGGCCCTGCCCGATCCCATTGGCGACGTTCTGGCTGAGTGGACGAAATCAAACGGTCTTCGCATTCGTAAGGTTCGAGTTCCCCTCGGCGTCATTGGAATTATTTATGAGTCGCGGCCGAACGTCACCGTGGATACGGCCGTGCTCGCCTTAAAGACCGGAAACGCGATCGTGCTGCGAGGTGGCAAAGAAGCGGCCCTGAGTAATCAGCGGTTGGTCGAGATCATGAACGATGTGCCCGGCGTTCCCCCAGGCGCTATTGAATTGCTCGACGCGAGCAGCCGCCAATCGGTGCAGGATTTGATCAAGGCCCGCGGATTTGTCGATGTCATCATCCCTCGGGGCGGCGCCGGCTTGATTCAGTTCGTAACGCAGAATTCGGCGGTGCCAGTCATCGAGACCGGCGCCGGAAACTGTCACATCTTTGTCGACGAATCGGCTGACTTCGAGATGGCCGATCGCATCGTGATCAACGCCAAAACCCAGCGGCCATCGGTCTGCAACTCCGCCGAAAAGCTCCTGATTCACGAACGCATCGCGGCCGCGTATGTCCCGCGCATTGCGAAAAAACTCCTCGAAGCCGGAGTCGAGTTACGTGGCGATGTGAAAGCACGATCGTCCGCCGGAAACCTGCCGATGTCTGCGGCTACCGATCAGGAGTGGTACGAAGAGTACTTGCGTCTCTGCATGGCCATTGGCGTGGTTGCGAATGTCGAGGACGCCATCGCCCACATCAACAAATACTCCACGAAGCATTCTGATTCGATCATCACATCCGATGAGTCGAACGCACGCAAATTCCTTCGCGGCATCGATTCCGCTGCCGTTTATTGGAATGCCTCCACGCGCTTTACCGATGGCAGCGAATTCGGCTTCGGTGCTGAGATGGGCATCAGCACACAGAAACTCCACTGCCGCGGCCCGTTTGCCCTGCCAGAGTTGACGTCGTCGAAGTATGAGATTGTCGGGACGGGGCAGGTGCGGTAAGGGTTAGTTCACCGACGCCAAAAACCGCGGCGGCTCCCAATTCTTCGAAGCGTGCGCTTTGTCGCCCACGCGATGGCTCCGAAAATCGGAACCCAAAACAGAATCATCGCCAGCGCGAGATCCCAGGCAACGTTTTCGTGAGCTGCCGCCACGAAGATCGTGATTGCAAACCCAGCAACAAAAAATCGCCGGGATTGTCATGCCAACCTTCGTCGATCTGTTCCACGAAGTGTCGCTCAGATTGCGCCAGGAGCGAGCCTCATTCTGTACCGTCTCTGGAAACACGTAATTACGCTGGCGCGCGTCAACGTCCTGCAGCCATCGCTCGTGGTTGTCGCCATACCGGTGGGAAGCATACCACGCTCCCACTCCGCGACGCGATTTTCGCGAGGCATCACCAATCGGTGAAATTGGTGAAGATGATGATTAGCGCGAATCAAAAGCGAATAACTTGCCCCGGAGGGGCGCATCCTCTCTCCGCCTGTGCTACCTTACTAACTTCCGTTTTCAGGAGCCTGATGCGAGCTTTCCCTATCGCCATTCTTTCCTGCGCTTTGCTGTTGCCCGCTTCATCAGCTGACCGAAATGCATCATCGGCAACTTCCATCTTTGGGTTCCGAGATTCCGCCGCCGAGTCAGCAATCGAATCGCGCTTTCTCGCCGTGCCCGATCCTAGGCTGGCTGAAGAACACCTACGGATCCTCACACAAGCCCCGCACGTGGCCGGGACACCGGAGGACAAAGCCACGGCAGATTATGTCGCGCAAAAGTTCCGCGACGCCGGCCTCGATACTGAGATCGTCGAATACAAGGTCTGGATGAACTATCCCAGAGAGATCAGTGTCGATATGACGGCACCGGCTGGAGTTGAGATGCATGGACCCTCGCGAGAACATGTGGAGAGCGATCCCTACCAGGATGATCCTCGCGTGGTCATGCCCTTCAACGCCATGTCCCCTTCTGGAGACGTGGAAGCTGATGTGGTCTACGCCAATTACGGGACGCCAGAGGATTTCGAGAAGCTCGAAAAAATAAAGGTCGATGTGCGCGGCAAGATTGTCCTCGTTCGGTACGGGCAGAATTTTCGCGGTGTGAAAGTTTTCCTGGCGCAGGAGCACGGAGCCGCTGGAGTCATCATCTATTCCGATCCCGCTGACGACGGCTGGCGGCGCGGGGACAAATACCCCGAAGGCCCTTGGCGTCCCGACACCGGCGTGCAGCGTGGCTCGATCGGATACATGTTCGAATTTCCCGGAGATCCCACGACACCCGGGATCGCGTCGGTACCGTCCCTGCCGGACTCGCAGCGAATTTCTCCGGAGCAATCGGCGCAAATGCCGAAAATTCCCACCACTCCGTTGTCATATCACGACGCCTGGCCAATTTTGAATCACCTTGGCGGCGCAGAGTCTCCGCGCGAGTGGCAGGGAGCGTTGCCGTTCACTTACCACGTCGGCCCTGGGCCATCGAAAGTAAGAATGCATCTCAAGCAGGACTACGAATTTCGCACGCTTTGGGACGTCATCGGTCGCGTTCGCGGCGGCGAATCGCCTGACGAATGGGTCGTTGCCGGCAATCACCGCGACGCATGGGTCTATGGCGCGGTTGATCCGAACAGCGGTACCGCTGCCATGCTGGAGACAGTTCATGGCGTTAGCGAACTGTTGAAGTCTGGCTGGAAACCGAAACGCACACTGGTTTTCGGCAGTTGGGATGGCGAAGAAGAAGGCTTAATGGGGTCGACCGAGTGGGTGGAACAGCATGACTCGGAATTGGCGAATGCGCCTGCCTACTTCAACATGGACGCGGCCGTTTCCGGACCGCGGTTTGGCGCATCTTCCGTCCCGAGCCTGAAGCAATTTCTGCGCGATGTCGCGAAAGCCGTTCCTGGCGCCGCCGGTGGCACCGTCTATGAAGCATGGGAAGCCGGGTTACAGCTTGGCGCTCCTTCCACGCAATCTCCAACGGAGGCGATCGGAGACAGCAGGCACACACTCGCCGCGAGAATCAACAAAGATCTGCCCATCGGAGATCTCGGCAGCGGCTCCGACTACACGCCGTTCCTGCAGCATCTCGGGGTGCCGTCGACGGACATAAGTTCGAGTGGCCCCTACGGCGTGTATCACTCGGTGTTTGACAACTTCGCATGGTTCACCAAGTTCGCCGATCCTGATTTCGTCTATGAACAGCAGATGGCTCGATTTTTCGGTTTGGAAGCGATTCGCATGGCCGATGCCGATGTGTTGCCCTACGACTATCAGGAGTATGGGAAAGATATCCTCGCATATCTGGAGGCTGCGAAGAAGCGGGCGAACAGCAGGTTTGGCCGTCATGCACTTGATTTTGGAAGGGTGGAAAGAGCAGCCCGGCATTTCGAATCTGCGGGTGCGAAGATGCTTTCCAAACAGAAAGCCTTGCCCCGGGAGCCAGCGCGTTTGAACAGGGCACTGCGGGAGACCGAGCGCGCTCTATTGCTTCCCCAGGGATTACCGCATCGCCCATGGTATCGCCATTCGATTTATGCGCCCGGCGAATATACGGGCTATGCCGCAGTTGTCATTCCGGGCGTAAATGAAGCCATTGATAAGGGAGACAGCGAACAGGTCCGTCAGCAGTTATCTGCGCTGGCCGACGCATTAGAACGATCTGCTAAGACTCTGGAAGGATTCTGATTCAAGTATTTCGGCGTATGTATTCGGTTCTCACGGAGTTACGGAAACTACGACCACTCCATGCGGGGCTACTTTAGCTGCAAAGTTACCTGTGAATTTGCCAAGATCCTTGTGCAGCCAAAGATCTCTCACGCTGGCTGAAATGGCTGCAGGGTAGCCGATGGCCTCCCACGAAGCCGAAATCTCCTGCTCCGACTCGCTGCGATTCAGCAAGAGAACAGCGCGGCTACCGTCACGCATCTGCTTGGCCCAAACCTCAAGGTCGCCATTCTTTGCCACCCGCTCGCCCTCGCGGCCCAAAGCATCCTGATCGACGGCAATGATCTCTTTGTTGGCAAGCATGTCGCGGATCGCGGGCCGCATATCGCGCAAATCGTTGCCGGCAATCAACGGAGCTGCCAAAATGGCCCATAGGCTGAAATGCGATCGATACTCGGTGTCGCTCATTCCGGCATTACCGACTTCAAGCATGTCCGGATCATTCCAATGTCCCGGCCCGGCATACGACTCCAACCCAATCTGCTGATCGACGATCGATAGAACACTATTCGAGCAGCAGCTGCCGTCCGGCCACTTTGACCTGCCCGCCCAATGATCGGTGATGTCATCCGTCGTGCGCCAGAGATTTCCGCCCACCTCTTTTCCCCACAGCCAAGGCTTGTCCTTGCCCCACTCGCAGATGCTGAGAACGATCGGCCGCCCGGAAGCATCCAGCGCAGCCCGAATGTTCGCGTACGACGCCCGCGCGTCTTGTGTGCTGGTGTTGCACCAATCGTATTTCAGGTAGTCCACGCCCCACGCTGCGTACTGCAGCGCATCCTGATATTCGTGGCCAAGTCCTCCCGGACGTCCAGCACACGTCTTCGTTCCCGCATCGGAATAAACCCCGAATTTCAATCCAAGAGAATGGATATAGTCCCCGACGGCTTTCATGCCATGCGGGAATCGCTGCGGATCAGCGACGATATTTCCGTTCGCGTCACGACTCACCTGCCAGCAATCATCAATATTCACGTAGGTGTAGCCGGCATCCTTCATTCCGCTTTTCACCATTCCGTCAGCCATGCTTTTGATCAGGTCTTCACTCACGTTGCAGGCAAACTTGTTCCACGAATTCCATCCCATAGGTGGAGTCGAAGCAAGATTTGCGGAAATGGGGGGTTTTTCCTGACCGAAGACCGGAAAACAGATAACAAGAATGAAAGCAAGAACCCGCCACGAAGTTTTCATGCCAGACGTTTTATCAGAACTTGACACCGCTTGGTAGCGGATTAGAAGAGTGGTTTCTGGTCGGAACCGACGACAAAGAAAACAGGCCCCCGCTAGCTCCGAGGGCCCTGCCGATTCTCCACTGGATGACGGCTACGCCAGCGTGTATTTGCCGCGTTCGATCATCTTTTGCGCGATCTGCTGCCGCAGTTCGATGGTGTTGAACGGCTCATATTTGGCCAGCCTTCGCAGGATGGCCAACTGGGTCCTGAGCATATCGCCGTCGGCAACTGCAGCGATAACTTTGCGAGCAGCAGATTCGATCTTCTCCATGGCTTGCGACATATAGACGCGAGTCATGGCGATCGGAAGCGCCGCAGCCGCTTCGCCCTTGCTGTCGGAGATTTTCTGTGCGCGCAGCACAGCGGACTCCATCGCGTAGGTTTCAATGGTCATGTCGGCGATCGCACCCATAATCTCCTGCTGATCCTGGATCGCCTGCATGTATTTCTGCGTCGCCGCGCCCGCCGCGAACAGACCAAGTTTCTTGGCTTGCGCGATCATTTTCCTTTCTTCGATGAGCGATCCCTCGAGTTCTTCGCCGGCGGAGGGTCCGGAAAGCACTTCGTCCATGAGTTTCTTGATGGCTGGCATGAGGGGCAGCTGTCCGGTCATGGCACGCTTCAACAAGAAGCCGGTGATGATCAGGCGGTTGATTTCGTTCGTGCCTTCGAAGATGCGATTGATGCGCGCGTCACGATAGGCGCGCTCCGCCGGATATTCTTCGACAAAACCGTAGCCAGCATAGATCTGCACGGTTTCATCGACGACATAATCGATCATCTCCGAGCCCCACACTTTGATGATCGAACACTCGACGGCATACTCCTCAATCGCCTTGAGCGTCTGCTTGGCGGCATCCGAAGCGGCTTTGTTCACCTCGCCCAGCGCCGCATCCATCATTCCAACCGTGCGGTAGACTAGCGACTCGCCCACAAAGAGCATCGAGGCCATGTTGGCGATCTTTTCCCGCACCAGTCCAAAATCCGCGATGACTTTATTGAACGCCTTGCGCTGTTTCGCGTATCCAATGGCATTCTCCATGGAAACGCGGCCGCCGCCGACGCACATCGCGCCCAGCTTGAATCGCCCAATGTTTAGGATGTTGAAGGCAATCAGGTGACCCTTGCCGGCTTCACCCAGAAGATTCTCCACCGGAACTTTGCAGTCATTCAGGATGATCGGGCAGGTGGACGATCCCCGAATACCCATCTTGTGTTCTTCCGCGCCCACCGAGAAGCCGGAAAAATTCCTTTCCACCAGAAACGCCGAAAATTTTTCGCCGTCGATTTTGGCAAACACTGTGAACAAGTCAGCGAATCCGGCATTCGTGATCCACATCTTCTCACCGTTCAGGATGTAGTGCTTCCCATCCGCAGAAAGCTGGGCGCGGGCCCGGCAATTCATCGCGTCCGATCCCGAAGTCGATTCCGAGAGCGCATAAGCGCCTACGATTTCGCCCGAAGCCAGACGCGGCAAATATTTTTTCTTCTGCTCTTCCGTTCCGAAGTAAACGATCGGCAGGGTTCCGATACCGGTATGTCCGCCCCAGGTCGTGGCGAATCCCGCATACTTGGCAATGTGATCGGCGATCACCGCCGCTGTCACTTTATCCATCTCCAACCCCTCGTACGCCTCGGGGATCTCGACAGAACTAAGGCCTAATTCTCCAGCTTTTTTCAGCAGGTCGCGTGTGACGGAAAAATCTTTGTGCTCGATTTTTTCGATGTTGGGAACAATTTCATTGATGGCGAATTCTTCCGCCGTCTGTCCAATGAGTTGATGTTGCTCGGAGAAATCCTCCGGGGTAAATACTTCTTCTGGTTGTCTTGTTTCCAGCAGGAAACTTCCACCCGCAATGCGGGTCTTAGGTATTGCAGTCGTCGTACCCATAACTCCCCCTCAGAAATGCTGAGTTCAGAAAAGAGTTTCGCCTCATTCTAATGCCGCAAGGGAGGGATTAACAGAGCGTGCAAAAGAAGAGCGGACCACGTGTAATCGAAATCTGGATCAGGTCGTTCGTCCCTAGTCGCGCAGAAGCTGTCGCGCAATCACCAACCGCTGGATTTCGCTGGTCCCTTCGCCGATCGTGCAGAGCTTGACGTCGCGATAGAACTTCTCCGCAGGATAGTCCTTAATGAAGCCATATCCGCCGTGAATCTGCACCGCCTCATTCGCGCAGCGTACGGCGACTTCACTGGCATAGAGCTTTGCCATCGACGATTCCTGCGTGCTCTTCATTTTGGCATCCTTCATCGAGGCAGCCCGCATGGTGAGCAGCATAGCCGCGTCGATCTCGGTTGCCATGTCTGCCAACTTCCACTGAATCGCCTGGAAATCGCTGATCGCTTTGCCGAATTGTTTGCGCTGCTTGGAATATTTCAGCGCGCTCTCATACGCGCCTTCCGCCATGCCCAGTGATAGAGCCGCAATGGAGATGCGACCGCCATCAAGCACTCGCATTGCATCCGGAAATCCCTGGCCTTCGCCGCCCAGCAGATTTTCTGCCGGAATCACGCAATCCTCGAAGATGAGTTCAGCCGTGTCGCTGGCGCGCAACCCCAGCTTGTTTTCTTTCTTCCCCGGGCGAAAGCCTTTTGTGTCCTTCTCCACCACAAACGCAGACAGGCCGTGCGTATGAGCCGTGCGGTCGGTGACGGCAAGGACTACCACTACGTCAGCATAATGGCCATTGGTGCAGAAAGTCTTCGTGCCGTTGAGCACCCATTGATTGCCCTTGCGCACCGCGGTCATGCGAGCGCTGCCCGCATCCGAACCCGAAGACGGTTCGGTCAAACCCCACGCACCAATGAACTCGCCGGTTGCCAGTTTGCTGACATATTTCTTTTTCTGCTCCTCATTGCCGGCCAGAAAAATATGATTGGAACAAAGTGAAGTGTGCGCCGCCACGATGATGCCCACGGATCCGTCCACGCGGGAGAGTTCTTCAATCGCAGTCACATACTCAACGTATCCCATACCCGCGCCACCATACTCGGGCGGAAAAACCGTTCCCAACAATCCGAGCTTGCCCAGTTCTTTGATGGTCGCGAGCGGAAACTCACTCTTCTCGTCCCAGTCCATCACGTGCGGCTTGATCTCGCGTTCTGCGAATTCGCGCACACTTTTCTTCAACTGCAACTGCTCTTCGTTCAATTGGAAATCCAAGCTTCCTCCGGATGGTCGGGCGGCGGATTGAGGGCGGCGGCCGTTCTGTGCCCGATTCCGATTAGAGCACACCTACGCTAGACGCAAAAGTTACCAGCAGCAAATCAGAAGAAGGTTGTTTCTACCCGCATGAACACAGGGCATTTTGATGTTCTTCATCTACCCGCCAACCGACCGGATGGTTTGGGTGCGGAGCCAGAAACTTTGATTTGGATTAAGTTTCCTAAGATTTTCGCGATCCGACCTCACGCACTTGTGGAGCAGTTTTTCGGAGCAAGAAAACGCTCAAAGACTTCGTTGGAGAGCAAACGTCCACGCGGTGTCAGGCCGATTCGATTCCCGTCCGCCTCCAGCAGCCCGTCTAGGGTAAGTTCGACAATTGCACCTCGAGCCCAGCTCATCGACTCGCCATAACGATCTTCGATTTCTCGTAAGTCTATTCCGCGATTCAAGCGCAGCCCGAGGAAAAACGATTCCTCGATGGCATTCTCACCAGAAACAAGCGTGGGAAACGGCGACGTGCCTTCCACAAACTTCTCCAGAGTATCGGCAGTCGCAAACCGCACAGCCTCGGCCTCTGCACTTGATGACCAAAGCATCGAATGCGCATCCACGCCAAATCCCAGATAAGGCTGGTGCGTCCAGTACTTCAGATTGTGGCTCGATTCAAATCCGCTGCGAGCAAAGTTCGAAATCTCATATTGCGCGACTCCGCCCTTCGGCAATTCATCACACGCAGTCATGTACAAGTCCGCCGTCATGTCCTCGTCTGGGACGAAGTGGGCGTGGTAGCGCGTTCCTCCCGCAATCAACTCGCGCCCGAGCCGCGAATCTTCATCCACTTCGAGCATGTAGACACTCACGTGCGGAACTCCGGCGGCAATGGTCTCGCCGAGTGAGAATTGCCAGCTTTCCCGCGTCTGGTGCGGCAATCCGGCGATCAGGTCGACGTTGATATTGGAGACTCCAGCCGATCGCAGGCGAACGATTTCCTCGAGAACTGTCGCCCGCTTGTGCAACCGTCCCACCGATGCAGCTTCGGTATCGACGAACGATTGCACACCCAAGCTCACCCGACTCACTCCGCAGCCCAGCAGGCCATCGACAACTTCTGGTGAGAGGGTCCCCGGCGCGCATTCCACGGTAATCTCAGCAGCTGCGTCGACGGCAAACTGCTGTCGAATCGCGTTAAAAATACGCCGCAGTTGTTCGGGAGAAAGAATGGTCGGCGTACCACCGCCAAGGTAAATGGAATCGACTTCGCGGTCGAGGGTCCCGCCCATCGTGCCCGCAGTCCGATCGCTTGCAGCGATATCCCCACAAACACGGCTCACATAACCTTCAAATGCGGAACGGGAAGAAACATCCGAAGCGAAGTTGCAGTAACTGCATTTCGTGCGGCAGAATGGCACCGAAATGTAAATACCTAACCCCACGAAATCATTATTTCATGCAGGAACCTCTTCCATATTTCATGCAGGAACCTTTTCCATCCGGACGCCTGCCTGAGCCATCTATTTGAGGTAGTCTGTTGCATAGCGCCCTCCAGGCGTCGATTTGCCCGCGCTCCGGGGAACCATGGCTCAGGAAGAAGAAATTCTAGGAAAAGCATACGACAGCCGCCTCATGCGCCGGCTGCTCACCTATCTGCGCCCATATCGCCTGGTGGTGACCGTTGCGATCACTTCAATCATCCTAAAGTCCTTTGCCGACGTGCTCGGACCCTATCTCGTAAAAGTCGCGATCGATCGCTATCTTGCGCCGGTGCCCGGATCGAAGGCCGGCATGTGGAACTGGCTCAGCCCGCGGCCGATGATTGGGATTGCCCAGATTTCGGCAATCTACTTCGGCCTGCTTGTCTTTACCTTTGTGCTCGAGTTCCTGCAGACCTACTACATGCAGTGGACAGGGCAGAAAGTCATGTTCGATTTGCGCAGCCAGATCTTCCGTCATCTGCAACGCATGCACGTGGCGTTTTATGACAAAAATCCTGTGGGCCGTCTGGTCACGCGCGTTACCACTGACGTCGATGCACTGAACGAGATGTTCACTTCCGGCGTCGTCTCGATCTTCGAAGATTTCTTCGTGCTGGCGGGCATTCTCGGCATCATGCTGTGCATGAATTGGAAGCTTGCCCTGATTACATTTTCCGTGCTTCCTTTCATCATCGTTGCCACCAAGATTTTCCGCGACAAGGTCCGTGACTCCTACCGCCGCATTCGCGTCGCCATCGCGCGCATCAATTCTTACCTGCAGGAACACGTAAGCGGCATGATGGTGTTGCAACTTTTCAACCGCGAGCGCCGGGCGTATACGCGCTTTTCCGAAATCAATCGCAGCCACATGGACGCCTATAAAGACGCCATCCTCGCTTATGCCGTTTACTATCCCGTTGTGGACCTGTTCTCGGCAGTCGCGATCGCCTCGGTCCTCTGGTTTGGTGGAGGCGACATCATTCGCAGCATCGTCTCAACCAGCGTCAGCATCGAATTCAATCCCCACACCCTGCTGAGTTTCCATCTCGTAGCCACGGCGGCATCGCTGGGAGTGCTCATCGCTTTCACCCAATACGCCATGCGCTTCTTCCGCCCCATCATGGACTTCAGCGAGAAGTACAACATCCTGCAATCGGCCATGGCAGCGAGCGAGCGGATCTTCAAACTTCTCGATACTCCGGTCGACATCGTTTCGCCACCAGTCACCAAAAAGCCGGAAGGGCTGGGCCGGCTTGAGTTCGATCACGTCTGGTTTGCATACCGCGACGTGCCGGATGGAAGCAAAGCGCTGGAATCTGGCAATGGCCGCCTGGGATCGGGCACTCTTGCCCGTCCGCGTGACCCTGAAGGCGCAAAGTCCATCGCCACTCCTGACTGGGTGCTTCGCGATGTGAGCTTCGCCATTGAACCGGGAGAGACTGTCGCCATCGTCGGCCATACCGGAGCCGGCAAGACCACGCTTATCTCACTGTTGCTGCGCTTTTACGATGTGCAGAAAGGCGCGGTACGCATCGACGGCGTTGACGTCCGCGAGATGGATTTGGCCGATCTCCGCAGCCGATTCGGCGTTGTTCTGCAAGATCCATTCCTGTTCACGGGAACAATCGGCGGCAATATCCGGCTGGGGACGGATCGCATCCGGGACGAGCATATCGAACGCGCTGCCGAAGACGTAAATCTGTCGGATTTCATTCGCGCCCTTCCGAAGGGATTCGAGGAAGAGGTTCGCGAGCGTGGTTCGACACTCTCGACGGGTCAAAAACAGCTTATTTCATTCGCGCGTGCTCTGGCCCACGATCCGAAGATTTTGATTCTCGATGAGGCTACTTCCAGCGTCGATACGGAGACCGAGTTTCGCGTTCGCGATGCACTGGGCCACATGGTGGAAGGCCGTACCTCGCTGATCATCGCGCATCGCCTCTCGACAGTCCAGCGTGCCGACAAGATCGTGGTCATGCACAAAGGGCAGGTACGTGAGGTGGGGACTCATCAGCAATTGCTGGCGCAACGAGGTATCTACTACAAGCTCTATCAACTGCAGTACAAGGA
Source organism: Verrucomicrobiia bacterium (assembly GCA_035523795.1). GTDB lineage: Bacteria > Acidobacteriota > Terriglobia > Terriglobales > Acidobacteriaceae > Sulfotelmatobacter. Next base: position 13,427 of record DATKQB010000022.1, on the reverse strand, counting down.
TCAGGAAATTCCGCTCGACAACTCACCCTCGACGGAGACCGTCAGCGCTGATGATTGAGCAGCAATTGATTCAGGTGTGGGAAATCAATCAATCGGCAGCTATCTCCTGCCGCGAGTTTCCGGATTCCTGCGAACGGGAAGCCCGATTTGACGGCAGACCGGCATCGCGAATCTTGTAAAGCAACGCGCGATAGCTGATGCCCAGAGTCTTCGCAGCCTGCTTCCGATTCCAGTGATGACTCTGCAATACTTTCAAGATCACCTTGCGTTCTAACTCCCTCACTGCCTGGCGGGTCAGTTTCTTCAGAGAAATGTGGCCATCCAGCGGAATGTCCGTGTTAAAGAAATCGGGCTCGCGGGGCGCCAGATCGGCCGAAATCACTTCTTCACTACCTAAAATCACGTAACGCTTGATCAGATTCTCAAGTTCGCGAATGTTGCCTGGCCAATGATATTTCCGCAGAACCGCCATCATCTCGTTGGAGAGTGCCTTTGCACGGCAATTGTATTTCCGGTTGTGGAACTCGAGGAAATACGCGACCAGGTCTGGTATATCGCTAGCTCTCTCGCGCAACGCGGGCATGTGCAGGTTCACAACATTGATGCGATAGAACAAGTCCGACCGGAAGGTTCCGTTCTCGATCTCCTGCTCAAGTTTGCGATTGGTCGCGCAGACCACACGCACTTCCACTTTTTTGTCCTCCTGCGCGCCGATACGGCAGAATTGTCCGTCCTGCAGCAATTGCAGCAGCTTCGACTGCAGCGACATGTCGAGTTCAGAGATTTCGTCGAGGAAGAGTGTGCCGCGGTGGGCCATCTCGACGCGGCCCGGCTTCATGCCGTAGGCGCCAGTAAATGCGCCTTTCTCGTAGCCAAATAATTCGCTCTCAAGAAGCGTCCCCGGAATGGCGGGGCAATTCACCTTCACCCAAGGACCGGATCGCCAGGGTGACGCCGCATGGATCATGCGCGCAATAATGTCTTTGCCGGTTCCGCTTTCGCCCTGAATGAGCACGGGCACGTTGGCGCCCGCCAACTTTCCCAGCCGCTCCCGTACCGCCTGCATGGTCTCGGTCCGCCCAAAGACGATGGCCTCGGGAGGCATGTCTCCAAGGGGCTGAACCAGCGTATTCACACTGCTAGTTGTCATTTTCGGATTGTCGCTTTTCGGGGGGAGATGACCTGTTCTACTGCATCCGAAGAGCCAAACCGCGCGCTGCTCCACGGGTCTGATCAACTGTAACCTATGCAGCTTGTAGGTATCAACTTACGGCGGGGCAAATCTGGTCAAACTGCGGTCACATGCAAACAAGCACTAGAGTAATCCGCGGTAGCAATATTTGTGGGGATCCTTAGTTGACCGTTACGGGGTAACCGCTTTTCGACGACGAAGAATGCGCCTGCGTTTTAAGCTGTGGTCAGTTGATCGCAGCAACGGTCGAGAGAATTTCAATCCCAGCAGATAAAAACCCTCCAGAGGTGTGGTTCGCAAAGTCTTCGCACGAAGATTTCTTGAAACGCGCGGCAGCAAAGTAATCGCACCCACTGGAGCGCTGGGAATCTCCAATTCGACCTGGGTCGCTCCAGGCAGCAATCTGCGAACAGCCACCAGCATCCCTCCCGCGCTGACGTTCAAGGCAGTGGCGAATTCGAGGAATTCCTTGCCTTTATCGTCTTGGCTTCGAACAAAAACGGGGATGGCCAAAGGCAATCTGGCCCATTTCCGCCGCTCTGCTCCCATTTTGGGGGTGCTCATTCAGTCCTCTCCGAAGTGGGCGTCAGGGTCATCAAAGCACCTTTCGGGCCAAAATCTCGCTAAAGCCAGCGCAAGAGGCCGTAGAAAACCGGAATCAGCGGCAGCTTCAACCCCAAAACCCGCAGTCCCGCCGGATATTGCTCTGACCGGCATAGCATTACCTGTCGACGAGACGGATCGCCGAACCGCCCATGATAGTCCGGCGAAAGTGAAAGGTTTTGCTACACTTGGGTAATTCTGTTGTCAATTTCCGTTGACAAGCCCCATCCCCTGCTCTACGATTTTGCCATCGGTACCTCTCCCGAATCGGTAGAGCGTTGCTCCCTCCCTCTGTGGTTGTTTCCACATGACGACTACACGAAAGAATACGTGTCTGTCCGACACACCGGCGGCAGCTTCTGCTCCTGAGCCGGTGACCACGCCCGCCAGTCAAGCATCTGACGTCCCCGCTCCCGAAAACCTTTTGCACGAGTACACGGAGTTGCGAGATCGTTTTCTTCGCACCACCAACGCTTTAGCCTCAGCAGCTCACGATCTGAAAACACCGCTGTCAATCTTGAATGGGTATGTCGAGCTGTTGCAGAGCGAAAAGTTGGGATCACTCAATGATCGCCAGCGCGAAGTGCTGCGCGATATGCAAAGCAGCGGAAAGCGTTTGCAGCAGTTCATTCAGGACTTTCTGACGTTCAGCGTCCTCGAGACCGGTGGCCTGCGCATGCACTACGCCTCCGGAGACATGAATGAATGCCTCTCGGAAGTTTGCCGCTTGTGGTCGGCCCGCTTTCAGGAGAGAGGTCTTGCGCTATATTTTCTTGCCAATGACAAGCTGTCGGTTTTCCCCTTCGACTCTGCGAAGGTCGAGCGCATCGTTTCAAATCTGATTGAGAATTCTTTCAAGTTCACCCCTCAGGGTGGCACCGTCTGGCTGCACGCCGAGCCTTACATGTGGGAGCGCCGGGCCGCCATGCAACCGTCTGCTTCCGAGCGACGCCGGCAGAACGTCAGTCATCCGAACTCTGTGAAAGTGAGCGTGTCTGATACCGGCCCGGGAATTCCGCCTGAGTTTCACCTGGAAGTTTTCGACGATTTCTTCCGTTTGCCCAACACGCTAAGTCAGGAGGGAATGGGGCTGGGCTTAGCAATTGCACGCCGCCTGGTTCAAGTTATGGGAGGAAAGATTTGGGTCGAAAGCGATCCCGGAAGCGGATGCAAGTTTTCGTTTCTGCTGCCTTATAAGCCACCCCCCGTCGGCAAAGCCACCAGCAAAGGAACATCTCGATGAAGCCAACCGCGAAAATCTTGCTGGTCGACGACGAACCCGGCATGCTCCGCTACATCAAGACCCTGCTGGAAGTGGACGATTATGCGGTCGAAACGGCCACTACTGGCGAAGAAGCCATCGAGCGCTTCGAAAAGGGCCTGCAACCGGACCTCGTCCTGCTCGACGTCCTCATGCCCGGTATTGATGGCCTACAAACGCTGGAGCGACTGCGGCAGATGCAGCCTCACGTCAAAATCGTCATGCTCTCCTGCGTCAGCGACACGCGCAAAGTTGTACACGCCATGAAGCTGGGCGCGCAGGATTACCTCACCAAGCCATTTCAGAAAGCTGAGCTCGATTCGGTGATCGACCTCTGTCTGAGTCAGGGCAAACAGACCTTCGGCGGCGAAGTCGAAGAACTCTCTGATGATGTTTTCTTCATCGCGGCCAGTCCCGCGATGCGTAAGATCCGTTCCCAGGCGGCGTTGGTGGCGAACGTCGACATTCCAGTGTTGCTCCTCGGCGAAAGCGGCACAGGGAAAGAAGTATTGGCCCGCCTGATCCATAAGCTTTCGCCGCGTGCGCATCGCACGTTCCTGAAAGTGAATTGCGCCGCCGTTCCCGCTGATCTTCTCGAAAGCGAGCTCTTCGGATACGAGCCCGGTGCGTTCACTGGCGCCACTCACTCCAAACCAGGAAAGTTCGAGCTCTGTAACAAAGGCACGATCCTGCTCGATGAAATCGGCGAGATGCCTCCGCTTCTGCAGGCAAAGCTTCTCCACGTCTTGCAGGACCAACAATTCTCACGTCTTGGCAGCCGCTCGGTCATCAAGGTCGATGTCCGCATCCTGGCAGCGACCAACATCAACATCCCCGAAGCGCTCGCTACCAAGCGTCTGCGAGAAGATCTCTACTATCGCCTGAATGCCTTCACGTTGCATCTTCCTCCATTGCGCGAACGCAAGGAAGAGATTCCGATCCTGCTCAAGCATTCCATGTCACAGATGGCCGAGCGTTATGCCCGTCCGCCTTTGCCGCTTTCTCAGGCACTCTTACAGGCCTGCAACGAACATTCCTGGCCCGGCAATTTGCGCGAATTGAATAATTTCCTGAAGCGCTACCTGATTCTGGGCGATGAACAACTTGCGTTGACCGAACTCCTGCCGAAAAACGACGGCAATGGAGGAATTCATGCTGATTCCTCTTCCAAAGCAGACTCCGGCGGCTTAAAGTCGCTGGCACGCAGCGCGAAAGACGAAGCGGAAGCGCAGGCGATCACGCGCGCTCTGGAACAGACGAACTGGAACCGCAAGCAGGCTGCGGCAATTCTTCAGATCAGCTACAAAGCTCTTCTCTACAAGATCCGGCAATATGGCATTGCCGAGGCTCGCAGTCACCACAAGCTCTCAGCAGGCGCTTAACATCGCCTATCAATAAAAAGCGGCGTTCAACAGGCCGCTCTTGGGAACAATCTTCCGCTGCGGTCGATCTTACGGAACCTGCAGTTGTACCGTTGTGCTCTTCGTATCGCTTCCGGCTGTGGCATTGACAATGATCGTGTAAAGGCCGGCCGGCGTTCCGCTTACCGGAGGCGTGGTGACCGTCGTACTGCACGCAGGCAACAGCCAGAGAGACCAAAAGATCGTCGCCAGCATTATCGTTCCCACTATTCTTCTTCGTCTCCGGTTCGCCGATCCAAATGCCAGCCATCCCAAGATCGGAATGAGAACGATTGTCGCGTAGAAGTTGTGGGTCACCAGCAGCGAGGCGGGCGTGATAATCGGTGGCGCCGTCGTGCTGATGGTCAGTCCCGCCGTTCCTGGCCCATTGAGCGAGATGGAACTCGGCGTGAAGTTACAGGCTGCGCCCGCCGGCACTCCCGAGCACGACATCGAAATACTCGTCGTGTAGACCGGATGTGGTGTGAATTGCACCTGGTAGATCGCAGAATCCCCAGCAGCCCCTACGGTGGCAGTGCTGGGCGTCACTCCAACAGTGAAGTCGGACATCTGCGCTGCCACGCTGGTCTGCACAGGAGTGATGTTGTTCGAACTCGTCACCGAAACTGTTCCGCCAGTAAACGTCTGCGGGAATCCGCTGGTGGTGGGGGAAGGAATGACCACCACAGTTACGGTTGCGGTAGCCGCCGGCAGCAGTGAAGGAATGGTACATACAATGCTCGAAGAAGTGGAACCACCGCTGCATGTTCCGGAACTTGCCGTTGCTGAGTTGAAGGTTACGTTCACTAATCCCTGGCCCTGCGTCAAATCATCGGTCACGCTGATGTTATACGCAGGATCGCTCCCTGCATTCGTAATCGTATAAGTGAACGTCGCAGGTGTTCCCGCACTGATGTAGGTCTGATCGGTTCCAAGCGTAAGCCGGCCGCTGATCGTCAAACTCGATGTGGTTCCCACTTCGGCGACATATGCGTCCGAGCCGCCATTATTGTTCGTATCCTGTGAAATCGGTTTTATGATATTCAGGGTCGCGCTGGTCGAGGTCGTGTCTCCTGCAAAATAGGTATTCTCGTTGTTGTCGATCGCGACGCTCGTTCCCTCCGTTACTCCGCTGCCGCCATAATAGGTGCTCCACGATCCCGCCGGATTCTGTATCGTAGCCAGCGTATTCAAGCGGGCAACAAATGCGTCCTGAGTACCGACGAGACCAGATCCCTGAATGTCGGTCGCGCCCGATACCGGAAAGCAAGAGGGTGAGCCTGCCACTGGACAGGCGGATTGCGTCCATCCCGTAAGCAAAACCCCAGACGAGCTATCCACCGCGATCGCCAACCCCTCCTCGTTCCCCGACCCTCCCAGGAAAGAGAAATACGTCATCTGCAGGTTTTGCGTTGTGGTTGTGACCACGCCAAGATTGCCAAGTTTCGCGATGAAAGCATCTGTCGGATAGGGCGTCGTCATGGGCGGCGTACAAGCCGTGCCTACGGGAGGATTTACGGAATAATCCAGACAGCGCTGATACGAAGCCGATGTCGTCGAGGTAACGGTGCTTTGTCCGATATCAGTCGAGTTCGTCGTGCCAGTGACATACACCGACGCAGCGCCGGGGTCGAGCGCGACGCCCGTCCCCGAGTCATCATTCGATCCGCCGATATACGTTGACCAAACCAGCTGCGTCGACCCGCCCGAAGCATTCGGGTTGAGCTTGGCGACAAACGCATCCGATGCCGTTGGCTGAGTCGTGTAGGTGCAAGTTGCCGGATTCACAATCACTGTCGGCGCGGGAACGTCCAGACAAGGCTGGTAGGGATTCAGGATCGGAAAATCCGAGTTGGCGGCTTGTCCCGTGTAGATAAAATTCGTAGTTCCCGTGAAGTAAATGTTCAGGTTCGAGTCAACCGCAATGTTGCCGCCGGTCGCTGTAGGCGAACTGGTGCTATAGGTTCCACCGCCAAAGTATGTGGAGTACGCAATGCTGCTCGGCCCACCCGCCGCAGTATTGATCTTGCTCACGAAAAACTGCGCCACTCCCGCCGCCGCGCGAGGAACATTCTGGAAGGGCTGCCCGTAGGGCAACTGAATGACTGGCCACTCCACTCCCGTCGCATAGTCCTGCGGATTGGTCGAGGTGGTCGTCCCGGTTACGTAGATATATCCCTGCTGGTCGATCGTCATTCCGGTCGCATAATCATTGCCGCTGCCGGAAAGATATGACGAATACAGCAACGTCGATGCTGTGTTCGTCAAACGGGTCACAAACACGTGCCAGTTGCCAGGGCTGGTCGGGCTAGTCTGATAGGAGAGCGATACCGGAAAGTTCGTAGAATTCGTGGTGCCAGCCACGTACGGATCGCCGTTTCCATCCACGCCAATTCCCACCGGATAATCGGTTCCGCTGCCGCCCAGATAGGTCGCGTACACCAGCACCGCCGGATTCGATCCCGCCGGGGGAGTAATCTTCGCGATGTAAACGTTCTGCGTACCCACCAGTCCGGTCACTGTCGTGGTGCCGGGCCCCGGCAGGCTGGACGACGTCGTCGATCCCGCCAAATACACGTTGAATGCGAGATCGACCGCTACATAGTTGTTCAGTTCGTTGCCGGCGCCCCCATAAAACGTCGAGAAGACCAGCAGCGGATCGATCACGAGTTCGCGCGAGCGATCGTATTGGCCGATGGAAAATCCCGCACGATTTTCGCCGAGCAGAACAAAGTTGCCCTGCACCGATTGCCGCCGTCCGTCGATTTCCTGATAAACCTGCGGCGCTTCCAGCTGTACGCTGCCATTCTTGCCCGTCACCACCAGCGCGCCATCTTTCACCGCGAGTCGTTTCGCTCCGTCGAATTCCAGCTCCGCCTGCTTCGGATCGGCTCCCGGGGCAACCTGAAAGTCGTACTCCAGCTTGCCTTGATTTCCATAGAAAACCAGGTTCACGCCGGGATAGACATCCTCATATCGCACGCGCGCAAACTGCGGAATATTCCGCTTCCATTTCGCCGGATCGTTTCCGATGAGATAGTTGCTCTTGCCCGGCAACAACTCCGTACCTCTCACCGCCGCATTCCGGTTCGCTCCCACCAGCTTCATCTGGAAAGCTTCCGTGAGCGTCTGCGCGTTCGGCTTGTTGGAGGTCTTCGCGCTCAGGCTCAAGATCGCGCCCTCATCGCCAAGCGCCAGCATGTATCCCGCGCCTCGCGCTACGAACTTCGCGCGCTCATCCGCCGGATCCAAATTGCCCTGACCCTCATTAGGCTCGAACATCAGTGGCAATCCTGCCATCAGCGATCGCGCCCGCGACTTCGCCCGATCTGAATTAGCGGCGGGCGGCTGCCAAACCGCATTCTGAAGAACCGCACCGTTGGCATTTAAGACCGGCGAGGCATTCGCGCTCTCATGCACAACCGCCCGATGGGAGCGGGAACTCCACCCGAGAACCACGCTTCCCACCGCCAACAGCGCGAGCATTGCGGACAGGATTTGAACTCGTTTCACGGATGTTCCCCACCAACGGCAATCAGCGTTCACGCGTTCCTCCGGTAGATGCAAATCAGTGCGTCGTTACAGCCCGTTCGGCTTACTTGGTTCGGTCTAGATCAATCGTCAGACCAGCTTGCGGCCGGTCCTCGGGATCTGTGTGGCGCACGAACTCCTTCGCGCCTTTCGGTGCGGCATGCTTATTCACTGAAACTGGCGGAAAAATTAAGTAACTACTTAAACATCCAGAGGATAGGCAAGTCAAGAGAAGCCCCCGCGTTCGAAATCAGTCGGAGGGTCAGACGACCCTCCAAGGGAGATCTTCGCCGCCCAGTAAACGAAATCCCGTGCGGCAAAGATAACCCACTCCGGGATTCTCAACTTTGACGACACAACTATCCCGGCCCTAACAGATTTCTCAGATGCGTGACCTCGTGAGGAAAGATGTTCGCACTATGTGTGCAATCCAATGTGATAACACCAAAGTGGCGTGAACAACCTTGCGCGCCATGGCGGCCCTCCACCAATTCGCTTCAAACCACAGATAACAGGAACGTACCGGCAATTGAGTCGGGCCAACGCCCGCCGATATTCTCCAGTCGCAAGACTGGGGGGACCATCCTTCTCGCTGGCACCCCGATTGCACTGCCCCATTTAGCCCTCGGGCATTCGTGCGTCCTCCCCATGGCTGTTCCAATTTGGCATTTACCGAAGCAGTTCGTTTCACCTTTTTGCTGTTGCAAACTGTTGATAGTTCTATACATTGAGGAAAACGCGACCCCGACGAACATTGATCATGGAAGCTAATTCGCAGGAACGGCGAATGATGAGACGCTTCGATATGCGTCTGCCCGCCATTGTGCGGGAAGGTGAAAGCGAGCTACACACCGAGACTCAGAATGTCAGCGCACGAGGGGTTTTCTTTTATCTGGATCATGCCGTCGCACCCGGAACCAGCCTGGAAGTTACTTTGACGTTTCCGCCGCATATCACTCTGACCGATGCGGTGCGCGTCCGCTTCACTGCACGCGTCATCCGCGTGGAAAATCCGCTGCCCTCAGCCCGCGTTGGCGTCGCCGCCATGATCGAGAACTATGAATTTCTCCGCTCTAACGGCAGTCCCGATCTTCTCAGCGCGCTGCAAAAAGAGTGGAAGTCCGCGAACTGACCTCACAGCAGAGCCAGCCTGTATCAGGGCATCGCTTCAGTTTGATTCGTATCAGGGCATGGCTTTAGCCACGCCGCAAGCCCTCCATCAGAATGGGCTTTAGCCCTTGCGTATCACTTGATTCGTATCAGGGCGCGGCTTTAGCCGCTGGGCCGGATCAGACAGAAACCCTCGAGTTTACTACTTCCCTTTGCGCATCTCCTCGACTTCGCGCTGTAGTCGACGGAATCGCGTCACCAAGCTCACCAAATAACCGCCATGAATCACCCAGGTAGCTATGTAGGCCGCAATCAGAAACTTGATGGAATTCACTGCGCCCTCCGGCTGAGCGGAAGGCTCGTTGCACTTGTTGTGAGCTCTGGCCCCGCCAGCGACTCCAAGGCATGCGCCTCTTCCACATTTCTGCGCAGCACTTCCAGACGAAATCGCGCCCAGCAAACCAGAAAGGCGAAGCATAGAAACGCCATCCAACTCAGAAGCAATGTCTGCAACATTCGGGGGTCCATCGACCCTCCACCGCCAATCACCGGCTGGGGATGTTGCGTCCGGAAAAACCAGATCGAGAAATACACCAGCGGCACGTCTAAAGCACCGAACACCGCCAACGCCGCGGCCAGCATCTGCGTCTGCGCACTATTCGAGAATCGCCTCAGCACCAGATAGCTGACGTAAATCAGCCACAGCACCAGCGTTGACGTCAGCCGGATGTCTCCCGGCGCCCACCAGATGCCCCAGACGGGACGCGCCCACAGCGGCCCAGTCACCAGCACAATGCTGCAAAACACGACTCCTACTTCAGCCGATGTCACCGCGAGCACGTCCAACTGCTGTCCCGGAAACCACTTTCCAATCAGCAGATAAAACAAAGGAATAAGCAGCGCGGTCGTGGCCATGGCGCTCGGCCGCATTCCGATCGAAGTCAACTGCGCCTGAACCGCCGGCAGAAAGGAGACGATCACGCCCACAGCACCAATCGCCACGACGATCCATTTCACGGCAGCTTTCGCGCCGGGCTTCGCGTCCACCAAGTACTGCACCGAAGCCACAAAGTTGATGGAGAACAGCAGAAACGCTGTCCACGCCGAAGGAACGTGATAGTAGATGATGCGGTAGACATCGCCCTGCATGGCATCGGTCGGCGCGACTTTCAGCGCCAGATAGCCGGTGTAGGCGAGAAACGCCACCGTCAGGCCCGCGAGGACAGGAAAAACCCTTTTCATTCCGCTTGTAATACCGTGTTAAACAACCCCAGACTAGCTGTAGTAAACACCACATCGTAGGTGAGAAGCAATACGATGTAGAAGCGCGCCGAGTTCTCTCCGGTTAGGATGGCGGTCGTCCCCGCAACCATCCCCAGCACGGCGGGAATCGAGATCGGAAAAAGCAATAGCGGCAGCATCAACTCCCGGTTTCGCGTGCGCAGCGACATCGCCGCAAAGAACGTCCCATTGACTACCAAAGCCCACGTTCCCAAAATCGTCAGCGGAATCAACTGCCACGCTGGTCCCAGCACATGCAGGTTGTAGAAAATGATGAATAGCGGCGTCATCAGCGCTTCCAGGATCGTGACAAACAGAAAGTTTCCCAGCGCCTTCGCGAGGAACAATGCATTCGCTGGCGCCGGAGACACGCGATACGCATCCAGCACCTGATTCCGCAGCTCCCGCGCCCACGTCTGATTGAGCGCCACCACCGCCGCAAACAAGAACGCCACCCATACCAATCCACCCACAATGCGCCGCGACTCCTCCGCCAGCGGATCGAACGAAAAACTGAAAATCACCACCACCAGCAACGAAAAAAAAAGCATGGAGTTCAGCGCGTCTTTCGAGCGCCATTCCAGTTGAATATCCTTCTTCAGTGTCGCCAGCGTCACGCCCCAAAAATTCACCATACCCCCTTGTCATCCTGAGACGAGCGCTCTTTCCGCGCCGAAGGATCTGGGAGCCGCGCGAACGCCCGCGCTCGCGGGCAAAAAAAGCCCGTTTGGCTCGCATCCTTATCCCCGCAAGCCGCGCAATGCGCTTCCCGTCCGATCCACAATCTGCCCCGCCTCCATCCAGATAAACTCATCCGCCACGCCTTCGAGCAGCCCTGCCTGATGCGTCACCACGAAAATCGTCTTGCCCGCATCGCGCATCGATCGCAGCAGCTCCACCATCTCCGTGGCTGAGTGAACATCCACATTCGAGAAGGGCTCATCCAACAGCACAATCTTCGGATCGTGCAAAATCGCTCGTGCCAGCGACATGCGTTGCCGCATCCCCTGTGAATACTGCCCAACCGGACGTGTTAGCCCCGGATCCAGCCTCACCGCCCGAATCGCTTCTTCACACTTCACATCCTCGGCAATCCCGTACAGCCCGGCAAAATATCGCAGATTCTCCATCCCGCTCATCTCGTCGTAAAGCAAGGACGGATGCGCCATGTACCCGATCTCCCGGCAGGCTTCTTGCGGGGCCTTGCCGAAGATGGAAATTTCTCCTCGTGTGGGATGTGCCAGGCCCGCCAACGCCCGCAGAAGCGTCGTCTTCCCGGCGCCGTTATCGCCCAAAATCGCGTGGAATCGTCCCGCGTCGAACTCCGCACTCACTCCCCGCAGCGCGGCAAAGCGCCCAAACTGCTTGATGATGTTTGAGACTGTGATGGCGTTCGTACGGCCCGGCGCGGTGTCATTCATGCGTTAGCGAATCTATGCGTTTCGAAAGCGATTTGCAAAGCTCCGCGGAGAGTTCTATCGACTGGCAAGGAAAAATGCGCTTGACACGACATACCAATGATGGCAACATACATTGCATTACAAGGTATTGTGCCGAACAATAGCAATGGCGATCGCGGTCAACACTGGGAAGCACAACTGCGCAAAGGATGCCTTGAAATGGCAATTCTCGCCAGCCTTTGGCAATCCCGGTTATACGGGCTCGAAATCCTGCGAGCGCTCTCTGAAAAGTCGGAATTGGACGTCGCCGAAGGCACTCTGTATCCAATTTTGTCCCGCTTGAAAGGCGAAGGATTGCTCGACTCGGAATGGGTCGAAGCCGAAGCCGGGCATCCCCGCAAATATTATTGGTTGACCGCGCCCGGGCGCCGCCGCGCTCGCGAAATGGCCGGAGCGTGGAACGAATTTGCGGATAAATTGACGTCTCTCGTTCAGCCGGTCGTAGGAGGCAAATGACAACGACATCACTGTTGTCCAATGTGCGAATTGAGAAATATCTGACCCGCTTGCAATCCAGCCTGCGCGGTGTTGCAGAGGATGACAAGCAAGACATACTCCGCGAAATTCGCGCCCACATCGTAGATTCTGCCGAGCATGCGCCTGATCCCCAGAGTGCCATCGACCGCACATTACGGTTGCTCGGCACACCAGAAGAATTGGCCAGTCGCTACAGCACCGAATGCCAGCTCCGGCGCGCCAGTTCCAGTTTTTCGCCGTGGCTTCTTTTTCGCACCTGCTGGAATTGGGCGCAGCTGGGAATCAAAGGAACCCTTGCATTCTTTTTGGCGCTCTTTGGCTATGGGATGGCGCTCGGTTGCACGGTGTCCGTGTTTATCAAGCCTTTTGTGCCTAAGTTGGGGCTTTGGACCGGCCCGGAGGGATTCGGCATCATTATTCCAGATCACGCGGACCGGATGCATGAGCTTCTAGGGAGCTACTTCATCCCGGTGATCGCTGTGATTGGATTCGTATTTGCGATCGCAACCACGCAGATCCTGCGCTGGATGATGCGCCAACGCACTCCCCGTGTTGCTTCCACGGCGGAGCGCTCATCGCAGCTGGCACAGGTGCAGAACTAACCGCCCTTAGTTCTCTTGGAGAGTCTGATCCGTCTGAACTTGTGTCATGCTCTTCGCCGGAGTCGTTGACGGGTTTCCCCCCGGCGTGCCCTGCTGCGGCGCATATTTCGAGGCGCACTTCGCCTGCAGCTGCTTGGCATGAAACACGCCGTCCCGGTCAAACCGGCCGTCGGCCAGTGCCTGAGAATCATCCTTAAACGTATCCGGAGGAGCCTCGCTTCCGATGTAGTCGACTGGCAAGGTCTGATCTTCTTCCACCAGCACAAACTGCACATGGGTTCCGGTGCGCTTGATCGATCCCGGCTGCACGTTTCCAGCGACTCGCAGCCGCTTCGAATAGGCTCCATCGCCCATCTTGTGCAGTTCTTTGATCGTGACGTAATAGCTCTTGCTATCCTGCACACCGGTGTAGGCGAGGTAGCCGAGCATCACCAGAATCACTGCGACTGCGCTGCCGAACTTCAGATAAGTATTGGTTTGACTGGACATCGGACCATCCCCGAAGGGGTG
>DATKQB010000021.1:0-77969 GCA_035523795.1 Verrucomicrobiia bacterium | reverse complement strand
ATCGGCCCCAAGATGGCCGATCGTCTCGGACTCAAGTCGAAAGACAATGTCGAACTCGAGTTGAACGGGACGAAAGTCAACAGCGCAATCTGGATTCAGGCCGGCCATCCCGACAACTCCGTCACTGTCACGCTTGGCTACGGACGTGATCGCGCCGGCCGCGTCGGCACGGGCCGCGGCTTCAATGCCTACGCACTTCGCACTTCCGCCGCGCCCTGGATCGCTTCCGGCGTAACCATTCGCAAAACTGGTGGCTGGACCGAACTCGCCTCCGTGCAGGGCATGCAGTCGATGGAAACGCCCAACGGCGATACGCGTCCGCTGGTTCGTGAGACGACGCTCGAGGAATACAAGAAAGATCCGAGTTTCGCCAAAGAAGACCAGCCGCCTCCGGGCCTCACGCTCTACACGCCCTATCCCTACGAGAAAGAAACTTACGCATGGGGCATGGCCATTGATCTGAACAAGTGCGTCGGGTGCAACAACTGCATCCTGGCCTGCCAGTCGGAAAATAACATTGCCGTCGTCGGTCAGGAACAGACCCGGCTTGGCCGCCACATGCACTGGATTCGCGTCGACGTCTACTACGAAGGCGACCGCGACAATCCCAAGGGATATTTCCAGCCCGTGCCTTGCATGCAGTGCGAAAACGCGCCTTGCGAAGTCGTTTGCCCGGTCGGAGCCACCAATCACTCCACCGAAGGCCTCAACGACATGATTTACAACCGCTGCGTCGGCACACGCTATTGCTCCAACAACTGCCCGTACAAGGTGCGCCGCTTCAACTTCCTGCTCTTCCAGGACTGGACCACGCCGCAATACAAGATGATGCGCAACCCCGATGTCAGCGTGCGCAGCCGCGGCGTCATGGAAAAGTGCACCTACTGCGTGCAGCGCATCTCGGAGCACCGCATCGACGCTGAAACCGCATCGGTTCGCGAAGGCAAAACCATTCTGGTCGGGGATGAGTTGCAGACCGCTTGTCAGCAATCCTGTCCGGCGGAAGCAATCGTTTTCGGCAACATCAACGATCCGAGCAGCAATGTCTCGAAGTGGAAGACACAATCGCGGAATTATGCTTTGTTGGGCGAGTTGAATACCCGCCCGCGCACCACGTACTTGGCCGAGGTTCGTAACCCGAACCCAGAGTTGGAAGGATAACTGTCGCGAAACAAATGGCAAGGGGACGAGTCTACTGGTGCCAAAAGAAGTTTTTGCTTTGAAAGGGCGCGGCTTTTAAACCGTGCCGAAAAGATAAGGCTTTGAAATGCGGCTTAGCCGCTGACATAGGTCTTGTGTGACATAGGTCTTGTGGAAGAGTGGCCCTTAAGGGCCGCGTCAAAGGGGCGAATTTAAAAAGGGGCTTTAGCCCCTGCGAAATCTCACGAAACCAAATGCCTGAGCAATACAAATCGTCGACCGAGATCCAGCGCACTCCAGTCATTGCGCCCGGCCATACATTCGGTACGGTCACCGAAAAGATCAGCGCCATCGTCTTGACCCGTCCCACTTCCCTGGGATGGTTCGCCGGATTCGCCGTCGCCTTTATGGCGACCATGATGCTCTTCTACGCCATGGGCTATCTTTTCCTGAAAGGCGTCGGCATCTGGGGCGTAACTATCCCCATCGGCTGGGGCTTCGCCATCGTCAACTTCGTCTGGTGGATCGGTATTGGCCACGCCGGCACGCTCATCTCCGCCATTCTTCTTTTGCTGCGCCAGTCCTGGCGCAACTCAATCAACCGTTTCGCCGAAGCCATGACGTTGTTCGCCGTCGCTTGCGCCGGAATTTTTCCGGCCATTCACGTCGGCCGTCCCTGGCTCGCTTACTGGCTCTTTCCCTATCCCAACACCATGCGCGTGTGGCCGCAATTCCGCAGCCCGCTCATGTGGGACGTCTTCGCCGTCTCGACTTACGCCACCATTTCCGCTCTGTTCTGGTTCACGGGCCTGATTCCAGATTTCGCCACTCTCCGCGACCGCACCGACAAAAAATATCTCAAGATCATCTACGGCATGCTCTCGTTCGGATGGCGCGGCTCTGCTCGCCACTGGCATCGCTACGAAACCATGTACTTGTTGCTGGCCGGACTGGCCACGCCGCTTGTGCTCTCCGTCCACACCGTCGTCAGCTTCGACTTCGCCATCGGCATTGTCCCTGGATGGCACACGACCATCTTCCCGCCATATTTCGTCGCCGGCGCCATCTACTCCGGCTTTGCCATGGTGCTGATGCTCGCCATCCCCATCCGCAAGATCTATGGCCTCGAAGACTTCATCACGACGCGCCATCTGCAGAACTCCGCCAAGGTCATGCTCGCCACTGGCCTCATCGTCGCCTATGGCTACGGGATCGAAGCTTTCATGGGATGGTACGGCGGCGATCGCTACGACGCCTTCACTCTCTGGAACCGCCTGCATGGTCCCTATGCGCCGTGGTATTACTCGCTGCTGGCCTGCAACATTTTCATTCCCCAGGTCCTCTGGATTCGCAAGCTGCGCAATAGTCCGCTCGCGCTTTTCCTTATTTCCTTCGTCATCCTTACCGGAATGTGGCTGGAGCGCTTCATCATCGTTGTGGTCAGTTTGCACCGCGACTTCCTGAATTCTTCTTGGGGTATGTTCTATCCCACGCGGTGGGACTTCATGACGTTCTTCGGAACTATTGGAATGTTCCTCGCGCTCATGTTCTTGTTCTTGCGCGTCCTGCCGGCGATCTCGATCTTCGAAATGCGCACCCTTCTGCCTGAGGCGGAGGTGAAGGAATAAATGGCCAAGCGCGATCCCATCTACGGCATCATGGCGGAATTCGATTCCGCCCAGGCTCTCGTCGACGCCGCGCGCAAAACGCACGAAGCCGGATACCAGAAGATCGACGCCTACAGCCCCTTTCCCATCGAAGGCCTCGCCGAAGAGATTGGTTTCCATCACGACGAAGTTCCTCTCGTCGTATTGATCGGCGGCATCATCGGCGGTCTCACCGGTTACTTGATGCAGTACTGGATTTCCGTCGTCGACTACCCGCTCAACATCGGCGGCAAGCCTTATCACTCATGGCCGGCGTTCATCGTCATCACCTTTGAGATGACCATCCTCTTCGCTGGCATCTCTGCCGTCTTCGGCATGTTGGCTCTCAACGGATTGCCTATGCCCTATCATCCCGTCTTCAACGTTCCGCGCTTTTCCTCCGCCAGTAAAGATCGTTTCTTCCTGATCGTGTTTTCTTCCGACAAGAAGTACAACCCGGCCGACACTCGCGCTTTCCTCGAAGCTCTCAAGCCCCGCGCGGTGGAGGAGGTGCCCAGCTAAATGCTGAATATCCTCCAATACTGGCGTCATCCCGAGCGAAGCCGCTTTTCAGGCGGAGCGAGGGATCTCGCGCGCAGCCTCATTGTCCTGTGTATCTTTGTAATCGTCGCTCTCGCCTCCGCTTGCCGCCTCGACATGCACGTGCAGCCACGGGAAAATCCACTTTCGAGAAGTGATTTTTTCGCCGACCATCGCTCTGCTCGTCCGCTGGTCGAGGGCACGGTCGCTCGCGGAGATCTCCGCGCCGACTCCTATTTCTACACCGGCAAAATTGGCAGCGCGCCTGGCGAAGACATGCCCTTCCCAGTCACGAGCGAGGTTCTCGATCGCGGCCGCGAGCGCTTCAACATCTTCTGCGCTCCCTGCCATTCGCGTCTTGGAGACGGCAACGGATTCGTGCCCTCCCGCGGATTTTCGCGCAAGCCCCCCTCGTTTCACATGGAGCGCTTGGAGAAGGCTCCCGTCGGATATTTCTTCGACGTCATCACTAATGGCTTTGGCATCATGCCCGACTACGGTTCGCAGATTCCCCCGCAGGATCGCTGGAACATCATCGCCTATATCCGCGCGCTGCAACTCAGTCAGAACGCCACCATGGCCGACGTCCCTGCGGGACAGCAGGTGCCTTCTGCGCCGCCAAAATTGGAGGAGCCCGGCACCGGCGCCACCTTGCCGATTGTTGCGCCGCAGAAAACTTCTGAAGATATGAACGAATCGCAGCCCAAAGCCCACGACCCGAAGGGAAGTCAGCCATGAGCTCGCCGGCGACCACTCAACTCGATCTGACCCCGCCTCCCATCGTGAAAACGATGATGCGTCGCTCGGCGATCATCGGCGTCGTCTTTGCCATCGCGTCCGCGGTCCTTGCCTTCACTCGTCCCGATGAGTTCTATCGCGGCTATCTCATCGGCTTCATGCTCTGGCTCGGCGTCGCGCTGGGATCGATGGCCATCGTCATGATCCGCCATCTCACTGGTGGCGGATGGGGCGTCGTGATCCGCCGTCTGCAAGGCGCCGCCATGCGCACCTTGCCCGGTCTTACGGTGCTCTTCATTCCCATTGTCATCGCTGTCCTGCAGCATCGCATTTATCCCTGGGTGATGCCCCTCGATGCCATCAAAGAACCGCACATCCGCGAGCACCTCGAAAAGCACGCCTTCATCAAAGACGCGTACCTGAATCCTTCCGGTTTCATCATCCGCGCCATCATTTATTTCGCCATATGGAACGTTATTTCGTTTCTGCTCTCGAAATGGTCGAAGCAAGGC
Source organism: Verrucomicrobiia bacterium (assembly GCA_035523795.1). GTDB lineage: Bacteria > Acidobacteriota > Terriglobia > Terriglobales > Acidobacteriaceae > Sulfotelmatobacter. The sequence continues at coordinate 73,393 of DATKQB010000021.1, read as the reverse complement.
GATCGCCCCGGCGCCCCTGACAACTCGCAGAAATTCAAAGCGGTCGCTGGTCCCGGCCTCATCCTTTACGCCTTCACCATCACCTTCGCGGCCATCGACTGGGTCATGTCGCTCGATCCCAGCTGGATTTCGACTATCTTCGGCCTGATCATTCTCATCGGCGAACTTCTTTCGGCCATGTGTTTCGCCGTGATCGTCGAACGCATTTTGTTCGAGTACAAGCCGATGTCCGACATGTTGAAGCCTGACTTCGTCCACGATCACGGCAAGTGGTTGCTCACCTTCATCATGGTCTGGGCTTACTTCAGCTTCTCGCAGTGGCTGATTATCTGGGCCGGCAACTTACCTTCCGAAATCAGCTTTTACATGCGGCACTTGAATGGCGGATGGGGCGGCGTCATGCTCTTCCTCGTTCTGTTTCATTTTGTGATTCCCTTCGCCATGCTGCTTTCCCGTCCGTTCAAACGCGACATTCGCGCCTTGGTCTGGCTTGCTTCATGGCTCATGTTCATGCGCTTCGTCGATCTGTACTGGATCATCGAGCCCAATTTTTCAACGACATTTACTGTCACCATCGCCGACATCGTCGTGCCTGTCGCGCTCGGTGCTTTGTGGATGGCTTATTTCTTCCATAATCTCGGTTCGCTGCCTTTGCTCCCGGCTTACGATCCGTCTGCAGTGGAAGTGATTGAACCACAAACTCTGGAAGGGCATGCAAAATAAGAATTCGAGATAGGGATTTTAAAAATAAAGATCGGGCGATATGAGTAACGACATTAAACATTCCGGCAACGGCGGCTACGAGCGCAAAGACATCGGTGTTGCGGGCGTTGTCTACTTTCTCATCGGCCTCGCCATCGCTGCTGTCATCATTCACTTCGTTATCGCCGGACTTTATAACTACCTCGATAAGCGCTTCCAGGCCGAGCAGCCCCCGGTGAGTCCGCTCACCAACGCGCCGAAAGATACTCGCAAGCTGCCCGCAAATTACGCGGATTATCTAAAACAGAATTTTCCCAGCCCGCAGCTGGAGATCGATGAGCGCACGCAGCTGAACAGCATTCTCCTCCAGCAGGAGCAGACTCTCGCCACCTACGGCTACGTCGATGAGAAAGCCGGCATCGTCCGCATTCCCATCGAGCGCGCCATGCAGATCATCGCGCAACGCGGCTTGCCTGTTCGCCCGCAAGGCAATACCGAGCAAGCCCGGAACACGAACACAGGCAACACAAGGGGAACAAAGCAGTGAGCACTTGGAATTGTATTTCGAACCGTTTGATTCAGGCGACCGTGGTGCTCAGCCTCTTAGGCGCGAGCGCCTGGGGACAAGCCATGTCCAAGGGCATCGTTTCTCCGCCCTCGGATGTCCGCCCGCCCTATCTCCAGAATGTCGGCATTGAGCAGCATCTCAACGGCCAGGTTCCACCTGATCTCAGTTTCGTCGACGATACCGGCCGCTCCGTCAAACTCGGCGATTATTTCGGCTCGAAGCCCATCATCCTCAACCTCGTCTACTACAACTGCACCATGTTGTGCGGCGAAGCCCTCGCCGGACTTACGGGCGCGATGAAGATGCTCAAGTTCGACGTTGGCAAGGAATTTGAAGTCGTCACCATCAGCTTCAACCCCAAGGAAACCCCGGAAATCGCCGCCGCTAAGAAAAAAGACTATCTCGCGCGTTATGGCCGCCCCGGTGCCGAAGCCGGATGGCACTTCCTCACCGGTCCTCCGGAATCCATCAACGCGCTCACCAAGGCTGTCGGCTTTCAGTATCAATACGACGCGCGCAACAACCAGTACGCGCACGCCACCGCCATCATGGTTCTCACGCCCCAGGGCCGCATCTCGCGCTATTTCTACGGCGTGGATTTTCCGCCCAAGGATTTGCGCATGGGACTGGTCGAAGCTTCCCACGAAAAGATCGGCAATCCCATCGACCAGGTGCTGCTCTACTGCTATCACTACAATCCGGCTACCGGAAAATACGGTGCCGTCGTCTCCAACATGCTGAAACTCGGTGGCGGGCTTACCATTGCGTTCCTCGGTGCGCTATTCCTTGTCTTGTGGCGCCTCGAGAAGGTCGCCCCGCGCCGGAGGGATTGGCATGGCGTTAAGGCAGGTTAACTTGAGTGTCATCCCGAGCGAGCCGCGCGACGCATCGCCCATTTTGCGAGGTCATGATCGCGCGTTTGGCTCGCCTCCATTTGGGATTTGAGTAAGAAACGATATGTTCGATAATTTTCCATTGTGGCCCCAAAGGGCCTCGACCATGGCGGGCAACGTTGATGCCCTGTTCATCTTCCTGCTCATTGTGACCGGGCTGATGACGCTTTTGATCTTCTGCACTCTGATTTACTTTGCAGCGCGCTACCGCGCCCGCCCCGGCGTACTCGCCGAGCAAATCGAAGGCTCCATCCCCCTCGAAATCACCTGGTCGATTATTCCTCTCGGCGTCTTCATGATGATTTTTCTCTGGGGTGCTGTCGTCTACTTCAAAGAGCGCACTCCTCCCCGCGACGCTACCGAAGTCTATGTCGTCGCCAAGCAATGGATGTGGAAGCTTGAACATGCCGAAGGCCAGCGCGAAATTAACGAACTCCACGTGCCCGTCGGCCGCGACGTGAAGCTCATCATGACCTCGCAGGATGTCATTCACAGCTTTTACATCCCTGCCTTCCGCATCAAGCAGGACGTGCTGCCCGGCCGCTATACGATCGAGTGGTTTCATCCCACCAAGCCAGGCACTTATCATCTGTTCTGCGCGGAATATTGCGGCACCATGCACTCCGGCATGATCGGCGATATCGTCGTCATGGAACCCGCGCAATACGAAGCCTGGATGAGTGGAACTCCCAGTGGCCCGCTCTCCGTCGCTGGAGAGAAAATTTTCGCCGAACTCGGCTGCTCCACCTGTCATCGCTCCGACACGCAAGGCCGTGGCCCCAATCTTCTCGGCGTGTTTGGCCGGCCTGTGCAACTTGAGGATGGCCGCACGGTCACTGCCGACGAAAATTACATTCGCGAGTCCATTCTCGACCCCGGAGCCAAAGTCGTCGCCGGATTCAAACCCGTCATGCCGACTTTCCAGGGACTCGTCAGTGAAGAGCAGGTAAATGCGCTGGTGGCTTATGTGAAATCCCTATCGCAACCCGTGAACCAGCCCGGAGTGAAAGCTGCGCCCGGCCAGGTGTTGCTGCCGAAGAACCCGCCAGGCGGAAATCAGGTGCAATAAGTTATGTCTATCGCAACTACAGCGCCCGTTGAACGGGAAAATTATCTGAATAAAGAGTACGGCATCGGCTCGTGGCTCCTCACCACCGATCACAAACGCATCGCCTTGCTCTACTTAATCTCGATCACGTTTTTCTTCTTCATTGGCGGTTTCTTCGCGCTCCTGATCCGTCTCGAACTGCTCACGCCCATCGGCGATCTCGTCCAGGCCGATACCTACAACAAACTTTTCACCCAGCACGGCATGGTGATGATCTTTTTCTTTCTTATCCCATCGATTCCCGCCGTGCTCGGCAACTTTCTCGTTCCTATGATGGTCGGGGCCAAGGATCTCGCTTTTCCCCGCGTCAACCTTCTCAGTTGGTATCTCTACATCATCGGCGGCGCGTTCATGCTGCACTGCATGTTGACCGGCGGCGTCGATACTGGCTGGACCTTTTACACTCCCTTCAGCACCGCTTTCACTAACACCAAGATAGTCGAAGCCGGAATCGGCATCTTTATCGCCGGATTTTCCTCCATCCTCACCGGCCTCAACTTCATCGTCACCATCCATCGCATGCGCGCTCCCGGCATGACCTGGTCACGCCTGCCGCTCTTTATCTGGGCACACTACGCGACGAGCATCATTCAGATTCTCGGAACCCCCGTCATCGCCATCACCATCGTTCTCGTCGCGGTCGAGCGCACTCTTCATCTAGGCATCTTCGATCCCAAACTCGGCGGCGATCCTCTGCTTTTTCAGCACCTGTTCTGGTTCTACTCGCATCCTGCCGTTTACATCATGATTTTGCCCTCGATGGGCATTGTCAGCGAGATCATCGCCTGTTACTCGCGCAAACGTATTTTTGGCTATAGCTTTGTCGCGCTCTCCTCGCTGGCCATCGCCGTTTTCGGATTCCTTGTCTGGGCGCATCACATGTTCGTCGCCGGAATTTCCCTTTACTCGGCATTGATTTTTTCCATCCTCAGCTACGCCGTCGCCGTGCCCTCGGCCGTGAAGGTTTTCAACTGGACTGCCACTCTCTACAAAGGCTCCATTCACTATGATGCCCCCATGCTCTACGCCTTCGGATTTCTCGGCTTGTTCACCATGGGCGGCCTCACCGGACTTTTTCTCTCCGCATTGGGCATCGACGTCCATGTCACCGATACTTATTTCGTCGTAGCCCACTTCCACTACATCATGGTCGGCGGCGCGGTCATGGGATATCTCGGCGGCATGCATTTCTGGTGGCCAAAGATTTCCGGCAAGCTCTATCCGGAAGGCTGGGCCCGCCTCGCCGCGCTCATCGTCTTCATCGGGTTCAACCTCACCTTCTTTCCCCAATTCGTACTCGGATATCTCGGCATGCCGCGCCGCTACTATCAATATCCCGCGGAATTCCAGATCCTGAACGTCTTCTCCACCGCTGGGGCCACCATCCTCGGCGTCGGTTACGTTCTGCCTATGGTCTACTTCCTCTGGTCCATGCGTTACGGCAAGCCGGCTCCCGCGAATCCGTGGAACGCCGCCGGACTCGAATGGAAAACTCCTTCGCCTCCGCCCACCTTCAACTTCGACGAAGAGCCTGTAGTAACTTGGGAAGCCTACAACTATGACGAGATTGACGCTGGACATAAGCAGGAGGTGAAAGTTGTCGGATAGCACTGTCGCCATCCCATCCTCCCCTCACGACGCGCACGGCCCCGAGCTGCTGCATCACTTCGCCGACGCCCAGCAGCAGCGCGACTCCGCCAGTCTCGGCATGTGGATCTTCCTCGCCACCGAAGTTATGTTCTTCGGCGGGCTATTCTGCGCTTATTTGATTTACCGCCTGTGGTATTTCGGCGACTTCGCCGCTGCCGCTCAGACCCTCAACTACAAGCTCGGTGCCACCAACACCGCCGTCCTGATCTGCAGCAGCTTGACTGTCGTTTTCGCCGTGCACGCCGCCCAGGTCGGCAAGCGCGCCATGCTGATCGTGAGCCTCATCCTCACGCTTATTCTCGGATTCGCCTTTCTCGGGATCAAAGCTGTCGAATACACCGAAAAGTTCGAGCTCCATCACGTCCCCGGGCCTTCATTCCAGTTCGATAATGTCAGAGTCCCAGGACATCCCGATCAGCTGGTCAACCCCCGTCATGCCGAAATCTATTTCGCTCTTTACTTCATCATGACCGGGTTGCATGCCCTGCACATGATCATTGGCATCGGCATTTTCACCTGGCTGCTCATCACAGCCTGGAAGGGCCGCTATACGCCCAAATATTTCACCCCAGTCGAAATCGGCGGACTCTATTGGCACTTTGTCGACATCGTCTGGATTTACCTGTTTCCGCTTCTCTATTTGATCGATTTGCATAAATAACCATGGCTACCGAACACGCCCCAACATCACTGAAGTTTTACGTCGGAATCTGGGCAAGCCTGCTTGTCTTCACCGCCCTGACCGTCGTTGCCGCCCGCATTGATCTCGGCCCGTTTAACGCCGCTGTCGCTCTGACCATCGCCACCATCAAGGCTTTGCTCGTCGCCCTTTTCTTCATGCACATCAAAGGTGCCCACGAACGTTTGCTGAAGCTGGTCGTTATCTCCACCATCTTCTTCTTGTTCATCCTTCTGGCCCTATCGATGTCCGATTACGCCACTCGCTATTGGAGCTGAGCCTGCTTCCGTGGATGCCCCACTTCGGCCCGGTTTTGCCAGAGGTGGGAATTTGAGTCTCGGTGAGAGGGAGACGCGCCGGCGTCTCGCCCGTCAGGCAGAGCCGTCTCCGTTCCGCGTGGAGACCACAATCTGCGCTATACTCGCCCCATAAAGCGAGAACCTCGATCATGGCATTCTGCAATTCCTGCGGCGCCACGCTGAATGAAGGCGCAAAATTCTGCAATCAATGTGGCGCTCCCATTGGCGGAGCTCCCCCGACAGCTGCCCAGCCCGCACCGGCCTCGCCTCCCGCCTCTGGTGGCGGACTCAAAGTCGTCCTCATTGTTATCGCCGTCATCGTTGCCCTGGGCGTAGTCGGCATCGGCGCCGTTAGTTTCATCGCTTACCATGCCGTGAAGCACGCTCACGTCACCCAAAATGGCGACGACGTAAAAGTCGAAACTCCTTTTGGCAGGTTCGAAACCTCCAAGGATCCCGATGAAGTCGTCAAGAATCTCGGCATCGATATTTATCCCGGTGCTCAAGTTAAGAAGGACAACGCCGCCATTGCCACTGTCGGCTCCATCCGCACCGTGACCGCGAGTTTCTCCACCGAGGACTCACCCGATCAGGTCTGCTCCTTCTACAAATCAAAATTTCCCAAGGCAACCGTTTCGTCTTCCAACGAGGACGGCTGCACCATCGTCAACAACGATCAGAAGAACGCCACTACCATCAGTGTCGAACACGGCGGCTCGACCACAACTTTTCAAATTGCCAGTGTGAATAAATAAATCGAAAAGATTCCGGCCCATGCCCGATACTTCTGCAGCTTCTCCCACAGCTTCAGACGCCGCTCACGACCTCGCCCAGTCTCTTCGTGCGCAGATCCGTGGCGATGTCCGCTTTGACAACGGCACCCGCGCCCTCTACGCGACCGACGGATCCAACTATCGCCAAGTTCCCATTGGCGTTGTTCTCCCGCGCGATAACGACGACGTCCTCGCCGCCATTTCCATTTGCCGCGAATTCGGTGCGCCTTTGCTCTGCCGCGGTGCCGGAACGTCCCTCGCCGGACAATGCTGCAACGTCGCCGTCATCCTCGATTTCTCCCGGTACATGAACCAGATCCTGGAAATCGATCCTGCCCGCCGCATCGCTCGCGTCCAACCCGGTGTCGTCCTCGACCAACTTCGCAACGCCGCCGAAAAGCATCACCTCACTTTTGCTCCCGATCCCGCCACTCATGATCGCTGCACGATCGGCGGCATGATCGGTAACAATTCCTGCGGCGTGCACTCCGTCATGGCCGGTAAGACCGACGACAACATCGACAAGCTCGATGTCGTCACCTACGACGGTCTACGTCTCCGTGTGGGGCGGGAGCCATCGCCCGCCAGTGGCGCAGAAGTCCGTGTGGGGACGGGCACACCTACCGGTCCAGGCGGTGCGGGAGTAACGCGCAGCAACGATCGTGTTACTCAAATCCTCACCTCGCTCCGCCAACTCGCCTCCGACTACGCCGATCTCATCCGCACCAAATTCCCCCAGATCCCCCGCCGCGTCTCCGGCTACAACCTCAACTACCTTCTCCCCGAAAAGGGATTTCACCTCGCCCGTGCTCTTGTCGGCACTGAAGGCACCTGTGCCACCATCCTCGAAGCTACGTGTAAGCTTGTCGAAAGCCCCCCGCAGCGCGTCCTCTTAGTCGTCGCTTACCCCGACATTTATCAGTGTGCCGACGCCGTCCCCGCGATCATGCAGCATCGTCCCATCGGCCTCGAAGGCTTCGACGATCTGCTCGTCGGCTACACTCGCCAGAAAAAACTCAATCCCGAAGGCCTTTCGCTTCTTCCCGCAGGCAACGGCTGGCTTCTTGTCGAATTTGGCGGCGAAACTCTGGCCGAAGCCGAAGCCCAAGCACTCGGCCTCATTCAAGCTCTCAATCGAACGGCCAACCCTCCGCACACAAGCCTCTACTCCGGCGCTCAGGCCAAGCGCGTTTGGGAAGTTCGCGAAACGAGCCTCGGCGCCACTTCCCACGTTCCCGGCGAACCCATGAGTTGGGAAGGTTGGGAAGATGCCGCCGTCGCTCCCGAAAAGCTCGGCTCCTATCTCCGTGATCTGCGCAAAATGATGGCCGCCTTTAACTATCGCGGCTCGCTCTACGGACACTTCGGCCACGGCTGCGTGCATACCCGCATCAACTTCGATCTGAAATCAACAGAGGGGATCGCGAAATTTCGCCGCTTCGTCGAAGAAGCCGCCGATCTCGTCGTCAGCTACGGCGGCTCGCTCTCCGGCGAGCACGGCGATGGACAATCCCGCGCCGAGCTTCTCCCCAAAATGTTCGGCCCCGAATTGATCGAAGCCTTCCGCAAATTCAAAACCGCCTGGGATCCCGACTGGAAGATGAATCCAGGCAAGGTCATCGGTTTTCCTGGAAAGCTGCCCAACAAACTCGATGACAACCTTCGTCTCGGCGCAAATTACGCCCCTTGGGAGCCCAAGACTCATTTCGCCTTTCTCGACGATCACGGCAGTCTCGCCGAAGCCACTCTGCGCTGCGTTGGCGTGGGTAAATGTCGTCGAGAAGAATCCGGAGTCATGTGCCCCAGTTGGCGCGCCACCCACGAAGAGGAACACTCCACCCGTGGCCGTGCTCACTTGCTCTGGGAGATGACCCAAGCCAGCCGGGACGACGGGATCATCCGCGATGGCTGGCATAGCGAAGAAGTCAAACAATCCCTCGACCTCTGCCTCGCCTGTAAGGGATGCAAAAGCGACTGCCCCGTTGGTGTCGATGTTGCTACGTATAAAGCCGAATTTTTCTCGCATTACTACGAAGGCCGCCTGCGCCCCATCAGCGCCTACGCCTTCGGAAACATTGATCTATGGGCGCGCCTCGCCTCCAACGCTCCCGGACTCGTCAATCTCACGACGCAGCTTCCGTTCCTTCGCGATCTTGCCAAGTTGCTCGCCGGAATTCCGCATCAGCGCAGCATCCCTGCCTTCGCCCCCGAAACCTTCAAGTCCTGGTTCGTCCGCCGGGCAATGAATGGCTTTGAAAGGGCGCGGCTTTCAGCCGCTCCTAAAGGTGGCCAAAAAGAAGACGGGGCTTTAGCCCAGAATAGACCCCCCGTCCTTCTCTGGCCCGATACCTTCAACAACTACTTCATCCCTCAGACTGCCCGTGCCGCCGTCGAAGTTCTCGAAACTGCCGGATACCGCGTCCTCGTCCCGCGCGCCCATCTCTGCTGCGGACGCCCCCTCTACGACTTCGGCATGCTCGATCGCGCCCAGCGCCTTTTCCTCGAAATCCTCGACACTCTCGAGCCCGAAATCGAAGCCGGCATCCCCATCGTCGGCCTCGAACCCTCCTGTGTCGCCGTCTTTCGCGACGAGCTCCTCAATCTTTTCCCTCACGACCAGCGCGCCCGAAAGCTCTCTCGCCAAACTTTCCTGCTGAGCGAGTTTCTCACCCGTGAGTTGGATCGCAACCCGACCGCCGTCCCCCTCCCGCAACTCAACCGCAAAGCTCTGCTCCACGGCCATTGCCATCACAAATCCATCATGAAGATGACCGCCGAGGAGTCCCTCCTGCGCCGCCTGGGTGTCGACTTCACCACCCCGGCCCCCGGATGTTGTGGCATGGCCGGCTCATTCGGCTTCGAACGCGACAAGTACGAAATCTCTGCTGCCGTCGGCGAACTCGAGCTCCTTCCCGCCGTCCGCCGTGCCCCCTCCGACTGGCTCATCATCGCCGACGGCTTCAGTTGCCGCGAACAAATCGCTCAGATGACCGAACGCCGCGCCCTCCATCTTGCCGAAGTCCTTCAGATGGCGCTCGATCCCAGCCTTCAGGCCAGCGAACCCTACCCCGAATCCCGTTCCCTCCGCACCCGCGAAACCGCGATCCAAGCTTCCATGACCCGCTCTGCCCTTAGCCTCGGAGCCCTCGCCTTTGCTGGCTTATTATTCTGGAGGCTCTCTCCTAAGTGACTGCATTTAAATACTTTATAGGAGCATTGTTCGCCCTGGGCGAGCAGGAGCGAAAGCGGCGGCGAGTCGAGGAACCTGCTGTTCCCCTCCGGATTTTCCCATTGGCCATCCAGCCCCTAGCCCAACCCCACCCATTTCTGGGACAATAGAGGTGCGTCTCAGGCCAACCCGGCTACCGTCCCGGTTTCAAAGAGATCTGACAGCTCCGCCCTGCGGCATCAAAATCGCTGTATCAAAGCCATGGATCGAGAACTCACCACCGTCGCCCCCGTCGGCATCAGCAAAACGCTGACCGCTCCCGTTCCCTCCATCGCGGACGTTCGCACCCCGCTGACCGGATCAGTCCTCATCCTCATCCAGTTCGATGTCTGCGAAGAAATCCGCCTCGACGAGCTCCGCCGCATCATCGGCGCCCGCACCCAGCAGCTTCCCCTCAAAAACACGGCTCCCGCCTACGTCCGCTATCAGCGTACGCCGGTGGTTGTCACGCTCGATCCGGTCATCCTTGATACCGGCGAGCGTCTCGAGGGCCAGATCAAGTATTACGACTACGGCGTCATCAGCCTCGTCTTCGAGCTGCCCTTCGCCGGCAGCTGGGACGATCTTATCCAGCTATCCACCCGCTGGACCTCCGATACCAGTTTTGAGTCGGTTGCGACCCGCATCGCCCGTCAGCGCCTCGAGCGTGCCGCTCCCGCCCTGGTCAAGCCCTATCACACGACTCTCAACGAGGGCGAACCCTGGCTCCAGGAGGATTACTTCATCTTCCACGTCCGCGAAATCGACGGTTCGCCTTCCGCCGACAACCTCCTCGCCCTCCACGGCGACAAGATCGCCCAGATCGTTCGCGGCGAAACCGCCATCCTTTCTGATAGCGAGCGCCAGGAGATCCTTCAGTCCCGCATCTCCTACTATCCCAACGATCTCGCGGTTATTGGATGGAATGCCGCCTTTGTTTATGACACCGCTGCCGGGGCCGAAACCGCCATCCAACTCCTCCAATACGCCAACTCGCAGCTACTCGAGTTCCGCCATTACGACGAATTCCTCACTCGTCAGCTTCAGGACGTCTACGACTTCCTCGATCGTGGAGGCAGCGGCCTCTGGTCGCGCTGGCGTACCGCCCGCGCCGCCTCCAAGCTCCATACCGTCCTGCTCGACGTGAACGAGCTGACCGAGCGCGCCGATAACGCCATCAAGTTCCTCAGCGACATGTTTTCCGCGCGTCTTTATAAGCTCTGCGCGCAAAAGGTCGGTGTGCCCGATTACAAAGACCTGGTCAAAGAAAAGCTCCAGACCGCCGAGGACCTCTACCGCTTCATGGTCGAGCAATTCAACCAGTCCCGCGCCTTCGTCCTCGAATTGATGGTCGTCGTCATTCTGATCATCGAGCTCATCTACTTCTTCAAAGGCCGAGTCGTTTGATGGACTGGGTGGGGATTTTGATTTAGACAAATCCACGAAATCGGATGCCCCAGGTCTCGCCGGTTTCGCGAGACCTGGGATATGTTTTGTCATCGCGAATCGAGTGCCCCATCTTTGATTGTCATTCTGAGCGAGCACGAGCGCACGCGAGCGCGAGTCGAAGAATCCCTACCGCAACGCCGGCGTCCCGGTCGCATCCAATAACTGCCAAAACTTTATCCGTTCTAATCCGCGTAAAATACGTGGCCCAAGAAGTTGTCTTCCTCAGGACCCGAGACTCAGGACTCCGGACTCGCGCCCCCTCAACAGTCCCACTCCATCCGTAACTTGCCGCATCCGCCCCCGAAGATTCAACTACTTCTTCGGAGGTTTTCATGAAACGTCTGGCTCTCATCCTCGCGCTCGCTTCTTCTTTTGCTGTCGCCCAGTCGGCCAAGTCGGCTCCGTCAGCCGCGAGAACGACCTGCGCTCCCGCCCTTCGCGATCAGATGAAGCTCGACAACATCGCCACCCAGGACTGGACCCAGACCTCTTACCTCAAAGGCGTGATGCAAGGCGCCCTGCTCGGCGCCGGGGGCATGCTGCTCATCGTCGGCGTGCTGGCCGAGATCCGCAAGAACAAGCAGCCTTCGGCATCGGAATCCCAGCCACTGACTCGCGCCGCCTCAGTTTAGTAATTAACCTTCGTTTTGGGTGCCCTACTTCTGGCCGATTTTGCCAGAAGTGGGGATTTTGCTTTTTAGCTGCATCCAATGAATCTTCGATCTGTCATCCCGAGCCAGCCGGAGCGAATGCGATGGCGAGTCGAGGGACCCTATTTGTCTGTCATTCTGAGCGAGCACGAGCGTAAGCGAGCGCGAGTCGAAGAATCCCTACCGTACCGACGGCGTCCCGACGGCAGAAAATCTTCGTTGGACTTGGATTCTCACGAAACTACGAATTTGGGATGCCCCATGTCTCGCCGCCTTTGGGAGACATGGGAACAACCTTTCTGCCGAGTTTGCCATGCTCAAACATTGTCATCCCGAGCCGGAGCGAACATGATGGCGAGTCGAGGGACGCTATGTTGTCTGTCATTCTGAGCGAGCACGAGCGCACGCGAGCGCGAGTCGAAGAATCCCTACCCTAGCGAGCGGAAATAGCCTGCAAAGCTAATCAACCGTGGGTCCTACGTCGAACTTCGCTTCCGTGGTTTCAGCGCTTCCCAATCCTCATCCCGCAGAATTTTTCCCAAAGCGCTGAACTCTCCCGCGCCCTGCAGAAATTCACCGCCATCCATGCGAATGATCTCGCCATTGATGTAGCCGGATTCGTCGCTGACCAGAAACGCCGCCAGATTTGCCAACTCTTCCACTTTGCCGAAGCGATGCTGCGGATTCCGCTCCAGCGCTGCCTTTTCTAGCCCCGGATGCGGCAGCACCCGCGAAAAAGCTCCCTGCGTGGGTATCGGACCCGGAGCAATCCCGTTCATCCGAATTCCCCGATCTCCCCATTCCACGGCGAGACTGCGCATCAGCGCCTCCACTCCCGCCTTCGAAACTGCCGATGGCACGACATATGCCGAGCCAACCGGTGCATACGTCGCCGAAATGCTCAGCACCGTTCCTCGTCGCCGCTCTTTGAGCCATCGCCGTCCGCATGCCATCGTGCAGTGCAGCGTTCCCATCAGCACAATCCCGATCACCGATTCGAAGGCGCGTTGCGAAAGTTCTTCCGTGCGCGCGATGAAATTCCCCGCGGCATTGTTCACCAAACCATCCAGCGCCCCGTCGCGCCAGATGGAATCAATCATCTGCTCGACAGCATTCGCATCGCGAACATCGCAGCTCTGCGCATGAATCGTTCCCTTCGCTCCAAGCTCCGCCGCAGTTTCCCGAATCACATCTTCTCGCCGCCCGCAAATGTGCACGCTCGCTCCCAGTTCAAGGAAGCGCGCAGCCATGCCTTTGCCCAGGCCCGTTCCTCCGCCCGTGATCAGGATTCGTTTATCTTTCAGCAAATCCGTTCGAAACATAAGCATTTGGAAAACACGCCTCGCAGACCGGCGAGACGCAAGCCAACAGAAAGTTAACTGCAAATCAAGAATTAATTGTTTTAGGAATCCAGGCGCCGTCTAGTTCACCCACCCCGACTTTCCTCCGCCATTTCCTTTGCGCGCCTCATCATCCGGAGGAATGTAGTTGCCGTGCTCGTCGAAGTGCACCTGCCGGTCATGCTGACGCATGTAGACTTCAAACTTCCTCGCTGCCCGCCGCCGCTTCCAGCGATAGTAAGAATTCCGCAACCCGTAGTACCGCTCCGAAACATTCATATCCACTAGCGCCGCCTTCGGACCGCGCCGCACGTACAGCCATCCAAAGAACAACCCGCCAAGGTGCGCCACGTACGCCACATTTCCACCACCTGCCATGGCAAACGCCAACGTCACCACGATCAGGATTCCTACGAAATACTTCGCCTTGATCATGAAAGGTAAGGGAATCAGCATGATCTCGCTGTCCCCGAACAGCATGCCGAACGCGATCAGAATCGCGAACACGCCTCCCGATGCTCCAATTGTCGCCTGAAACGGATTGCCCAAAATGTGCGCGTAAGAAAGTCCGACCGTGGTGATGGCCGCGCCCAGAACGCCAATGAAGAACAGCTCAAGAAACCGCCGGATTCCCCATGCATTTTCAATCGCCGCGCCGAACATCCATAGCCCCAGCATGTTTCCGAACCAATGCCAGAACTCGAAATGCAAGAAGCTGTAAGTGATGAGCTGCCAGATCCAGCCGTGAAACACGACCTCCACGGGAGTGAGCCCGAAATAGACGGTCAAGAAAGCCTGCACCGGCAGCCGGGTCACCGCTTCCAGCAGCAGCTTCAGCAGGTAAATCCCGGTATTGATCCCCACCAGCCACATCACCGCCCGTGTGAACGGAGGCAGGCTCAATGTCATCGGTTCGCCAGTTCGCCGCACAGATTCCCTCGTCGTTCAATTCTACTCGCGTGTCCGGCTTCGCGCCGGATCGCCTGGAGGCACAAATGCCTTCTGGAACAGTCCCTCACCGCTCCGATTCCGGCACCACCGGAAGGCTCGCATGTCCCGCCCGGTCGACTGCCTCCACTGCAAAGATGACATTATCCTTCGAAAGTTTCATCGTCGTTCGTGTCACGTTGCCCACATTGTCCGCGTGTTCCCATTCCGGGCTCGTTGTTTCCCGCCATAAGACTTCATACCCAGCCGCCAGCCCGCCTGGAGATGCATCCCAGGTCAAGGTCGAATCGTTTTCCAGATTCTTGGTCACCAAGTGCACATTGGCCGGAGGCGCCGGCGCGGCCGCCAATGACGCCAGGGTTGCCGCATTCAGCCGCGCCACTTCCGCCACATAGTCGTAATCCACGAACTTTGGCAAATCGCCGTATTCGATGCCCTTCTCTGTCCGCACGTTCTGGTGCTGATGGTGGAAGTCCTCGCGGAACTCGGTAAACCGCACCGCAGAAAACCCCTGCTCGTTAAACGAATAATGATCCCCTCCGCGCAGGTACCGATCCAGCCGGAAGATCAACATCGGTTTGACCGCGGCGCCGTACGTGTTCCCCACTCCGTAGATGTAGCGTGCCAGTTCCCGCGATCCCGAATCGCTCTCTCCGCCCACCATGCGAATTCGCTTCACATCTTGATCCGACGCCGCCACCGGCACGCCTTCAGAAAATACCCGCACCACCGAATGATTCTGCTCCGGGCTCTTGTCCCCGCCCACGATGTCGTTATTCAGCACCGCTTCCAGATCCCAGCCTTGCTCTTTCGCCATTTTCGCGAAATGCTGGCTTCCATACAGCCCCTGCTCCTCGCCCGCCACCGTCAGGAAAATAATCGTCGCCGGAAATTTCAGTTTGCTCAGCACGCGCGCGCACTCCAGACTCACCGCCGTTCCGCTTCCGTCATCATTCGCGCCCGGAGCATCGTCGCTCACGTTGAAGTTATCGCTGTTGCGCGAATCATAATGCCCTGTCACGAGCACGATCCGCTTTGCATTCTCCGCATTCGTCCCTTTCAACACCGCATAAACATTGGTGATTTCCGTCGGATTCTGAATTCGTGACGCCGGTTGCTGTTCGAAACTGTCGGTCTTTACCTCCAGGCATCCGCTGCAATCTTTCGAATAGCGTTCGAATTCCGACTTGATCCACTCTCGCGCTGCGCCGATGCCACGCCCCGATGCAATCGCCGCTTCATCCTGCGCCGACAGCGTCGATCTGGTCCCGAAGCTGACCAGTGTCTTGATGTTCGCCTGAATGTGCTCCGCCGAAATCTCTTTCAGCGCCGCCGCGACCTGTGGATCTGCGGCCTCCTTGACCGCCCCTTGCGCCCAGCATTGCCTCGTCAGGCCCAGAGCAACGGCCACGCCCGCAACCATCAACCCGAAACGTGCCCATCCCGCCGCTCGCCGTTCCAGCCTTCTCACCCCGTGCATACTCATGACCCTCGCTCCAGTCCGATGGCCTACACGACATTCCTTACGGTAGAAAGACGATCTTGCCCTGCAGGATAAAAACCTCGAATCCAGCCCGCTTCTACTTGACCAACCGGCGGGAGAGAATCTAAATATTAACAGGACGCTCTAATAGGCTGGAGGCTTTATGGTGCTCTGTCCCGAATGCGATACCGACCTCGACGTGGAAGAAGAAGAGGTTGACGAAGGAGAAGTCATCTCCTGTCCTGAGTGCGGTACGGACTTTGAAGTGATTACTACGAGCCCGCTCGAATTGAAGGCCGTCGAAGAAGGCTACGAAGACGAAGAGGAAAACGAACAGGAAAATGAAGACGGTGACTACTCGTAGCCCCCGCTTGCGCCTGCGTTTTTCTCACCCGTCCCTGGGGTTTCCGGTAATTGCATCACTGCTGATCGCGGTTCTACTGGGTGCCTGTCCGGTTTTCTTGTGCGCCGCTTCCCAGGCTGCTTCACAAAAAGACGAAAAGCCCTACGCCCTCATCGCCGGAACCGTCTGGGGACCCGATAATCGCCCTGTCTACGGCGTCCGCGTTACCATTCGCCGCTCCACCGACAAACCCAAGAAAGTCCGCTGGGAAGTCTACTCCGACCACCATGGCGAGTTTGCTCAACGCGTTCCTCCCGGCGAAGCCGACTACATCCTTTCCGCCGATCTCAAAGGCGTCAAACTCGCCGACGGGACACAACTCCACGCCCAGGAAGTCACCGTCCATATCTACAGCGAAGAACGTGCCGACACTGGCCTGCACCTCACCCGTTAGCATTTTCCCCTGGTTACTCGTGAGACAATAAAGTTCGATGCCGCACAAACGTTCTGCCATCGCGGCCGCCGCGATTCTTATTTCCGTGCTCGTCGTACTGGCCGCGACCGCCTCCGCCTCCCCCGATAAAAAAGACAAGTCTTCCGGCCGCCTCCTCTACGGAAGAGTCCTCGATTCCCAGGACAATCCTCTCCCAGACGCCGTCGTCTATCTCACTAACACTCGCACACGCTCCATCAAGAGTTACATCGTCGGGCCCGAGGGTTCCTACCGTTTTCCGTCACTTTCCACCTCCATCGATTACGAGGTCTACGCCCAATACAAGGGCCACAAGAGCGATACGAAGTCGGTCAGCCAGTTTGACGACCGCACCCAGGTCTACCTCGATCTTAGAATTGACCTGAAGTAACCTGCCCGCACCTCGTTGTGCAACTTTTTCTACCCATTTCGGGTTCAATATAGATGGAATTATTGTCTGGAGGATACCTGTGAACGGATCGTTCGTTTCTAAGAGTAAGAGCCCGGCCCGCACCCTTTTGGCGCTTCTGGCCGGTTTGGTTTTGGTTGGCGTGGCAGCAGTTTCACTTTTCGCGCAGCAAGGCTCTATGAGCCCTTACCAGGGCGAGCAGGACGGCGTCAGCGCTGGCGGTAATTGGATGGAGTTCAAATCCGAGGACAAAATGACCGGCGCCAAGCGCGTTCGCTTCGAGCTGCTTTCCAACAATTATTTCCGCGAGGATCCCGACTACAAACCTCGTGTCGAACTGATCTGTGAGGACGGCAAGTACAAAGCCGGAGACTTCAACCCCGGAGTCCGCATTCGTCCCAATCGGCCCGGAATTTGGGGCCAGCCCCAACTGGAAGTGGAAGTCCGCGTCGATGACGTCCACAATTTCCACGGATGGAACTGGCACGGCCGCATTCTTTCCATGGACAAGGGCACCGTCCGCGGCCTGATTGGCGGACAGGTCTTCAACATTGCCTTGCCCACTCCTAGCGGGCGCCAGATCGCCGAGTTTTCGCCCGCAGGCCTGAACATCGACGAAGTTCGCAAAGTTTGCGATCTGACTCCGAAGAAGCCCAGTAAAGACTGATCAGCGCGAAAGCCTGATTGTGTCGAGAGCAAGGGGTGCCCCATCCTTGTCGCGTTCTTTGCGACAGGGGGGGCCTTTTCTTCCTCCATTAGTCATTCTGAGCCGGCACGAGCGCATGCGAGCGCGAGTCGAAGAATCCTACCGTCGGGCCGAAGCAGGCTGGGATGCCCCATGTCTCGCTGTTGTTGCGAGACATGGGAATTTTCGCGGGTGCCGCACTTCTGGCCGCCTTTGCCAGAGATTTTTCCTGAGCAGCCGCGGAGGATCTATGCAGTTCGTCGTAAGACTTCTCCTTCGCCCAGCGAAGACCCAAGGCGCTCAGCCGGCTGGACCACCGCAACCGGCGCTCCACTTCTGTCCGGCGTCGCCAGGGGCGGGGCTTTCTTCGTCATCGATCTCTGCTCTTTCCACGCTGAAAAATCGCGGTTCAGCAGCGACTCCAGTTCCTCGATCTCCGGCAAAAATAATGTGCGCAACTTCACCACCTGTGCCGCCGTCAGCTCCGCAAACGCCGCTCCTCCCCCGATAAACAACTTCGAAATTCCCATCCGTTTCGCCATCGCCACCATCGAATCCATTCGTTTCATCTTTGACCACTCCGCCATGAGCGTCGCGCACCGTGTCCAGCCATAATGGCGCGGTTCGGTTAATTCGTCCGAGGAAAGCACTCGCCGGGTCTGCGACTGGGCCAGCTTTACTCGCGGTACTCCAATAAAGTCGACAATCTTGTCCAGGTACGATTGCGGATCGGCTTCCATGTCGTCGTGCACCATCGCTAGAACTTGTGTTTCCGAAAAAATCTTCTTCCACTCCTTCAGGTGAGTCGCATACCGGCTTGACTCCATCAACTCCGGATCGCGCCCCAGCGCCTCGTCAAAACTCCACGGAATCAAGCCATAAGCCCGTTTCAGCCGATAAAGCGACGCAATCCGGTCGATCGGATTGCGAAACGTGCAAACCACCTTCGCCTCCGGAAGCAGCCCCGCAATTCTTTCGCGCGCCAGCGCTGAGGCAAAGTACGTGGGCGCTACTTCTCCGATCTTGCGTCCCGTTTTCGCTCTCCGATAATGAGATTTGTACCAGTCGATCCCTCGATCGAAGTATTTGTCGAAGAAGCGCGTTTCCTTGGTGGGATGCGACAGCCACGCGCACTCGCTCAGGATGCTCTGTAACCACGTCGTCCCTGTGCGGGGAGGGCCGATGACGAAGAAAGATGGCAGCTCCGAATCTTCTTCTTTTTCTTTCCTTCGGACGTCAGACTTCCATCCGAAGTCCCCATTGGACATTAGGCAAGTTCCTCGTTCTTCCCGGCGCCTCAAACTTGCTCGATCGTTCGACGAGACCCGCACCGGGGCGAAATGTCCCCAAGCCTTTCCTCCGGCCAGAAGCGATGAATAGATGATCGAAGCGAATCGAAGGGTTGGCCCTATATCTTCCAGCAACATCTTTCTTCCCGAATCCACAGCTGAATGTGGGTTGCCCTACTTATCGCATTCTTTGCCGCAGAATGGGGCCGTTTCTTCACCCAAGACTGAAGGAAGTGGGATGCCCCATGTCTCGCCGTTGTTGCGAGACATGCGAATTTCCGCCTTTTCCCGTCAGTCTTGCCTATCCTCGGCTTCCAACCGTCGCAACCCTTCCGGTACTTGCCCATCCCTCGACGAAACTGGCACCTTTGACTAAAGCTATGGGCAGCAGCATCATCTCCGCTCTGGTCTTTGTTTTCTTTATCGCCGCCGTCGGCTCCTACGCCATCATCCTGTACAACGGTCTGGTTCGCCTGCGCAACGAGAACGACCGCGCCCTTGCCAACATCGACGTGCTGCTCAAACAGCGTCACGACGAGATCCCCAACCTCGTCGAAACCGTTAAGGGATACATGCAGCATGAGCAGCAGACTCTGCTCGCCGTCACCCAGGCCCGCGCCGCCTCCATGAACGCCGCCAGCATCAATCAGAAAGCCGTCGCCGATCTGAAACTCGAAAGCGCTCTCCGCAGCCTGTTCGCGGTCGCCGAAAACTATCCGCAGCTCAAGGCCAACGAAAATTTTCTGAAACTGCAGAACCGCATTTCGGAATTGGAAGAGCGCATCGCCGACCGTCGCGAATTCTTTAACGACGACGTCAACACCTACAACACCCGCATCGGCCAGATTCCCGATGTCTTTGTCGCCAGTTTCATGGAACTGAAGCCGCGCCCTATGTTCAAAGTTTCCGACGAAGATCGCCGCCAGGTCGAAGTCAGCTTCGGCCGCGCCACCGGCGCCTAGCTAGTTTTGTGAAGCTTTGATTCCACAAAAATAAGAAGTGGGATGCCCCACGAGGGGTCCCGGTGTTATAGACAAATATGGGATGCCGCATGTCTCGCCGCTTTTGCGAGACATCGGAATACATAGATTCTCCCGGAAGACGACCGCCAGAAGCCACTCAATTCTTCGGCGGCGGATATGACGATTGTCCAAACACATACCTCCATCCTGCCGCAGTCTTCACATACGTATCGCTGAACCAGATCGTCCAATCGAACGCCTTTCCACTGTCCGTTCCTTTCTCCCACAGCTTCGCCGTCACCACCGCCGTATCTCCGAATACGCGTACCTTTTGCGTAAGTTCTTCCTGATGCTCATACTGCACGCGTCCGCTTCGCGCCTCCTCCAGCAAATCCTTCTTCGTGTAGGTTTTCCCTGATCCCGTCACCAGCACGAAATCATCCGCTAGAATTTTCTCCATTACCGAAGCATCATTTCTCTTCACCGCTGCCTGGTACTCCGTATCGAGCGCCGCCACTGCGTCCGCTTCTTGTTGGCTCTTTGCATCGTCTCCCGTTCCATTCGCCCTCCGGAAAATCAAATCAAACCATGGCGTCCACGTTTTTCCATGATCCATCGAGGTCACGGCCGTTTCCCGCACTCCATCTCCCACCGCCTTCCACGTCCCGCGTACGTATTTCTCTACCCCATTTGCGTGATCCACTCCCTCCAGCACCATCTCATCTCCATGCATCGCGCCGTCGATCATCACCAGCTGTCCGTGATTCGTCACCCACGTCTGATGCCACTTCTTCGCTGCCGCGTCATAGATGCTGAAGCTTTCCCCGTGTGACCCGTTCTCTCCCTCGTAATCTTCCAGAACTACGCATCCACCCAGAGTTTTGCTCACGCGGTTCGTCGCCACCCTCACGCCCGGATTCGTCACATCAAACGCGTCCCAGTTCCCCACAAAGAAATCAAACTGGCGATACTCCGGTGCTGCGCACCGCTCCTCTGCATCCGCGGACGCGCGCATTCCACACATCCCCGCCGCCACGCACAACGCTCCCGCCATGATCCACACATCGATTCTCATCGATCTCTCCCTGCCTGAATTATCTCCCCTGTGGATTTTGTCATCCTGAGCGAGCGCCGTCTTTGCGCGAGTCGAAGGACCTAGGGGAGCCACCGCGCGCCGCCGCGGCTTCTTGCGGCGCAATGCGCGCGAGCCGACCTTCCCTAATTCACTCTAAGCACAGCGCGGTCGTCCAATCGAACGCTCGCCCCCTGCTCTTCCTCTCATCGCTCTTCTACTTACCGCTCTTCGCCAATCCGAATTTCTTCATCATCTGTTGGCTTGCGCTGGCCGGAAGCAGCACCCGCGGCGCCACGTCCATCTTCGATTGCGGAACGGTCACCTCCGTCACCCCGCTCGTCGGAATCGCGAGATAGCCCACCAGTTCGCCCGTCTCCTGGTTCAGCGCTACTCCCGTAATCTCTCCCGACGAATTAATGTCATTCGCATAAAACAGATATAGACTTCCATGCGGCACTACGCTGTTCAGATCGATCATGTCTCCGTTCTGCCACAGGATCGCCGTGCACAATGTGAATGATGAATTGCACGACTCGCCCACAATCTGCCTGCGATTGTTGATCCCCGTCGCTTCGCTGAAATAATCTCCGGGCAAAACACCCAGATCGAGCGGCGCGCTGCCGTCGGTCTTCGTCCAAAACGCCGCATGGAAATTCGGATTCGCCCCATCCTCATCCCCCATCAAATCCGAAAATCCCGCAATCAATCCATTCGGGCTGATGATCATCGGAGTATTATTCGCCGAGCCTCCCAGCGTTCCCAGTTGCTGCACGGCGCCGTTTTGCCACAACACGGCATGCGTCGCGCTCACTCCACCCACCGCCGCTCCGCATGCACCTGAGATCCCGACAATTTGTCCTTTGTCATTGATCGCAGTCGCGGCGCCATCCGAATCGCCGCTCAACGTCGGCAGCGCCTGAATCTGTCCCTGCTTCGGCCCATACGTCACCGGCAGAAATTGCAGCACTTGCGGCGCAACGCATGTCGGATCGTGATAGCTCGTCTCCGCCCATCCCACCGTCACCCCCGAATCATTCACGCCCGTCGCAAATCCATTATTTCCGCCCAGCGTCGGCAGCCCTGCCATGATTCCGTTCTGCCACAGAAATCCCACGCACGTATGTCCCACATGCGATGCTGGCAGAAACGCTCCGCAGCTCCATACCTCGCCCAGCGGATCGCTGATCGTCGTGTCCGACACTCCCGCGATCAATCCCGTCTCATTGTGCACCGGCCACAGCACCGCGCTGTTCGGCCCTCCCAGCGTGCCCAGATCATGCACCGAGCCGTACAGCCACAACGCCGCGTGCTCATCGTTGTCGCCCGCCAGGTCTGCGCCTCCAGTAATCCATCCAATATCGTTGATGCTGTTGGGAGAGTTCACCGTTCCACCCAGCGTTCCGAGGGTCACAAAAAAGTAGGGAGCTCGTATCGATTGCGATTGATTTTGCGCGTTGATCGTGGGCAGCGTCAGCACAAGCACGCTGATCGCAGTCAGGCTGGCCAATATGCGGAATTTCATCGCTCCTCCTGGAATCGCGCGAGCCTGTCGTTCGGCTCGGCGAATGCCGTCAACTTATCGCGATTCCTTTCCCGCAGTTGGACACCCGCGGACACATCTCCTCCAGAGCGCGGTCCGAAAACGTCCACCTTCTTTATCCAACCGAACTATGATGAAGGTGGGTTCCCCGGCTCTGGCCGGCTTTGCCAGAGGTGAGGATTTCGGGAAACCGACCTGATCATGACTCTCGACTGGCACATTTGTTCGCGCGCTCGTCTCTCCCGCGACCCGCGCTTTGACGGGAAATTTTTCATCGGAGTTCTCGGCAGCGGTGTCTACTGCCGTCCCATATGCCCCGCTCCCACGGCGAAAGAAAAAAACGTCCGCTACTTTCCCACCGCTGCGGCCGCTGCCGAAGCTGGATTCCGTCCCTGTCTCCGCTGCCGCCCCGAATGTTCTCCCGGCACTCCCGCCTGGTCCGGAACTTCCACCACCGTTTCCCGCGCCCTTCGCCTGATCGGCGAAAGCGGCCTCGAAGATGGTGGTGTTGAAATGCTTGCCCAAAAACTCGGCGTCGGCTCGCGTCATCTTCGTCGCCTGTTTCTGCGCCATCTCGGCGCCACTCCTCTTGCCGTCGCCCAAACCCGCCGCCTCCATTTCGCCAAGAAGCTCATCGACGAAACTACTCTTCCCATGAATCACGTTGCGCTCGCCGCCGGCTTCGGTTCCGTCCGCCGCTTCAATGCCCACATTCAGAACGTTTACCATCGCACGCCCACGCAGATTCGCCGCCTGGCCCGTCAGACGTTCGGCCGCTCCGATCTCGCTCATCACTCCGCTTCGGAAAATCTCTATTCCTTCCGCCTGCGCTTCCGCCCTCCTTATCACTGGCCCGGAATTCTTGCCTTCCTCGTCCCTCGCTGCACTCCCGGCGTCGAAGCCGTCGTCGACGGCGTCTATCGCCGCTCCATCGCCTTCCAGTCGCATCGCGGATATTTCGAAGTCTCCCTCGACTCCGCTCATCTCGCCCTCGATGTTCGCCTTCACTTCGGCAATCCTCGCTCGCTCTTCTTCATCATCGAGCGCATTCGCACCATGTTCGATCTCAGCGCCGACTGGCACGCCATCGAGCGCACTCTCGGCGCTGATCCCACGCTCGCGGAAATCATCCACGCTCAACCCGGCCTTCGCGTTCCCGGCTCTTGGGACGGTTTCGAACTCGCCGTTCGCGCCATTCTCGGCCAACAGACCACTGTGAAAGGCGCAACCGCTCTCGCCGGAAAAATCGCTCGTGCCTTCGGCGAGCCTTTCGATGGGCCTTCCGGCCTGACTCATCTTTTTCCTTCGCCCGAAACTCTGGCCAAAGCTGACTTGTCCACCATGGGACTTCCCGCGACTCGCGCCGCCGCGATCCGCGCCCTTGCCCGCGCCGTCTGCGATCACACCATCACTTTCGAAGGAATCATCGACGCCAATGCCTTTCTCGATCGCCTCTGCCGCATTCCCGGCATCGGCAAATGGACCGCTCAATACGTCGCCATGCGCGCTCTCGCCGAACCCGACGCCTTTCCTTCCGGCGATCGCGGTCTCTCTCGCGTTCTCGGCCTTGACGCATCGAACGAAATCGAGCGCCGCGCCGAATCCTGGCGTCCCTGGCGCTCTTACGCCGTCATGTATTTGTGGAGATTGGAATCAGAATCCTGCGCCCGCAAATCCCGCCGCGCCTCGCCAAGGCTGGAATCTCCAACCAGCGTCGACGCTTCTCCCCACGACTCCGCGGCTCTCTGAAGCTATGGGATGCCCCATGTCTCGCTGACTTTTGCGAGACATGGGATATTTGCGAAGAGGAAGCGCGGCCCCACTTCTGGCCGGTGTCGCCAGCGATGGAGCCGCTTATTCCATCTGCTCCAGCCCGCGGATGTAATCAATGACCGACTCGCTCCAGCCATCGATATGCGTCCACTTCCCGTAGCCGACGCCGTTCTTATACGACGCCACGTTGATCACGTATCCCTTGCCATTCGGCGCGGGTACACGATCGTGCGCCTGCTCGTCAGTGATCACGATCAGCCGGTCGCACTTTTCCTTGCTGTTCAGCTTCTCGACCGCCTTGCCGAGCTGCGTGCTGTTGTGCTGCTGCGAAGCGTGAATGGCATCGCGCAGCGCGAAGCCACGCCGCGCCGGCACCTCCACCAGATCATCGGAAAAGCTGAACACCGCAGCCTTCTCCGCAATTTCCCGCAGAAGCACCGCCAGCCCGTACGCCGCATCCGTGCGTTGCATCTCCGAACGTCGCGAGAGCGGCGCAGTCATCGAGCCAGAAACGTCCACCAGCACGATGGTCTTCCCGCGCAGATTCTCGCTTCCGGCAACGCACTTCAGCATCGCCTGTTCGAGCGCCTCTTCCCACTGCGCAGCGTAACGCGCCGCAGCCAGGAAGCGGAACGGCAGTACCCGTGACGTGCTCATCGTCCCGAGTGCCGCCAGCACCAGCGACTCGTCCACCCCGGCCTCACGCATATTGCGCAAGTTCCGCAGCAACGCCAGCCCGCCCAGCTTCTGCTCGCGAAGCAGCCGCTCCCAGGCTTCGCGCTTGTCTGCGCCCGAGCTGAGTGCAACCTCCCACGTATCCGGAACCGACAGCGTTCCCGCGATGAGCCGCTTCCACACTTCTGCCTGCGCTTCGTCGCGCGGCTTGGCGTGGCACAGGAACAGCACGTCCCGCAGCTTGATCGGCCCGCCTCGGTCGTACTTGGCGAGCTGATACTCATCAAACTTCGGGAACGCCGCCGCCAGTCCCTTCTTCACCTGCCCCGAAAGCGGCACGCGCCCGTCCTTCCAATAGATTGCGACGAACTCGGCCAGCTCATCGGCCCGCTGGATCACCTCCGCCAGCGTGTCCGCCACCATCGCTCGATGCGTCTTGTGCCGCGCCATCTCCCGCACCAGCAAAAGCGGCGCGTGACGCAGCTTCATCCGCTTGCGCGCTTCTACTGCCAGCTCCGCCACCTTCTCGGAACTTACCTTCGGCACCAGTTCCGCGATCCGGCCCGCGATCTCCACTCCATCCTCGTAGAACTGGTCCTCCCACAGCAGACACGCCAGCACAGAGCGCCGCAGTTGCAGCTCCGCCGAAATATTCCGCGCCGGAGCTCCCTCGTGTGTGTGCGTTCCAAATAAATTCAACATGTTCAGTCGAGCCATCGTTCCCTCCTTTCAACTTTCCAATAACTTCCGCAATGTGCTTGTCATCCCGAGCCAGCCACTCGACTCGGCGTGCTTCCTTTTTGAAACTCGCAGTCACCGCACTGCCCCTTCCATTCTGTTCTGGCGCGTGCAAGACTGCTATGCTTCTGATCTTGAGGTCGCAATTTGCGACCTCAAGTTCGCTGGGCTCTTATGAACAAAACTGCCATCATTCTTGCTAAAAGAGTCAGTTCCCGAATCCTGATCTTGCGCAATCAGAAGGTCATTCTCGATGCGGACTTAGCAGAGCTTTACGGAGTTCCGGTGAAGCAGCTCAATCAGCAGATCAAGCGCAACCGCAACCGATTTCCAGCGGACTTTCTTTTCACTCTGACCAAGCCCGAGTATGAAACTTTGAGGTCACACTTTGTGACCTCAAACTCCTCCCGCGGAGGACGCCGTTATCTTCCGCACGCCTTCACCGAGCACGGTGCCATCATGGCCGCCACGGTTCTGAACTCGAACCGCGCGATCGAGATGAGCCTCTTCGTCGTGCGCGCGTTTGTGCAGATGCGCGATGGGTTGCTCGTAAACCGGAAAGTCGTGGACAAGTTGTCTGAACTGGAATCGCGCCTCGACGATCATGACTCCGAAATTCAGGACCTCGTCGAAGCCATTCGCGAACTCATGGCTCCGCTCCCGGCCAACCATCGCCGCATCGGCTTCGAGGCTCCGGATGATTCCGCAAAGGGCCAGAGCCGCGCCTTGTCCGCCACTCGGCGTTCGCCTCGTTAATTTTCATCGCCGGGGAATTTAGGCGACGACGGTATTGTTCCGATGCTCTACCACTGAGCTAATGGCCAAAGCCATGGCAGGAATCGAACCTGCGACCGTCGGATTATGCGAAGTAACCCTCGTCTTTCACCACCGGCGAAGCTCAAAGCCAATCCCCCCTTGAACTGCTTTACGCAGGGAACCATTTGGGAAGGGCACGACTTAGCTCTTTAGCCTGCCCGAAGCGTGGCCGCAAAGCATTTGTCAAAATTTGCAAGAGCACGATTTGAACGGGCACGACTTTAGTCGTGCCACAAACGGTCCTAAAAGACAGGGGCTTTAGCCCCGAGGGAACGAAGTTAATCCTCGCTATCTCTTCCTCATTCAGCGTCCGTGCCTGTGCTCTCCTCTTCCGAACTCTCTTCACATCCCAGACCCGCAAATCCCGCTGGTTTACGCCTCGGCTCATTCGGAATGATTAAGGCGATCCGCTCCATCTGCTGCCGCGTCGGCAATGTACGGTTGAAGTAATCCGTGCAATCCCGAACCTTGAATGGCAGCTTCCGTAACTCGCCGAACGCGCAGAAGATCACCTCTTCGCTCTCGCGAAATCCTTTCTGCGCATGCGCCCAGTAGCAGGTGCGGCAGAGCGTATCTCCATCGCACGGTCGCGTAATCGCAATCAACTTGTCGTTTTCCATTTGCGTTTTTTCTAGCGGCATCGCATGCCGCGTGATTAGCCGGGGAACCTTCGACCACGGAACGTTAAGGCGCTTTACTGTTTAGCCACGCGGGCACAAATTCCCGCGGCAGGATTTGCACCTGCATCTCCCGCTCCCAAAGCGAAGTAACCGCAATCTTCACCACCGGCGAAATTGTTTTATCTTGTCGTCACGCCCCTTCGTGCAGCGCGGGCACTATCGCCCGCGCTGCGGTCGCGGCGCAGCCAGGGAACTTGAATCGCGGTTGGGGGCTCGAACCCCGGCCTGGGTTAACAGGCTCGCCACGAGGTTGCCGCGAATCTCACCACTGACTGAATTTCGTCCAAGCGCGATACCATTCGCGCCCACATACAACGATTAGGCCAGGGAACAGCCGATCACGGCAGGGCTTGCGCCCATGAGGATTCGAACCTCTCAGCCCGAAGGCTGTTTCTACCAGAGAAGTATCCGTGACCAAATCACCACTGGCCGATAACTACACAAGGTAATGAGCGGTCTTGCTGGGGGAATAAGATGGCAGCGGGTTGTCGATTTACAGTCGAAGGAACCGCGGCCTGCGCCACCCAGCGAAGTTATTCAGTTGTGCGGAAGGGCGTCGAAGCTCGACTTAGCGCGACGCGATAGACGCCCGATTGCAACTCAGCCAGGTTGTTGGCTGATCTTGCCCGCTTAGCGTTTTGTTTTCAAAAGTCGCCAATCTGAGCGTCCTTTCGTAAGAAGATATCTCAAGATGCCACGATTATTGATTTTCTGTCAACACAAAAAAGCAAATTCTCTCAATAAAAATGCGCCTTTGAAGAATGTTGTACTTACAACCGTTTCATTCGCCGAGTTATATCCTGCTCAAAACATCAATAACTCGCACGAAATCAAACTTATCCCAATAATTTGGCTGCGTCCTTCGCGTAGTAAGTCAGAATAATGCTCGCGCCCGCGCGCCGTATGCTCAACAACGACTCCATCATTACCCGCTCGCGCTCGATCCATCCATTCTGCGCGGCCGCTTCAATCATCGCGTACTCGCCCGACACCTGATACGCCGCCAGCGGCAAATCAAATCTTTCTCTTGCCGCCGCAATCACATCCAGATACGGCATCGCCGGTTTCACCATGATCATGTCGGCGCCTTCTTCCACATCCGCCGCAATCTCTCGCATCGCCTCGCGAATGTTTGCCCCATCCATCTGATAAGACCGCCGGTCGCCAAACTGCGGCGCCGAATCCGCTGCTTCGCGGAACGGGCCATAAAATCCCGACGCAAATTTTGCCGCATACGACAGAATCGGCGTATTGATGAATCCCGCTTCGTCCAGAGCCTTGCGGATCGCCGCCACTCGTCCATCCATCATGTCAGAGGGCGCAATAATGTCGATCCCCGCCCGCGTCAGCGAAACCGACGTCCGCGCCAGCAATTCTAGCGAGGCGTCGTTCACAATCTCGTAATCCATCTTGCCTGGGATGCCCCGTGTCTCGCCGTCTTTGCGAGACGCGGGAACTTCCTCGCTCTCCTCGACAGCGGCCCGCGCCGCAGCCCCCAGCGACTTCGCCGTCGACGACGCCTTCACGATTCCGCAATGTCCGTGCGACATGTATTCGCACAGGCAGACATCTCCCATCAGAATCAGATCCGGAACCTCACGCTTGATCGCCCGCGCTGCCTGCTGCACGATCCCGTCCTCAGCCCACGCCCCTGTCGCCACTTCATCTTTCTTATCCGGAAGCCCGAACAAAATGATCGACGGGACGCCCAGCGACCGCACTTCTCCCGCTTCTTTCACCGCCTCATCGACCGACAAGTTACACACCCCCGGCATGGAGCGAACTTCCTTTCGCACGCCCTCTCCGGGACACACAAACATCGGATAAACAAACGCATCCGGCGACAGCCGCGTTTCGCTCACCAGGTTGCGCAATTCCGCCGTGCGGCGCAGGCGTCGAAGACGAGTCGTTGGAAATGCCATAAAGTCACCTACCGAAGGCCCGCGAAGCCACCGCGTCCTCCAAAGCCTTGATTCTAGTCCATTCCCCCAGCTCCGCGTGTGATCCCGCTCATTGCGCTTTCCCTCAAAACCTGCTCCACCGGGAGTGGGGTGGGCGGCAATGGTCAAAGACCGGATGCCTCTCCAGATCAAGTGCTCTCGCAACTCCATGTCTCCCTTCCTCCGTACTCAACCCCGTTCCCCTCAGCAGCGAAGCGAGGCCCTTGGTGACAAAAGTAACCGCCTCCATTCCCATCGTTCATCCGCTTCCTCATTTAAACCTCATAAAATGAGGGGCGGATGAGTCCGTTCCAACGACATCGCTGGTTCCTCCTCGCGGCCGCCGTAACCGCCGTCTTCGCCATCGTGTCGCTTACCGTCCACAAAAGCTTCCCACTCGCGGTCTTTGCCGATCTCGCCGTCCTCGTTGTCATGCTCGCCGCGGCCGCCATCACTCTCCATAACTCTATTGTCCGCCCTCTCCAGGAACGCAGTTTCTGGGCGCTGATGTCGATCGGCTTCACCCTCTGGGCCACGAATCAGGCTGGTTGGACCGTCTGGGAAACTCTTCTTCGCCGTCCCATCCCCGACCCGTTCTTCTTCGATATCGTCCTCTTTTTTCATCTCATTCCCATGATCGCCGCTGTTGCCTGGCGTCCTGACCTGACCAAGAAGCAGCGCAGTGTCCATCTCAGCGCTCTCAATTTCTTCATGCTGCTCGGCTGGTGGGTCTTTCTCTATGCCTTCATCGTCTTCCCCCACCAGTACGTCCTCCTCGACCACGTCCTCTATAACCGCTACTACGATCTCCTCTACGGATTCGAAAATGTCCTCTTCATCGGTGTTCTCGCCGTGGCCTCGTCTGCCAGTTCAGGAGGTTGGCGCCGTTTCTACTTGCACCTGTTCGCGCCGGCGTGTCTCTATGCTGTCAATTCACAGCTTCTGAACCGCGCCGCCGCCGCCCAGACCTATTATTCCGGGTGCCCGTATGACATTCCGCTGATCGCCACCGTTTGCTGGATGGCCGCCGCTTCGCTCTCCGCCCGCGACTGGAATCTCTCTAGCGTCGAGCCTTCCCAACGCACTCCGTGGAAAAAGCTTCTCCCTCGACTTAGCATGCTGACCATCCTCTCGCTGCCCGTGCTCGGCCTTTGGACCGTCTTCGCTGACAGTTCCTCCGCGTCCTCGCGTGTCTTCCGCCTCTTCACCGTTCTCACGGCCATGCTTGTTCTTGGTGCCTTCGTCTTCTTGCGCCAGTATGTCCAGGATCAGGCCATTGTCGGTCTGCTGCGCGAATCCCGTCGCGGATATGAAAGCCAGCGCCGTCTCCAGAATCAGCTCGTGCAGAAGGAAAAACTTCAGTCCCTCGGCACCCTCGTCGCCGGCGCCGCCCATGAAATCAATCACCCTCTCACCGCCATCCTGGCCACCGCCGATCAACTCTGGGCCAAGGAGGGCCTCACCGACGATCAGAAAAATCTCCTCCGCAAAATCGTCGCGCAGGCGCAGCGCACTCGCGATCTCGTCGCCCGCCTGCTGAACTTCGCCCAGCGCTCTCCCAGCGAGAAATCTCTCGTCGATGTTGGCATGCTTCTCCATCGTGCTCATGCCATGCTCGAGCCGCGTTATCCCGCCGGAAAAATCCACGTCGAGATCGCCCTCGAAGCCTCACTCCCGCGCGTCAGTGGCAACGTCAATCAGCTCTTTCAGGTTTTCATCGAGATCATCGAGAACGCCATGGACGCCCTGCAGGAAGTCGGTGGCGGCACGCTTCTCATCAGTGCCTATCGCCACGCGGACGAACTCATCCTCCAGTTCTCTGACACCGGGCCCGGCCTTCGCGAGCCGCAACGCGTCTTCGACCCCTTCTACACCACCAAGCCCGTCGGCAAAGGCACTGGCCTTGGGCTCAGCGCTGTCTTCGGACTCGTTCAGGATCACGGCGGCCACGTCACCTGCCAGAACAAAGGCGATGGCGGCGCGCTCTTCACCATCCGCTTGCCCATCGCCGCCGAAGCCGCCGCACAAGTCGCCACCACCTCCGGCGACTAACCCCAAGAAGAAGACGCCTGAAGATTTCAAAAACTTGGGATGGGATTATTTCGCCGGGTGCCCCATTTCTGGCCGGTTTTGCCAGAAGTGGGGATTTTGTCATTCTGAGCGAGCACGAGCGCAGGCGAGCGCGAGTCGAAGAATCCCTACCCGCTAAAGTAAGACTAAGGGTGCCCCACCCTTGTCGCGGTTTGTGCGACAGGGTGGGGAATTTGACTTTGCCGCTACAAAACTGGGATGCCCCATGTCTCTCCGCTTTTGCGAGACATGGGATTATTTCGCCGGGTGCCCCATTTCTGGCCGGTTTTGCCAGAAGTGGGGATTTTGATTTGTCATCCCGAGCAGGCGCGTAGTTTGCGCGAGTCGAGGGATCTGTGCCTTGTTCACCTTCCCACCTTGCCACCTTGAAACCTCCGTGTCCCATCTGCTGAAAATCACCTCCACCCTTCCCGTAAAATAAGTGCGAATGCCCGCGCCCCTCCACACTTCTGCCCGCGCCCTCGAGTTCGATTCCCTCCGCGAACTCCTCCGGGGATATGCTTCCTCCCCGCTCGGCCACCGCCGTATCGCCGCGCTCGCGCCCTCCACCGATTTCGCCTGGATCGAAATCCAGCAGCAACTCGCCACCGAGATCCGCGAATTCCGCCGCGTCGGCGGACGCTTCGATTTTTCCGGCCTCTCCGAAATCAACTCTCCGCTCGATAAATCGCGCATCGCCGGTGCCGCCCTCGAAACCACCGAAATCCGCGACATCCTTCTCGTCGTCGATCGCGCCGCCGAATGGCGCGAAATCGCTCTCCACCCTCCCGCCACCATACGCTCGGAATGGCGCCGCGTCCGTTCGCTCTCCGCCCGCATCGTCGATTTCACCGACTTCCTCCGTTCCTTCCGCAACACCATCAATCCCGACGGCACGCTCGAAGACAAAGCCTCGCCCGAACTCGCCCGCATTCGCCGCGAAATCGAGAAGCAGCGCCGCACCATTCAGGAATCACTGCAGTCTTATCTCCGCCGCCTCTCCGAAGGTGGCGCCGTCCAGGAGGAACTCGTCACCATTCGCGGCGAGCGTTTCGTCATCCCCGTCAAGGTCGAGCAGAAACGTCGCGTGCACGGCGTCATCCACGGCGCCAGTTCCAGCGGACAAACCGTCTTCGTCGAGCCTCTCGAAACCATCGAGCAGAACAACGAACTCGTTCGCCTCCTCGACGAAGAGACCGCTGAAATTCATCGCATTCTTATCGTCATGACCTCGCGCATCGCCGCGCTCGCCGATTCCATCCTCGCCGCTGTCGACGTCCTCGCCGAACTCGAACTGCAGTTCGCCAAAGCCCGTTTCGCCGAAGACTACAACTGCGTCGAAGCCTTCTTGTGTGGGGCAGCTTGTGGGGTGGGCGCCCCCGCCGCCCGCCAACTGGGTCTCAACGTGCCCGGAAGCCGAGAGCCGAACGAGGCTGCCCCACCCTTGCCGCGCTCTCTGCGACAGGGTGGGGATTTTCCAGCCGAAAGCCCAAAGCTGGAAACAGTTGCGTCATCCCCAGGGGAGCTGTTTTCTCCAGGCGGAGCGAGGGATCTCGCGCGCACATTATCGCCACAAACAAGAGACCGAGATGCCGCTCGCATGCCGCAGGGCCTCGAACGCCATCTCCTCCTCCATCGTGCTCGCCATCCTTTGCTCGAACGCAACCTGAAATCCAAGGGACTCCCCATCGTCCCCGTCACCATCGAACTCGAATCCCGTGACTTCGCCGAAGATGATATGACCCGACCTGGGATGCCCCAGGTCTCGCCGCCTTTGCGAGACCTGGGAACAACAAAGCCCGATCACCGTCAACTCATCATCACCGGCCCCAACACCGGCGGCAAAACCGTCGCCCTCAAAACCGTCGGCCTGCTCGC
Organism: Verrucomicrobiia bacterium; assembly: GCA_035523795.1. GTDB lineage: Bacteria > Acidobacteriota > Terriglobia > Terriglobales > Acidobacteriaceae > Sulfotelmatobacter. The sequence goes on along the minus strand of DATKQB010000021.1, from coordinate 40,298 downwards.
CCTCATGGCGCAAGCCGGACTTCCCGTCCCCGCCGATCGCGCCGAACTTCCCGTCTTCGACGCCATCTTCGCCGACATCGGCGACTATCAATCCATCGAGCAGAATCTCTCCACCTTTTCCGCTCATGTCACCAACATCGATTTCATCTCCCGCACCGCGACCGCCAACTCTCTCGTCCTGCTCGATGAACTCGGCTCCGCCACCGATCCCGAAGAAGGCGCAGCGCTCGCCGTCGCCATCGCTGCACACTTCGCCCGCATCGGATCGATGACCATCATCTCCACCCATCACACCGCGCTCAAGGTCTACGCCGCCAATTCGCCCGGTGTTCTCAATGCGGCCGTCGGCTTCGACCAGAAAACTCTCCAGCCCACCTACGATCTGAAAGTCGGCGTCCCCGGCGCTTCCGCCGGCATCAACATCGCGCAACGTTTGGGATTGAATCCCTCCATCATCCAGAGCGCCCGTTCGCGTCTTGGTTCGCAGGCTCGCGACGTCGCCCAGTTTCTCGACAAGCTCCACGCCGAACTTCGAGACGCCGAAAGTCAGCGTCTCAAACTGCAATCGGGCCAAAAAGAACTGGAGGACGAAAAGAAACGTTTAGCAGCTGAAGGAAAAAACCTGCAGGCGGCTAAAATCCGCGAACTGGAAAAGAAGCTCGACACCCTCCTTCGCGATTTCGAATATCACGCCCGTGAAGCCGTCAACGCCGTTCAGGATCGCGTCGCCGCGCAAAAACTTTCCAAGGACGCCGAGCGCCGCATCGCCAAGCTTCGCCGCGAATTTCGTGATCAATTCGATTCCACCGTCGTCGCTCACTCCACCGGCGCCGATCAAGGCGATCCTCACGCTCAACCCCAACTCGTCAAGCACGTCAGCGAAGGCGATACCGTGAAACTCAAGTCCACCGGCCGCTCCGCCCGCATCGCCCGCAAAATTGACGACACTCATTTCGAAGTGGAAATGGGCCCGCTGAAAATGAAGATTGCCCGCGACGATATTGCAGAAGTCCTCGCCAGCGCCGCCCGTCCCGTCGAAACTCCCGTCAAAGCCGCTCGTGCCCGCGGCATCTCCGTCTCGCTCGAAGACGAATCGGCCAGCGTGCCTAGCGAAATCAACGTCATCGGCTACACCGTCGACGACGCCTCCCGCGAAGTTGAAAAATTTCTCGACCGCGCCTTTCTCGCCGGGCTCGCCCGCGTCCGCGTCGTTCACGGCAGCGGCATGGGCATCCTGCGCAAAGCTCTCCGCCAGATGCTCGAGCGCCATCCCCACGTCGCCTCCATCGCCGAACCCCCGCAAAACGAAGGTGGCGCCGGAGCCACCGTCGTCGACCTCCGCACCTAGCATGAGAGTCCTCGTCATCCCGAGCGAGCGCGTCTCTTACGCGAGTCCATGGACCCTGTGTTTCCTTGTCATCCTGAGCGCTTTGACTCTGGCGGCGAAGGATCCATGCACCTCCTCCGCGACTCCGTGGGTGAATCCGCCTTTGCAGAGGTGGGGATTTTGTCATTCTGAGCGAGCACGCGCGCAGGCGAGCGCGAGTCGAAGAATCCCTACCCAACTAAGGGTGCCCCACCCTTGTCGCGCTCTTTGCGACAGGGTGGGGAATTTCACTTTGCCGGCCACAAAACTGGGATGCCCCATGTCTCGCCGCCTTTGCGAGACATGGGATTTCGTAGCTCCCGCGTCCCGTCGGCTCTGGGGGTTCTTGATTTTTCCTCCGTGCCTCGGTGTCTCCGTGGCGGAAGTAAACTTTCCCAGAAGCGGGATTCCCGTAGAGAACACTCATCCGCCCCTTACCCGAATCCCCGCCCACGCATTACACTTGTATTTCACACTCCGCTCATAAGGCAGGCCATCATGTCAGTAAATTCTTTCAGTTCCCGTTCCACCCTCAAAGTCGGCAGCAAAGAATACGAAATCCACCGTCTCGACGCCCTCGACAAGGCCGGCATCTCCACCAAGCATCTCCCATTCTCGCTGCGCATTCTGCTCGAAAATCTTCTTCGCACCGAAGACGGCCGCAACGTCACTCGCGCCGAAATCGAAGCCCTCGCCCGCTGGAATTCCAAGTCTCGTCCCGACAAGGAAATCGCCTTCACTCCCAGCCGCGTCCTTCTGCAGGATTTCACCGGCGTCCCCTGTGTCGTCGATCTTGCCGCCATGCGCGACGCCATGAAACATCTTGGCGGCGACGCCGCCCTCATCAATCCTCTGCAGCCCGTTGAACTCGTCATCGATCACTCCGTGCAAGTCGACGAATTCGGATCCGCCAATGCCCTCGACATGAACGCGCTGCTCGAATTCCAGCGCAACAAGGAGCGTTACTCCTTCCTCCGCTGGGGACAAACCGGCTTCCGCAATCTCGCCATCGTTCCTCCCGACACCGGCATCGTCCACCAGGTCAATCTCGAATATCTTGCACGCGTCGTCTTCGTTCACGAATCGTCCGCCGGCGATCGCAGCGCCAGGCGCACCGCCTATCCCGACACCCTCGTCGGCACCGACAGCCATACGACCATGGTGAACGGACTCGGCGTGCTCGGATGGGGCGTGGGCGGTATTGAAGCCGAGGCCGCGATGCTCGGCCAGCCCGTCTCCATGCTGATTCCTCTCGTCGTTGGCGTGAAGCTTACCGGACGTTTGAAGGAAGGCGCGACCGCGACCGACCTCGTTCTCACCATCACCGAGATCCTGCGCAAGCACGGCGTCGTCGGAAAATTCGTCGAGTACTTCGGCCCCGGCCTGCGAGATCTTCCTCTCGCCGACCGCGCCACCATCGCCAACATGTCGCCCGAATACGGCGCCACCTGCGGCATCTTCCCCATCGACAAGGAAACGCTCCGCTACCTGAAGCTCACTGGCCGCAGCGCAGAACAGATCGCACTCGTCGAAGCCTACGCGCGCGAGCAATCCCTTTTCCACGACGACAAAACTCCTGAAGCCGAATATTCCGAACTGCTCTCGCTCGATCTCGCCACCGTCGAACCCTCGCTCGCCGGACCCAAGCGTCCGCAGGATCGCGTCGTCCTCTCCCAAGCCGGAGAATCCTTCGCCAAAGCTCTCCCTTCGCTGATCAAGCCGAAATCCGCCGCAAAAACTTCCAACACGGGCGATGCCTCACTTCTCGCCGGTGTTGCGAAACCTGGAAATGGCAGCAATCCCAAATCCTGGGAGGCCGAAGGTGGCTCTCCCGCCGCCATTGGCGTCGAAGATCCCAACGTGCACGAGCACGTTTCCGCGAAGGTCAAAGACGCGCTCAAGCACGGCAGCGTCGTCATCGCCGCCATTACCTCCTGCACCAACACCTCGAATCCGTCCGTCCTCATCGGCGCCGGACTCCTCGCCAAAAAGGCCGTCGAAAAAGGACTCACCGTTCCCGCTTGGGTCAAGACTTCACTCGCCCCCGGCTCCAAAGTTGTCCGCGACTATCTCCAAGCCGCCGGACTCATGCCCTATCTCGAAAAACTCAAATTCCATCTCGTCGGCTACGGATGCACCACCTGCATCGGCAACTCCGGCCCGCTGCCCGAAGAGGTTTCCAAAGCCATCGACGAAAAAGAGCTGGTCGTCGCCAGTGTGCTCAGCGGCAATCGCAATTTTGAAGGACGCATCAACTCCGAAGTGCGCGCTAACTATCTCATGTCGCCGCCGCTGGTTGTAGCCTTCGCCCTCGCCGGACGCATCGACACCGATCTGCGCAAAGATCCTCTCGGCAAAGGCAAAGATGGTCAGCCCGTCTACCTTGCCGATATCTGGCCCTCCTCGCGCGAAATCGAAGAGACCATCCAGCAATCCATCTCTTCGGACATGTTTGCGAAATCCTACGGAGAAGTTTTCGCGGGAGATGAGCGCTGGCGCTCGCTCGTCATTCCCCAAGGAGACACCTACGCCTGGGACAAAGTTTCCACCTATATCCGCCGTGCTCCTTACTTCGACGACATGTCCGTGAAACCCGCGCCCGTGGCCGAAATCCACGCGGCCCGCGTGCTCGCCGTGCTCGGCGACAGCGTCACCACCGACCACATCTCTCCCGCCGGATCGATCAAGAAAGACAGCCCTGCCGGAAAATATCTGCAGGAGCACGGCGTCAAGCCCGCCGACTTCAACTCCTACGGATCGCGCCGCGGCAATCACGAAGTCATGGTACGCGGCACCTTCGCCAACGTCCGCCTGCGCAACAAGCTGGTGCAGACCGAAGGCGGATTCACCCGCCATCTCCCCACCAACACAGAAATGTCGATCTTCGACGCCAGCGAGAAATATCGCGCCGACCGCACCCCGCTCCTTATTCTTGCCGGAAAAGAATATGGTTCAGGATCGTCGCGCGACTGGGCCGCCAAAGGACCGGCGCTGCTCGGCGTCCGCGCCGTCATCGCCGAAAGCTACGAGCGCATTCACCGCTCCAATCTGGTGGGCATGGGAATTCTTCCGCTCCAATTTCCTGCCGGACAAAACACCGAATCGCTCGGCCTCATCGGCGAAGAAACCTTCGAGATCACCGGCATCCGCGATCTGATCGACCACTTCGCCGCCGGCCGCACCGTGAAAGTGAAAGCTGATCTGAAGGGAAAGAAAACGCAGTTCGATGCGGTCGTCCGCATCGACACTCCGCAGGAAGCGCTCTACTACTCCAACGGCGGCATCTTGCAGTACGTGCTACGCCAGCTGTTAGCGACCAAGCCCCAACCCGTTGGAGCGTAGGATATTGCATCACAGGTGCCCCACTTCTGGCCGAATTTGCCGGAGGTGGGGAAGTTGAATTGGGAAGTTGGTTTTGGGTGCCCCACTTCTGGCCGGTTTTGCCAGAGGTGGGGATTTCCTGTTCATGATGCATATGGCCGCATCTTCTCTTCAACCCACGACCAATCATTGATTCGGACTAACCCAGTCTGAATCCCGGCGTAATCTCGAAAGCTACTCCACTTCCAATCCTCGGGTCTTTCCACCAATGCGCGCGTCACCGGGTTTCGGTGCATGTATCGAAGTTTCTCAACTTCTTTCCGCGCACTCCAAACGTTGAAATCGTAGGACCGTCTCGTCCATATATGTTGCGGGGAGTGCCCCACTTCTGGCCGGTTTTGCCGGAGGTGGGAAGGTTCAGGTTTCGGGTGCCCCACTTCTGGCCGGTTTTGCCAGAGGTGGGGATTTACCCGTCGTGCAAAACCCAGCTTAACCGCGCAGATCACACTTGCGACATCCCCGACCAACGGTTCTGACATCAACAGATGCACATGCTCAGGCATGACCACGTAACCAACAACTCCAAACCGATATCGATTCCGCATCTGCTCGAGAACTTTCACCAGCAGGTCCCGGCGATCTGGACTACCGAGCAAAGGTCTCCGCTCGTAACAACTCCACGTAATGAAATGAAGCCCACCAGTTTCGAAAAAACGCTTCAACCCTCGAGGCATGGAGCGAGCATACGGCCGACCAGCTCTGCTGGTCGGTGATCCGGCCTGAAAAACTCTCGTCGCTCTCCCGGAAGCGAACGTGGTGCGAATTTTCTGGGTACCCACTTCTGGCCGAATTTGCCAGAGGTGGGAAAGTTCAGGTTTTGGGTGCCCCACTTCTGGCCGGTTTTGCCAGAGGTGGGGAGGTTCAGGTTTTGGGTGCCCCACTTCTGGCCGGTTTTGCCAGAGGTGGGGAGGTTATTCATGACGTCGAATGTCCGTGAGGGTAGTAAGAAATTGAATTCTGGGTACCCACTTCTGGCCGGTTTTGCCAGAGTGGGGATTTACCAGCGCAGACGAACGGGCGGCCCGGCGTCGGGGTCCGGAGGCGACGCGACCGAGGCCGGATATTCGCCCCGGCGGAGAAGCCCCACGTCGAACTCCTGTGCTACCATTCCCGGTTAGACATTACTCCTAGATGATCAACTGGCACGCTCTCTGTCTGGACCGTCGTCGGAACCGTAGCTAGTCTTACGCTGACAGGCCCCGGAAGACAGCACGGGAAAGTGGAAGCAGAAAATCCCCACCTCTGGCAAAATCGGCGAGAAGTGGCGCACCCATCCACCCTTTCCCCGAAACCCTGTCAATAATCCAAACCCATGATCGCTCTTCCTAATCCGTTCATTCCACTCACAATATAAATCCCAAAACTTTGCCGGTTAATTCCCCTCAATTTGCTATTCTGAAATTAGAGAGACAAATTTCTTGAAATCAGAGCGCGGCCTCGGCCGCGCCTTTTCTTTTGGGGCAATTCCCCGGGACATAAGTATGAAATCGCGGTATAAATTTCGCACCTTCAAACAACGCGGCGAGTGGGTCGAACTCAAATTCATGGCAGCCGCCGCCGAGCACGGACTTCTCGTCCTCAAGCCTTGGGGAGACTCCTCCGCCTACGACGTCGGCCTCGATCAAACCTCCGGTCCGCAGCACAGGCTGGTTCGCGTACAGGTTAAATCCACCAGCTGCCGCACCCAATTCGGATACCTCTGCCAGTTCAAACCCGGCCCCGGCAGCCGCCAGTACACTCTGAAGCAACTCGATTTCTTCGCTGCCTACGTCATCCCGGAAGACGTCTGGTATCTCATTCCCGCCGCCATTCTCCTCCGCCACAAGCAGAAAGCGATCACGCTATGCCCAATCCAGCCCAGGCACCCCGACCGCTACCGCTTCGAAATCTATAAGGAAGCCTGGCATCTCCTTTCTCCACCCGCACGTCGAAGTCCTCTGTTTTTTGTCAGGAAGTGCAAGGTCAGTCCCTCCCGCATGCGCTGTTATAATCAGAAATTACGCTCATGACGACCAAGCGACTGATCCGCTCCACGACGGTTTTGTGCGTGCGCCGCGACGGCCATGTCGTGCTGGCCGGCGACGGACAGGTCACGCTGGGCGAGTCGGTGATCAAGCATTCCGCCAAAAAGATTCGCCGCCTCTATAACGACAAGATCATTGCCGGATTCGCCGGTTCGACCGCCGACGCCTTTACCCTGTTCAGCCGCTTTGAGGCCAAGCTCGAGCAGTATCACGGCAATCTGGGTCGCGCTGCGGTTGAGTTGGCGCGCGATTGGCGGACGGATAAGTTTCTCCGTCACCTGGAAGCGCTGCTGCTGGTCACCGACAAGGAGCAGACTTTTCTGCTCAGCGGCCAGGGAGACGTGATTGAACCCGACGGCGCCGTGGCTGCCATCGGGAGCGGAGGCCCTTACGCGCAGGCCGCCGCGCAGGCGCTTTCCGAGCATACGCAACTCAGCGCGCGCCAGATTGCGGAAGAAGCCATGAAGATTGCCGGCAAAATGTGCATCTATACAAATGACAAGGTAACGATCGAGGAGCTGTAAGTTCGGCTTTCGGCTCCCGGCGTCGGGCTTTGGGGAAAGCTGATTGGAACGTCGGAATTCAAAAGCTTGGCGCCCGAAGCTGCGGCCCGAACAAACATTTATGGCTATCTATTTACCATCGAGTGCAGAAGAAGAGCAGCTGGCGCTTGACGAGCTCACGCCGCGTGAGATCGTCGCCGAGCTCGACAAGTACGTCGTCGGCCAGAAGGACGCGAAACGCGCGGTCGCCATCGCGCTGCGCAACCGCATGCGCCGCCAGAAGCTCACGCCCGAGCTCGCCGAAGAAATCATCCCCAAAAACATCATCATGATAGGGCCGACGGGGGTGGGGAAGACGGAGATCGCGCGGCGGCTGGCGAAGCTGGCGAACTCGCCCTTCCTGAAAGTGGAGGCGTCGAAGTTTACGGAAGTGGGCTACGTGGGGCGCGACGTGGAGTCGATGGTGCGCGATCTGGTGGAGATTGCGATCGACAACGTGCGCGAAGAAAAACTGGAAGATGTGGCTGACAAGGCGGAACTGAACGCGGAAGAACGGCTGCTGGATATTCTGCTGCCGCCCTCGCCGCCGCCGCGTCCGGAGCCGAGCACGACTGCGGGCGGCGTGGTGATTGAGGGCAGCACGGCACTGACGGAGTCCGCGGCATCTTCTGCAAACCGCACGCGCGAAAAGCTGCGGCAGCAGTTGCGCGAGGGCAAGCTCGATGAGCGCATGGTCGAGATCGATGTGCGGGAGAGGAATTTTCCTTCGTTCGAGATTATTTCGAATCAGGGCGTGGAGGAGATGGACGTCAACATCAAGGATATGTTGCCGAACATCTTCGGGCAGCGGACGAAGAAGCGGAAGATGAAAGTGAATGAGGCGTTCGAATACCTGATCCAGGAAGAAGAGCAGCGGCTGATCGATATGGATCAGGTGACACGGGTTGCGATCGATCGCGTGGAGAATTCCGGGATCGTGTTTCTGGACGAGATCGACAAGATCGCGGGACGCGAAGGCGGGCATGGGCCGGATGTTTCGCGCGAAGGCGTGCAGCGCGACATCCTGCCAATCGTGGAAGGGACGACGGTCAACACGCGATACGGGATGGTGCGAACGGATCACATTCTGTTTATTGCGGCGGGAGCGTTTCACGTGTCCAAGCCGAGCGATCTGATTCCGGAGCTGCAGGGGCGGTTTCCGATTCGAGTGGAGTTGCAGTCGCTGACGATGGAGGACTTCATACGGATTCTGACCGAGCCGAAGTCGTCGCTTACGAAGCAGTACACGGCTCTGCTCGAAACCGAGGGAGTGAAGCTGGAGTTCACGAGTGAAGCGCTCGAAGAGATTGCGCGGTTTGCGTTCCGCGTGAATGAGAATACTGAAAATATTGGAGCGCGGCGGCTGCACACGATCATGGAACGGGTGCTGGATGAGTTGAGCTTCGAGGCTCCGGAGAAAAAAGGTCAGCAGGTAAGAGTGGACGCGGAGTATGTGCAGAAGATGCTGACCGATATTGTGAAGGATCAGGATTTGAGCCGGTACATTTTGTAGTCTGTTTTTCACCGCGCGACGGCGAACCGCAGCGGCTGAAGCCGATCGTCCTGTGGATGCTCATCCGGCACGAGTGAAACTCGTGCCCTTCGCGGTGCTTGCTTCCCGCGCGGGTCCATTCAATCGACGAGGATTCTTCGACTCGCGCTCGTGTCCGTTCGTGCTCGCTCAGAATGACGAACAAACATAGGGTCCCTCGACTCGCACAAACTGCGCGCTGGCTCGGGATGACAGATCAAGGCACCTACCTCTGGCAAAAGCAGCCGGAGTTGGGGATTAAACCGCGAAGGACGCGAAGAGCGCGAAGTTGGGGTTACAAGATCCTTCGCTGCGCTCAGGGTGTCAACATCAAGAACACTTTCTGGCAAGATGACTCGCCTGCAATCTGCTCTCCCATTGGCGAATCCAGCGCCGGGGCCGCCTTTTCAATTTTTATTGCCACCCCTTCACCAATTTCCAGTATGTTCAACGGCGTACGAAAAAGTGGAAAGCGAGCCAAGGGCAACTTCTTATGAAATTAATGTCAGACAGATTTTTCTCTCGTTTCTTGTGTGCGCTGTTTCTGATTTCTTCGGTCGGGGCCTGCGCGCAAATTCCCAAATCCAGCGAGCCGGGGAGCCCTCCGAAAGTTCCCAGCAATACGACAAATCAACCACACGAGATGACGGCCAATGATGTCGAAGCTTTCCTCGACGGACTTGTCCCCCTGCAACTCCAACAAGAAGACATCGCCGGCGCCGTCGTCGTGATCGTCAAAAATGGCAGCGTACTTTTCGCCAAGGGCTATGGCTACGCCGACGTCAAGGCCAAGAAGCCCGTTTCGCCGGAGACGACCCTGTTTCGCCCGGGCTCGATCTCCAAGACTTTTACCTGGACCGCCATCATGCAGTTGGTCGAGCAGGGAAAAATCAATTTAGACACAGACGTCAACCAGTACCTCGATTTTCAAATACCTCATACCTTCGGACGTCCGGTAACTGTTCGCAACCTCATGACCCATACGCCGGGATTCGAAGAAGTCATCAAGGACCTGATGGTCGACCGGCCCGATGAATTGCCCACACTGCAGGCCTATCTGAAGGCTCACCGCCCGCATCAGATTTATGAGCCCGGAACGATTCCGGCGTACTCGAATTACGGAGCAGATCTTGCGGGATACATCGTACAGCGGGTTTCGGGGCTGCCCTTCGAAGAATACGTTCAGCAAAATATTTTTCGTCCGCTGGGCATGACGCACGCCACGTTTGTGCAACCGCTGCCCGATTCACTGAAGCCGCTGATGTCGAATGGTTACGAGCTGGCCTCGGAAGATCCGAAACCATTTGAGCTGGTTCCTCCTGCGCCCGCTCCGGACGGCAGCCTTTCGGTTACCGGCGGCGACATGGCGCCATTCATGATCGCGCATTTACAAAATGGTAAGTACGGCAACGTACAGATCCTCCAGCCCCAGACAGCCGAGATGATGCACGCCCGCACCTTCTCCATGGATCCTGCGATGAACGGCTGGGCGCTAGGTTTCTACGAAGAAAGCCGCAATCGACTGCGCATCTTCGGCCACGGCGGCGATCTGAATTACTTCCATAGCGACATGCACCTGGTCCCGAGCGAAGGCCTGGGATTCTTCGTCTCCTTCAACAGCCTGGGAAAAACTGACTTGGATGTGCGCACCGCGCTCTGGGATCACTTTCTTGATCGCTATTTCCCGGTAATCGCAGCGAAGCCGACCGAAAGTGCGACCCCGGTTCCTGATTTGATCGCGGGAAAGTATCTCTCCAGCCGCCGCGCCCAAACCACGATTCTGCGCTCTCTTTGGTGGATCGTCGGTGAATCTTCTGTCGCGAAAAATTCCGATGGCACGATTCAAGTTGACGCCATGAAAGACTTTGCCGGCCATCCGAAGCACTGGATTCCGATCGGCAACATGCAGTTTCGCGAGAGCGGTGGCCAGCAGTTGCTCGTCTTCAAGCCAGACCCAACGGGTCGCCTCATGATGCTCACCGAAGACCCAACCGAGATTTACCAACGAGTCTCCTGGACCGAGGACAAAACAATTGTCCAGTTTGCGCTGGGGTTTGCCATCGCGATGTTTGCTGGCACTCTGATCTTCTGGCCGATCGGTGCTCTCGTTCGGCGCCACTATCAGCGACCACTCACCCTGACACCGGCGCAACTGAGATCGCGCTTGCTCGTTAAGCTGGCATGTTTCGTCGAACTCGTCGCGCTGATCGCTTTTGGCGGAACCGTGGCCTATGGATTTTCCAACCTGTCGTTTTTCAGCGACCGGATCGACTGGTGGCTTCGTGTTCTACAACTGCTGTTCGTGATCGGATTCGCCGGCGCAATTTTCGTGATCTACGCAAGGTATCGTGCATGGACCAGCACCAGCAAGAGATTGTGGGCAGGCCTTTACAGCGCCGGCCTGCTTCTCGCCTCGGTCATATTCATGTGGTTCACCGTGGCCAGCCGGATCGTGCAACTGAGCTTGAAGTACTAACCACGCGATCGAGTCGTACGGCTCATAAACCAATGGGATGCCCCCATGTCTCACCGACTTTGCGAGACATGGGAGTTCACTCCGAGTGCTCCCATTCAAGCCCGTCATTTGGCATGAATGGGAAACTGGGTGCCCCATTTCTGGCCGATTTTGCCAGAAGTGGGGATTCTGACTTTGTCCTGCTGAGCGCAGCGAAGATCTATTTAACTCTGGAGCTTCGCGCTCGTCGCGTCCGCGGTTGAGGAGCGCGTATCCCATCGAATTTCGACACAATCTTCCGATTCATCCGCCGCTCGCCTGTCATCCAATGGGCCAGACCAACAACAAGGAGCAGCACAAATGAGCAGCCTCGAAATTTTGCAATCATTGAAAGAAAGCATCGTGGCGGCAAATGTGAAAGCCGTCTATGGCGAGCCCATCGCGGCTCAGGGTAAGACCGTCATCCCGGTCGCGAAAATCGTTTACGGATACGGTGGCGGCGCGGGCACCGGCGGGGTGGGCAACTCCGGCACTCGCGGAGAAGGCGGCGGTGGTGGCGGAGGCGCAAGGGCCATCCCCGTCGGAGTGGTAGAAGTCAGTAGCCAGCAAACTCGCTTCATCCCCATCACCTCACGAAGAAAACTTGCGGGGGCAGTGGCCGTGGGCGTCGGCCTCGGTATCCTGCTGGGCTGGCGCCGCCGCCGTTGAATGGTTTGAGTGGGAATGGTGCCCCATCCTTGTCGTGCTCTCTGCGACAGGTTGGGGATTTTGATTTCCCGTCCGTCTTTTAGAGCAAAGTTGCGGCGAATGCGCCCGTCACACTACCGCCGCCCGGGCGCGGCGTTGCAGGATGGCATCTTTCAATTGCGCTTCCAGGCTGACAACATCAGGCCTGCAATCCATTACGATGTCAGCAAAACGCTTGCTGGCCAGGACGTACCGCCGCGCTGCCGGCATGACGGTATTCTCGTATTGCCAACGAATGAGTTCCAAAGACCGTTGGCGTTCCGTGATATCTCTCACCTGCCGCCTGTGAAAACAAACGTCGGCGGGTGCTTCCAGGTAGATCGACAGATCGAAGTGGGCCCGCAATTCGGGAAAATGCAACGCCAGTATGCCCTCGACGATGAGCAGTGAGCCGGCTTGAATGTGCTCGCTCTGCCCGGTCACACGCAGATGATTTGCGAAATCGTAAATGGGAGCTTCCACATCGTCTCCGTTGGCGTAGTTCACGATGTGCTTTTCCAGCAGCTCGACGTCGATGATCTCCGGCTCGTCATAGTTCAGCTTCTCGCGTTGCTCAAAGGAAAGTCCATTGGGTGACAACGAGTACTTTTCCATCGACAGTGTGTGGCCGTTCAGCGCAGACGCTACTTCCCTCGCCAGTGTCGATTTCCCCGTTCCCGACATACCCGCGATCCCGACAATGAAAGCTTTCCCTGCCACTTTCGTCTCTCTAAAGACACATCGGGAAAGATAGGCATTGTCCTTTGCACTGTGCCTGCAACAAAAGGGCGTGACCCTTCGGCGTCCATTCTTCTCATGAATGATTGCTAAGAAACGTGCGAGACTCCGCCCTCTCATTCTGAGCAAGCACGAGCGCACGAGTCGAAGAATCCGGAAAGTTCCGCACCCCAATCATCGGTTAAACGGATACTCCTGTATCCAGTGAAACCCGCGGCTGACAAGCCGAAATTGGTTGCGGTCCATTTGCTTGAGTTGCATCTGCACCGTGTGGCCGTCCATGGTGCCATCCAGTTTCATTTGATTCGGAGCCGGACGCGTGAAAGTGAAATTGGCTTTCCAGTTCTTATCCTTGTCATCCGCAATCACGAGAGTCCGATTTTTCTCGTCGATCGCGACTGGGTGCCCTGCGAACGACTCATCGATTCGCTGAAAAGTCATGCGATTGGGGAAATCGAAAATAACGCGCCGCCACCGGCCCGCATCGGTCAGCAGCGGAGCGCGAATTTGACCGTCAATCGTTTGCTCTTCCACCTCCCAAATGCCGTAAAGCGGCGGAAGAGTACGTCCGCCGCCGTAGTTCCCGTACCAGTCCAGCCGGCACACATAAGCGTTCATTCCCAGCAGCCAGATACCCACAACGATCTGCGCCGCGACCGCGATGCGGTTCGCGCGATTTGTTGCAAAAAGTAATTTCTTCGCGGAAGGTTCAGCCGTGCGATTTAAGAAGAAGAAGTCCGCGAGCCGCTTGAAATCCGGCGCGAGCAAAAATAGCGACAGCAAAATCAGATGGAATGAAAGCAGTTTCACCGGAACGTCATAGGTCATATTCAGCATGAAAACCTGAATCATGTCGGCCAGGCACACCAGCGCCCCGAGTGTCGTCGTGCGTGGAAGTATCAGCAGCACTCCGCCCAGCAGCTCCGCGCATCCGGCGAAGATCTCGTAGCCGCGAGAAGCCCCGATCGATGACCACAGAACTCCCATCGGAGAAAAATCGCCGAAATGTTCGAGCAGCCGCGTGAGGTAAGGAAACGGCATTTGCAGCGGAACTGCTTTCGCCATGCCGTACGACATCATCTGGCCAGCGAGGCAAAGCCGGACGAACACCCGGAACCATTTGTTCAACCTGACGTAATTCGCTCGTCGGCGATCGAGAGCGGACCAGAGAACTGCGACGATCACAGAGAGCAGCAGCATGCAAAACAGCAGCACCCAATCGAACGTCTTGTCGCCGCTGCCGCTCCCGATGTAGACCAGCGGCTTGTTCACTCGAAAAATGTGCGCAGCCGTCCAGAAGACAATGGGGCGGATCGGCCAGAAGGTCGAGGGATCGGGAACGTCGAAGCTGGGGACAGGAACGAAGCTGGTGATGATCTGTGTGCAAAGGCAATAGACGCCGAAGTAGACAAAACAGAATCGGAAGGCAACCCGGGTGGTCCAACTCCACTTGGTTGGTTGCGCTTCCCGCTCAACCGGAATCGCTAGAACACTTCCCATGCAGCACCTCCATGCAACGCCAATGGAGAGACGTTCCCTCGCACGACATTTGCGAGTTCATCGCTGAATGCAGTCAAAACAAGTTCGGGTTCCCCAAAAACTGAGGGGCTCATCTTAGCAGGGTGAAATCCGAGTAAGCCATCGCGAAGCGGTGGACCAATCAGGTCGGGGGCCAGCCGAGAAAATCAAAATCCCCACACCGTCGCAGAGAACACGACAAGGGTGGGCAACCGTATCGTATTTCCCGGGCAGCCAACTCAACTCTGCCGGAAAGATGCCGGCGCCGCGATCTCTGGTAGTCTTTTCTCTTCTGATTTTTTCCGCATGAGAAGGAATTTTCGAACTGCGCTGGTGGTGGGTGTGGGGCTGATGTTGATGGGGTGCGCGGGCACGGCGCCGCCGCAGCCGCCGACACTGAATCTGCCGAAGCCGCCGGGGGATTTGCGGGCGGTGCGGAAGGGCGAGCATGTTGAGCTGACATGGACGATCCCGACCGAGACGACCGACCGGCGCGGGATCCGGACGGTGGGAGTGACGGAGATTTGCCGCGGCGGCGAAGCGCGGCTGACGGAATGCGGGAAGCCGGTGGGAAATGCTGCGGCTGAGAGGGTATCCGCTCCGGCAAAATCGAATAAGCCTTCCCAGAAGAAAGAGACGGAAAGCTACATGGACACGCTACCGAATAGCGCGCTGAGCGAGAATCCCAAGGCCTTTGTGACGTATGCGGTGGAACCGTTGAATGAGAATAACCGAGGGGCGGGGCTTTCGAATCAGGTGCAGGTGTTGACGATCCGGACGCCGGATCCGCCGCGGGATTTTTCCGCCCGCGTGACTGCGCAGGGAGTGGTGCTGAGCTGGACGCCGACGTCGGGTGCAGGAAGCGCGGATGTGCATTACATCGATCGCATTTACCGGCAGCAACTAGGCAGTGCACAGGCGACGGTTGTGGGCTCGGTCCCGGTAACGGGGCAGAGCGCCGCAACGCTGACCGACGGAAACATCGAGTGGGAGAAGACCTACGAATACTGGGCCGAGACGGTGACAGTGATTGCCGAGCCGGGCCGGCCGGAGGTGGAAGTTGCCGGCGACGACACGGCCAAGCTGAAAGTGTTTGCCAACGATGTGTTTCCTCCGGCAGCGCCGACGGGATTGCAGGCGGGGTTCTCCGGGCCGGGGCAGCAGCCGTTTGTGGATTTGATCTGGGCTCCGGTGGCGGCGGTGGATCTGGATGGGTATAACGTGTACCGGCGTGAAGAGGGCGCGGGCTGGACGAAATTGAATGCGGAGCCGGTGAGGGTACCGGCGTATCGCGATACGAATGTGGTGGCGGGGAGCACATATTTCTATTCGGTGTCGGCGGTAGATGTGCGCGGGAATGAGAGTGCGCGGTCGGAGGAGACGAGCGAGAGAGTGCCGTGAGAGGCCGGCATCGGGCTTCAGGCGTTGGGATTTTGAGCTGAGCTTGCGCCGCGATTTCGCGATGGACCGCTTCCCATGTCTCGCAAAGACGGCGAGACATGGGGCATCCCTTGTAGTTGGTTGATTCGAAATTCTCTATCTGAATGAGCGAGTGAGCTATGAAATATTGCCGGTTTCAAGTGGATGGGCAGGCGCAGTACGGGCTGGTGGAGTCCGTGGGCGGGCGGGAGTCAATTGTGCGCGTGTTGCTGACTCCGCCGGAAGAGGCCGATGGCGACATGGAGAGTTTGCGCACGCGGCGGATTGCTCCGATTGCGCTCGAAGAGGCGAAACTGTTGGCGCCGGTTCGTCCGTCAAAAATTGTTTGCGTGGGGCGGAATTACCGCGAGCATGCGGCGGAGCTGGGCAATGAAGTGCCCAAGGAGCCGCTGATTTTCTTCAAGCCAACTTCGGCTCTGCTGGCGCCGAGCGCGACCGTGCGGCGTCCGAAGCTTTCGGCGCGCGTGGATTATGAAGGCGAGTTGGGAGTGGTAATCGGGAAGAAGTGCTATCAGCCCGCGGGGGATATTGATATTCGTCAATATATTTTGGGCTATACCTGCGTGAACGATGTGACCGCGCGGGACTTGCAGAAGACTGACGGGCAATGGACGCGGGCGAAAGGTTTTGACACGTTTTGCCCGGTGGGACCGGTTGTGACGGATGAGATCGATCCTGGTTTTGCGGCGGGCGCAGGCGTGGCTGTGGAGACGCGGGTGAATGGCGAAGTGCGGCAGCAGGGGAACACGCGCGATTTTATTTTTTCGCTGGGTGTCGTGATCCGATATATTGCGCAGGCGATGACGTTATACCCCGGAGATTTGATTCCGACAGGAACGCCGGCGGGAATTGCGCCTGTGGTGGCGGGTGACGTAATGGAGGTCAGCGTCGAAGGAGTGGGAACGCTGCGAAATCCGGTGGCGGATGAGTGATTAGGGCGCGCGATTGTTTTGCACGACTACCTGAGCCATCGCCGGTAAAAAAGTCCTAGCGACTGTGAGCAGCCGCTTTCTTCAGAAACGCAATTTGCCCGGCATGATAGAGCTCATGCTGCGCGACCCCGTGCAGCTGATGATAGAAATCGTAGCGCTTGCCGGGAACGCGATCGCTCAAGCGCTCGTCCGACAATCCCGCCACGATCTTGATTAACTCGTCGTGCGTCTTCTTGGCAGCCGAAACGGCTTTGCGCCAGACCGCTTCCGTGGGCTTGGACGGAACGGGGAAATTCTTGACACCTGTGGGCTGAGATTTTTTTCCAGCAAGTCTTTCGATGGTCACTCGATCCCACACCTCGACGTGCCGCAGCAGCTCCCAAATGCTATGCACATTCGCGATGGGATGGGACGCGGCGGTCGCGGCGTCAACATCCGAGAGAAGTTCCAGCACCGCTGGGCCGTGCCACGCCGATCCATAAAAGGCGCGCCGAAGCTGATCGGCGATGCGCTGCGCTTCCGTTCCGTGTTGTTTCATCGGAAATCCCTCCGTTTCGCGGGTGCGCGTATTGTGCACTCTGCTATTCGGCGAAAATGGCGATGCCGGCTGCGTTGGCCGCGTCAATCGCTTTCTGCCCGTCGAGCAATAAACATTTTCCGGCATCGACGGCGAGACAAGTCGCTCCGGCAGAGTGCATGACTTCAATCGTCTTCACGCCAATCACCGGAACATCGAAGCGCATATCTTGATTCGGTTTGGCGATTTTGACCACAGTGAGATCGCGGCTCAAAGTCGACGCATCACCGTGCAGCGAGCGCATGATGTGCCCGGCGCGCTCGATCGTCGCATCCGTTCCCTCCATGGCCTCGACGGCGACGCAGGCGCACTCGGCGATGACGACGGTCTGTCCGATATCGTGCTGCGCGAGTTGGCGGGCGACGTTGCGGCCATAGGCGATGTTGTTGCGCTCGGCTTCGTTGGGAGCGCGCGCGGTCAGCACGCCGGCCTTGACCAACAGAGGATCAAGCAGCCATGTGGATTTTTCGAGCGTGATGCCTTCGTCCTCCAGTACCTTGGCGATGGCGCCGATCAGCGAATCCGTATTCCGCGTGGTGAGCGAAAGCAGCAATTTGGCCAGACGCCAATCCGGGCGAATGCTGGAAAAAATCTGCTTGTGCTTGACCTGTCCGGCCATGACGGCGCGGCGCACGCCTGCCTGCTGAAAAGTTTCGATCAGCTTTGAAAGTTCGCCGAGCGAGAGCCAGTGCACCGCAGCGGCTCCGTGCGATTCGATTTCCGAGGAAGTTTCTTCTTTGATGGCGGCGACGACGACGTCATATCCTTGCGCCCGTGCCGCATCGAGCACGAGAAAAGGAAATTTGCCGTTACCGGCGATAAGGCCGAGCTTTTCGTTGGGCGCAGGCATCAGTGGCGCAACCATTAATTGAGAGGAATCCGCGCAGTCAGTCTAGCATTCGCGAATGACCGGACGCGGTCGGACTTTCATGACCACAGGGGACACGGAGGATCACGAGGATTGAGTTCAGACGTTTAGAACAGGTAAATCAGGTTCACGGCGGTGGTGAACTGGCCGTTGGTGAAACCGGTGCCCTGTCGGAAGGTCGGATGGTCGGAGTAGTCCTGGCGAAACTCGCCGCGGAGGATAAATTTTCCGTCGAAATGCCTGAAGTCATGGCTCACACGCGAGAGCTTCGCGGCGAAATCATATTCCGGCGTGAGCGTGAAACCGCGCAGCGTTTGCGAGGTCCCGGTGCGACTGCCGCCGATATCGGCAAAGACCTCGCCGCGAAATGCCAAAGAAAAAGCCGGAGTGAAATTGTATTTCGAATATCCGGCGAGACCTTTCCAGATGGCGTCACTGCCATTGCTGGCGGCGTGATCTTCGTCGGCGTAGAGCCCGTCGAAAGCGAGGCTCAAACGCGGGATGACCTTCCAAGAGCCGACCAACTCGTAAAGGCTGCGCTCATCGTGATCGTTGTGAGGTTTCTCCGGGCCGTGCAGAAAAGTAAAAGTCAGGTTAGTCGTTTTCGAAGTGACGGCTGCGACTTGCGCGATGGCGCTTACCCTCCCGTTGCGCGGCGTAATCGAGTCGCAACCGTTGGTGACGAATGCGGCGGAGGAAATCCTGCTGTTGAAAGAGTAGCTGGCTTTCAAACCAGTATGGGTGAAAGGAATTCCATAGCCGAAGATATAGCCGCGACTGAAGTTGTCGTTATAGCCGTCGTAACCGCCGATGACTTCGTATCCGAAGGGCGTGGCGAACTTGCCGAGATCAAAGCGAAGTCCCTTGCCCAGCGGCGCGATGTAACTGAGATACGCCTCGGGAATGTCGAAAGTGCTGGCGATGTGCAGTCCCTCGGAGGCGGTTACGCGGGGCACCGCCGATCCGGCAATCGAGTTAAGGCGAAATCCAAACTGCCCCGACTCGCTGACCGCGTGCTGAATGACGAGTTGAGCGACATCGAGTTGAGGCTCGTCGTCGTTGAAATCGAAAACGCGAAACTGATTGAGCCGGGGAATCGGATCATTGGTGTTGTAGGTGTAAGAAAGAGACATGTAGCCGTTGACGGCGATTTTCGGCGGAGGGTCGTTGGGCGAGGTCGCGGGCGCAGCGGTTGGAACGGGAGGAGCAGCGATGGGCTCATCGTTGCTCTGCGCCCAAACGAATAGGGGTGATGCAAGCACCACCCCCAAAAGAAGGATCCCGCCCAGAGGACGAAGAACCGCCATTTTGGCAACAGCCATGGTCACGCTACTCTGGTGATCTGCGTTAGACCTTGCTCTTAGCTTCTGGCGTTGCCGAATTCACCAGCTCACGAACCACATCGCGATCGGCCATTTCATAGGCGCGCTCGCCGTGGATCGACTCATCGAGCCCGATCTCTTCCGACTGCTCACTGACCTTTACGGTCGTGAAAGCATCAATGATCCGCAGCATGGCGTAGGTGAAGATAAACGCCCACACAGACGAGAACACGACCGCTGTCACCTGCTTCAGCAGGAAGACGGGATCGCCATAGAGCAGGCCGTTGGCGCCTTGCGGGTTGAACGCCTTGTTGGCGAAAATCCCCAGCATGATGATGCCGAGAAAACCGCCCACGCCGTGAACGCCCCACACGTCGAGAGCGTCATCCCATTGCAGCTTGTTCTTCATTTCTACCGCGTAGTAGCAGACCACGCCGGAAACTACGCCGATGATGACGGCAGTGGTGGGAGAGACGAATCCAGCAGCCGGAGTGACTGTCGCGAGTCCGGCGACTGCGCCGGTGAGCAGGCCGAGGAATTTCGGCTTCTTTTCATTCAGCCATGCCACCAGCAGCCAGGCGACGGCGGCAAACGATGCAGCGACGTCGGTGTTCAGGAAGGCTGTTGCCGTGACCGAATCAACGCGCATTTCACTGCCGGCGTTGAACCCGTACCATCCGAACCACAGCAGTCCGGTGCCCAGCGCGACCAGCGGAATGCTGTGCGGTCCGCGGTCAGCGACGCGGCGTTTGCCAACGTAGATGACCGAAGCCAACGCGGCGAGCCCTGCGATGTTGTGCACCACAATGCCGCCGGCAAAATCTTTTACGCCCCATTGCTGCAGAAAGCCGCCGCCCCAAACCATGTGCACGAAGGGGAAGTAGACGAACGTCAGCCACGCCGTCAAGAACCACATGTAGGCCTTGAAGGTGACGCGATTGGTGAACGCTCCGGAAATCAGCGCCGGAGTGATGATGGCGAACATCATCTGATAGGCAATGAAGACGAAGGCGGGAATGCTATCAGTGGGCCCGGACGGCGTGGAGAGATTCACGCCGCGCAGGAAGGCCAGATGGAGATTGCCGATG
The DNA here is from genome assembly GCA_035523795.1 of Verrucomicrobiia bacterium. Classification (GTDB taxonomy): domain Bacteria; phylum Acidobacteriota; class Terriglobia; order Terriglobales; family Acidobacteriaceae; genus Sulfotelmatobacter. Next base: position 19,790 of record DATKQB010000021.1, on the reverse strand, counting down.
ACGCCGTGCCAGTCTCCGCTGAAGCACAGCGAGTAGCCATAGAGATACCAGATGACGGTGGTCCAGCCCATGGAAACGAAACTCTGAATCATGATGGCGAGGACATTCTTTCGACCCACCAGGCCGCCGTAAAAAAATGCCAGGCCGGGCGTCATCAGCATGACCAGGCTGGTGCATAAGATCATGAAGCCGGTGTTGCCGGTGTCGAGATGAAGCATGCGGATCCTCCGACCGAAATGTGTGTGAGAAGTGGCTCGCGGGAGGGCGAGCGGGGGTCCGAACCACCAAGAATCGCGCGGGAGGAGGGCCCTCAGACCCAGCCGCGCAAAAGCGGTATTGCAGTCAGAGCGTGAACTCAGCCGCGAAGAAACGCAGTGAGATTTGTCACTGGAGGGTGTGATGGGAGACACGGGCCCGGCGAGATGGTTCCCCAGCTTGGCTTTGCCACGGTTTGGGCTGACAAACTTGATTCGACCGATTTACACAGCCGCGCTGATCTCATCTCATTGCGCGGCTCATTCGCAGCGCATATCCGCAGTGATAGATAAATTCGATTCGTGCCATGCAATAAAAGCGCGGGTGTGATGAAGGCTTTCCATGGTTAAATGCGGCCAAGTTAACGCCGGAAGTGGCCTATGGGGAGGCACAGCATGACACGAAGCAATCTCTTCATCGCATTGGTCGTCGCATCGGTCGTCGTGGCGAGTCTGGGAGCGGGGTTCGCGCAGAAAGGCATTCCCCGCCAGCCCGACAAGAAAGTCATAGCCGTCGAGAACGTCAAACAACTGCTGCTTCTGATGGACGCCGACAAGAGCGGCAAGATCACCAAGCAACAATGGATGGCGTTCATGGAAGCCGAATTCGACCGGCTCGATCTGGAAAAGACGGGCAAGCTCGATCAGGCGGCCATCCGGCAATCGACTGCTTACGTCAGGCAAGCGCGCTCGGCAGATCTGGGACGGTAACCGACAAGCTCTGGGCGGTTGGTCCCAGCCTTTGCTCCGGTTATTTTGTTGGCACTATTTCTGGAGTGGGTGCCCAATCCCTTCGACTGCGCTTAGGGCAGGCTCTTGCCCAACCAAGCAAGGATGGAGCACCCTTTCAGGTCAACTGCACGTGCTTCAATCGGCACTCGCTGTGCAAGGTGGCAAACAGATCTATTTACAATTCTCAATTAGAGCTTTGGCTACCGCTTCAGCGCCGTCCAAAGAGTCCGTAATAATGTGCGGCGCATCCGCCACGCAGCCTCTCAACGTCGGGCTGGTGATAGTAGAGCGGTAATACTCGCCTTGATTGGGCGCCGTCCCGGAACTGTCCTTGCCGCCGTACAAGAATCCTACAGTAATCGAGTAATGGGTGCTGGCTCCCGGAGCACTGATCGAGTCGGCGAGGAACATGGGATCGAGTTCTGTGGAATGGTTCTCCTCTTCTGTCGAGCAGGCCGCGGCATAAGTTGGCTGATAGGCTGGGTCGATAAAATCCACCGCATTCGGAATGCCTACCTCCATCCCACGCTTCAGGTTCGTGCAATACTCCACTGTGCTTGGCTGAAGCGCATCACAGGCCCAGTCGAGCCTAGAGAATGGCGGACCGGAGGTCAGCAGGGCGAAGTTTAAGATTCGATCGATGCCGTAATGTGCCAATCCGTATGCGATGTCGGCCGAACCAGCGGAATTTCCCGTCGCACAGAATGGCTTGCTCGGCGTCAGGTTGCTCTTGATCCAGTTGGCGATCGTCGAATAACGGCATGCGGCAGCGGTCATGCCCGCGCCATTCGTTTCCACTTGCCAGCCCTGCACCTGGTCGGGGGACACAAACGGAGCGCCGAACGAAATTTCGACGACGCTGTAGCCCGCAGAATAAAGTTCATCCACGGTCACCGAGCCATAAGTCGTACTCTCGTACAGAGCATTGCCCAGTCCGCCTGTGCCCAGCATGACCATGCCAACCGGAGAAGAATGCGTGAAAGCCTTCAAGTACGCCGTGTAATCTTGCACTTTAGGACAGGAAACCGTGATAGCGCGGCATTCAGCCCCGCTGAGCCCTCCCGTCGGACAGTCGATGGTTGCATCCGACTCCACTACCCCGAGTTGGTTTTGAGCGTGAAGAAAAGCCGGGGTCGCGAAGAAAAAGGCGAGCGCAAGAATCGTTTTCATGGGGTGTGTCTCCTTAGAAGTCGGACATGCTACTCCGAGGGGAGGAGAAATCTCGGATGAAACCAGGCGAGTGGAGCTAGGGCCAGGGGAGGAATTAAACCGTTGAAAGGATAATAGGAAACCGTCCTCCGTGGGAAGGGGCCTTTCTTCTCTGGCCCAGAGTACGAAGCTACCCTAGTGAAATCAGCAGGCGAGGTTTTGGCGGGACAACGTGAGATCAGTTGATGGATTGCTGCTGAACGATGGCCAGCATTCAGTGCGAGACTTCGAGCGATTTGGCGGGCAGGTTTTCGGGGATACGGGTACGTCTGCACGGTCCGAGGACAACTGTCGATAAATCCAAATCTCACTCAAGACCTCACCTGTGGCGAAGGCGGCCGGAAGTGGGGCACCCATATGTTTGTTTACCTCGGCGGCGATGCGTAGAGTTCGCGCTGCGCGATTGCGCCCCACTCAAGCCAAAGATGGGCTTAGTGCGCCACCCTCCGGTTATGCGCGGGTGCGGGGTGAGCTGAGCACCAACTGCGCGAGACGCAGCATCGTGTACCAGCAAAGTGCCAGAGCTACGAATACGCCGGCGGCTCCAAATACAGAATGGCCTCCGATGGTCTCGCGAGGCATGAATACAGTTCCAAGGTAAAAACCTACCCGGAAGGCCAAGGTCTGAGTGAACACGTCGTCTCCGGCGGCTGCTAAGGCGCACATCGAGGCGAATCCGAGTAAGATTGCACGCCCCCAGTTGCGTTTGCAAAGCCAAGATATTCCGCTGACAAGGTTCTGGAGTTTGTTCGCGGCGGGGTCAATTAGAGGGTCCATGACTTCTACTTGATAATTCCGCGCTCGGCGGACTCGATGAAGCGGATCAGCATGTCGACGTCTTCTCCGCGGTTGGGCTCGGACTTCAACTTTTCCAGCGCCTGCGTAGTGTTCAGTTTCGAAGCCAGCAGAATTTTGTAGGCGTGATGAATCTTGGCGATGCGCTCGCTGGAAAATCCGCGGCGCTCCAGCCCGACTTTATTCATGCCATAGGCGTGCGTGTCGCGCGCAGCGGAGGTTTTGGAAAACGGCAGCACATCCTGGGTGATTGTCGTGCCCCCGCCGACGTAAGAATGTGCGCCGATGCGGACGAACTGATGCACTGGACACAACGCGCCGACGACCGCCCATTCCTCGACGGTCACATGGCCGGCGATGGTCGCGCCATTGATCAGCATGGCGTGATCGCCGATCACGCAATCGTGACCGACGTGCGTGTAGGCCATGATGAGGATGTGGCTGCCGATTTTCGTCAGGCCTCCGCCTTTGACCGTGCCGCGATTGAGCGTGACGTACTCGCGAATTTCGTTATGATCGCCGATCTCCAGGCGCGTGGGTTCGCCCTTGTAAGTGACATCCTGCGGAGCCATGCCGATGGCGGCGAAGGGAAAGAAAGTATTGTGCGATCCGATCTTGGTTGGCCCTTCGATGGCGACATGCGAAATCAGCCGGCAATTCTCGCCAAGCTCGACGTCGGCGCCGATGACGCAATAAGGCCCAATCGCGCACGATGCGTGCACTTTCGCTCGCGGATCAATGATGGCCGTGGGATGGACGTTCATGAAGAGTTGTCAGCAGGAACACAACGCACTACCAGTTGCAAACGCCGCGTCTTAACTTGAACCGCAATGGCCGCAAAGCGCGCGAAGGCCGCGAAGCGATCCGGAAACTATTCGCCGTTTCCCTCCGCCGAGCCGCGGCCGCGCGCGCTTTCAATCAGCTGACACGACACGATCGCTTCGGCGACGCGTTTTTCGCCGACATACGCGTAGCCCTGCATCTTGGCCGCAGTCAGCCCCGGCACCGCGCGCCAGCCCTTCACTTCCACTTCCAGGCGCAACTGATCTCCCGGGCTCACCGGCTTGCGGAATTTCGCTTTGTCGATGCCAGTGAAGACCATGACCTTGTCATGCCGGTCTTGGACCTCGGTCAATAGCAGCGCGCCACCAGCCTGCGCGATCGCCTCAACGATCAGCACGCCCGGCATGATCGGCAGTCCGGGAAAATGTCCGTTAAAAAACGGCTCGTTGATGGTGACGTTCTTGATGGCGACGATCCGCTCCTTGCGCTTCAATTCGAGCACGCGATCGATCAGCAGCAGCGGATAGCGGTGGGGAAGAATCTTGAGAATTTCGTGAATGTCGAGGACGGTCTTCGTTCCCGCGGGCGAAGCCTCCGTCAGGTTTGCGGTTTCGTTCATATTCTATAGAAGCCCAATTAAGAATTCGCGCCGAAATCGCGGACGATTCCACGGCCAACATACACGCGATACGGCCTGAAGATTATACTGTACGACTTGCGCCGGCAACGATCCAAGGCCCGCGCAGACCGCTAACATGACCTCTAAGAAAATCGCCGCATCCACTCGTCCGGCCCGGAGCCCGTGGCCGGAGCGTCTTCGCTATTTCGAGCAACGCCTGCCGGAACTGGTTCGATCCATTCGCGAGTTTGCTCAAATTGAGTCGCCCAGCGACCATAAGCCTTCCGCCGATCACATGTGTTCGTACCTCGCGAAGAAGTTCGAAGCGCTGGGTGGAACGGCGCGCATCCACGCAACCAAGAAATTCGGCAACAATCTGCAGATTGATTTTGCGGGACGCGGCGAGGCCAAGCCCGTTCTGTTGCTCGGTCACTACGACACGGTGTATCCGCTGGGCACGCTGGCGAAAATGCCGGTGCGCGAAACCGATGGGCGTCTGCATGGCCCGGGCGTGCTCGACATGAAGGCGGGAGTCGCGCTGATGTGGTTTGCGATCGAAGCGCTGAAGGCATGGCACGGCGGGCTTCCGCGTCCGGTCACGGTTTTCCTCGTCTCCGATGAAGAAGTCGGCAGCGACTCATCGCGTCCGATGACCGAAATTCTGGCCAGGAAATCCGCCGCGGTGCTGGTGCTGGAGCCGGCGGCCGGAACGCGCGGTGCCGTCAAGACTGCCCGTAAAGGCGTAGGCGATTACACGCTGACGGTCGAAGGTATTGCTGCACACGCGGGGCTCGATCCTACCAAAGGGCACAGCGCGATCGTGGAAATCGCGCGGCAGATCACGGCGGTCGCGAAGTTGAACCATCCGGCAAGCGGTCTCACGCTGAATCCTGGCGTGGTCCGCGGCGGAACGCGGACCAACGTGATCGCGGCCGAAGCCTCGGTCGACATCGACGTGCGCATCAAGCAGGCCAAACAGGCGGTGATGATCGACCGCAAACTGCGCGCGCTGAAGCCGCACGACAAACACTGCAAGTTGTCGCTCGAAGGCGGCATCAACCGCATGCCGATGGAGCGCACTGCGGGCGTCGCGGCGCTTTACAAAAAAGCGCAAGCCATCGGCAAAGAGATCGGCTGGAAAGTGGAAGAGGCCGCCGTCGGCGGAGGCTCCGATGGCAACTTCACGGCGGCGCTTGGCATTCCTACACTCGATGGGCTCGGCGGAGTCGGCGAAGGGGCGCACGCGGTGCATGAACACATCGTGATCTCGGAACTGCCGCGGCGGGCACTGCTCGTGGCGGCGTTGACGGAAAACGCATAGGCGAGGCGTCAGGCGCAAGGCTTCCGCAAAGTTGCGAAGGCGCGCATCCCTCGCCGCTCGCGGGTCGGGAGTGATCGATGCTGAAGTTCATCGTAGTGGTTCATCGCCGGCCTGATCTTACGGCAGCGGAATTCCGCCGCCATCTCGAGCAGGTGCATGCTCCGCTGGCTAAAGCACTGCCCGGCCTGAAAATGTACATACAAAATTACCCGGTGCCCGACGAGAAGCGACAAACGCCTTCTTGGGACGCCGTTGTCGAACTTTATTTCGCGAATCGTGAAGAAATGGAAGCCGCGTGGGCCAGTCCGCAGGGCGCGGCGTCCGATGCGGACCTTCCTTTATTTGCCGACATGAAGCGGACGACCTGGTCTGTGGTCGAAGCGCTTACTCTGTTGGGCTCGACGCAGTCGCTGTGAAAACCAGGAAATAATCCACATGGTCGGGCTTTACAAAATCGTACGTATTTAGTAGTTGGTAACCGGCTTCTTTCATTTCGCGAACGACAACATCGCGATCCACTCCGTGATCCGCGCCATTTCCGTTGCGGTCAATAATTCCGATCTTTGCTCCCGGGCGCAGCGCCGGCCGCAGATTCCGCATGAGCATGACGGGCTGCGCGATCTCATGATAGGCCTTCATGAGCAGAACCGCGTTCACGGAATCGGACGGCAGCAGCGGATTGTCCGGTTTGCTCAGAATCGTCTTGACGTTCGCGAGCCCTTCTTTCTTGGCGCGATCGGCGATATAGCGAACCGCCTTGGGATTGATATCGGCCGCATACACTGTGCCCGACGATCCTACGCGATGGGCGGCGCGCACGGTGAACCATCCCGAGCCTGCGCCGATGTCAGCGACGGACTTGCCTGGCGCAACGCCGAGAATGTCCATCACGCGATTGATTTGCAGGCGGTCGGCGCGTCCCGGGGAATCGAAGATGGAAAGATCGCCGGTATAAGGCTCGCTGGTTTTTCTTTGGTCCTGGCTCTGTTCAGCCTGCGTGGCCGGGGCGGCTCGCGCTGCAATTCGAGCCGGTGAGAAGGCAGAAATGGCAGTGCAAAACAAAAGGCAAAGGGCGACGGGAAAGGACGACCGGACCCTGAACATTTGGAACCTCGCAACGAGTCGGGCTCTCGTAACAGAAGACATGCTGACAGGATAGACTGCACAAGCCCCGTGAGGTGAGCCGAACCGGTTTTTTGACTCGCCGTCACCGCTAGCCTAGAATTTTAGTAGGGGCATGCTTTTGGTATGCCCCCCACCTGGAGGCATTATGGGCGAAGGACTATTTCAACCGTTTCACATTCTGTTGATCATCGCGATCGCCCTGCTCCTGTTTGGCCCATCGAAGTTTGCTTCGCTCGGCAAAGGACTCGGCGAAGGCATTCGCAACTTCAAGTCGGCCATGAAGGAAGGCGAAGAGAAGAAAGACGGCAAGCCGGAAGAGAAGAAGTCTTAACGTTTCCCGGGTCGATTGCCTTCCAGGCCTTCCATTTCTGCGATCATGCGCTCCACCAGCGCTACCGGGAGTCCCACCACGTTGTTGTAATCCCCGTTGATCTGCGGAATCCATCGCCCAGCGCCGCCTTGAATCGCATACGCTCCGGCCTTATCCATCGGCTCGCCCGTCGCGATGTAATCACGAATCTCACGATCAGAAATTTCCGTCATCGTCACAAGCGTGGTTTCCGATCCCAACTTGATTTGGGGTACCCCATCTCTGGCCGGGTTTGCCAGAAGTGGGGATTTTTTCATCGACACAAGGCACACTCCGGTGATGACTTCGTGCACGCGCCCGGAAAGCATGCGCAACATGCGCGCGGCATCGGCGGCGTCGGCAGGCTTGCCGAGAATGATTCCGCCGACGGTAACGACGGTATCCGCGCCGAGAACGACGTCTCCTGGCAATCTGCGCCACACAGTCAGCGCCTTTTCTTTCGCTAATCGCTCGGCGCAGGCGCGCGGCATCTCGCCTGCTAATGGCGCTTCATCGATATCCGCGGATTCCACCGTGAACGCAATCCCGGCCGCCCGCAGAAGTTCCTGCCGTCGCGGCGAGGCCGAAGCGAGAACGAGCATGGGGACGATTCTAGCGGAAGCTTTTCCCGGAATTGCGCCGGCTGACCGTCATTGGCAAAGAATCAGGCGATCAACTCAATTCGATTTCCAAACGGATCGAAGACATGACAGCGCCGCACACCGGGGATGCTGTCGTCCTCCTTTACTTCGACTGCGGACGCGCGCAGCCGCGCAAGCAATCCGTTATAGTCGCGGCAACGAAGCGCGGGATGCGCCTTTCGCGCCGGCCGAAAATCCGCATCCACGCCCAGGTGAATCTGCACGCTTCCGCTCTCAAACCAGCAGCCGCCACGCTTGGCCAATTCTGCGGGTTTGTCGATCTCCTCCATCCCCAGCAGATCGCGAAAAAATTTACGCGCAGTTTCCTCCTGCCCGGCGGGCATCGCCAGTTGCACGTGATCGATCGCGGTAAATGGAGGCTGAGTCACGAGCGTCGTTATCGGCTGACACTATTCGTAGAATTCAATCGACGGAAATCGGGCAAGTTCTACCGAATCCCCACCAGCCCGCGCACCGATTCGATCAATTTCGCCGAATCGTATCCCACGCCATCTTTGAATACGGTTTCAACGTTTTCGATGTCATCGATTTTCTTCGATGGATCGCCCTTGATCACGACCAGGTCCGCTTCCTTGCCTGCGGCGATCGTGCCGATGCGATCGAGCTCGCCCAGATATTGCGCCGCGTTGTAAGTCGCGATATGAATCGCCTCCAGCGGTGTAAATCCCGCCTCGACCAGTAACTCGACTTCACGCTGATCGCCAAATCCAGCAAGATCGCCGCCGATCCCCGTCGGATCTTCCCCTGCCAGCAACAGTCCGCCGGCTTTCACAAATGCTCGCTCGAATTCTTCTTCCTGCTCGAAAGCCGCAGCCCATGGTTCAGCCATAATTTTTCCCGTGGTCGGATTCCGCAGCGGAAGATCGAGCGCCACCCGTGTCGAAAGGTAGTCATTTTTCGCTTGCTCCGACATGGCATCTAATACTCGCTTTTGAAGCGGGGCTTTGTCCGGTACAAACAGCTCGAACACCGGTAAGGTAGAAGTCACGGCGACATGATGCTCGACCAGATCGTGGATCATTCCCTGGATCGGCGCATCGCTAACCTTCATCCTCACCAGTTCCGCGGTCACCTGAGTCATGCCTTGGAAGCTGCCGCTGGGACATTCATCCGGCTTCTTGCCCGAATAAAACTCGGTATCGACCGTGATGCCGTGCTCCAAATCGTCGATGCCCATGTCGGCGGCTTCGCGAAATCCTACCGAACACAAATGCCCAGTAACTTTTAGTCCACGCTTGTGAGCCGCGTCAATGGCGGCTTTCAGCACGGCCCGCGAAATGAAGTTATACGCCTTGAAATTATCGACGCCGCGATCAGCCCAGAAATTCACCGTCGCCACCGCTTCTTCCGGAGTACGCAGATCGGTCATCTGCGGAGCCCACGATCCCGGCCCTTCCAGATACGGCCCAGTCACATGCAGATGCGGCCCGGGAGTTTCACCGCGATCGATCTGCCGCTTCAATGCCAGGTCCATGTACGGCTCGATGCTTCCCGCGGTGCGCGCGGTGGTGACTCCTGCGGCCAGATACAGCCGCGGAAAGCTGATGGCCATCTCATGAAAAATCGCATCGCCCGCGGGATAAAACATGTGCTCGTGCATCATCACCAGTCCCGGGATCACCGTGTATCCGTGCAGATCGACGACCTGCGTATCCTCCGGAAATTTCGCAGTGGCGATGTCGCCCACCCACTCAATCTTTCCCCGGTTGATCACGACCGTTTGATCTTCGCGCGCCGCAGCTCCGGTTCCATCGATCACGCGCACATGCGTCAGCGCGACGACGGGCGCGTCGATCTTGACGAACTGCTTGACCGCGGGCGAGAACGTCTGTGCCGCCGCAAACGAACAGCATCCGAGAATCGCAAGAGCCAACGCTTTCTGCATGAGTCCTCCGTGAGGCAAAAGACGAACCTAAAACCACGTTCCCGCGCGGTATGTACGATACTCGTCGCCGAATGCGGCTTCGAGTACCGCCGATTCTTTTTTCGCGCGCCAAATCTGCACCGGAATCAGGATGACGAAAATCAGCAGCCAGACCGGCTTGAAAAACAGCAAGATTGCTCCCGCGATCAGGCATGCACTGAACACGTAAATCGGATTGCGAATCTTCGCATAAATTCCCTGCGTGACCAGATGCCGCGCCTGTGCCGTCGCTGAAAAGGAAGCGCCCATCTGGAAGTGCGCGATCGTCCACATCACAAAACCAAAAATCACGAGGCACATTCCCAGGATTGTGACTGCATTCCACTCTTTCGGCGGATGCTTCCGGAACAACAAGACAAGTGCCGCGCCGACGGCCACGGTCATCACAATATGTTTTCGGGTCATGACTTTCTGCGTCAGGAGAGTAAATCAGCGGCGAGCGCGCCGCAAGGCATCGCGGAGCAGGCGGGAATCGTCGCGGAAAAAGCAAAGGGCCTCGAAGATTCGAGGCCTTTCAGATAATCGGAACAACAGCACCCCGCGATGGGAACTATTATCAGAGAAATTGAAAACGGAATTAGGCTCGGGGGAATCTTTTTGTGCACGGGAGATCCCTCCGCGCGCTGGTCAAGGCGTCGCGCGTTCCGGATGACGCATTCCAGCACACCCCGCCCCCACTGCCCACCTGCTAAAATCAGCTGTTAGCGCTCCTCTCATGGACTCCCAGCACATCCGCAACTTCGCGATCATCGCGCACATCGACCACGGCAAGTCGACCCTCGCCGACCGCCTGCTCGAGCTCACCGGATCGCTCACCGCGCGCGAGATGCAGGCCCAGGTGCTCGATTCCATGGATCTGGAACGCGAGCGCGGCATCACCATCAAGGCCCACGCCGTTCGCATGATGTACACGGCGCTCGACGGCGAGGTTTATCAGCTCAATCTCATCGACACTCCCGGCCACGTCGATTTTTCCTACGAAGTTTCGCGTTCGCTCGCTTCCTGCGAAGGCGCGCTTCTCATCGTTGACGCCTCGCAAGGCGTGGAAGCGCAAACGCTCGCCAACTCTTACCTTGCCATCAATCACGGCCTCGAAATCATTCCGGTCATCAACAAGATCGATCTGCAATCCGCCGACATTCCGCGCACGAAAGAAATGATTGAGAGCGCGGTTGGTCTCGACGCCGGCGACGCGGTGCTGATCAGTGCGAAAACCGGGCAGGGCGTCCCCGAAGTGCTGGAAGCCATCGTCAAGCGCGTTCCGCCGCCCAAGGGATCGCCCGAAAACCGGCTCCAGGCGCTGGTCTTCGACTCCTGGTTCGATCCCTACCGCGGCGTCATCGTGCTCGCTCGCGTCTTTCAAGGTACGCTCCGAAAGGGACAACGCATCCGTCTCATGTGGAATGGCACAACCTTCGACGCGGAAACTCTTGGCGTGCTCACGCCCAAGCCCGTCGAGATCGATCAACTCGTCGCCGGCGAAGTCGGATTCATCATTGCTAACATCAAGAACGTTGCCGACACCAAAATCGGCGACACCATCACCGAAGACTCGAATCCCGCCATCGAGCCCCTTCCCGGCTTCGAAGAAATCAAGCCCATGGTCTTCGCCGGACTCTACACCGTCGATGCCCATGAGCACACCCAACTGCGCGAGGCCCTCGAAAAACTTCGTCTCAACGATTCATCTTTTTTCTTTGAGCCCGAAAGTTCCGTCGCCCTCGGCTTTGGCTTTCGTTGCGGATTTCTCGGCCTGCTCCACATGGAAATCATTCAGGAACGTCTTGAGCGTGAGTTCAATCTTGATCTGATCACCACCGCCCCGGGCGTCCGTTACAAAGTTACGAAGACGGATGGCGAGCTGGTCGAAATCGACAATCCCTCGCGCTGGCTCGATCCCAGCGAAATTGCCAAGGTCGAAGAGCCCGTGATTCTGGCGACCATCCTCACCAACGAAGAATATGTCGGAGGCATACTCAAGCTGGTCGAAGAAAAACGTGGCAAGCAGAAAACCTTCGAGTACGTCAGCTCTTCGCGCGTCATGCTGCACTACGAGTTACCGCTGAATGAAATCGTCCTCGACTTCTACGACCGCCTCAAATCCGTTTCTCGCGGATACGCATCGCTCGACTATCACCTCGCCGACTATTGGGAGTCACCGATGGTCAAGCTCGACATCCTGGTGGCCGGGGAGCCGGTCGACGCCCTTTCCATCATCGTGCACCGCGACTTCGCCTACGAGCGCGGCAAGGCTCTGGTTTCGAAAATGCGCGAACTCATTCCGCGCCAGATGTTCGAAGTGCCCATCCAGGCCTCGATCGGAGCCAAGATCATCGCCCGCGAAACCGTTCACGCCATGCGCAAGAACGTGCTCGCCAAGTGCTACGGCGGCGACATCACGCGTAAACGCAAGCTCCTCGAAAAGCAAAAAGAAGGCAAGAAGCGCATGAAGCGCATCGGCCGCGTCGATATCCCCCAGGAAGCGTTTCTGGCGGTGCTGAAAGTCGGCGAAGGCAGCTAGGGCGGGAGTTGTGCGGGAGACGCGTCGCTAGTCTATTCTGAGCGCGGTTACACCCTATGCGAGATCGCCCGCGCAAGATTCCTGTGGACTGAATCTCCCAATAAAATACCAAGCCCCGGCATGAGCCGGGGCTGCATGATACCGAACGCGGTCCGCGAAACAACTATAGAATAGCCCCGCATGCCGCGTTCGACAGTGATCGGGAACGCGATTATTTCGGCTGAGGTTCTATTTTGGGATTGCAACTTCCTAGAAGGACTGGGTAACAAATCACGCAGAGGCGTAGCCGGTGGACGTTGCAAAACGCTTCATCACCCGCCCGTAGCCCCCTGTTTCCGCCCATTTCCTTAGATGGGAACGCGGAAGTCCCAAACCCCGAAATGTGCAAATCTCAAAATCGGTTAAATCAGCCGATTTTGGCCGGAAATCCTATGTTAATTCGGGATGAATTGCCTAACTGATTACTACTCAGTCGTTTGAAGGACATTTGCCGGCTGCAGCCGAGGCTGTTACAAAGCTTTTCTCAAAGCAATTCTGAACATCGGTTTTTGCTTCCACAAGAATTTCCACAGGTCAGTGGTGTCCCGGCTGGGGAATCCGCAACCCCCTGCCCTTAAGGTACTTACGGTATGACCGCTACCCGGTTCCCTGTAACGTAAATCGGCTACTCTTCCGGAGCCAGCCCACCCTCGACCAGCGTTTCAAAACGCGTGCAATGTTTCAAAAATGCCATCTTTACACGGCCGATGGGACCATTTCTTTGCTTGGCAATAATGATCTCCGCTCGCCCCTGCAACTCCGGATCATCTTGCCGGTAAACCTCCTCGCGGAAGATGAACATGACCAGGTCGGCATCCTGCTCGATCGATCCCGACTCGCGCAGATCGGCGAGCTGTGGGCGATGATCGCCGCCGCGGCTCTCTGGCGCGCGGCTCAACTGCGAGAGGGCAATCACCGGAACGCTCAGCTCTTTGGCCAGCGCCTTCAGGCCGCGTGAAATTGCGGAAACTTCTTGCGTCCGATTCTCAAATCGCTTTCCGCCGCCCGACATCAGCTGCAAATAATCCACGATGATCAAATCCAGCTGTCCTTGAGACTGCTTCAACCTTCGCGCTTTCGCGCGCATCTCGCTCAGAGAAATTCCGGGAGTGTCATCGATGTAAATAGGAGCATGCGCCAGCTGTTCCATCGCTCGCACCACTTTGCGCGTATCGTCCTGCCACAGTGATCCGGTCCGCATCTTGTGTGCATCCACCCGCGCCTGCGAACACAGCAAACGCATGAGCAATGCCTCGCGCGACATTTCCAGCGAGAACACGCCCACGACCTGCTTGTCTTCAATGGACGCATTTTCGGCGATGTTCATCGCGAACGCCGTTTTGCCCATCGAAGGTCGCGCCGCGATGATCACCAGATCCGAGCGCTGCAAACCTGAAGTCATCTCATCCAGATCGGTGTAATGGGTGGCGAGGCCGGTGATGCGCTGTCCGCGTTGCAGCAGTTGATCGACTGATCCAAACGATTCCCGGACGATTTCCTGCACGCCCATGAAGCCGCGGCCGATGCGCTTTTCCGAAAGCTGAAAGATCGCCGCCTCGGCATCGCTTAACACATCTTCGGCCGAGTCCGCCTGCTCGCTGGCCCGCGCGATGGCTGTATTGGCCGCTGAAATCAGCCCGCGCAGCATCGCCTTATCGCGCACGATCTTGACGTAGTGCTCGATGCTCGGCCGCTCCGGAACGCCTTCGAGCAAGCTCGACACGTAAGCCACGTCGCCGATCGCCTGCAGATCCTTGTTCCGTTCCAGTTCCTCGATCAGCGTGATCATGTCGATCGGCCGCGACGACTCCGCCAGATCGATCATGCGCGCATAAATCCGGCGATGCGAGTCGAGCGAAAAGTCGTCGCTGCGCAGATGCTCCGCTGCCTGGTTGTAGGCGAAATTGTCGAGCAGGATCGCGCCCAGAATCGAGCGCTCGGCTTCCACGTTCGCCGGAAGAGAACTGATGATGTATTCAGAAGTGGCCAATTCCGTTATGCCCCGCCGGGAATTTCGTTAGTGTCTGCCGCCCTCGAGAGAAAGAGAATCTCTGCCGAGCGGCCTGCCCCCGGACATCTTTCCTATTATGTGGTGGCGTGCCGCTCATACTATCGTCACCTGTGCTGTGCAAGTTCGCGAAGGCTGCGGAAAACTTTCCCGTTATCAATTTTTTTCGGACACCGAAATGCGCTGATCGCACGCCATCACTCCGGAATTCGAATCGCTCCATCGGCGGCGATCGGGAAAAACGGATTCCACGCCACCTCCCACAGAAAACCGTCGGGATCGGAAAAATATCCCGAGTACCCGCCCCAGAAAGCATCCTTCGCTGGCTTCACAATTTTCGCCCCCACCTTTTCGGCTTCCGCCAAAACCGAATTCACTTCTTCGCGGCCGCGCGCGTTGTAGGCCAAAGTCACGCCTCTGAATCCACGTCCTTCCTCTCTCGCGTTCGCATCGTCGGGCATGTTCGTGTCCTTCGCCAACTCGCTTCGCGGATACAGCGCCAGCGCCATCCCGCCCGCCTGGAAAAACACGATTCCTTCCGCCTTCGCATTCGACCGCCGCCATCCCAGCCGTTCATAAAATTCCCGGCTTCGTGTCAGATCTTCCACGCCCAGTGTGACAATGCTGATTCGCTGTTCCATACCGATCTCTCCAGATCGCCGGTACCTTTCTACGGCTCCCTCTGGCGAATAAAAATCGAATATAATCCCGATCACCCGAAATGGAAAGAAGAAATACTGACAGAGAAAACAACGAAAAACTGAAAAGACGAACAAGCCTGTAAAGTACCTAATACGAGAACAGCCATGAATCAGCCCGCCGCTGAACTTCTCCAACTCAACGTCTTCCTCGGTGATTGGGAGACCGAAGGCCTCATTCATCCCGGCCCGTGGGGACCTGGCGGAAAGTTCAGCTGGACCGAGCACTCCGAGTGGATGACCGGCAACTTCTTTCTCGTCGGGCACTGGCACTTTCACATGCCCGCCGACATGGGCGGCCCGGGCGAAGAAATCTTCATCATCGGATACGACTCGCATCGCCGCGTCTACACCTTCGACGCCTTCAGCAGTCACGGCCTGCACCAGGTCTCGACGGGTCGCGTCAAAGGCGGCATCTGGATCTGGGACAGCGACGCGCTTCAGGACGGAAAAAGAATCCGGCAGCGAATGATGATCGAATTCCTCTCGCCCACCAGCTACACCCTGAAATTCGAACACTCTTCCGACGGCCGAAAATGGCAGCTCTTCATGGAAGGCCAGGCCGCGAAGAAGCAGTGAACGAGCGCCGTTTTTGCGCGAGTCGAAAGCCTGCCCTGAGCGTGGCCTCGCGAAGCGCGAATCGAACAGCGACCAACGGGCCGCCAAGTTTGATTGTCATCCTGAGCAAGCGCCGTTTTTGCGCGAGTCTAAGGACCTGAGGGAGCCACCCCGCCGCGAAGCGTTTTTTGCTTCGCAATAGGCGCGAGGCGACCTTCCTTATTTAACTGAACATCCCCGGTCCCCGCCGCTTATCTTCGCTATCCCCTCTCCATTTATAATTCTCGCTTCATCATTCATCGATTCCTGCTTGTAAGGACCCAATGCAACTCGATTTCTTAGGCGATCTTCGACGCACGCACATGTGCGGCACCCTCCGCCCCTCCGACGCGGGCCAATCCGCCATTCTCATGGGATGGGTCAACCGCCGCCGCGACCTCGGCAACCTCATTTTCATCGACCTGCGCGACCGCAGCGGCATCACGCAAGTCGTCTTCAATCGCGAACTCAATCCCGCGACGCACCAGCGCGCCGAACTTCTGCGCAACGAATACGTCATCGCCGCCATCGGCAAAGTAAAACTGCGCGACTCCGACACCGTCAACCGAAACATTCCCACCGGCGAAGTTGAACTCGTCGCCGATGAAATCCGCATCCTCAACGAATCGAAGCTGCCGCCGTTTCTGCCGTCCGACACTGCGCTCACCAACGAAGAGACGCGCCTCAAATACCGTTACATCGATCTTCGCCGCGACGCCATGCAATTCAACATCGAGACGCGCCACAACGTCGCCAAAGCCATCCGCGACTATCTTTCTTCCGAGGGATTCTTCGAGATCGAAACTCCCTTCATGACGCGCTCCACGCCGGAAGGCGCCCGCGACTATCTCGTCCCCAGCCGCGTGCAGCCGGGCACGTTCTACGCTCTGCCGCAATCGCCGCAGATGTTCAAGCAGATCCTCATGATCTCCGGCTTCGATAGATATTTTCAGATCGTGCGCTGCTTCCGCGACGAAGACCTGCGCGCCGATCGCCAGCCCGAATTCACCCAGATCGATCTCGAAATGACTTACCCGCAGCCCGAGAGCGTCTGGGCCATCGTGGAAGGATTTCTCACCGCCGCTTTCCGCGCCGCCAAATTCTCCATCGCCACGCCGTTCCCGCGCATGGACTACGACGAAGCCATCCGCCAGTACGGCATCGACAAGCCCGATCTTCGTCTGCCCGCCTTCACCGACGTACGCGACTGCTTCACTCCGGAAAATCTGCAGGAACTCGCCATCAACGCCAACCTCCCGGTCATCGCCATTCGCACCCCCAAAGTCGGCGAACTCTCCCGCAAGGAGCGCGACGACATCAAGCCCATGTTCCACTCCAAGGGCGGCGCTCGCGTCTACGAGGATTTCAAACGCATCGCCAACAAATTTCCCGAAACTGCGGCGGCGATCACGAAAAAATCGCAGGCCGAAGACGGAGACCTCATCGTTCTCGTCGCCGGATCGGCGCAGGCCGGACCGCAAACCGCCATGCCCGCGCATCGCAAAGTCACGCCTGCCGAACTCGCCGTCTACGCTTCCGCCGGACTGCTCAAGCTCGCGCTCGCGCAAAAATACGCCGACCGTCATCAACTTTTTCAGCGCGGCGATTTCCGTTTTCTCTGGGTCACCAACTTCCCCATGTTCGAGTGGGACGAATCCGAGAAGCAATGGATGGCCGCGCACCATCCCTTCACCTCGCCCCATGAAGCCGACATGCAACTTCTGGAGCAAGGGGTCGAATCAGTAAAAGATCCGCAATCCACGCTTAGCGCCGTGCGCGCGCTCGCCTATGACGTCGTGCTCAACGGCACCGAGCTCGGCTCGGGCTCGATCCGTATTCACCGCCAGGACATTCAGGCGAAAATTTTTCGCGCCCTCGGCATGACCGACGAGGAAGCCAAGTCGCGTTTCGGATTCTTCCTCGAAGCCCTCGAATACGGAACGCCTCCGCACGGCGGCATCGCGCTCGGCCTCGATCGCATCGTGATGATTCTCGCCGGAGCCGAAAGCCTGCGCGAAGTCATCCCCTTCCCCAAGACCGCGCGCGCCGTCGATCTCATGGTCGACGCGCCCACTCCGGTCGGCGACCGCCAGCTCCGCGACCTCGGCATCGCCATCACCAAAGCCAATCGATTTTGAAAGTTGTCCGCGTCGTTTGTCACTCTCAGCGAGCGTGAGCGTTGCGAACACGAGTCGAAGAAGCCCTGCCCGCGACCGCCTATCGCCGATTTCTTGTCAAGCCCCCAAAATCGCCCAATTTCCCGTAACCCACTCACAACGCACCAGATATATTTTCTAAATCCTTTCCGGTGAATTCCCCTCAAATTGATAAAATAGAAATAGAGGGTAAGAAAAGATGACGCGGCCTTTCCGGCCGCGTTTTTTATTCCCGAAGGTCGAATTCCGTGAAAATGTCCTGTACCCCCCTTCGCCACGCCAAGCCGCGCGGCGAGTGGGCCGAGCTGCGCTTCATGACCCGCGCCGCCGAGCTCGGACTGCGTCCCAACAAGCCTTGGGGCGAAAACTCGCCCTACGACGTTGCCGTCGAAAGCCACGGACACTTTCTCCGCGTCCAAGTGAAGTGCACCTGCAAAAAGCGCCTGCGGTCTTACGTCTGCTCGGTCTCGAGCAGCCGCGGTCCCTACACTCCCCACGAGATCGATTTCATCGCCGCCCTCGTCATTCCCACCGACACCTGGTACATCCTTCCGCTCTCCGCGCTCCACCACGCCTTCGACATCTGGCTGACTCCCAACCGCAAAAACTCCCGCTACGCCGCATACAAGGAGGCCTGGCACCTGCTCAAACGCTGAACGAAAAAGATTTGTATGACGGCGGCCGCAGAGCGGCGTTTTCAGCGCCGTGTCATTGCCGAATTTTGGGAAGGGCACTACTTCAGTCGTTCCGAAAATGGCTGCAGATATTCGCGGCTTTAGCCGCTGAGGGATACGACGGTGCGAGCGCCTCGTCCGTGTGCCAGTGCACAATTCGGCCTTAAGCCGCAAAGCGACGAAAGAATGCAGCCCACGGCGCGAGCCGTAGGCCAGCGAATCGCGGAACAACCAGCCGGGATCAGATCCTGTCGTCGTGGGAATGTACACCGGCTGCCTGTAGCCCTCACCCGCGCTCGGGGATATTGGTTCAGGGATGTCGTCCGTTCCAATCGCCCGGACCATCTCGGTAAATACCCGCCCACTTTTTTCTCTTTCCCCTTGCGCTTTCCCGCATTCGTTGATATAAACAATGAACCGAGAGCATTTGTGTGGCTGGCTGGGCGCATTTTTGCAACTCTCGTGCGCGTCCGGCATCTAATGTTTTAAGAGGGATTGGCTCCCTCAATTGTCCCGGCCACGGGACTTGATTCAGAGACATTAAGTCGGTCTCCGAAGGGTACCTTCAAAGCAAGGACCTCCAAAACAGGATCTTTTCTCAATTTTCTGTCTTCCGTTTTTGCTGCGCGCCGGAAAGTCTGATGATTTTTGCGCCTCTCAAGCGGAAGGCTATACCGTTGCGTGCGTGCCTTCGCGTGCCTTCGCGCGGCTTCGAGTCGCGCCGCCGAGAGCACCTTCAGGAAACGCGGGATTTTGCCCCTTGGGGGGCGCCTCAATGGCCGATCCCCAATGTGGAAATCCCGTGGAAATTCTGTGGGATGCATGCGTTGACAGGGTTTTGCGCCGCACGGTATTTTTGAAAGGTTTCGAGGACGGTCGGGCTCGCACTAGATGCAGGCTCGCCTGGACTGAATGCGCGCCGCTCAGGCGGATCGTGTTTCGGTCTTTGAAAATTTGGTTGAACGTGCCAGTCGTGAGAGAACGAATTCGGGCATAAGTCCGAAGCGATCTCACAAATTAGGCCACCGAATCCTGCTGGATTCGCGTGGTCGCCAGCACATCACTTTTCGAGCGATGGAGCTGGCAAGCCTACCTTCTACCCGTCGGTAGGCGAATCAGGTTTCAAACGAGAGTTTGATCCTGGCTCAGAATCAACGCTGGCGGCGTGCCTAACACATGCAAGTCGAACGAGAAAGTGGAGCAATCCATGAGTAAAGTGGCGACCGGGTGAGTAACACGTGACTAACCTACCTCCGAATGGGGAATAACTCCGGGAAACCGGGGCTAATACCGCATAACATCGCAAGATCAAAGCAGCAATGCG
>DATKQB010000020.1:0-28193 GCA_035523795.1 Verrucomicrobiia bacterium | reverse complement strand
ACCGGTGTTCCTCTCTACCCATTCGGGTACGGATTGAGTTACACCAGGTTTGCTTTGAGCAATTTGAGTTTGTCCCGGCCTGCGATTCATGCAGGGGAGCCTCTCGTCGCGCGTGCAACTCTAACCAACATTGGCCAGCGGTCCGGAGACGAGGTAGTCCAGCTCTACCTGAAATTCCCCGCTGTGAATGGCGCTCCGCTACTCGCGTTGCGCGGCTTCCAGCGCGTTCACCTCAAGCCGGGCGAACGGCGCAAGGTGCGCTTCGAACTCACGGACCGTGACTTGAGCATGGTGAGCGAAGCGGGCCAGCCGATGATTGCAGAGGGGAGATACACATTGTTTATCGGCGGCGGCCAACCGGATACCTCGTCGCCATCGGCTGGAGTGAGGTTCCAAGTGGCCGGAACGAAATCACTGCCGGAATGAGATTTCCTTTTCGGCAGTTGCTGCAGGCAGCACATAGGAGGACCCTGGACCGTAACGTTTCAACAGGGACGAGGAGCGCCAGGATCAATCACGCTGGACAAGCTCACCTCGTGGACAGAGAATTGCGACAAGGGTGTCCAGTACTTCTCCGGAGCAGGTACCTACAGCAAGACCATGCAGATGCCAAGATACCTTCACGACGTGGAAGCCTTTTGGGCTGATTCATCCCTCCTTCCATCCGGCCACATAGGTCTGGTTTCAACCACGCGAACAGAGTGAATTTCCGACCTGCTTCGAACGCGTTTTGAACGCGCCCGAGATAGCTAATCTGCCTGAATTCAGGGTATGGCGCTGCCAAAGCGACTCTTAAAACCAGTTCACACGGTCAGTCCCCATGAATGCCAATCAGGCCATCAGCGCCCTCCGCCATCGATGGGTTCGCGCCAGCGCAGGTAACGGGTTGGAGAAGTACTCTCAGTCGAGCTTCAGCCTTCAAGCGGAGTCGGCCGTTGGCTCACTCACCGATCCATCAGTTACCTGGGGCTTTGTAATAAGTAAGTCTGTGCCGGGTTCATCGCGATAAAGCTGCGATAGTTGGTCTGACGCTTACGTACAACGGGCTTTATCAGAGCCGTACTCGCTATAGGTTATTTTCTTCAAGGCAATTGGGGATAACTGGCACGAAGCATCCTGGCCGTCCAATCTGCGTGGGGAGACGCACAAGAGGATAGTGCTTTCAGTTCTCGCTCAACGTCGTACTCGATGCGCCGAATCGCCGGCTTGCTCTCATCCAGCAACAGATACGATGCACGGGGATCGCCATCGTAGGGGAGACCGACGCTCCCGGCGTTGATCAGCAGTTTCAGACTCCCATTCATCTCTCGAACCAGCGGAACGTGTGTGTGTCCGAAAACAACAATGGGCACTCCGAGCAGGCCGTAGATTTGATTCAGCTCCTCAGGCGATGCGCCTTCAGGAGGTGCTTTCCAGCAACTCTGTGGGGTGGCATGAACAACCGCGAAGCCATTCTGAGTGATTGCTACGGGCAGTCGCCCCAACCACGACAATCTCTCGGTTCCAAGTGTGGAACGAGTCTCTGCAGCCATTTCGCGGATAGATACCCAAAGAGCGGATGGGGCTGAAGATTGGGAGGCGAAATCATCCAACGATTCCGGGCGCCAGAGCATTTCGTCGCCGTTGCCCATTACACCTTGCCAACCGAGATCACGGATTCGATCAATGATCTCGCCGGGGCACGAACCACCATCAGCCAAGTCACCGCCATGAAGAACCAAGTCGGGTGCGCTCTCATGAATATCCGCCAATACAGATTCGAAGGCACTCAGGTTTCCGTGAATATCAGACAAGATTGCGACGCGCATCACACTACTCCGTGCCAACCATCGTTACACACAGCCCACGACCACCGAGACAATCCGAATCACGTCCTGAAAGCCTCCGATGCCACCGACCTCAAACGGCGCCGCATGCCCAGTCTCCTTACTCGCACCGCAGTGCCTGCAGCGGATCGACCGACGCTGCGCGCCTCGCTGGCAGATAGCTCGCGAGGACGGCGACAATCGCCACGAGCGCGCAGGTTGAAATGAGTGTCAACGGGTCAGTCGGCTTGACGCGGTATAGATATCCTTGCAGCAATCGCGTGAGTGCCAGCGCCCCGATGATTCC
Source organism: Verrucomicrobiia bacterium (assembly GCA_035523795.1). GTDB lineage: Bacteria > Acidobacteriota > Terriglobia > Terriglobales > Acidobacteriaceae > Sulfotelmatobacter. The sequence continues at coordinate 26,081 of DATKQB010000020.1, read as the reverse complement.
AAATACGATGCCCAAACCAGCCAGAACCATACCCTGATTCAGCACCGGTTGCAGAACGTCCCTGCGCTTCGCGCCCAGCGCCATGCGCACGCCAATTTCATGCGCACGTTGCGTGACGCTATAGGCGATGACGCCATAAATTCCGATGGCCGCCAGCAGCAACGCCAGCCCGGCGAAGACGCTCAACAGCGTCATATTGAATTGCCGCATGGCCAGTGCGCCCGAGCGCAGGATGTTTACCCACCACTGAGCAGGGTTGGTAAGCCACGAGCTGCCATCGGTGGAGGGCGTCAGAATCGGCTGCAACGCCAGAGGAACAATGACATTAGGAGTTTCAGAGGGGATGGTGCTCTTGGCTCCAGTGAACCCCTGGGGATTCACTCCAATGATTACAACGGGCGTGTCATTTAGCTTGATGGACTCGCCGAGAACCGCGGGGGACCGACCAAATTCCCGATCCCAAAACACGTCACTGATCACTGCCACCGGACGGCTGGACACTGTATCGTCCGCGGCTCCAATGGCCCGGCCCAGTTCCGGCTGCACGCCAAGCACTCGGTAGTAGTTCTCAGAAACCATTTCGGCGAGAACCCTCTCAGCTCGTTCCCCAATGGTCGCGTTCATCCCAGCTTCCCGAAAAGCGATGAGATCACCAAGCACGCGGTTTTCGGCGCGCAACTGTTGGTATGCGGGATATGAAAAGACAGTGGATGTTGCGAGTCCGCCAGGCAGCAGGTCGTAATCACCGTGGACGTGGTGAACCGCAACATGCTCGCTCGTGCCGGTCCAGGCAAGCAGGCGCAGGTTTGAAGCGTTTGGGACAGCCAATCGCTGATACAGGATCTGCTTGGCAACAGAAAAAACAGTCGTGTTTGCGCCTATGGCGACCGCAAGCGAGCCGGAGGCTACCGCTGCAAAGCAGGGACTTTTCCACAGTTTGCGAACCGCATAACGGGCATCCCGCAGAACTGCTTCGATCAAAGGCAAACTGCTTTCAGCGTGGTAACTCTCCCGGATTGATTCTGCCGCGCCAAACTTCAGCACGGCCTGGCGGCGAGCCTCGGCGGGCGGCATTCCGGAACTGATGTTCACTGCCGTTTGCATCGCGAGGTGCGATTCCATTTCCTCGCGCAGCCGCTCATCCCCGCGCCGGCTCGCAGCGAAGTTCCGGATGCGTGCGACAAAACGCTTGAGCGATGTCATGCCAGATCTTCCGCCTTCACTTCAAAAAACCGCGCAATGATCGCCGCGGTCTGCTCCCAGTCGCGTTTCTCGGCATCCAGAAGCTTGTGTCCCGCGCGAGTGAGCCGATAAAAACGGGCGCGACGATTATTCTCCGATGGTCCCCAGTCCGACGCGACGGCGCCCTCCTGCTCAAGCCTCAGCAGGACGGGATAGAGAGTGCCCTGGTTCACAAAGAGCAGATCACCGCTGATTTGCTCGATTCGCCGGGCAATGCCGTAGCCGTGCAGCGGCCCGAGAACATCGAGGGTTTTCAACACCATCAGGGCCAGCGTCCCCTGTTGAACGTCCTTCCTTTGTTTCATTCCATTCCGTCCGTCCCACAGTTTGGATACCAACAGGACAAGCGTGCCACATTTCTATTGGGAAAGCAACAGGTGTGAAGGTAAATCCGTCAAATACGCCTCTTCTATCTCGCTGGTGTACATCCGAAAGGAACCAATTGCGATGAGACCTTCCTTCCCGGCGTTACGTCGGAGACTCCGCCCACTATGGTCGTTTACGACTTCGGCGTCGACGCGAGTAACCAGAATCTTCAGGCTTCTCACTAGCTCGAAATCGCCTGCGTTGCGCAATCGTCAGCCTCAGCCTAAGGGGAGCGAAGGTTCCTCCTTCATTCGTTTCATCCGGCGAATCGCAGATATGGTCGAGAACGGAAGTGCATCCGCGCGACCTCGCGCAGTTTTCCTCTCAAATTGTATTTCCAACAGAGATAAGGAAACACGGCGATGAAAACCAGTCCGATCGGCGATAGCCAAATCAATCACGGGTGCCGGCTAGCCCGGCGTCTTGATGCCGGGCCTGCGGCTTCGTTCTAGCTGGGGGGAATTCTACCTTTGCGAAGTTTCGCCCGGCGCTGCCAGTGAACGCTCGTGTAACCGGCAACGGTGACATGTGCTCAGGTTACACATTAGGCAACAAGTCGGCGGGATACGAATGAGTCAATCTGCGGCACGCTTCTATCGGCCTTAAGAGAACAGCACTTCTCACGGTTGGAAGGGGTACTCAGACCAGCGAGCAGTAACGAGTCACAACCCGGAGAAAATTGGGCGCCTCAGGAGAGAACTAAGTACTCAGGGAGAGCAGATCTATTTGCCCAGGTGCGAGTCATACCAGGCCAGGATGCGGGTGAGCGAGTCGATCTGGTGCGCGCGCTCGGTAAAGATGTGAGGCTCGCGGGGATAAGTCACCATGACGGCTTCTTTTCCCATGAAGCGAAGTCCGTGATAGAACTCCTGGCCCTGCGACATGGGAACGCGGGTATCTGCTTCGCCGTCCAGAACCAGCACCGGCGTTTCACAAGGATTTTTCAGGAAATTCCGCAACTCCTTGATTCTCATCAATATAGACACTAATTATTTGCGAATCAATAACTTCCACCTCGAATTTGCGCTGCACGAAACTGCACGGTAATGCACCGAATCCGGTACACGCGAGACAAAAAAAGGCGACCATGATTTCGGTGCAGTTCAGTGCAACGTCGCACCACGAGGGTTCGAATCCTCGCCGGTGAAAGGGAAACAACTAGGGTGCTTACCCATAGCAGACTGGGTTGGTCAGATACGAGGGTAGAGGATGCGGCAGCTTTATCGTGATGCTCCCAGAGCGTGGGTGCACTCGTCTGCCTCCGCGGTGGCGGCAGCAAGAAAAACCCATAGGCCAGTGCGGCCGGAATAAAACTACTCTCAGGCTTGCTGGCTCGAGAATGCCGCCTCGAAATCTTTTCATTCTCCCGCAACGCCATGGGTAAGGAATCTATAAAAAGGCACCCTTCTTATTAGCTGCGTAATTGGTGGGCGACGTGTCGGTCACCTTTTGTGTCGGAAAAATTCTTCCCGGGACGACTGCGCCGCGGCGGAAGTGAAGCCTTCCGGAAGCGACGCGTCAGGCCTCCATATGGTATAACAGTTTATGTTATACTCTGTGGAGACATCGCATGACTGGTCCACAGCTCAAATCCGCTCGGGGAGCCGCAGGCTGGAGTCAGGAGAAGACCGCGGCCAGGCTGGGTATCACCCAGGCGTATCTCTCCATGATGGAAAAGGGTCAGCGATCGGTTCCGCCGGATCTCGCTGCGCGCATCGTTTCGGTGCTGCATGCTCCCCCTACCGCGCTGCCGCTCCATGGTCCTGAGAGGTCATCTGCAGCAAAGCTGGGTTTTCATTCCATGCTCGGCGCGCTTGGCTATCCCGGCTTTGCATACCTGCGCCGCGGCAGGAAGAGGAATCCCGCCGATGTTCTTTTTCTCGCGCTCAGCCAGGATGATCTCGATGCGCGGGTGGTCGAAGCACTGCCATGGGTGGCGTTTGCCTTTTCTGACCTCGATTGGAACTGGCTTTTATCCCAGGCCAAGTTGCATGATCGCCAGAACCGGCTTGGTTTTGTAGTGCAACTGGCCGGCGAGGCTGCTGTGCGGCAATCTGCCGCAGGGCCCTGCTCCGCTTTGGAAGCAGTCCAGTCGCGCCTGGAACGCTCCAGACTTGCAAACGAAGACACACTTTGCCATGATTCAATGACCGAAGCAGAACGCAAATGGCTGCGCCAACGGCGGCCGGCCAGCGCCGAGCACTGGAACCTCCTGACCGATCTCACGGTGGATCACCTTGCCTGGGCAGCTTAATTCCGTGCCCGAACCGTGGCGCGCGTTTCTTGGCGAACTGGATGCCGCGCTCGACGTGACCACCCGCCTCGATTGCATCGGCGGCTTTGTGCTGACGATGGTTTATGGCATGGACCGACCAACCGCGGACGTCGACGTGCTCGAGATCGCTCCTCCACGTTCCTCCGAGATCATCGCCAGGGTGGCTTCCCAAGGTGGCCCCCTGCACCGGAAGCATGGGGTGTACTTGCAGTATGTAGGGCCGGGAATCGCTATCGTGCCGGAGAACTACGAAGACCGATTGACGGAGATGTTTCCGGGCTCATTTCCGCATTTGCGCATCATGGCACTTGATCCCTATGATCTGGCACTGTCGAAACTCGAAAGGAACATCCAGCGCGACCGCGACGACGTGCGCTATCTGGCGCGGACGATCCCTCTCGATCTCGGCCTGCTAAGGGAACGGTACGAAGCGGAGCTTCGCTGGCAGTTGGGCCGTCCAGAGCGCGAGGATCTGACGCTAAACCTTTGGATCGACGCCATCCACGAAGATCGGTAGGCCCGGTCTCGCGATCAGTGATCGTCTTAGAATTCGGCTTCGCGGGATATATCGAAGTGCGGCGTCGATCGCCGGCAATCAATGGTCGAATTTGTACTCCCTGATAGCATCGAGTCAAGATCACAGTACAGAGGCTGAAAGGAAAACGGAAAGACAATGCCGAGGGTAGCCGTAGATTCTTGGGAGGAACTGTCACTAACAGATGTGTTCTTCGCGTTCCGAAAGGCCAAAGCTGATTGCTTTTTTGAACGTTCGATCTGCATTGCCTCGAAGTTCGCAGAATACGAACAAGACCTTGCCGACCGGCTCGCAGAATTGCTTGCTGCCCTCCGTTCGGGAGGGATTGCCGACGTACTATCGGCTAACCTCGGCGAACCGCGAGTCGTAGCAAAGAAGCTGAACTTATCCCCAAAGAAGAGCAAGAAAAAGTCGACTCCGGACGGTCATGGATTTTTCTCAGACCCAAAACGTGCCTTTGAGCGACTATGCGCCCGGCAAGATCTCATTCCAGAGTTCCGTTTAGTAGGCGACTTCCCAGTCGACATGCATGTGGCCTCTGCCCTATGGATAAACCTGATTGGCCACAAATTTGATGCAGTTTTGTCCAATTCATCGTACGGCTCACGTTTGCGCAGATATCGCCCAGAACCCGGATCGCCGAAGGGCAGTTTGGGGAAATACCATCTTGAAGCCATTGGCTCATTCCAGCCCTACTTCACCCCATATAAGGGATGGCGGAATCGTGGCTTTCAGGCTATTCGGAGAGAACTGGAGGCGGAACAAGCGGTCATTGCCGTCTCGATGGACATAACCAGCTTCTATCACCGGATAGACCCCTCCTTTATAGCGGATACGAATTTTCTGTCCAACGCCGGCATCGAGCTTACAGAATGGGAACTGAGTTTCACTAAGGCATTTTCCTCAGCTATCGAGCAGTGGTCGGAGATGGTTACCACCGAAATGCAAGCCCTTGGATGCCACAGCACCGATGCAGGTGTGGGCGGGCTTCCGATCGGCCTGTCGTTATCCCGGGTCGCGGCGAATGCTCTTTTGGTGAGCCTTGATCGCGACATCGAACAGGGCTTGACACCCGTCTATTATGGTCGCTACGTTGACGATCTTTTTTTGGTACTGCGAGATCCTGGCAATCTTTCGACAGCAAAAGAGCTCCTCGGCTTCATCGCCGCACGAACCAAATCCTTCCCCGATCCGGGGACTGTTAAAAACGGGGAAATCTATCTAAGGTTGCCGGAAGCTTTGCAAGGTCGAACAACGCTACTGCTGCAAGAGACCAAACAAAAGGTATTCTTTCTTCAAGGCCCTGGAGGTTTGGACCTACTGCATAACATCGAATCGCAGATCCGCAGCGTTTCCAGTGAGCGTCGTCTTATGACGTCTCCCGATCAGCTGGAATCTATGGCTTCCGCCAAGGTTTTGACTGCAGCGGGCCACCCTACAGAGGAAGCGGATACCTTACGCAGGGCTGATGGTTTGTCCGTGCGCCGTCTGGGTTGGTCCATTCAATTGCGAGTGGTAGAAACCTTAGCGCGTGACCTACCGGTCGGAGATTGGCACGCCGAACGCGAGCAGTTTTACCGGTTTGCGCATAGCCATATTCTTCGACCAGACCGAATACTTGACCATTTGGACTACTTCCCGCGCTTATTGTCCCTAGCAGTTGCATTGATGGATTGGCCTGCCGCCCGCCGATTGATCGACGCCACGATGAATGCCATTTTTGAACTACACAGGCAAACATCATCGCAATCAGTAAAGGTGAACGGTTGTAAGGCAGAGGGCCATACTGAGTCCCTGTGGCAAAAGCTAACTGAAACCACACTTGATCTGGCAAGAGATGCTGTTCTAAGGTCGCTCCGTTGGGACCACCGCAGCGGACAAATTCGTCCCCTTAGCGATACTGCGGGAGCGGTCTTCGATTTGATCGGGCTTGAGAATGATCCAGCCGCTGTGGGCGCGCGGGCTCTTCTGCTTCGCGAAACTGACTGGGCCAAGATCGCATATAAAGACCATTTGCGACGCCATGCTTCACGCCAACGACCAGCAATTTCAGGTGAACCGCGACTACGGGGCCTCTATAGGCACGAGGAAGACCTTCGGGAATTTCTGGATCGTTCTATCGCTGTTGGCAAAGGGCTAAGTTCGGCACGTGTTCATCCACGTTGCTTTAGTGGTACTCAAGATCCAGACAGAGTAGCCTCTCTGCTACCCTACCTACTACCGACCCGGCCCTACACCTCTCAAGAAATATCCCTCTTCTTGCCAGACGAGTGCGTGTTCGGTTGGTCGGATGCCGCCCCAGCTCGCAATTGGGCTCGCTACGTGCGGGCTATCCGGGGTGTTTGGGTATGGGGCGAACTCGTAGCGGTAGGGTCTGTGGATAGCATTGATGAAAAAATCCAATCTGGCTCCGGCAAAGATTCGTTGCCGATTGCTCTCATCGGGCAAAACAAAACCATTTCGAGCATTAGGCTAGGCATAAGCAGTCTACTTACCACGGATAGAAGCTTTGCGTCTGCAGCAAGTGGGCAGCCCGATCTCTCAAGAGAGCGGTACCAGCGGATAGAACGCATCGTTAACCAGGCAATTGATGCGTACCCCCGCCCCACACACCTACTCTTACCTGAGCTGTCACTTCCTGAACGATGGGTCGACACGGTATCCGGGAAGTTGCGACAGGCTGGCATTAGTCTCGTAGCCGGCCTCGATTACCACCGAGAGAAGCCCAACCTAATTCATAGTGAGGCTGTGCTCGTGCTAGCCGATGACCGCCTCGGATTTCCCTCATCTGTGCAAATTCGACAGGCAAAATCTCTCCCTGCCGTAGGCGAGGAAGAAATTCTTCTGAAGAATTACGGGCAGGAATGGCCAACGAGATTAGCTTCGGTTCAGAAGCCTGTCTATATTCATGCGGGTTTCTGTTTTGGTGTCTTGGTATGTTCTGAACTGCAAAATGTCTCTCACCGTCAACGATTTCAAGGTGACGTGGATTGCCTGGTAGTGCTCTCCTGGAATCAAGATCTCGACACATTTTCGGCACTAGTCGAAGCCGCGAGCTTGGACGTACACGCCCACATTGCTCTGGTGAACAACCGGAGGTACGGGGACAGCCGGGTCAGGACCCCGGCAAAGGAACCATATAAGCGCGATACGTGTAGGCTGCGTGGGGGGGAGAACGAGCACCTTGTGGTTGTCAACTTGGACATTGCTGATCTGCGAGCATTCCAAAGCCGCGCAAAACGCTGGTCTAGCAAGGATGATCCATTTAAGCCCGTGCCAGAAGGATACGAGATTGCATCGTTTCGAAGGACACCCCCAAAATAGCGATCACCGTCTTTGCGTGCAAGTCTCGCCGATCATTCCCCAGAGCGCAGCGCTCCAAGTGAGCAGTTGTCGAATTGAGGACAAAAGCAAGTTCGCCTAGATCGCCATCCAATCCAGTAGGTTCGGCTTGCCGCACTTGCACCGCGCAGAGATGGTCCCTGAATCCAAGCGAGAGTGCCCCCATCCGGCAGCAAGCCTGAATGGCAGCAATGAAGAAATTGCTGAACGGATCCTCCGCAGCTAGTAGACTCAACCGAGGTTCGATGTTCCGCAGTCATTTGTGGCGAAAAGTCGCTAGCCGGCGGAGGGTGCGTCTTACACAAGCGTTCATTGCCCCGCCTTTATGACTTCCCCTTGGTTGAGCGCCGTATCGCCCTAGCCGGAGAATTCTCTTTCTTCCTCGCATTTTCCCGTGCACGAAGTTCCGCGCTCTGATCGATTCCCTCTAAAAGCTTTGCTAGCGATATCCCGAGTGCGGATGCGACTTTGAGAAGATTCGAAAAGCTCAGGTTGCTCTCGCCCCGTTCGACCGTTCCCATGAATGTCCTGTGAACATTGCACTCGTCCGCAAATGACTCCTGGGAAAAGCCTTGCGCGAGCCGAAGATCGCGAATCCGTTGCCCTAATACCTTCAACACCTGCTCAGACGATCCGTTTGCCATCAACCAAGTCTTGAAGCTTAGGCGCGTTTACGTCTACACTGTTTGCATAGACACTGTTAATGCGTCGCTTACACAACCGGAACAAGCCCGCGACTTGCCGAGTGTCCGCAACCGGCCGCCGGTTGCCGCCGATGAGGGGCTGGCCGCCAGAAGCCAACGGACTTTGCCGTGATCGAATTTTTTGCCAACCGGGAAAGGCGGTTCTATATGAAAGATGGTAGTAGGACTCTGCGAGGCTGGCCGGCCGCGCGCATGTTTCTAATGCTGGCAATCACGCCGGTGCTGACAGCGCTCGTCATGTCGCTGCCGATCGCATGGCTGGTCAACCACGTGTTTGCGATGACCGCCATCCACGCAATCTTCGGGGTCGAGCAGCTGGGCTACTGGCAGGTCGTAGGTCTGTTCGCCCTCTACTTCGCGATTCGGTTCAAAGTCAAATTTGAGGCGCCTTCCAAGTGAAAGCTCGCGGATTTGACGGTCACCGAGTTGAGAAGAGGCATCATCAATGCTGCATACCTCAACGAGCAGTGCCGGCCGGCGGATCCGGCAGGCATCATTCGCGTCGTCGATCTGTAAGCATTGTGCAGCCTAAACGGGAAGAGAATTTAACCGGACATTGGAAGTGGGCAGATGATGAAAGAGATGAAGGGAGTGTGCTTCCTGTTTACAGAGACCGGCACTGAGGGCGGCTGGTGGGCGATACAGGAGGACGGCTTTGTTGACGAAGAGGGCTACTGGAGCTACAACGGTCTCCGGCCCCTCAAAAACGGCGATGACTTCACCGTGTATGCCGAGGACGGCAGTGTGCTCTGGCATGGCATCATTCACCAAGACAGCAAAACCGGGGCAATTCCGCACAGAGTCATACGCAAAGGGAAAGTCGTTATCGACAACTCGTGGAAGCAGCAGGTTGTCAGCGGCTTTTGGGTCCATTGGGTACAAAAGGGGATGGACCCCGAGGCCTGGGGCGACTTGTTCTTCGGGGACAAGCGATGCCTCGTCAGGCGCAAAGAAAAGAAGTGAATTCCGCTCCCGCCGCTATGCCGCCGACATGAACCTGGAGCAAACATCGTCTAACGTTAGTAATTGAAGCCTGAGCCGGTAGCAGCCGACCTCAAGAATCGACCGATCTAATCGAGTTCTACGCAATCTGCCGACCGCAGAGGATCAGCACCGACAACTCAGGGAAGAACGCACCTACAAGCGATTCATCGGAGAATATCGCAGAACCCGTTCTGCGGAAAGGAGACATGGAATGAGCACGCGTTGCACCATCAAGCACGAGCGCGATGAGTTGACCGGCCAGGAGATCCACCTTTACGAGGACCTGCTGGACGACCGCGACTGCCTATTGCTGGAGGTCGAAGGATTCACCTTTGAGACTGAGGTATCGGTTGCTCCCTCGGGCCGGGTCATCACGCGGGCCCTGATCCGCATTCCCAAGCCTTGGGCCCGCAAGCTGGGGTTGATCCACGGGACCGAAAAGCCCTGAGGTCGCATTGCTGCAGAACGCGACGGAATTGCGAGATCGCGACGAGAATGCACCGACCGAACAGGCGGTCGCTTCCCGCGGACAGTGGTTGCCCGAATCCATAATCTCGAACCTGCGTGCAGTGCAGCGGCTGGCCACATCCCCCTTTGCCGGAACATATTTCAAAGCCCTCGGAGTAATCGACCTTTACCTAGTGATTCATGTCGGTGGTAATATCGCCGCTTCACCAAATTCCCGCATGTAAAACGAAACCAACGAGAGCCCTCGAGGAGCGGTGGAGTGCGCTATGATTAGCCATCTCGCCTATGAGGTTAAAACTGTGTCTGAGGCTTTTGCTTCCAGTCCCGCCCGAATCAACATGCTCTTGTCAACTAACGCGCTGGAGCGGGAGCGTATCGTGGTTCCGGCCTTTCAACGCGGGTACATGTGGAAGAAGAAGCACGTCGAGGCATTTTGGGATGACGTGGATCGTCAACGGAAGCATACCGCGGAGGACAAAGCCTCTGATCCACATTTCTTCGGTCCCATTGTAACGATGGCAAGACCTGACGACGGAGTCATCCACCTGCTCGATGGCCAACAGAGACTCGCCACGGCAACAATCCTGTTTAGCGTCTTGCGTGATGTAGCAAGGGAGATTAGCAAAGCGACGGGAACAAAAGCTGGACACGATTTCGCTGCCCTTCTGCAAGCGCAATTCATACGAGATGAGAATGGTCTCTATTCCCTCGAAATGGGCGATTTGGATGTAACGTATTTCAAAGACACGATCCAGCGTGATGAGGATGAAGCATCGAGCACCAAAGCGAAGCAGGCGACTCATCGCAACATAAAGACGGCCCGAGAGGTGCTGTATGAGAAAGTTCTAGCTGCCATCGGGGAAAAGATATCCGACAAGATGGATGCGGCGAAGGCCGTGCAACTCCTCAAAGATTACAAAATGACTGTTACTCACGATCTAGTGATGGCGAGAATCCCAGTCACCTCGCAAGAGGCTGCGTTCCGTATTTTTGCAACCCTCAATGACCGTGGACTGCGTTTGTCTCCGCCTGATTTACTTCTGGCCTTCCTTATGGAAAAGGCTCCTGACATCGAGCGCAAGGATATCCGAAGCATTTGGACTGAAATGGTGCAGAAGATGGGCGCACATGATATTGAAGCATTTCTGCGCGCGCTGTGGGTATCACGTTACGGGGATTTGAAGGAGGACTTGTTTACCGCTCTCAAAAAGTACATTGAGGAAAACAAAATTGCGAGCCGTGATTTTGCACGTCTGTGCGGAGATGAGTGCGATGACTATATTCATCTTGTTACAGCAGACGATCAAATACCATCCGCGTCCCGCGATCTTGTCAGGGCCATCGCACGCGAACTTGGCTCAAGAGCCGCTGTTCCCTTATTGCTCTCCGCATATCTGCTTCTCCAGCCGACAGATTTTGAAAAGATATGCAGATTTATGCTCGTGTTTATCACACGCTATTCCATTATCGGTAATAGAGATTCCGCTGGCATGGAAAACCTATTCTTTAAGCTGGCGCGCGACGTTCGTGGAATGGTGAAGAATGCCGAAGACTCGACGGGCTCGCAGGGTGCAACAAAATATGTGAAGGAGCAGTTGGCTGCTAACGTCCCTGATGATAAGGCGATAAAGGATGCAGTTATCTCTGAGGCAACCACGCTCGATGCTGCCGATGCGAAATATGTAGTCACGCGATTGGCGCGTTTCATGCAAGACCCAGAGAAGCAAATAACTCTCGGGGAAACGAATGTTGAACATATTTATCCGCAGAATCCCGACACGAACGAGTGGGGTGGCCCAGATAATCAGGAAAAATTAGAGCCACTGACATGGCATCTCGGGAATTTGACCATATTCGGAAAACGGGCCAATCGGAAAGCCGCGAACGCCGAATATACGATCAAGCGTCCTAGATTCCAAGATTCAAAGGTGGTGATGACGGCTGACATTGCGAAGCAATATGACCACTGGGACGAAAAGACGATCATTGACCGTGCCGAGAAGTTAGCAAAGTTGATAACGCAAGTATGGAACTTCGATAATCCATCTCGGGTGTAGGCGGGGGGCGTGAAACATTCCGCTAATTACGCGGCGCTCCCTGATTTGCAGACCGCTGATTTCCTGAGTTCCGATGATCGTTCCAATCGAGGTTGGGGATCCCCCGGTCCAACGGATCTAGGGGCCGAAGAAGACTCTCGACTAGGTAGTGTCGACTGCTCCGATAAATCGGATCAAGATCGCGAAGCCTTTGGGCTGAAGGCATTGCGTCAGGTTTCGGCAGCGATCACGGCTACGGGGCGTTGATGAGTCTCCCATGCTGGGATAATGAGGCCGCCACCCTTCAGGAATACGGGCGTGTCACGAAACCCTCGGTGATCACCCAAAAGCGGCCATAGATGATCGGGTTAAATCCGGCCATAGAGAGCATAGAGAGATGGCTTAAGACATAGCCGCTGCAGGGGCAGTTAGCCTCTGTGGTCATGAGCAACGTCTTGAGCAGAGAAAAACGCGAGCAAGTCATTGCGCTGGGCCGGCTTGGGTGGTCTTTGCGTCGCATTGAGCAGGCGACCGGTGTGCGACGAGAGACAGCCGGCGAGTATCTTCGTGTCGCCGGGATTGCGCTTCGCCGTCCGGGCGGGTGGGGACGCCATGGTCCGGCAAAACCGGCCATCAACCCGATCACCGACTCCGGGGGCGAAAATTCAAAACCGGCCATCAACCTGATCACCGACTCTGAGGGCAGGGATTCAAAACCGGCCACTGCGGTGACCACCGACTTTTTGGTGAAGAAACCGGGCTGTGGACCGGCGAGCCATTGCGAACCTTACCGCGACCTGATCGCGCAGGAGTTGGAGCGTGGCCGGAACGCGATGGGGATCTGGCAGGACCTGGTCGACAGCCACGGTTTCGACAGTGGCTACCAGAGTGTGCGGCGCTACGTGATCACGCTGCGTGAATCGCTGGCGCCGGAAGCGCGGGCGATCATCGAAACACCGGTCGGCGAAGAGTGTCAGGTAGATTACGGCACCGGTCCGATGGTACGCGATCCGGTGACAGGCAAGTACCGGCGCACGCGGCTGTTCGTGCTGACGCTGGGTTACAGTCGCAAGTCTGTCCGCCTTCTCACCTTCCGTTCCAGTTCTCGCATCTGGGCCGAGCTGCATGAGAAGGCCTTTCGTCGGTTGGGCGGAACCACCAGAATCGCCGTTCTCGATAATCTCCGCGAAGGCGTCCTGGCGCCCGACATCTATGACCCGCAGTTGAATCCTCTCTATCGCGACGTGCTGGCGCACTACGGTGTGACCGCACTGCCGTGCAAAGTGCGGGATCCGGATCGAAAAGGAAAAGTCGAATCCGGCGTCGCTCATGCACAGAAAACGCCGCTGAAGGGCAAGCGCTTCGAGAGTCTGGAAGAAGCGCAGGCGTATCTGGATCACTGGGAAGAACACTGGGCCGACACGCGCATCCACGGCCGCACCAAGCGGCAGGTGGCAGCCATGTTCGCCGAAGAAAAGCCCTTCCTGCAGCCGCTGCCGCTGGAACCCTTCCGTTACTACCAGTACGGAAAGCGAACGGTCCATATCGATGGCTGCGTGGAAGTGGACGCGGCCTACTATGGTGCGCCGCCGGGCTGGATCGGTCGCCAGGTCGATGTGCAGTGGGATGCAATGTACGTGCGCCTGCTTGACCCGCGCACCGGCATGTTGCTGCGCGAGCATCTCGAACAGAAGCGCGGCCGGCATCGCATCCTCCCTGAAGATCGTCCGCGACGCACCCCACTGCATACGCTGCGCCTGATCGCGCGGTCCCACAAGGCGGGCGCCAGCATCGGCGCAGTGTGCGACGCGATTCATCATCGTCAGGGGGAAGCCGGACTGCGCCGCATCATGGGCGTGCTCGCGCTGGTTAAGAAGTATGGCTGCGCAGCCACCGAAAACGCCTGTGCCGCGGCGCTGGAACTGGGCGTTGCTGAGTACCGCTTCGTGCGCCGCTATCTGGAGCGCAGCCCACAAGCCCCCCTGACTCTACGTCAGGTCGATCCCCTCATCCGCGAGCTGACCCAGTATCGCGATCTCATCCAACAGCGAATCAACTTCGAGGAAACCAATCATGAACCTGATCGAACTTAGCCGTGCCCTGCATCAACTGCGGCTGGGCGGCATGGTAGCTGTGCTGGAAACTCGCTTGCTCCAGGCACAAACAGAGAACATGGCGCCCATCGACTTGCTCTCCACGCTGGTCTCAGACGAAATCGACTGCCGCAGCAAACGACTGCTGGAGCGGCGCCAGAAGCAGGCTCGCTTCCGCGATCCGGACAAGCGCCTGGACAACTTTGACTTCCAGTTCAATCCCAAGATGAATCGCAACCTGATCTTCGATCTGGCCACCGCCGGCTGGGTGGAACGGCGAGAAGATGCCTTGTTCAAGGGTCCACCCGGTACGGGAAAGAGTCACTTGGCGCAAGCCATCGGCCACGCTGTCATCCAGCAGGGATATCGCGTTCTTTATCGGGAGACGCACATCCTCCTGGAAGAACTCGCCGACGCCACGCTCGATGGCGATCGCAAGGAATACATGGAACAGCTTGCGACGGTCCCTCTGCTGATCATCGACGACCTCGGAATGCGCAAGCTGCCTCTGACTGCAGCCGAGGAGTTACTGGAAATCGTCATGCGCCGCTATGAACGCGCCAGCACCTTGATCACCAGCAACAGGCCGGTTGACGACTGGGGCAAACTGCTCGGCGACAGCGCGGCCGTCACCGCCATGCTTGATCGTTTGCTGCACCACGGACACTTGCTTCAGTGCGGACCGCGCAGCTGGCGCACCAAAACCACCAGCCGTGAGGAAAGCCAATGACAAAAACAAAGGCAATAAGGAGGCCGGGCAAAGAACGCCCGGCAGCGTCGCGAACTCGGACTCAGGGCCTCCGACGCCGGAGCCTCACCATAGGAATCCTGGTCAAAAACACGAAGCCCTCCGCCGTACCGCCCGCAAGCGGAACCGCAGAGGGCCTCGATCGCCGATTCCTCCGGAGCCAGCCCCGTGTCCTCGGCCCTGAGTCACTCCGCAGGGCGCGACCCCGGCGGAGCGAATACCACCGTAACACGAAATCAACGGCTCTGAACATCAACGCGCTAGTCGTCGCCTTGCAAAACCGCATGCCGGCAAGGTAAAACAATCACGTCTTCGGCCAATCCTATGGCCGGTTTTGACCTGATCACGTATGGCCGGATTTAACGTGATCACCGAGGCACGAAACGGGATCAAGGATCGCTTCCAGCATTGGGGAGTGGGGCTGCTTGAACGGATTGATGACCATCACCCCTTTCCATACGAAACTGTCCTGCATATCTTCCGACAGGAGCATCTGGCATCCCGACTCCGCCGCCGCCGACAAGATCACCGCGTCCCAGAAGGAAACTTTGCTTTGTGCGAGATCGACGGCAGAAAGAAGAACTTCCGCTGAGGTATCGGTGAGGTTGTTGAACGCGTTCCGCCAATAGAGAACGGCGTTCCGAGCGTCAGATGGCGTTCTTCCTGCCTTCCGTACCAACAGAGAGAACAATTCGCCCAGAACCTGAACCGGCAACACCATGGTAGTCGCCGACAATCTCTTCACAAGGTCGAGAGATTGATCTTGCATTGCCTCGTTGACATCCTCGGCATCGGCGAGGATGTCAATGAGGCAATGCTCACGCCGGATCCTCGTAGAGTTCGTCCCTGGTCCAACGGCCGTTGTTGAGCGCGGGCTGCTTGCTGAGCCGCTCCAACAGAGACCGGCGTGCTGCGATCTCTGCACGCGAAGTGGTTTCCGCAGGTTCGATCGTTGCCACCGGTTTGCCGTGGCTGGTCACAACAAAGCTCCGACCTTGACGAACTCCATCGAGTACTCGGGAAAAGTTCCGATTGGCCTCCGCCGCAGATATCGATTTTGCGCCCATCTTCATCCGGATGTAGTGATGATACTTGATTTTCATTTTCAATGTTGATGCAACAGGAGCGCCGATCGAGGAATGCCTGATTTCTGATAATTTATCCCCACGAAGCTGCGTGGAAGCTGCCGAGCGTTTCCAACGCTGCACCCCAGCATGCAGTCTGATCAGGCCCCCCAACCGGCAATTTCGCAAACTCTGCGTTCGCTTCCATGGTGATTTGCATTCTGCTCTGATGTTGCGTGGATGCGACCTCCCTCGAGCTGGTGCAACTGAAGCCAATTTAATCGACCGGACGTGATATATAACTTTTGCGCTCGAAGTCACTTCGATGCTGGGCGGAGTCGACCCCATCATATTCCGTAGTACCTCTATCACTGACCGGTTAGCCTGTGTCGGCCTCGAACCCAACACCGAGGGGAAAAAGTACAGCAATTCATCGCAAAACTGTGGTTTAAGGCCGCAGTTCTCCTTGTAACCCAAATTGCAATGATGTGTAATCGACCAATTGCTCCCGCCTACGAGAACGCCAGCCTAATCCATTTCAAACCCACTGCCAGCATCGAACTTCAGGGTGCGCCCGTTTTCGGTTACGGTGCGCACGACGTTATCGGTGGCGCCATCCGGCACCTGCGCTTCAATCTCCAAGGTCACCTTTACATTTGCGCCCACAAGGCCGGCTAGGTGAGTGATCACCTCATCTGCTATTCGGCTGGCATCACGGCCGACACGCGTCGGATCAAGGCTCACCGTCCCGTGATAGCGCTTCGGCTTTGGGGGTTGGGCTGGCGGTTGAGGCTTGGATGTTCCAATGTCCTCCTTCTTAGATTCCGGCTTCGAATCTTTGCCATCCTCGGGTCCTTTAGGTGGTGGCGCCGTTTCTCGTGCAATCTGCTCCCTCGCAACCTCGGGCTTTACCAACAGGCCGGAATCCGTTTCAGAAATCAGCGATTGAAAT
This sequence comes from Verrucomicrobiia bacterium, assembly GCA_035523795.1. Lineage (GTDB taxonomy): Bacteria > Acidobacteriota > Terriglobia > Terriglobales > Acidobacteriaceae > Sulfotelmatobacter. The sequence goes on along the minus strand of DATKQB010000020.1, from coordinate 9,272 downwards.
CCGCACTGCAGGCCCATATAGCGTCCGGCGGCATCGTCATATCCTTCCGCATAGGCGAACGCATCTTTTTCCCAGGTCAAGAGCGCCAAGCCAGCTCGGATCGCGCCGATCAACACATCCGGAGACAGGAGCCGCGGTAAGTACACGTACCGAGCGAAGTCATCTACCAACTGTCGGATTGCGACATGGTTTCCCCGCCAGAGCGGAATGCCATCCATCTCCATCCGAAGACGGGATGCGCCAAAGCTGGTCAGCACGACTTCGGCGTCCTTCAGTTTCTTCGATGATGCCCGTTCCGCTAAGGCATCACTGCCGGTCAATCGAGTCGCCGGGAAGGTCACCTGATCCGAAGGCTTCTGCTGCGTTGGCACCAGGAGCCATTGATATGTTTCCGGCAGCCGTGCCGTAATAGCCCCATCTGCCGCAGTCTTTTGGGTCTCTGCCTGCTTCACTTGGCTCTTGCTCAGGTCGAGCTTGTCCACCTCATTCAGGATGGACTCCCACGCCAGAAACTTGCGGACCGCATCTTCCATGTCCTGCAGTCGCGTTTTGTCAGCGGCCAGAAAAACCACGGTATTGCGGTAAATCCTCGGCGCATTGCCGCGCGTCTCGAAAATCGCCTTCGCCGCAACTTCAGCCGCAGAGTTCGGCTCCTTGGAGTAGGCGTGATCTGCGCTCAACACCACCAGCCGGGTTTCCAAATCGTCGGGCACATCCACGCTCGACGCTGGAATCGGATGCACCTTGCGGAAATCGCCGGTTCGCCGCAGATCCAGCCGGACGCGCCGCTCAATCTCGTGCGCAACCTTATCTGGCTCGCGCTTCATCTGCTCGGCGCGGTCGTCCGCCAGCTTGGTAACCGTCGGCTGCGTCGAATACCAATACCGCGGACCGTCCTGGTAGAGATATGTCGCGGCTCCGGCCAGCCGGCGCAGCGCGTCGCCAAAAACCTGCGGCGACTCGCCCGGCATCACGCTGCCCAGCTTCACTTGGCGGTCCTCGACACCTCGGTTCGCCGCCGTTGCCGTCGGCGCCGACCCCAGGTAGATCGTTCGCGCCACTCGCCGACAAGCTGAGAACTTGCCTAGGTTCGGCAGCTCCCCATCCATCTTCAGCGGCAGAGAACTGGCGCCATCCACGTCCTTTTCGATAATCGGGACCCAGTTGTCCGAAAGGTAACGTGTCAGCTCAAACTGCACTCGACTATCGTCGATCGGAATTGTCGCCGGCAGGATCAGCGGATTCTTGTCGCCCTTCTCCCACAGGCTATGAATCACCGCCGCCATCAGCCGCAACACGCCGCGCGTTCGCTGGAACTTCACCAGCGTCGACCAGTCCGTGTATAACCTTGCTCTCTTGCGGCGTCCATGCCGAGCTTCGCGTTTCCTCGATGGAGAGGACCATTTCCTCCAGCTTTGACCCGGATACAAGGAACGGCTCAAGTGCCTCGGCAGCTGCGCCGACCCGCGTCCTGAACTCCAGTTCGCCGATTCCTGACTTGGAGGGAAACCTTCTGGGTGGAATCGCTGTGCAGACGACGGAGTAGCTCCCTGTATGCAACCTGCCATCTCGAACGCTCAGCTCAATTGGATTGGAGTCCGGCATCGCTTTATTCATGGCCCGGAGCCAAGCCGTGGAAAGAAAAACAGTGCTTTCCCAATGCCCTGAAGCAGGTAGTTCATGGCTCGATGAGTCCGTCGATAACGTCGCATTCGAGCCACCGAACGCGATGCTCATGCTGGACTCAGAGGACTCCAGGGTCGACAAGAGAATCGATACAGCTTCGCGAAGCTGTTCCCGATCGAAGATGAGACACGACTGAATGTCACCGGAATGAGTCAAGACGGTGCTCCTGCGCGTTCCAACAGCTCTGCAAAATCATAGTTGACACTGGTTACACCGAAATCCGGTTCTCTCTGAAATGGCTGGCGAACGTAATGGACCCGGTGTGCGTCTCCCGGCATGAATTCAACGATGGCTAGGATGAAGTCGTCTGGCTTATTGAGGGAGTAGAGAATCTCATTCTTGGTTACAGTGATCGTTGGAGCGCCACTGGCGCGGCCCTTCACCTCAAGAAAGCGCAGCCGGCCGGTGCCAGGAATGCTGGATTCAACGTCATAGCCTAGCTTTTCGGTCTCGCGATCGACGGGAACGAATCCGAGCGAGCGCTCAACAGCCATCACAATTTCACGGGCGCGGGCAGCGGCAGCCTGGGTGTCCACAGTTTGTTCAATAGGGAGCGGAGCGGTACCGCCGATCTCGGCCAGCAGGCTGGCGGGGATGACGACGAGGCCGCCGAGAGCCACCGGCGGGAGCGCGGATACTTGGGCTTCCAGGTTCAGTTGCTCCATTCGCTTCTGGAGTCTGGCCTGCAGATCGTCGGCACGACGGCGTGCCTCGAGCGAATTCAAGCGGGCGTTGGGTCGACCGGCCTGCTCCTGCGCTTGGAGATCGGCGGCACGGTGGTCCCAATACGCAATCTCTTTGGTTAGGCGGTCCTTGACGGCGGCGCGGGTCTTCTCCACGATGCCGATGCGACGGTCGCGCACCTCTCTAAGGTGTTCGGGGACGACGTGGCTGATGGCGTAGCTGAGAGCGCGCTGCTCCAGATCGCGGCCGATCCAGGCGAATTCCGGGCGGCCAAGCAGTTTATCGATGCCTGGGTCATCAGGTCTGAGCGGCCGGTAATCAAGGTAAGGAGCGTAATGTAAGTGGCGAGCATCACCGGTTTCATCGACTTCAACGTACAGGACGCGCTGCGAAATCGTTCGCCGGTCACCGTTGCGTAGCAGGCTGGCATCTTGTACGGAGTGCTCCATATAAAGAAGCAGCCGCGGCCTGGTTCCGGAATCGCGTTCATCAACAAGTACGGTTCCGCGACGTAGCAGATCGCGGTGTCGCTCCAACACCAGGTCTATGGTGGAATCGAGCAGTGGGTGGCCAGGGCAGACGAACGCTGCCAGTGCTTCACCCTGCGGGGCCACAAGGGACTTCTCGAAAGCAATTCGCTCGTAGCGCGAAAGTACGGGTTCGCCCCTTCCAATCAGCCGATCGCGGTTTCGAATCGGCGCTGGGACGTGGGTCACCTCATAGCGGCGAGTCTCGCGCTGGCGCGCTGTTCCGCCGAGACGACGAAATGCTTCCAAGAAGAAGGACTCAATGTAGTGGGGTTGGAGGCGCTTTGCCTCGGCCCTCTCCATCTCCTCTTTGATCCGCGCCACACGGCTGACGTCCATCACTTGGTGGGCGAGCGCGCGATCTTCGATCAAATCCTGCAGGTGGGTGCGGTCCACAGCGTGCTCAACCGCTTGGACGAGGCGGGCACGGACTTCCGGACGTTCGCCATAGCGGATCGCCTCGATGAGAAGCTCGCGAAGTGGCCGTCCTTCAAACTGAATCTTTCCGAGCACGTCAAAGACCTGCCCGCCGAGAGCTTCACGCGCTAGTTCGAGCTTTTTCAGAAGTGCATAGTAGACGTCGCCCTCGCGTGTCTCCTCGGCAACTAGGTTCCACAGATGACAGACTTCTGTCTGGCCAATACGGTGGATGCGCCCAAATCGTTGTTCGATCCGGTTGGGATTCCAGGGCAGATCGTAGTTGACCATGAGGTGAGCGCGCTGGAGGTTGATGCCCTCGCCAGCGGCGTCGGTAGCGACGAGAACCTGGACGGTGGGGTCGTGTTTGAATGACTCCTGTGCCTTAAGGCGCTCCTCTCTGCCCATTCCGCCGTGGATGATGACGACGGACTCGTTTCGGCCAAGGAATGTCGTGATCCGGGATTGAAGGTAGGTGAGTGTATCCCGGTGCTCAGTGAAGACCACAAGCTTTTGGCTGGCAGAAGGCGTAAGGGATGGTAGCTGGGCCTCGGCGACCACGTCGTACGCGGCCGCAGTTGGGATGAAGATCGTCCCCAAGAGACTGGCCAGTTCTCTCCATTTCCGATCTTCTCCGCTCCGTCTGACGGATAGGGCAATTGATTCCAACCTCTCGAGGGTAGCGATTTCAGCTTTCAACTCATCAATGGTTCTGGCCGCAGTGGCCTGGTCCAGCACTTCCTCTTCGGCGGCTTGCACCTCATTCTCGGGAGCTTCTTCCAGATCCTCTACTTCATCTGGATCGAGTTCCAGAACATCCCCAGCGACGGTCGGTATGGCTGAGCCCCGCTGAAGGAGTTCCAGTTCCCGAAGCTTCTTTTGAAGGCGCTCCCGCCGGCGCCGAAGCGACTGGTAAATTGCTTCGGGCGATGAGGCAAGTCTGCGCTGTAAGATAGTCAGAGCGAATCCTACTGTTCCGGCACGCTTGTCGCTGGCGAGCGCCTCAGCACGATTGAATTCTTCGCGCACATATTCTGTGACTTCCAGGTAAAGCTGGGCTTCGGCCGATGAAAGCCGGTATGGGACTGTATATGGGAACGACCCTCCGCACGATAAAGGCGGAGCGTCTACTATTCTCTCTTCGGGTACAAAGCAGCAGCGCGACAGCCTCACAGCCATCACCTGGGAAAAGGTGCTTCATCAGTCGGGAGTGATGCTCGCTGGTCATTCGTACGCCTGTTGTCATCGAACTTCAAACTCCCTTCTCAGGAATTCGTCCACCAGAGCAAGGTGACTGGAGATGTCATCGATTCCTGGACGCCAGGGGTTAGCCGGAGTCCTGTGCCGCGACCACTGTTGGAAGCTTCCCGCCTGCCACTGAACGCTAGAGAGGTTCTTGATCGCCCGACCGTCCCGGCGTGAAAGAGCAGGTGAAAAGTACGCCATGTCGATTTGCGTATCTGGATAACCCTGCGGAATGACGAGTGCAAGCTTCGCCGACGGGACGTTGTAGCCAGGAGGAATTGACCACCCATCGATGATCACGAGCAGTGTGCCGTTAGCATCCTTGGCCGTTTCCCAGGGCAGACCAAGCGAATCGAGAAACCCTGCATCATCGGCCGCCAACTTAAAATCCCTTCGGAGCGCCTCTACAGCCGAGGCGCCCTCCTTGGGATCCTTCGGCACGGTCGTAAACCTCTCGATTCCGTGTGCGCACAAATCAACATGCTGATTTGGTGCGATTGGTTCGGGCTGCCGGCCGCGGAAGACCTGGTAGAGCTTGTACCCTGCAGAGGTCTTGCCTGCCAAATGAAGCAGCTCTTCACCGGTCGGATTCTGCTTGTGGATGTGATACGTCGCCTTGTCGATGCGAATCACGTAGGTCTTGGCGCGAGGAGACCTCTCCCCACGCTTTGCGAATTCCTCGATGACAACCAGCTCCATCAGGTCGCCATCGACGAAGACCTCTTCGACGATCTTTACTTCCGTTTCATCGTTTGCGCTCATTTGCGCTCTCTTCCCGCAGAATCTCTGCGTTAATCAACTTATAGCTAAAAAATAGCCATAAAGCAAATGGTAAATGCGGAAAAATCAATCGCAAATTGCGCGCTGCATCGCAAAATCATGCGTAAGTTATTCATAATTCGTAGACTTGAGTCTTGTATTGTTAGCCATTTTTTGTTGACAAAATAGCCAAGTTAAACTAGATTTGTCACTGTAGGGGTGACATATGGCAGTAATGGAACGGCGAACAATGACACTCAACCTCACCGACAGGGAGATGGAAGCTCTGGAGGAACTCGCCGGACGCAAGGACCTCTCGAAGACGCAGGTAGTCCGGCAGGCGATCCGTCTCTACCAGACGGTGGAGAACCGCCTGGAGAAGGGTGAGAAGCTTTATTTCGAGGACGAAGATAAGAATTCGAAGTCGGAGCTGATGATGCTTTGAGAGTGCCTGCCCAAATCGTGGATTTAGCCCGCGGGGCGATTGTCGATGCGGTTCTTTTCGATGATGTAACTGCTGATCACTTTATTCAGACGCAACGTGAATGGCGCCCCATGGTTGTCGAGGCTACCCGGCGCATGATCAAGCGCGGAGTGGCTCCCGAACTGCAGCCGACACATTGGCACTGGAATTGGGAAAACAAGTCGGTCCAGTTGGGGCAATTCGGCCTCAGCTTCTATGGCATCGAATGCGCTGGACAACTTCAGGGCCTCATGAAGGTTGACTTGGCCAAGTATTCCGCGCGAATACCCACGCAAAAAGGGGCAGAACTTGCCTACATTGATTACCTCGAAGCTGCACCCTGGAATCACCGGGAGATCGCATCTGAACTCGGTGAGAAGCGGCGCTACGCCGCGGTTGGAACGAATCTATTTGCCGCCGCGGTACAACTCAGTCAGCAGGCAGGATTTGAGGGACGCGTGGGCCTGCACTCTCTGCCTCACCCGCAAACAGAGCAGTTTTACCAAAAAACTTGCAGGATGATGCCGCTCGAACGGGACTCGGCGAAGCAGGGTTTGCTCTACTTTGAGACCACCCCGGAACTTGCGGAACTCTTCCTCTCAGAGGCAAGAAAATGATGGACATGACGTTCAGCCCAGAATGGCTTCACAAAGTGGCGAAGGAAGAAGAGGATGTCAGATTCTCGGTCGGAGGATGGGTTCACGATCTGGAGAAAGAGTTTGGTCCAGAACTGACCCAAGCCGATGTCACAGCCCAAGGCGAGGGTTCGGAGATTGATCTGACAGATGTACTTTCCGAGGATGCCGATCCCAAGCACGTGCAAAGCGGTAATGTGTTCGGCCAATTCCTCAACCTGGCGCGCAGGGAACGAGGATGGAGTGTCCAGGAATTGGCGCACATGATCAGCATGAATGCATATGACGTTCTTCTGCTGGAAAGTGGAAAGGAACGCCCTGAGCTTCGAATAATCTCCAAGGTCGCTAAGGTCTTCGGAGTTCCATCACGCAAGCTTGCAGAGATCGCCGGCCTGATGATTCCTGACCAAACCACCGCGAAGGCAGCTCTGGCATTCGCCGCCAGTTCCAGCACCAAGCCATTGGAACCGGAGCAAAAGGAAGCTCTTCACGAATTCCTTCGCGCGTTGGCCGGTATGTAGGTCGACGACGCTTTTATTTGGAGGCGGTAGTGCGAAAGGTGATGCTGAAGCCTGCAACACGGCGGGACGTAGATATTCAGGTCGAAAAGATACTCAAGGGTTTAGGGAATCCCGAGCCTCCACTCGATCTCAACGCCGTATTCACGCTGCTCCAGCTTGACCCACAGTACTACCGAACCAGTGAGGACGGCGTCGTGCGCGAAACGATCAGCCGAGTGAAAGTGGGCGCCAAACTCATCTTCGAACGGCCTACGCGTATCTGGGACGCCATAAAAGCCGCCGACCTCAAGGCGCTCTGGATTCCTGACCAAAAGAGAATTTTGATCGATGGCGACCTTCACGAGATGAAGAAGCGATGGAATGGTGCACATGAAATTGGACACAGCATGCTCGATTGGCACCGCGATTTTACGTTCGGCGACGACCAACTCACGCTGACCGAGGGATGCCATATCGAGCTCGAAGCCGAGGCGAACTACGCCGCCGGAAGGCTGCTCTTTCTCCAATCTCGCTTCGATCAATACGTCAAAGGTATGCGGCATACCCTAAAATCCCTCAGCCGGATCTCTATGGATTTCGGCAACTCATGGACGTCCACCCTCTACCGCGCAGTGGAGACGCTTGACGTGCCCTCGTTTGCCGTCATCGGCGGTCATCCCCGCCGCAGGACGGCTGAGGAAAAAACGCGTCATTTCGTCACCTCCACGCCCTTCGATGCGATGTTTCCAAAATTTGGAGAGGCAGAGGCGCTGGCCATTGTTCGTTCCTACTGCAGCTTCAGTACGCGCGGCCCTCTGGGAGAGAGCACCTTTGCGCTCGAAGACCTGGAAGGCGAATGTTGGGAATTCACGGTGGAATCCTTCGCGCTTCCCCAGGGCGATGTCCTAACGCTCGCGCTGCTCCTGAAGAAGCTTCCGAGACAGGTCGTCGTTCCTGAAGGCCTAAAGGCAGTTAGTTTGAGCTAGAGAGCGACTGCATTTTTTCATTTGCACGCTCCCGTCAAACCTGATCATGCTGGGCGCTATTGGGGTGACGAACGCCATTTACCAATCCTCGTAAGCTTCCAAGGACACCGCTGTGGTAGCGCTCAAGGTAGCGAACAACCTTCGGTTCGGCGAACCACAGGTCCAGATATCCGCACGCAACGGTCAAAATCAAGATATCAGTACCGTACGAGGCTTCCACTCTCTTGAGGTCCCGCACGAGGTACTCGGTATCGTCCTCCAAAATCCCTCGGCAATCACCCAAAAGCGGCCATAGGTTATCACTTCAAAACCGGCCATAGAGAACCGGCCTAAGACATTAGCTACGACGGGGGCAATTAGCCTCTGTTGGCATGGGTAATGTCTTGGAAAAAGTGAAGCAGGAACAGGTGATCGCGCTGGGGCGCCTTGGTTGGTCCCTTCGTCGGATCGAGGCGGCGACGGGAGTCCGTCGCGAGACGGCCGGCGGATACTTGAGGTCGGCTGGGATAGGCCTACGGGCGCCGGGAGGCTGGGGGCGGAAGGCTCCGGCCAAGGCGGCCAGTTCAGTGACCACCAACCCGGTTGGCGAAGAAGCGGCAAATCCGGCCAATGAGGTGATCACCGGCTTTTCTGGTTCCAGACCAACCGATAATTCAAAACCGGCCAACGAAGTGATTACCGGCTTTTTGCCGGAAGTTACGTTGCAGGAGCAAGGTGGCAAGCGCTCGTCCGGGGCCAGTGAACCGTATCGGGAGATGATCGAGTTGGAGCTGTCGCGGGGCCGCAACGCGATGGGTATCTGGCAGGACCTGGTCGATAAGCACGGGTTTACGAGCAGCTATCAGAGTGTTCAGCGATTCGTACTTAAGCTGCGCGGAGCAGTATCGGCTGAAGCGCGGGTGATCATCGAGACGAAACTCGGTGAGGAGGCCCAGGTGGACTACGGCACCGGGCCGATGGTGCGCGATCCCGACAGCGGCAAGTACCGTCGCACACGACTTTTCGTACTGACGCTGGGCTGTAGTCGCAAGTGTATTCGGCTGCTGGCCTTTCGATCGAGTGCGCGGGTGTGGGCCGAGTTGCACGAGAAGGCGTTTCGCCGGCTTGGCGGTTCGCCGCGGGTCGTGGTTCTGGACAACCTTCGTGAGGGCGTGCTGTCTCCGGACTTCTACGATCCGGGCCTGAATCCCTTGTATCGCGACGTTCTGGCGCACTACGGCGTGACGGCCCTGCCGTGTCGCGTGCGCGATCCCGATCGAAAAGGCAAGGTCGAGTCCGGTGTGGCCCATGCGCAGAAGACGCCGCTGAAGGGTAAGAAGTTCGAGAGCCTGGAAGAGGCGCAGGCGTACCTGGATCACTGGGAAGAGCAC
>DATKQB010000019.1:0-25403 GCA_035523795.1 Verrucomicrobiia bacterium | reverse complement strand
AGATGGTGATGCCGGGCGATAACGTGAGCCTGGTGATTGAGCTGATTACGCCGGTGGCCATGGAGAAGGGCTTACGCTTCGCGATTCGCGAAGGCGGCCACACGGTGGGCGCGGGCACGATCGCCGAGATTATTCAGTAAGGCAGCGTGGCGCGGACGCCCTCGTCCGCGGCTGCATGCAGTACAGGGACTGACAGACGCGGGTGAGGGCGCCGGCGTCACATAAACCAAGCGGGTTGCAGCTTCCCGCAAGATCTTTCCTTCCGGGGCTTCTTTATGAAGGGCGGGCGGGAGGGGTTAGGAAAAGACAGTGATCGGAAACGAGAAAATTCGGATACGGCTGAAAGCGTACGACTATCGCATCCTGGATCAGTCGACGAGTGAAATCGTGGAGACGGCGAAGCGCACCGGCGCGCGCCTGGCGGGACCGATTCCGCTACCCACGATGAAAAACAAGTACACCGTGCTGCGTTCGCCGCACGTGGATAAAAAGTCGCGGGAACAGTTCGAGATTCGCACGCACAAGCGGCTGCTCGACATTCTCGATCCTACGTCGCAAACGGTCGATGCACTGATGAAGCTCGATCTGCCGGCCGGCGTGGATGTGGAGATTAAGGCGTTCGGGAAAGAACATAAGTAGCGGCGTTTGCGAGGCGTTTGAGCCTCGTGCCGCTATCCTGAGCGAAGCGAAGGATCTCTCGCTCGGAAAGCCCAGCCAATAGCGAAAAGCCAAGCTGGATGGAGAGAAGGAAATGGCAACGAAGGTAGCAGGAATTCTGGGCAAGAAAGTCGGCATGACGCAACTGTTCGACTCCAAGGGCGACGTTCGCCCGGTCACGGTGCTGCAGGCTGGTCCGTGCGTGGTCACTCAGCACAAGTCGGCAGTTAAGGATGGCTATGAAGCAGCCCAGATTGGCTTGGTTGAGTTTGTGAAGGAATCGCGCCTGACCAGGGGTGAGCGCGGACATTTGGCGAAGAATAATCTTCCGCCGGTGAAGTTCCTGCGCGAAGTTCCGCTGGAAACCGACGGCGCTGCAGCAGACGGCAATGGTGCGGTGAAAGTCGGAGATCGCGTGCTGGTAGAGATCTTCGAGGGAGAGAAGTTTGTCGACATTGTGGGAGTCAGCAAGGGCAAAGGGTTTCAAGGCGTGGTGAAGCGGCATCATTTCGGTGGTGGTCCCAAGTCGCACGGCTCCATGTTTCAGATCACCGGCTCGATCGGTTCTTCGGCCTTCCCTTCGCGCGTGTTCAAGGGCATGCGGATGTCGGGGCACATGGGACATCAGCAGGTGACCGCCCGCAATCTTCGGATACTCGGGGTCGATAAAGAGGAGAATTTGCTGGTGGTCGAAGGCAGCGTTCCCGGGCCGCAGGGCGGATACATCGTCATTACCAAGGCGAAGAAACCGCCGAGAGAGCGCCGTGGCTTCGCCGGCGCGGCGACGGTCGATCCGTTGAAGGCGGCGAAGAGAGCAGCAAAGAAAGCGTAGGAATTTCGGTGCGCGGGCGAGGCGCCCGCGCCACGCGAGAAATATATGGCAACAATTGATATTCACAATTTGAGCGGCGAGAAGGTCGGAACCCTCGATCTGGCCGACGAGATTTTCGGCGCCATCAACGAAGACCTGCTCTGGGAAGCGGTGAAACATTACCGCGCCAGCCAGCGCTCTGGTACGCACAAGACAAAAGCTCGATGGGAAGTTTCCGGATCGGGCAAGAAGTTGTGGAAGCAGAAGGGCACTGGCCGGGCGCGCATCGGATCGATCCGCTCGCCGCTGTGGCGGCACGGTGGCACGGTGCATGGTCCGCAACCGCGCTCGTATGATTACACGTTTCCCCGCAAGAAGCTGCTGGGCGCGCTGCGTTCGGCGCTGGCTTCGAAGTTTGCCGATGGCAAGTTGATCGTGGTGAATGCGTTCGATGTGAAAGAGCCGAAGACGAAAGAGTTTCGCAAGGCACTGGATGCGCTGAAAGTAGATTCATCGGTGCTGATCGTCGAGGTGGCCCAGCAGGAGAATCGCAATCTCGAATTGAGCGCGCGCAATATCGCGGGAGTCGAACTGGTGCGCGGCAATGAAGTGCATCCGTATCATTTGCTGCGTCATGATTGCGTGATCTTCTCGCATCCGGCTATCGAGAAGTTGCAGGTTTCGCTGAAGAATTCAGTTTCGAAGAAGCAGCGCAAGGCGGGCAGCGGAGAAGATGAGGGCGCAAAGAAGGCGTCTGCCGCGCCGCGCCGGAAGACACGGCATGAGAAAGCGGCGGAGGTAGCCTAGGGCTTAATCGAATATGAAAAGCGCATACCAGATCATTCGCCGGCCAGTCATTACGGAAAAAGGACTGGCGATCAAAGAGAACCAGAACACGCTGGTGTTCCAGGTTGCGCCCAAGGCGACAAAAACAGAAATCAAGGAAGCCGTGCAGTCGATTTTCAAGGTGAAGGTGCATTCGGTGCGCACGGCCACTTATCCGGGAAAAGAACGGCGGCGCGGAAAGTTTGCCGGCTATCGTCCGGATTGGAAGAAGGCGTACGTTCGCTTGCGTTCCGGAGAGAAGATGCCGGAGTACGCGCAGAATCTTTAGTCAGGAAAACCGCTCCAGGGCGGTGCATAAGCAAGCAGCGGGAAGGCCTTTCGACGGTGCGTGATCGGCCGAGTCGCTAAGTTGGAGCTGAGAGCTTTTATGGCAATCAAAACATACAGACCGACGACGCAAACGCTGCGCTATCGCACGACGCTGGTCAATGACGACATTACGACTAAGTATCCGCACAAGCCTTTGCTTGAGCCCAAGCAGCGCAGCGGCGGGCGCCGCAACTCGGGCGATATCACGAGCTGGCATCGCGGAGGCGGACACAAGCGCAAGCTGCGGATTATCGACTACAAGCGCGACAAAACCGGAATTCCGGCGACCGTTACGACCATCGAGTACGACCCGAACCGCTCGTCGCGCATCGCGTTGCTGGCGTACGCCGATGGTGAGAAGCGGTACATCCTGCAGCCGGAAGGGTTGAAGGTTGGGCAGAAGGTAGTGAGCGGGCCGGACGCCGATATTTTGGTGGGGAATGCGTTGCCGCTCCGAAATATTCCGCCGGGCACGGTCATTCACAATCTGGAATTGAAGCCGGGCAAGGGTGGCCAGATGGTGCGCTCGGCGGGCGGATCGGCGCAGTTGGTTGCGAAGGAAGCGGAATATGCGCTGGTGAAGTTGCCTTCCGGCGAGACGCGGAAGATCTCGCAGGATTGCATGGCGACGATTGGGCAGGTCGGCAATCTGGATCACGAAAACGTCACCATCGGCAAGGCAGGCAAGACGCGGTGGTTAGGACGGCGTCCCGTAAATCGCGGCGTAACCATGAACCCGGTGGATCATCCGCATGGCGGCGGTGAAGGCAAGACGTCGGGCGGACGCCATCCGGTGACCCCGTGGGGACAGCCGACGCGTGGTTACAAGACGCGCAACAACAAGCGGACGGACAAATTTATCGTCAGCCGGAGAAGCAAGTAGCTGGCGGCTGAAAGCTGAGAGCTGAATTTTATGGCACGTTCAACCAAGAAAGGCGCGTTCGTCGACGGATACCTGCTGACGCGGGTGGAGCAGATGAATTCGCGCAACGAGAAGAAAGTGCTGCGCACCTGGTCGCGGCGTTCGACGGTCGTTCCAGAGATGGTCGGCCATACGATCGCGGTGCATAACGGCAAGAAGTTTATTCCGGTGTACGTCACGGAAAACATGGTGGGTCATAAACTGGGCGAATTCAGCTTCACGCGCCAGTTCAAGGGCCACTCCATGAAGGCCGCGACGGAGGTAGCGGCGAAACCGGCAGGCATTCCGGGCGGACCGGGAGCAGTGGCTCCGTCGGCTCCGGCAGCGCCAGCGGCACCGAAGGCGTAGCGAACGTTCCCACGTCTCGCAAAAGAGGCGAGACCTGGGACACCCGAGAGTTGAGATACGACTATGGAATTTCGAGCGGAACATCGTTACTTGCGCGTCTCGCCACAGAAGGCGCGGCTGGTGCTGGATCTGATCAAGGGCCGGCGTGTGGAAGAGGCGCGCAATACGCTTCTGTTTACGAAAAAGCGTGTCGCGGCTCCGGTAGCCAAGCTGCTGCAGTCGGCGCTCGATAACGCCAACTTTCTGGCAACAGAAAAAGGGCTGGATGTCGAGATCGACAATCTGTACGTGAAACGCGCCGTCGCCAACGACGGTCCGCGCATGAAGCGGATTCGCCCGGCACCTCAAGGACGCGCCTACCGCTATCAGCGGCGGATTGCGCACATCGAGTTGGTGCTGGCCGAGCGTGGCAAGAACGGAGAGGCGGTTGCGACGGTTGCGGGTGAGGAAGCAGCACCGGCTCCGGCGAAGGCGCGCAGACGCGCTCCAGCGGCGAAGAAGACTGCCGGAAAGAAGAAGGCAGCAGCAAAGGGTTGATGTAGTTCGCGCGGACAAGAATGTCCGCGCCACATGAGTTAGGAGCAACGATGGGACAGAAGGTACATCCTTACGGTTTTCGCCTCGGCTACACCAAGCCCTGGAAGTCGCGCTGGTTTGCCGAGCGCGATTATGACAAGCAGCTGCACGAAGACGTGAAGCTGAAGGCCGAATTGAAGGAAAAGCTCAAGTCGGCGGGCGTGAGCGCGATTGAGATTGAGCGCCCCGGCAACAAACTCCGCATCATCATCAAGACGGCTCGCCCTGGAATCATCATTGGGCGCAAGGGCGCGGAAATCGACAAGCTGAAGGGCGAGTTGCAGAAGCGCACCGGCGGAAAAGATATTTTCGTCGACATACAGGAAGTACACAAGCCGGAATTGGACGCGCAGTTGGTTTCCGAGGCGATTGCGTTGCAACTGGAAAAGCGCGTGGGATTCCGCCGCGCGATGCGCAAGGCGGTTGATTCGGCCCTCCGCTTCGGATGCAAGGGAATCAAGGTGCGGGTGAGCGGACGGCTGAATGGAAACGAAATCGCGCGTTCGGAGTGGTATCTGCAGGGGCGTTTGCCGTTGCACACTCTGCGCGCCGACATCGATTTTGGATTCACCGAAGCGCGCACGACCTATGGCGTGATCGGAGTCAAGTGCTGGGTGTACAAGGGCGAGATCCTGCAACAGAAGAAGCGGGAAAGCCAGACGCCGGTCGCGGCAAGCGGGTTTTAAATAGCTGTCAGCCATCAGCTCTCAGCCGTCAGTAAAACGGATCTGAGTTAGCTGAAAGCTGACGGCTGAAGGCTGAGAGCTTATTTATGTTGATGCCAAAGAAAGTGAAGTACCGCAAGCAGCAGCGCGGGCGCATGTCCGGCAAGGCGTGGCGCGGATCGACGCTGGCGTTCGGCGATTACGGCTTGAAGGTGCTGGAGCCGGGATGGATCACCGACCGCCAGATCGAGGCCAGCCGCGTGGCGATGACGCGCTTCATCAAACGTGGCGGCAAGATCTGGATTCGCGTTTTTCCTGACAAGCCGGTCACCAAGAAGCCGGCCGAAACCCGTATGGGCAAGGGCAAAGGCGCGCCGGACCATTGGGTCGCGGTGGTGCATCCGGGAAAGATCCTGTTCGAGATGGAAGGCGTCACTGTGCAGGACGCTACCGAAGCGATGCGGTTGGCTTCGCACAAGCTGGCCCTGCGCACGACTTTGGTGAAACGGGAATCGGCGCACTAAGAAACCGTCAGCTATCGGCAAAAGCGGCGGCACAAAGCGAAAAAAGCTGAGACCTGAAATCTAAGAGCTGAACTTATGAAGGTAGACAAAATCAGAAACCTGACGGAAGAAGAGCTTCGCCACCAGGAGCGTGAGATGGCGGACCAGTTGTTCAAGCTGAAATTTCAGTTGAATATGGGTCAGACGGAGAGCTTGAAGAAACTTCGCGGACTGCGCAAGGACATCGCGCGCGTGAAAACGATTATCGGCGAGCGCGAACGCGCCGCCGCAGCGGAGAAGAAATAATGGCGGAAACAACAACAAAAGCCCAGGGCCGCCGCAAGGAAGTGGTGGGCGAAGTCGTCGCCAATCGCATGCAGAAGACGATCGTCGTGCTAGTGACGCGGAAAAAGGCGCACCCGTTCTACGGACGCGTGATCGCACGCCACAAGAAGTTCTATGCACACGATGAAACGAACCAGGCCCATGTGGGCGACGTCGTGCGGATCGAAGAGACGCGTCCGCTGTCTAAGCTGAAGCGCTGGAAGCTTAAGGACATTGTTCGGAAGGCGGCGCTGGTGCCGGAGGCGCCAACGGAAGCGGCAAGCTAGTGAACTAAAGAGCGCGAGATTGATCGCGCGGCGCGCCCGGCTCCTTCGGCGATGAGAAGCATGTCGCCTCCGGATGACAAGACGTAGATAGGGAGAACTGATATGGCCGTGATGATGAGAACCATGCTTGAGGTCGCCGACAACTCCGGTGCGCGCAAGCTGCAGATGATTCTGCCGCTCGGCGGGTCGACCGGATTGAATGCTGGGCTGGGCGATGTGATCACGGCTGCGGTGAAGGAATCGGCGCCCGAAGGCCAGGTGCAGAAGGGCAAAGTGGTCAAGGCGGTGATTGTCCGCACCCGCAAAGAACATCGCCGCCGGGATGGAACTTACATCCGCTTCGATCAAAACGCAGCCGTGCTGATCAACGACGCGGGCGAACCGGTGGGAACGCGCGTGTTTGGCCCCGTTGCCCGGGAACTGCGCGAGAAGAGATTTTTAAAGATCGTGAGCCTGGCTCCAGAAGTGATTTAGGCGCGAGTTTCAGAGTTTCAAGGTTTCAAGGTGCCTTGAACTCAGCGACTTGAGTAGAGCGATTTTGAAACGCGAAACCTTGAGACCTTGGAACTTGGACTTTTTATGGCAACTGCATCAACGGCACACAAGCGAGTCGACATCCGGCGCAATGACACCGTGAAGGTGATCACTGGCCGGGACAAAGGCAAGGAAGGACGCGTGCTGCGCGTGTTTCCCAATGACCAGAAGATTCTGGTCGAACACGTGATGATGGTGAAAAAACACGTGCGCCCGAATCCGCAGCAGAACATCAAGGGCGGCATCGCCGAGCAGGAGAGCCGCATCTCGATTTCGAATGTGCAACTGGTCTGCGCAACCTGCGGACCGGTGCGCATCGGTCACGAAGTCCGCGGCGATCGGAAAGTGCGCGTATGCAAGAAGTGCGGAACGACATTAGAGAAGTAGCCATCAGCTTTCAGCCGTCGGCCTCCGCTGATGCGGCACGAGGGACGGACTGAACGCTGAGCGCTGAAAGCTGAGAGCTGGAACATGGCAAAAGAGAAAAAAGGACAAAAAGAGGCAGCCCAGGAGCAGAAAGCTCCCGAGCAGGCGCGGCATAGCGCCAAGGAACGGCCGCGGCTGCGGACGCGGTTCGAGAAGGAAGTCGCTCCCGCGCTGCTGAAAGAGCTGGAATTGCGAAACGTCATGGCGGTGCCGCGGCTGCACAAGATCGTGGTGAACATGGGCGTAGGCGAGGCCACGCAGAACGCCAAGGTGCTCGACCCGGCGGTGAATGAACTCGGGCAGATTGCTGGACAAAAGCCCGTGGTGACGCGCGCGAAGAAGTCCATCGCGGCCTTCAAAGTGCGCGCCGGCCAGTCGATCGGAGCGATGGTCACCCTGCGCGGCGACCGGATGTACGAATTCTTGGATCGGCTGGTGAACATCGTTCTGCCGCGCGTGCGCGATTTCAAAGGCGTGTCGAGTAAGTCGTTCGATGGTCGCGGAAACTTCACGCTTGGCCTGCACGACCAGTTGATTTTCCCGGAGATTTCTTACGAGAAGGTCGACAAGCTGAAAGGGATGAACGTCACCATCGTGACCACGGCGGGCAACGATAACCAGGCGCGCGCGTTGCTGAAGCATCTGGGAATGCCGTTTAGAGCTTAGGTTTCAAAGTTTCAAGGTTTCAAAGTTTCGAAGGCAAACAAGGATTGAATGGCCACAACAGCAAAACGAGTTAAGGACGCAAGAAAACCCAAGTTCTCCACGCGCAAGCACAACCGGTGCAAGCTTTGCGGACGGCCGCGCGCTTTTCTGCGGAAGTTCGGCATCTGCCGGCTGTGTTTCCGGCAGTTGGCGTTGCGCGGAGAGATCCCAGGGGTTTCGAAGTCGTCGTGGTAGATCGTCGTCAGTCGTCGGTCATCGGTCGTTCGCGATTCTGAGCCGACGACCACGACCGGAGACCAACGACAGGTTTTCTAGCCACGGCAGGTTCCTCGGCAAGCCGGGGCGAACGGGTGGCTGAAGGAGAAGCAAAACGATGAGGTTGACCGATCCGGTCGCAGACATGCTGACGCGAGTGCGGAATGCACTGCAGGCGCGGCACCAGAAGGTAGATGTCCCGGCTTCGCGCTTGAAGCTGGAGATCGCCCGCATCCTGAAAGAGGAGGGTTACATCTCCAATTTCAAGCCCACGGAAGAAGAAGGGCACAAGATCATCCGTATTTATCTGAAGTACGGCGCCAACAATGAAGCGGCGATCTCGAAGGCTGAACGTGTGTCGCGTCCGGGATGCCGCGTGTATGTGCGTCGCAGCGAGATTCCGCGCGTGCTGGGCGGGATGGGAATTAACATTCTGACCACTCCGCGTGGGGTGATGACCGGCCGCCAGGCCCGCAGAGAAGGTGTGGGCGGCGAATTGTTGTGCGAGATCTGGTAGAAAACCAGCTTTCAGCTGTCAGCCGTCAGCTATCAGGAAGGCGACGGCAGAAGCTGAGAGCTGAGAGCTGAGAGCTTATGTCGAGAATTGGAAAAAAGCCGATCGCGATTCCCAAAGGGGTCTCGGTCAAAATCGAAGGAAATACGGTCGCGGTGCAGGGGCCAAAGGGCAAGCTGGATACTCCGCTGCCAACCGGCATCAAGATGGAACAGCGCGACGGACATTTGGTCGCCTTGCGCGAGAACGACTCGCAATCCGCGGTACACGGCCTGGCGCGTGCGCTGGTCAACAATGCCGTCGAGGGCGTGACCAAAGGCTGGACGCGCGAACTGGAGATTGTCGGCATCGGCTATCGCGCCGAGTTGAAAGGCAAGGGTCTGGTTGTGTTCAATCTGGGGTATTCGCACCCTATTGAGTATCCGCTGCCGACAGGGGTAGACGCCGCAGTTGATCCCAAGCAGACGCGAGTTACTCTGACGGGGATCGACCGGCAGAAGGTGGGACAGGTGGCGGCCGAAATGCGCGCCCTGCGTCCACCCGATCCGTACAAGAACAAGGGCGTGCGCTATGCGGGCGAGCGCTTGAAGAAGAAAGTTGGAAAGACTGGAGCGAAATGATCGCGTTTGGCGGGCGTCTGAGCCCGCTGCGATCATCCTGAGCGTAGCGAAGGATCTCCAGGAGGACTTACTGCAATGCTGACAAAGATTTCGAAGAACACGAAGCGCGGACACGTGCACACGCGGATCCGCAAGAAGGTCCAGGGGACGGCGGAGCGTCCGCGGTTGAACGTGTACCGTTCCATCAACCACATTTACGTCCAGGTCATCGACGACCTGTCGGGCAAGACTGTGGTCTCGGCCAGCACCGCCGAAGGCAAGAAAGAGGAGCGTCGCACCGGTGGAAATGTGGCAGCGGCGAAGGCGGTCGGAAAGGCGATCGCGGAGCGCGCCAAGGCCAAGGGCGTGACCAAAGTTGTGTTCGATCGCGGTGGTTATATTTATCACGGGCGCGTGAAGGCGTTGGCCGATGCCGCCCGGGAAGCGGGATTGCAATTCTAGGGCGGCTGTCAGCTGTTAGCTCTCGGTCGTCAGAGAGCGACAGGTCTGATAGCTGAAAGCTGATAGCTGAAAGCTGGATTGAGAATGCCAACAGTACTGAAGAAACTTGATGCAGGCGCCTACCAGTTAAAAGACCAGGTGGTCGCCATCAACCGCGTAACCAAGGTCGTCAAGGGCGGAAAGAACCTCTCGTTCGCAGCGCTGGTGGTGGTGGGCGATCCCACTGCCGCGGTCGTAGGCTATGGATCGGGCAAGGCGAAAGAGGTTCCGCAGGCGATTCGCAAGGCGATTGAGTCGGCCAAGAAAAACCTGGTCAAAGTCAATTTGACGCAGACCAGCGTTCCGCACCTGGTGCTGGGGCGCTACGGTTCGGGCAAAGTCCTGTTGAAGCCGGCTCCAGAGGGAACTGGGGTGATCGCCGGCGGGGCCGTGCGCGCGGTCATGACTTCCGCGGGAGTGCAGAATGTGCTGACAAAATCGATCGGCACGACTAACCCGCATAACGTAATTAAGGCGACCTTTGATGCGCTGAAGCAGTTGAAGAACAAAGAGAGCGTCGCCACGCTGCGCGGCAAAGTGGCAGAGGAATTGTAAAGTCGCGTGTCGTGAGCGCGACTGAGAAGGGCGTGATTTTAGTCGCGCCGAACGGAACACGAGAACAACGGGCGTTAGCCCTTGAGGATTTTGGGAATGACGGCGAAGAAATCGAACTCGAGCAGCGGGACGATTCAGTTGAAATGGGTTCGTTCTGCGATCTGTGCTCCGGAAAAACAGAAACTGGTGATCAAAGGGTTGGGATTCACCCGGCTCAACCAGGTGATTCAGCGTCCCGATAATGCCGCAATTCGCGGCATGGTGGCGAAAGTGCCACACCTGATTGAGATCGTTCGATAAAAACGGTCGGCTTTCAGCTATCCGCCTTCAGTAGGTTGGGAGATAGCCGAAAGCTGATGGCTGACAGCTGAGAGCTGAATTATGAACTTATCCAACATTCACGCACCGAAGAAGGCTAGCGAGAAGCGCAAGCGCGTTGGCCGCGGCATGGGTTCGGGCATGGGCAAGACGTCGACCCGTGGCCATAAGGGCCAGCGTTCGCGCAGCGGTTCGCGCATGATTCGCGGCTTTGAAGGCGGCCAGATGCCGTTGCACCGCCGCATGCCGAAGCGCGGCTTTACCAATATTTTCCGCAAGGAATACAACATTGTGAGCCTGGAGCGGCTGGCTGCGCTTGGCGAGACAACCATCACTCCAGAGGTTCTCCGCAAGGCGGGGGTAATCAAGACCAAGCATCCGGTAAAGATTCTTGGTGATGGTGAACTGACTGCCGCGCTGAACGTGCAGGCACACAAGTTTTCCAAATCCGCACAGGAAAAGATCACCAAGGCGGGCGGCAAGTTTGAGGTCTTATCAGTGAAGGCGGGGCAGTAATGTTTGAGAAACTGGCGAATATCTTCCGCATTCCGGACCTGCGTAAACGCGTCTTGTTTACGCTGGCTCTGCTTTTTGTATACCGGCTCGGCGGACATCTTCCCACCCCTGGAATCGACACGGCGAAGCTGGAGCAATTTTTCAATCAAAGCACGACCGGCGGGTCGCTGCTTGGCTTTGTTGACCTGTTTTCGGGTGGTCAGTTGCGACGGATGACGATTTTCGCCCTGGGCATCATGCCGTACATCACGGCATCGATCATTCTGCAGTTGCTGACGGTTGTCTACGAACCTCTCGCCAAGCTGCAGAAAGAAGGCGAACTCGGCCGTAAGAAGATCACGCAGTGGACGCGCTATATCACGGTCATCCTCAGCGCGGTGCAGTCGTTTGGTATCGCCTTTGGGTTAGAAAAGGGCGGGTTCGCACTGAACCCCGGGTTTTCTTTCCGCATGATGACGATGCTGACGCTCACCACCGGCAGCGTGTTCATCATGTGGTTGGGTGAACAGATTACCGACCGCGGCGTGGGCAACGGAATGTCGCTGTTGATCTTCGCCGGCATTGTTGTCGGTTTGCCGCGCGGAGTGGTCGATCTGATTGATAAGGCCAAGAACGCGGCGTGGGGCCCAATGACTTTTCCGCTGATGGTCGGATTGATCATCTTCATGATTGCGGTCGTCGCCTTCATTGTGTACGTCGAACGAAGCGAACGGCGAATTCCGGTGCAGTATGCGAAGCGTGTGGTCGGGCGAAAGGTCATGGGCGGGCAATCGACGCACCTGCCGTTGCGCGTGAACGCCGGCGGCGTCATGCCTGTCATTTTCGCATCGTCGATTCTCACGCTGCCTCAGACCATCGGATACGGCCTGCGCAACAGCCGCTACTTCGGCGATCTGATCCGCTGGCTGGGATGGGGCGAACCGCTTTACACGCTGCTCTACGCGATTGGAATCATCTTCTTTGCGTATTTCTACGTCTCCATCGTCTTCAATCCCAGCGAGGTCGCCGATAACATGCGCAAGTACGGCGGATTTATTCCCGGCATTCGTCCTGGAAAACGCACCGCCGATTTCATCAACGAGGTGCTGACGAGGATTACGCTGGTCGGCGCGCTGTATCTAATCGTCATTTCCTTCATTCCGGAATGGATGATCGCCGGTATTCACCTCAATCACCTTTATGGTCCGATTGGAAGATTTTTTGAAGGACTGCCCAACTGGGTGACGAATGGTTTGGGCGTGAGCTTTTATTTCGGAGGCACGTCGCTGCTGATCGTTGTCGGTGTAGCCATGGACACGGTCACGCAGATTGAGGCGCAGCTGATTATGCGCCATTATGACGGCTTCAGTCCGCGTAGCGGACGCGTTCGCGGGCGCCGCATCTGGTAAGCGGGAGTTTCGAGGATCGAACTCGCTCCGCGAATTGAGAGGTGGTTTTGTGGGGTTGCTGCACTCCGGGGAAGGTTTGGGGAGCCGGAGAATTCGAAGGTCGGGAGGCTTTGGCCACGCCGATGACGCAGAAAACCTCGCGGGATGTTGGTCCGATGGTGTTGCTTGGGCCTCCCGGTGCCGGAAAGGGCACGCAGGCCAAGCGCATCATGGAGCATTACGAGATTCCCCAGATATCGACGGGGGATCTGCTGCGGGAGAACGTAGCCCAGGGTACCGAACTGGGGCGCGCGGCTAAGGCCGTCATGGCTCGCGGAGAGCTGGTTTCCGACGACTTGGTTTGCAACATGGTCCGCCAGCGATTGCTGCTGCCGGATACCCGCAGGGGATACATTCTGGATGGATTTCCCCGCACTGCAGCTCAGGCTGGGTGGCTCGATGCTTTACTCGAGGACGGGCTCTTTGACAACTCGCGTCCCACACGGGCTTGGCCAATTGTGATCAGTCTGGATGTAGACTATAATCAGTTACTGCTCCGGATCACTGGACGGCGTACTTGTCCCACCGACGGAAAGATCTACAACGTCCACTTCCAGCCGCCCCGCGTAGATGAAATCTGCGATATTGACGGGACGAGACTTGTAACCCGCAATGACGACCGGTTGGAGGTGATTCAACCACGACTCGCGGCATATCAGGAGCAAACTCGTCCTGTGGCGGACTATTACGGGCGCACGCGCCGGTTAGTTTCCGTCAACGGCGATCAGCCTGTGGATGAAGTCACGCAGCAGATCTACAGGATTTTAGAAGATCATCACGGGTAGGGACTCGTGCATCGCGGAGGATAGAAAAAGAATAGTGCATGGCAATTGTTTGTAAATCAGCGAATGAGATCGAAAAGATGCGCCGCAGCGGGCACATTGTTCGCCAGGTGCTCGATCATGTTCGCTCGATGGTGGCTGTTGGCGTCAGCACCATGGACCTGGAGCGGGCCGCCGAAAAGAAGATCAAGGAACTCGGCGCGAAGCCGGCTTTTAAGGGATATCACGACTATCCTTGTGTTTTGTGCACGTCGGTGAATGAAGAAATTGTGCACGGGATCCCGTCGGAAAAGCGGGTCCTGAAAGAGGGAGACATCGTTTCCATCGATTCTGGCGTCGTGCTCGACGGATATTACGGAGATGCAGCGATTACAGTTCCGGTGGGAAATGGAGTCAAGGCGGAACTGAAGAAGCTGCTTGATGTCACCGAAGCTTCTTTGTACCGGGGAATCGAGCAGGCGCGGGTCGGGAACTCGATCGGTGATGTGGGCGCGGCGGTGCAAGAGCACGTCGAGGCCGCAGGTTTCAGCGTAGTCCGCGAGTTCGTAGGACACGGCATCGGAACCCGGCTGCACGAAGAACCGCAAGTTCCGAACTACGGCGAGCGTGGGCACGGAGCGCGCTTGCGCGAGGGGATGGTAATTGCCATCGAGCCGATGGTGAATTACGGCAAGCCGGAAACGCGCGTGCTCGGCGATAACTGGACTGCGGTCACGGCTGATGGCAGTTGCAGCGCACATTTCGAGCACTGCGTGGCTGTGACCAAAGATGGACCGGTGATTTTAACGCAGTAAGCTCTCAGCCCTCAGCTATTCGCTTTCAGAGGGATGGGCTACCTGAAAGCCGAGAGCTGAAAGCCAGAGCTTGTTTCTAAGGAGTCGATGAGCAAAGAAGACGCGATTGAAGTCATGGCAACAGTCCTGGAACCGCTGCCCAATGCCATGTTCCGGGTGGAGTTGGAAAACAAGCACCAGGTGCTGGCGCATGTTTCGGGGAAGATGCGTAAGAATTTTATCCGTATTCTTCCTGGGGACAAGGTTGCTGTCGAGCTTTCGCCGTACGACCTGAATCGCGGGCGAATTGTGTATCGCTACAAATAAGATTTTGCTGAAGGCTGAAAGCCGACAGCTGAAGGCCGGGTTATGAAGGTACGAGCATCAGTAAAGAAAATTTGTGATAAGTGCAAGATCATTCACCGCAAGGGCGTGGTGCGGGTGATCTGCGTCAACACGAAACACAAGCAGCGGCAGGGATAAGAGGTCAAACAATGGCACGTATTGCAGGCGTGGATCTTCCCCGCCAGAAGCACATTAATATCGCGCTGACCTACATTTATGGGATCGGGAACCCGCGCGCGGGACGAATTCTCGACGAAGCGAAGGTCGATCCCATGAAGAAGGTCCAGGACCTGAGCGAAGAGGAAGTCAACCGCATTCGTACGGTCATTGAGGCCGAGGGAATGGTGGAAGGCGATCTCCGTAAGGAAGTTTCGATGAACATCAAGCGGCTCATCGAAATCGGCTCCTATCGCGGCTTCCGCCATCGGCGAAATCTGCCGGTCCGGGGACAACGTACGCACACCAATGCCCGTACGCGCAAAGGACCGCGCAAGGGAACGGTCGCGCAAAAGAAGAAGTCGACGGCAAAAACCTAGTTGCCAGTTGCCAGTGGTCAGTTGCCAGTCACCCTGACCGCGGCATGAGCATGACAAAAACTGGCAACTGGCTACTGGCCACTGGGAACCGAATTATGGCAAAACCAGCAGCAGCGGGCGGCGCAGCCGCACCAGAAAAAAAAGGCAAGAAGAAGACGTTTAAGAAAAAGGAACGCAAACACGTTCCGCACGGACTCGCGTACGTGCAGGCGTCCTTCAATAACACGATCGTGACCATTTCCGACATGAACGGCAACGTCCTTTCATGGAAGAGTTCGGGATCGCTCGGCTTCCGCGGATCGCGCAAAGGCACGCCCTTCGCCGCCCAACAGGCGGCGATGAATGCGGCCAATATGGCGCGAGATCATGGGGTTCGCAGCGTGGACGTTCGCGTGAGTGGTCCGGGTTCCGGGCGCGAATCGGCGGTGCGTGCGCTGGCCGCCGCGGGAATTGAAGTTCGGTCGATTCGCGACACGACACCAATTCCGCACAACGGTTGCCGTCCGCCAAAGCGGCGAAGAGTATAGAAGGCTGAGTCGGACGGCGAGTATCGGCACTTCCAGCCTTGCGGCTTTGACGCCGATGGCGCACGTTGCCGACGTTAGACGCTCGCTTGAATGGTACGAGAAGCTCGGCTTCACCGTGGAGCATGCCCTGACTGCGGAAGGCGGTGTGACGCAATGGGCGTATCTTTCGGATCGACGATCCAGACGGATACTGCCTGCTGGTTGGAGACACTGAGCAGAAGTAAACGACAAATCTGAACGGGACGAAGGGTGAAGCCAAACCCGTAAACCGGTCATCTAAGAGGAGAAGAAAATTGGCACGTTACACTGATGCAGTCTGCCGTCTATGCCGCCGCGAGGGTATGAAGCTCTTCCTCAAAGGCGCAAAATGTTTTAGCGATAAGTGTCCCATCGAGAAGCGCAACTTCGCTCCCGGACAACATGGAAAAGACCGTAAAGCCAAGGTAGTCGGCTACGGCCTGCAACTGCGCGAGAAGCAGAAAGCCAAGCGCATTTACTTCACGCAGGAAGGGCAGTTCCGCAACTATTTTGAGAAAGCCGCGCGGGCCAAGGGTGTGACCGGCGAACGGCTTTTGCAGCAATTGGAGCGGCGCCTCGACAACGTTGTCTTTCGTCTCGGATTCGCGCAGTCGCGGCGCCAGGCGCGCCAGTTGGTGCGGCACGGGCACGTCGCCGTCGACAACCGCAAGGTCAATATTCCCTCGTACGAGGTGAGCGCGGGCGAAGAAATTTCGATTCGCGAGAACAGCAAGAAGCTGGCGGTGCTTGAACTGGCGAAGGAATTTGCCAGCCACGCGACACTGCCGAGTTGGCTGGAAGTGGATCGCGACAACTACAAAGCGCGAGTGCTGAATCTGCCCAAGCGCGAAGACATTCAGTTGCCGGTCAACGAGCAGTTGATCGTCGAGTTGTACAGTAAGTAAGGTCTGCGTCATCCCGAACCCGCGCGTCTTCACCCGCGGGCGGAGGGATCTCGCGAGGAACGCATACAAAGTTTGGTCCTTTACATTCGCACCAGATCAGCCTTTCCGGCGCCAACCTGAGTCGGACCACTCAGTGAGCCGGATTGAGCCGCATGGTCGAAGGAGAAAAACACATGCTTTGGAAAGGTTTTCAAAAACCGAAACGTCTCGCTGTTGATCAATCCACCCTCACCGACAAGTACGGAATTTTCTGGGCGCAGCCGTTCGAGCGCGGATTCGGCACTACGGTCGGCAACGCCTTGCGGCGCGTGTTGCTCAGTTCAATCGAAGGCGCGGCTGTTACTGCTTTGAAGATGGAAGGCGTGCTGCATGAGTTCCAGTCGATTCCCGGCGTCGTCGAGGATGCGACCGACATCATCCTTAACCTGAAGCAGATTCCTTTCAAGCTCGCTGGCGATGCTCCAAAAGCCATCTACCTGCGCGCGGATCAGCCCGGCGTCGTGACCAGCGGCATGATCGAGGCCGACGGCGATGTCGAAGTGCTCGACAAGGATGTTTACATCGCCACGGTCAGCGAAGGCGGCAAGCTCGACATGGAAATGCGCCTGAAGCGCGGCCGCGGCTACGTTTCCGCCGACAGGAATTTTGACGAGGACCTTGGCATCGGCTTCATCCCGATCGACTCGGTGCACTCGCCGGTGCGCAAATGCAATTACAACGTCGAGCCCGCGCGTCTCGGGCAGATCACTGATTACGACAAGCTGACGCTTGAAGTGTGGACCAACGGATCGATTACGCCGGCCGATGCCATTGGCCTCGCGGCGAAGTTGCTGAAGGATCACATGAACATCTTCATCAACTTCGAGGAAGAGATCGAAACTGGTGCGTCGACTTCGGACGACCGCAAGCCTGAGATTCACAACGAGAACCTGAACCGTTCCGTTGAAGAACTGGAGCTTTCGGTGCGCAGCTACAACTGCCTGAAGAACGCCAACATTCAGACCATTGGTGAACTCGTGCAGAAGACCGAAGCCGAAATGTTGAAGACCAAGAATTTCGGCCGCAAGTCGCTGAACGAGATCAAAGAAATTCTTTCGTCGATGGGACTGAGTTTGGGTATGAAGATCGACGAGCATGGCAATGCCGTGCCCGGACCGACGTCCAACGTACCGCTGCCCGCGTCCGCTTACGGACCGGACGACCAGCTGTGAGAGAGAGAGAGTTGTCATCCTGAGCGAGGGGCTTTTGCCGAGTGAAGGATCTGAGCGTCCCGATTGGCGCGCGAGCGAGAGCGAGCAATAACGCGCCAAAGGGGCGCATCCGCTAAGACCTGAGGTTTGAAAATGCGTCACAAAGTTGCAGGCTATAAACTCGGACGAAACACCGCGCACCGGCGCTCGCTGCTGCGCAACCTGGTCACCTCGGTGATCGTGGAAGAGCGCATCGAAACGACGGTTCCCAAGGCCAAGGCTGCGCGACCGCTTGTCGAAAAGATGATTACGCTGGGCAAGCGCGGCGATCTTGCTGCTCGCCGTTTGGCGGCCAGCTACCTGATGACCGATGAAGCCGTGGTGAAACTGTTCGATAGCATCGGCCCGCGCTTCGGCGATCGTAACGGTGGATACACGCGCATCGTCCGTACGCAATGGAACAAGGGCGACGGTGCCGACCGCGCATTCCTCGAACTGCTCGGCAGCGAGAAAGTTCTGGACGAAAAGCGTGAGAAGCGTGCCGAAGCCCGCGCCAAGAAAGCCGCCGAAGCCAAGAAGGCGATGGAAGAAGCCGAGGCGCAAGCTGCGCACGATGGCGGTGTCGAACCGGCCAAAGAAGAGGAAGAAAAAAAGGAATAGGGGATTACCCTTCCGGTTAAATGAGGCACGGCTGCGGCCGTGCCTTTTTTTTTTGCCGCTATGCTAGGCGCATGCTGGCTAGCAGATGAAGTAGCATGATCACGATTAGCACGAATGTCAAAGTATTTGCCCGCTTCCTCCTTAGCCGGTGAGGTGAAGGCTCTGGAGGGCTTGGCGGAGGCGGTTCGTTTCCCGGTGCTGACGCGATAAACTCTTCCACCTGTTTCTTCCTGATCGAGTCAACAGCGTCCTGAATGAGGAAAGCCTGAATGAGCCAAAGACCGGCTGAAATTTCGCACAGAAGCATCAGAATCAAAACGGGAGTATGCTCTTTTACGAACGATGGGCTGGCGGATTTTATCAGCTCGAACGGCTTGCCTAGGAAGCGATGTCCCATCCTCGCTGGTACATGTCCTCTTGCGACACCCGGCGGTAATCTTGTCGCCACTATTAGCGAATTCATAAACTTCCTTAATGGCCTTCACTAAG
This sequence comes from Verrucomicrobiia bacterium, assembly GCA_035523795.1. Lineage (GTDB taxonomy): Bacteria > Acidobacteriota > Terriglobia > Terriglobales > Acidobacteriaceae > Sulfotelmatobacter. Next base: position 6,619 of record DATKQB010000019.1, on the reverse strand, counting down.
ACCCAGATCGCGATTGCCGTGGGCACGGGTGCGCTCCTGGTGTTCGTGTTTCTAGGATATTTGTGGTGGTTGAGCGATCAAGGCCCAGTGCTGGCTCGGTCCGAGGAACACGATCCGCTTACCGGATTACCATTCAGCATAAAAATGAACCCGTTTCGTGACCGCTCCACCGAGCGTGCGGCTAACAAATTCCTTCGCGATATGCGCGATGGCCACTGTGACGAGCTGCTGAGCAAGTGGGAGCACGACTACCACAAGAAGTACGCTCATTTCATTTGCCAGTCCGAAGCACAACATCCGCTGATTTCCTGGCAACTGGCCGATTGGGAAGACGCGCCTCCGTTCGTCATACTGCACTATCGCGGCAAGCGGTTGAGCAACGCGGCCCCAAACCAGCCGGGAGTCGATCAGGATCTCTTTACCCTCACCATGGCGCATGAAGGCGCCGAATGGACGGTCACCAAGTACGACGCCATGTACTGAAAGAGCCCAGCCTCCAGTTGCCAGCTCCCATTCTTTGCAGTTCTCCGTGTCCTCAGCGCCTCCGTGATAAAAACTTGTAATGCCCGGACCGGAATCGCAGGAGCAGCCGTCGTCTGCACGCAATATTTATTCGTTCGGCCTCACTTCGTTTTTCAACGACACCGCGACGGAGATGGCGTATTGGGTCTTGCCTGCATTTCTCGTGTCTCTGGGGGCAGGACCCGCGCAGCTCGGACTGATTGAGGGCATTGCAGAAAGTGTAGCTTCGTTCGCCAAGCTCTTCTCCGGATATTTCACCGACCGAATTCACCGCCGCAAGCCGCTGGTGGTTGGGGGATATTTCGTCGCCAACGCGGTCAAGCCCATCCTCGCTGTGACTACAGCCTGGTGGCAGATTCTGCTGATCCGCTTCGCCGATCGTTCGGCCAAAGGTGTACGAGGCGCGCCCCGCGATGTGATGGTCGCCGAATCTGTGGGTCCTCAGCGGCTGGGTTCCGCATACGGATTGATTCAGTCGATGGATTCCGCGGGTGCCATCGCGGGACCGCTGATGGCGCTGGTGCTGCTGGCGCGGTACAACATTCGAACCGTGTTCTGGGCCGCAGCCGTGCCGGGCGCGCTGGCGGTTTTAGTAGCAGTACTAGGAATTCGGGAGACGCACCAGGGACTCGGCGTGGAAGTGCCTAAAGCGGATAAAGCTCCCGGGGCGAAACGCGCCATCCATTTGCCCGCCACCTTTTATCTCGTGCTGATTGCTGTGACATTGTTTTCGTTGGGCAACTCCAGCGACATGTTTCTGGTGATGCGCGCACAAAGTATTGGCATCTCTGTTGCGCTCGCGCCTTTGCTTGGACTCGTATTCAATATCACCTACACACTCGGCTCGTGGCCTGCCGGATGGCTAAGCGATCGTTTCTCGCATCGAGGCATTTCAAGAAAGTGGATTGCAGCAGCTGGCTACCTGATCTTCGCCGCTGTCTACTTCGTTTTCGGACGCGCGCCCTCCGCACTCGCGATCTGGGCAGCGATGGCAGTATACGGGCTCTATTACGCGCTCACGCAACCCGTGCTCAAGGCTTTGATTGCGGAGAGTGTAAAGCAGGACATCCGCGGGCGAGCGCTCGGCATTTATTTTTTTCTGACCAGCGTAGCCACACTCGCCGCCAGCCTGATCACCGGAGAGCTGTGGAAACACTTTGGACCGACCGTTCCTTTTATTCTTTCGGCAGGCTTGGCCGCAATTGCGGCACTGCTTCTAGTATTCGCGGGCAGCTTTTTCTGAAAATCGACCGGCATCGCGCGGTCCATCTGATCTGCGTAGAAAGATCCAAAGCCACACCAGAAACTGGGCGCCAATTCCCGCGCACGTGTCGAGCACTACGTCTTGCCAGCGTCCTGTTCGTGAGGGGATGAAGCTCTGATGCCATTCATCCAGGCTTGCCACCAAGGCCGTTCCCAGAACGGCGATCGTTGCCCAGCGGAAACTCCAGCGCACATCATCGAAGGGCAAGGTTTCGCGCCACGCGCGGAAGAGCAGAATGCTCAATAATCCATAGCCGAAGACGTGGCCGCTTTTGCGAATCAAGAAATGCCAGGTTTCAAATCCGCTGGGATCCACGCCAAACAGGAAATGCAGCAGGGGGTAGAGAAGGAGACCGGTGTTGTGCGCGGAAAGCCAGGCCGTCGATTCGATGCAAATCACGATCAGCCACAGGACCGCGGCGATCCACGTCTTCAGCAGTTGATGGCGGTCGGAGTTCAAGCGTGCGTGAAGCTTCCCGAGTACCCACGTCTCGCAGCGGCGGCGAGACGTGCGGCATCCCACATCCCTTGTGATTGATGCCGCATGCCGCTACTCGATGGCATAGTTCGGAGCCTCGCGCGTGATCATGACATCGTGCACATGGCTCTCGCGCAGGCCAGCGCCGCTGATCCGCACGAAGCGCGTCTTCTGCAGAAGTTCAGGAATGGTTGCGCAGCCGCAATAGCCCATGCCGGATTTCAGCCCGCCGACCATCTGGTAGACGATCATCGCTACCGACCCGCGATAGGGCACGCGGCCTTCGATCCCTTCGGGAACAAGCTTATCGAGCCGATTCGATTCGCCGTCCGGCGCCGAAGTAGCGGAAGAGGAATCCGAGTCGGTGCTTTGGAAGTAACGTTCGCTCGAGCCTTGCGCCATGGCGCCCAGCGATCCCATGCCGCGATATGACTTGAACGAGCGGCCTTGATACAGAATCAATTCGCCCGGGCTTTCATCCGTTCCGGCGAACAGCGATCCGATCATGACCGCGCTTGCGCCCGCAGCCAACGCTTTCGTGATGTCGCCCGAATACTTGATGCCGCCGTCGGCGATGATCGGCACGCCGGCGTCTTTTGTGGCGCGATGCGCTTCCGCAATCGCAGTAATCTGCGGCACGCCCGCCCCGGTGACCACGCGCGTGGTGCAGATCGATCCCGGCCCGATGCCAACTTTAATGCCGTCGGCTCCCGCGCGCGCCAACTCGCAAGCGCCATCGAATGTTGCCACGTTTCCGGCGAGCAATTCAATTTCCGGCAGCTTCGACTTCACCAGCTTTACGGCTTCGAGGACTTTCGATGAATGCCCATGCGCGCTGTCGATGGCCAGCACGTCGACTTTCGCTTCTGCCAGCTCTAGCGCGCGCTCCAAAAAGTCTCCGGTTGCGCCGATGGCAGCGCCCACGCGCAGACGTCCCTGCGAATCCTTCGCCGCATTGGGATACTTCAGCTTTTTCTGAATGTCCTTTACCGTGATGAGGCCCTTGAGATTGTACTTGTCGTCGACGACCAACAATTTCTCGACGCGATGCTGATGCAGAATCTTCTCCGCTTCTTCGAGCGTTGTTCCCACCGGCACGGTGATCAGATTTTTCTTGGTCATCACGCTGTCGATCGGGATATCAAAGCGGGTTTCAAATCGCAGATCGCGGTTGGTAAGAATGCCGACCAGCTTGCCATTTTCTGTGATGGGCACACCGGAAATTTTGTAGCGGCGCATCATCTCAAGCGCGTCAGAAACTTTATCGCTGGGCTGCATGGTGACCGGATCGACGATCATGCCGCTTTCCGAGCGCTTCACCTTGTCGACTTCGTCCGCCTGCTGATCGATGGTCAAATTGCGGTGAACGATTCCCAGCCCGCCCTGCTGCGCCAGCGCGATGGCCATGTGCGATTCGGTGACGGTATCCATGGCCGCGCTCACAATCGGAATGTTCAGGCGAATGTTGCGCGTGAGCTGCGTGGCCGTGCTGGCCTGCGCGGGGATCACGTCGGAGCGCGCCGGCAGCAGAAGAACGTCATCGAAAGTAAGAGCTTCGGGGACGGGAAAATGAATCATGATTTTTCAGGAATCTCCCAGCCGTGTGGGTAAGCATTCATTCTAGAGAGCGGCAGGGGATTGGGCAAATGGGAGCGTGGTTAGGAAGATGAGTGCAATCGGGGATGTTTCATCTACTACCGTAATCACTGCCCTCTTGTAAACTGGCTCACGTGGAAGCAACATACAGCCTGCTTAGACCTCCGTTCAGGACCCTCAATTTCGCAGAAATGTCCAAGAAAGAGCTGCGGGAGTATGACCGCTGGTTTCATGACGAGGCTCCTCGGCGAATCGAGGCGCTGACGAAGGCGGTGAACTCGTCGCCTGGTTTTGAGCGATGGAAGCCAAGCTACGCGCCAGAATCCTTAAACTCGTTGGGCAACTGGTTCGCGTCTCAAGTTGAAACCCGGCCCCATACGCGCGATGAGCTTGAACATTTTCCTCCTCACATACTGGACTGGGTAGCAGGAGGGGAACTGACCGATCGCACGATCTCGCTGGCAGTGGACCTTGGTATGTACATCGGCTAAGTGTTTGTGTGCAACCATCCGTCACTGAAGTGGGGTCAGGTTTTCGGCAGCGAGCAATTTGTAGATTATGGCCAGCCCGTACTCCTCGGCTTTGGCAAGGTGCCGTTTAATCCTGTGGGTACGATGTTAACCTTGGCCTACGGCTTAGCGGACAAATCGAAAGACGGTCGGAGATTACGAGAAATCTATGACATCTGGTCGAACATGATCGGCGGACAACGTCTGTAAACAGGCGATCCTCAAGGCCTATCCCCGGTTTGTCTTTTCCCCCTCCACGGGCGTATATTAAGAAACTGGAACTGCTGTGTAACCGGCATTTGGCGAAGCACACCAGTGGGCGCAAGCCCACTTTTTAGTTTGCTGACAAATGCCAGCCCGGCAGGTTTCTGTAAGTTGCTGGATTCATGGCGCTTGACGTTGATCGGGTGCGGGAACTTGCGCAGCGTGTAGCCGCCTCCAGCGGACTCGAAGTGGTCGAAGTCGAGTTCCTCGGCGGAGGCAAGGCGCGGATGCTCCGAGTGTTTCTCGATAAGAAACCGCCCGAAAACGGATCGCAGACCGCGGCTTCGCAGACAGTTGAAAGCACCGATTCGTCGGCGCTTGCGGCCCAGGGAATCACGCACGAAGATTGCGCGAATTTCAGCCGCGAGTTTGGCACGATTCTCGACGTCGAAGAGGTTATGCCAGGCTCGTACACGCTGGAGGTTTCATCTCCGGGGCTGGATCGCAGGCTGACGAAAGCGGCTGATTTTGCGTGCTTCGTCGGGAGCCGCGTGAAGTTGATGACGCGCGAGCCGGTGAACGGCAACCGGCATTTTGAAGGACGGCTGGAAAAATTTGAAGACGGCCGGTTGACGTTGGATCTGAGCGTGGCTGGTCACAAGTCGCGCAAGAAGATGGGCGTGGCGGCAGGACAAATGATCGAGATCGATTTCGCCAACGTCGAGAAGGCGAATTTAGTGCCGGAGATTTGACGCTTCAAGGTTTCAGGGGCGAGGGCCTTGAAACTATGAAGCCTTGAAACTTTGAAACCTAGGTTTTTATGGCAAGCGAGCTCTACAACATCATCGAAGGCGTGAGCCGGGAAAAGGGCATTGACCCGCAGATTGTAGTCAGCGCGGTCGAAGACGCCATTGTCATGGCGACGCGCAAGTACTACAAGTCGCAGGAAAATCTGCGCGCCAAGCTCGACAAAGACACCGGCAAAATCAACGCCTTCGCGGTGAAAACCGTGGTTGAGACGCCGGAGCAGGTTGAAGATCCAAATCTGCAGATCACGGTGGAAGAAGCGCGCAAGGTCGATCCTTCGCTCGAAGTCGGCGGCGAACTGCTGATCCCGCGCGCGACGGAAGGCATTCTCGGACGCATTGCGGCGCAACTGGCGAAGCAGGTCATCTTCCAGAAGGTCCGCGAGGCCGAGCGCGACACCGTTTACAACGAATACATCGGACGCGTGGGCGAGATCGTCAACGCCACCGTGAAGCGCATTGAAGGCCCCGATGTGATCTTCGATATCGGCAAGGCCGAGGGCCGCATGCCGCGCAAAGAACAATCGCGTCTGGAATCATTCGCGATCGGCGAGCGCGTGCGCGCCGTGATCGCCCGCGTGGAGCGCGCGTCGAAAGGCCCTGGCGTAGTGGTTTCGCGAGCCGCGCCGGAGTTGGTTCAACATCTGTTCCAGACTGAAGTTCCCGAAATTTACGACGGAACAGTCGTCATTCGCGCCATTGCCCGCGAAGCCGGCGAGCGCACCAAGATCGCGGTCATGTCGAAGGATAAAGACGTCGATGCGGTCGGCGCTTGCGTCGGCATGAAAGGTATGCGGGTGCAGTCGATCATCCGCGAGCTGCGCGGCGAGAAGATTGACATCATCGAGTATCACGAAGATCCGGTGACTTTTGCCGAAAAGGCGCTGCAGCCGGCGAAGGTCAGCCGTGTCACCGTGATCGACGGCTCGGAAAAGCATCTGGAAGTCGTTGTCGATGACAGCCAGCTTTCCCTTGCCATCGGCAAGAAGGGCCAGAACGTTCGGCTTGCTGCGAAGCTGCTCGGATGGAAGATCGACATCAAGAGCGAGGAAGAGAAGCGCCAGGAAGTCGAGCAGCAGATGGCCGCTCTGACCCCACAAGCAACAACGCCACTGGAGAACGTCCCCGGGCTGGGCGAAGGGCTGGTAGAGAAACTGGCGGCGGCGGGTGTGACTACTGTCGAAGCGCTCGCGGATATGACTCCGGAGCAACTCGAGGCCATCGAGGGAATCGGGCCTAAA
>DATKQB010000018.1:0-28047 GCA_035523795.1 Verrucomicrobiia bacterium | reverse complement strand
CAGCCTGCTGGTGGCTGCCGCGATGGGCACGTTGCTCGCAGTTACGCTGTTTGATGTGTTACCCGACGCCAAACAGTTCCTGACGTGGCCAGCCCTCCTTCTTGCCTGTGCCAGCGGATATCTTCTCCTGTGGGCCATCGGCAAATATGTCTACCATGTCTGCCCGGCCTGCGCGGTAAACGACCTTGAACACGCGAATCCGCGCCTGGCACAGGCGGCGATGATGTTGATGGTCGCTCTCGGTCTGCACTGCACCATGGATGGGCTTGGCATGGCGTTCGGAGATAGTCTGCTCGGCCACCCGGATATCGGTCTCGTGACAGGAATATCGGTGCATAAAATACCCGAAGGTCTGGCTCTGATATTGCTGCTGCTCGGCGCTGGAATTGAGCGCAAGAAAGCGATGAGGTGGGCGCTTGGAGTGGAAAGCATGACCATTGTTGGCGGCGTAGTCGGATTCTACCTGGCGAATTCCACCTCGACATTCTTGTTAGGAATATTGTTCGCACATGTCGGAGGCGGTTTTTTTTACATGATCGTCAGCGCCATCAGAGGTATACTCGGCCAGCATGCGGAGAACCCTCGATACGCTCAGCACGCGTTAGTCAGTAGTGCTTCTTTCATTTCTAGTGCGGTGATACTCAGTTTGGCTGCGAAATGATCCGAACTATTGAACCTCAGCAGCGAGCCGATTTCACTCCGCCATCTGCGCACCCGAAACAGGCGGCAGGTCAACACTGCAAAAGCCTCGGCTGTACGCACTGAGACTGCACCATTGTGTTCGAGCGTATCGCCCTATCCTTGTGTGCAATGCATTGGGAAGGGCCGGCTAGCTCGACGATAATGAACTTCCGGGCTAAAGGCTGCTTAGAATCGGCGAATGTCACTCATACCTATCATTGTCCTGGCCATCGTGCAGGGTTTGGCGGAATTATTACCAATATCTAGTTCAGCCCATGTAATCGTTGCCGAGAAATTGATGGGCCTCGATCCGTCGTCGCCACCGATGACATTGCTTCTGGTCATGCTTCACACAGGCACAATGTTTGCCGTGATCGCGTATTTTTGGCGGCAATGGCGCACCACATATTTCCAGTCCTCATCTTCTTTCAGGAGGTTTGCTGGTCATATAGTCCTTGCGACTGTGCTCACGGGAGCCATTGGCGAAGGCTGCATCAAGATCATCGAAAAGACTATCTTTCGACACGTAGGGCATGCTCAGATCGAGGATCTGTTCAGCCATCTCGAACTCATTGCTCCGGCATTGGCGGCCGCTGGAGTCCTGATCTTGATCGCCGGGATTGTCGAGAAGCGGACAGCAGGTCTGGACGAAACCAAAGACCTAAACGCACGGCAGGCCGCTCTGATTGGGGCGGTACAGGGATTGTGTTTGCCATTCCGCGGATTTTCGCGTTCCGGCGCAACCATCTCTACTGGAATACTGGCAGGAGTGGCAAAACGGAGAGCGGAGACCTTCAGCTTCGCTCTGGCGGTGGTCTTGACTCCCGCGGTCGTGGCTCGCGAAGGCGTGCGGCTTATCGATGCAGAACACATCAGTGGCACAGTGCACTTGGCTTCAGCAGTGCTCCCCAGCCTGATCGGAGCGGCCTTGTCCTTCTGTTCTGGCCTTCTCGCCTTGAAATGGCTCAGTCGATGGCTGGAAGGCGGACGCTGGTATGTCTTCGGCATCTACTGCCTGATTGCCGCGGCGGTAGTAGCGAGCATACACCACATGGGTTATTGATGTGGTGACCGAGCACCATTTTTGAACTCATGCTCCGCTCTCTCCACGCTTAGGTGGGATGCGACCCAACCGTTGTTGCAAGGGACACGGGGCTGAACCCCGTAATTTGGCGACATCCGGCCAATAAGGAACCATTAATTGATAGGTTTTGCGTCCATAGACAGCCACATCAACATCTCTCAGGAGCTGCGTGTAATATTCAAGCAATTCTTCGTCGGCAATCGTTTTGGTGTGGTCGCAGCAACCATCTAACGTGAGGTTGATTGAGTAGGTTAGGTTTCTCGTTGGATTGTCCCGCTCCTTTCTTATTACCGGTGCCTGATGAGAGTTGAAACCCTTGCGCGCTGAATCGTTCATCTTGTAGTCGTTCACGACGAAGGAAGTCGACAGCCGAAGACCGCCATTTCGGTCTTTACATTGGCGAAGCCGGAGTTCCGTCCGACCATTTGTCCACTCCTATTAAGAAGACGGACATTGGTGGAAAGGTTTTGAGTTGTGGATATTGGTCGGCGGAGAGGTACCAATAGTTGACGGCGAGGACGGGCGAGTTGGTAAGGTTTGCGCCCCAAGCCGCGTCGTTCTTCTCGGATTGGAAGAACATCAAATGCGGCATGTTGTGGTTGCCGTAGTCGGTGAGGTAGGAGGCTTTGGACATCATGTAGCTGACAGTTCCCTGCTCCAAGACCGGCAACTCTTTCTTATCGATGGCCGCTTTGATTGCAGCGATCACTTCGAGTTTGGAATGGCCGGCCAGAATTAGTTCGGTGCGTTTGTAGGCGTACGGAAGAACAGAGCGCGCAGCCGGCGGATTGACGCAATCGGCGGCGCGAACTTTTGGGTTCCAAAATTCGGGATGATCGAACATCGCCATCCACGACCGTCCGACCCAGCAGACCCAGCCGTTTGTGCCTTCGACTGCGGTTTCGTAGCCGTGGCGAGTGAGGACGACAACTGTGGCATCGTGCGAAATGGCGTCTGGAGCGGCACTGCGAGCCAAGGCGATTTCCCCATCGCGGTCCATTAGATATTGTTCGATCGGGGCCATCGTGGCGTACGGTTGTTTGGCGTTTTGCGCGTGAGCTGGGTTCGTCGCGCCGAGAGCAGCGGCGATTGCCAATGCGCTGAGCAGAATGCTGTGGATTTGATTTCGGTTCATCGCTTTGCTCCGTACTTTCTGATTTTGTACTTGTCCATTTACACTTCGACCGAACCTACATGCTTCGAACATTCAGCGAGCTTCCGTTCCGTCGGACCAGCGTTGCGTTGTAATGACGAACTGCGTCAGGCGCTCCTGGGGATCAGCAACCGCAATGACAGGAGAACCCGGAAGATTGGCTCCCCAGACCGCGGGGTCGGTGTCGGAATAGAAGAACATCAGGTGGGAAGGCCAGTGCGGAGCGCTGTCGCCACCGTATCCTTGCTTCGACATCATGTAGCACATGGCCCCCGGTTCCATCGGCGGCAGTTCTTTGGAGGTGACCGCGACGGCCATGGCGTCGTTCACCTGAGCCAGCGTGTGTCCCGCCAGAGTCAGGTCGGTTATTTTCGTGATGCGTAGAAGGTAGGAACGCGCAGCCGCTGCGTTCGCACACATGGGAACACGCACTTTCGGATTCCAGAAGTCGGGATCCGCGGCGGATGACCATCCACGGCCGACGATGCACACGAAACCGTTGGTGCCTTTAATGGCGGCTTCGAAACCATGACGGGTAAGAACCAAGACACCCGCGTCGTGGGAAATAGAGTCGGGTGCGGCGCTGCGAGCCAAGGCGATTTCCGCATCGCGATCCATTAGATATTGTTCGATCGGGGCCATCGCGGCGTACGGTTGTTTGGCGTCTTGCGCCTGAGCTGGGTTCGTCGCGCCGAGAGCAGCGGCCAGGACGAATGCGCTGAGTAGAATGCTGTGGACTTGATTTCGGTTCATCGCTTTGCTCCGTACTTTTTGAATTTTGTACTTGTTCATTCACACTTCGAGCGAGACTCATCTTGCGAACGCGATTGTGTTCGCGCTGATAAGATCACGAAATTGATTTTTATGCTGTCAGACGAACTTCAGCGTGCCGTGTGCTGTCGCCGGCGCTGCTCACTTGCCTTCATGATTTCGCTCATGTCCCCGGCTGGCCGAATCTCGAAAATATTGCCGTACTTCAGAGCCGGATGCTGTGCCATGAGCTGGACCGCGTGATTCATGTCCCGCGCCTCAAGGACGAGAATGCCGCCGAGTTGTTCCTTGGTTTCCGTATAGGGACCGTCGGTGGTTGCGACTTTGCCGTTCTTCCAAGACAGGGTCAAGGCGGTTTCCGGACCCTGAAGCGCTTCGCCACCGCCCCAGTGCCCATTGGCGCGAAGATGGTCATCGTAGTCGAAGCATGTGTCGAACATGGCGTTTCGATCGGCCTCAGACATGCCGTCGAATTTGGCTTTGTCATAGTAGCCGAAGCAGACGTATTTCATGGTTCTTCTCCTCATAGGTTCCGAGGCCGCACTGGCCGGGTTGTTTACTTGCTTCCACCTTGTTCGGGAGCGGGGAAGAAAAGAAGCTCGCGCACCTCGCCCACCGTATCGCAGGCGATGGCACCCTTGCGCGCCCACGCGAGTGCCTCGTCCATATTGGCGCATTCCAGAATCCAGAAACCGCCGATGTGCTCCTTGGTCTCGGTGTATGGCCCGTCGGTGACCCGCACCTTGCCGTCGTTCTGCTTCCGCACCGTCTTGGCGTTGGCGGCCGGAGAAACGCCGCAGGCGAACTTCCTCACGCCGGCAGCTATCATTTCGCGGTTGAGCGCGTGGATCTCTTCGATCATCGCTTCGGTTACGGAGGAGGGGTCGAAGTCGTCGGGGAGGTAACTAGCAACTAGAAACTGCGGCATGACTTTTCTCCTTGGTTCTTGTTTGTTCTCAATGGTTTGTTTTGCGATGACTCGTTTCCTGACTCGTTTTTTCCGGAAATCAGGAGCCGTAGCTCATCGTTCTTCTGTCCTATAGTCGATGGGGAGACCGAAAATCGACAGCTGTTTTATTTTTATTTCAAGTTTTTTATTTCGACGGCACGGAATCGTCAGGCCTCGGGTTTCGAACTGGGAAAGGGTGAATATTTTAGCGCTTTTGGGTGGCAGCGGTTTTCACCGCTGCGCCACCCAAAGGCAGGAAGATGCTTGGCGTCTCCGGCTTGGGATTGGCTTCCCCCACTCGAGCCAAGATCGGGCTTGAGTGGGCCACCAGCCAATTTTTCGAGTGCGTTCAAGTGGACTACCCCACCCTGTCGCAAAGATCGCGACAAGGGTGGGGCAACCTCGTCTTGGGAATCTGCGAAAGAGTGCCAGCCCCCGGCGTTTCTTATTTCAATTCCTCGAGCCGCTTCGCGAGGAATTGCCGTTCTGGTTCTTGTTGGGTCAGGGCTAGAGCTTTTTCATAAGAAGCACGGGCTTCAGCAGTTCTGCCGAGGCGGCGGTACATATCGGCACGGGCGGAATGCGCCAGGTGGTAATTTGCCAATTCGCCATGCTCCAGAACAGCCTCGATATGCGCCAGACCGGCTTCTGGACCATCGCGCATGGCAATGGCGACGGCACGATTGAGCTGGACAACCGGTGACGGCTGGATTCGCACCAACTGGTTGTAGAGCGCAACAATCTGCCGCCAATCGGTTGCGGCGGCCGATTCTGCCTCGGCGTGAACGGCCGCGATGGCCGCCTGCACGGTGTAAGAGCCGAAGCGACGGGTCTTTGTTGATGACCTCAGGGCTTTTTCCACCAATGCCACTCCCTCGGCGATCTGCTCGCGGTTCCAAAGCGCGCGGTCTTGATTCTCCAGCAAAATCAGCTCTCCGGTGGGAGAGGTTCTGGCGGCGCGGCGCGATTCCTGCAGCAACATCAGGGCAAGCAAGCCCATTATTTCGGAACTCATCACTTGCGGCTCGGGCTGGAGTTCGGTTAGCAGGCGGCCCAATCGAATCGCCTCGCCGGTGAGCTCGGCGCGCGTCACCTCCGCCCCCGACGCGGCTGAATAGCCCTCGTTAAAGACGAGATAGACGACCTGAAGCACGGCGTCGAGCCGCTCCGGCAGCTCCTCGGGCGCTGGCACTTCGTAGGGAATCGATGCCTCTCGAATTTTTGCTTTGGCGCGTACGATGCGTTGGGCGAGCGTTGCCGGCGTAACGAGAAATGCGCGGGCAATCTCCTCAGTGGTCAGGCCGCAGACTTCGCGCAGGGTGAGCGCAACCTGCGCTTCCGGCGGGAGAGCGGGATGGCAGCAGGTGAAAATCAGACGGAGGCGATCATCTTCGATCTCCTGGTTGGCTTCGCTGGTAAAAACTTCGTGGCTGGGCGCTTGGTTGATTTGCGCTTCAGTGTGGGCAATGAGATCTGGCTGTGCTGCGTCGAAGCGCGCACGCCGGCGCATCCCATCGATGGCCTTGAAGCGCGCCGTGGAAATCAGCCAGGGGCGCGGATTGTCGGGAATGCCAGTCTGCGGCCAGGACTCCAGAGCGGCGGCGAATGCCTCGTGCATGGCCTCTTCGGCGAGATCCAGGTCTCCGAGCAGGCGGACGAGCGTAGCCAGAACCCGGCCCGATTCCGACCGGTAAAGACTCTCAATCGTCGTATGGAGCTGGGTCGCGTTGAGCTGGGTCCGATTGAGTTGTTCGGGTGCGGGCGGAGGCATCTACGCCAAAACTAGCAAACGGAGCGGCGCGACACAACTGCGCTGGAGCGTCCTACCCACAATTCAGTGGGCCGCCACGTCCTGGATCCTTCCCTTCCAATCGCCGCCGCGGCCGATCCAGTATTTAAACGCCGAGTGGATTGTCGCACCGAGATAGAACAGAGCCGCCGGTGGCAGCGTCAATGCCCATGCGGGATTCAGCCGATAATAACGCACCATGGTCGAATAAGTGATTGTCATTGCGGCCCAAGCCGCCGCGCCCATAAAGATCGTCATCCTGCTGTGCGTGAGCAACAACAATGGGGGGGCCAAATAGGTGATCAGCATGCCCGCAATGGTTCCCAGTAGCAGCAGCGAGGAGTGTTTCAATTGGTTGAAGGCCGTGCGCGAGATCATCTGCTCGATCTGAGAGAAAGTCTTGTATCGTCGCAGACTTTGGCTCTGATTTGTTAATCCGAGCCACAATCGCGCGTGATGTTGCTTCAGAAGTTGGGCGAGCGAGCAGTCATCGATAACTGCGCCGCGAATGGATTCCAATCCGCCGGCACGCTGCAAAGTTTCTGCTCTCACCAGCATGCAACCTCCAGCCGCACCGGCGGTTGAGCGGCGCATATCACGAATCCATGCTGGCGGGTAGAGCATGAAGAAGAAATACACGAAGGCGGGAATGAGGAGCTTTTCTGGAAGGCTGTCGCAATGCAGCTTCACCATGAACGAGACCAGATCATATGGACCTTGCGAGGCAATGAGACCGAGATTCGCTACGGTTTCTGGACCGTGCAATACATCAGCATCCACGAGCAAGAGCCATTCGGTATGCATGGCACGCGCGCGCTCAATACCTTGATGCATGGACCACAACTTTCCCGTCCACCCAGCCGGCAAGGGCTTGCTCCGAATCGTAATCAAGGCATCGGCCTTGCTCCCTTTTTCTGCAGCGCGCCGCGCTATATCCGCTGTGCCGTCTGTGCTCTCGTCGTCCACGAGGATGACGGGCATAGCCACGCTCTGATTGAGTAGGGATGTGACAACCGGTGCAATCACTTCTGCTTCATTGCGCGCCGGAACTACGGCAACCACGCTGCCCGGAGATCCCGCACTGGCGGCGGACTTAGTGGTCTTGAGTTGCCAGAAGGATCCTCTGGCGAAGGCGAGATAAAACCAAATCACGATTGTAAGCACAGCGACAGTAGTGGAAAGCACCGGCATGGGCGTGCGAGCGCGAGAGTACGGGTTTAGAAGATGTTAGATCAAGGCTTGATCCGCAAAAACGAACGAGTCAAGCCGAGCAGTCGGAGAGTTTGCCGACGTCACGCGGGACTGCTTCGGTAAAGCTCATGCGGATTCCGTTCTCGGGTCGCAGGATCACCATGGGACGGGCTTCGATGGACTGGCCTGGAACGAGGCTGAAATCGTATTTTCTGACCAGAACATTCAGAATCATGAGCATCTGCAGCATGGCGTAATTGCCACCGATACATCCCCGCGGACCAGCCCCGAAGGGCAAATGTGCAAAGGGCGTGACTCGCTTCTCTTTTGCTTTGGAGAAGCGTTCTTCGTCAAAACTCTCAGGATCTTCCCAGTACCGAGGCGAATGGTGCGCGCCGTAAACGAATACCACTACCGTCGATCCCTGCGGGATATGGACGTCGCCGACGCGGTCGTCTGCGAGGGCCATTCGGTCCACCATCCAAAATGGCGGGTAGAGGCGCAGCGCCTCCATCATCACCTGAGTCGTAAACTCGAACTTCGGCACGTCTGAATAACTCATAGGCTTGTCGCCCAGAACGGAATCGAATTCCTCCCGTATCTTTTCAACGCAATCCGAATGGAAACTCAGCAGGTAAAGAAGCCATGACAAGGCGTTCGACGACGTTTCATGACCAGCAACCAGTAACTGCATGCTCTCGCTGACGATTAATTCATCGTCCATGCCATGACCGTCGTTGTAGCGCGCATCGAGCAGGATTTGCAGGAGATCGTGGCCAGGGATCTCCGTGCGGCGCCGCTGGATGTATTCGCGCAAAATGCCGAAAGCGCGGTTTCGTAATTCCCAATGTTTTCGCAGTTCGCCCGAGATGGCAAACCAGGGATTCAAATAGGGCTGAATGGTTTGCCGAACCATGAATTCCTGGACGGTCGAGATCGCATGGCTGATGACGTCGATGTCCTGCTCTTTTAACCGGGCGCCAAACAGAGATCTGGCCACCATCGCGAAAGTAATCTTCATCATGAGGGCGTAGATATCAACCGGGCCCAGCCGCGATTGCCGGTCGAAGTCGCGCAAGGAGTCCGAAAGTGAGTCCTGCATGATGGAGGACAGAACTTCCAGCTGCTTTCGCTCAAACCCTGTCTGGATGAGCCGTCGTTGCGTCTTCCAGGCTTCGCCTTCCGTGGTGAGAAGACCCTTACCCAGAAAATGGCCCATCCGCTTTTTTTGAATGTGGGACTTGTGGTAATTCTCCGAATTCGTTTTCAGCACATGCTGAATGACGGCGGGGTTGATGGTGACGATGGCCTCTTTGACACCTCCAAAGTAAAAACGGAAGGTGTCGCCATGAATT
Organism: Verrucomicrobiia bacterium; assembly: GCA_035523795.1. Lineage (GTDB taxonomy): Bacteria > Acidobacteriota > Terriglobia > Terriglobales > Acidobacteriaceae > Sulfotelmatobacter. The sequence continues at coordinate 19,074 of DATKQB010000018.1, read as the reverse complement.
TCGATGTACTTGGTGAGAACCCGTACTGGGTTGTGGGCCATCGCGCGGGAATCCAGGAAGGATTGGAATCGAGAGACGGCGGGTACGCTTTTTGGCAAAGTCACCCCTCGCGATCCCGACGCCCGAGCGACGCAGGCTGTGTGGTGATACGAATAAATTTAAGCACTCGGAACTTGATCCTCGCTTCCCAATTGCTTCAAAAGCAGCAGATGATGTTTGATCGCTCGAGTCATTGTAGGGTGTTGCCGATAAGGAATCCCATATTCCGCGGCGGTTTCCTTCACAATGCGTGTGAGCGAACCGTAATGAGTGTGACACACAAAAGGACAGAGATGATGGACGATATGGTGGTTGAGCCCACCCGCAAGCCAGCCGACCACAGGGGACTCAGTCGCGTAGTCGGCGGTTGTCGCGAATATGTGGTAGATGCCGTTGTCAAATTCGTCACGGCTCGAAGGAAAATATGTGCCGTCAACACAATGCGTCGTCTGGAATACCAGGGCTACGCTCAAGCCGATGATCAAATGGGCGAGGAGGAATGACAAGCCGACCAGCAGAGGCGATTTGCCCAGCACCACGATCGGCAAGATCAGCATGTAAGTAAGGTAGAACACCTTTCCGGCAAAGAGGATGACATATTCCCGCGCCGGATGCTTCGTGCGCAGATAATCGTGGGAGGGGAAGAAAAAGCACTCAAAATCCCTGACAAACACGTAATCGAGAGAAAAAAGCGCGTACATGAAGAGGGCATAGATGTGCTGGAAGCGCTGCAAGGGCATGCGGGGTTCGTGGGGCGTGAACCGCAGAATGCCGCGTCCGGTAAGAGCGTCGTCCTCACCGTGAAGATTGATGCAGGAGTGGTGACCGCGATGATGGAGGATCCGCCACATGTATGAACTGATCCCGCAAACATCGAAAACATAGTTCAGGCCCTTGTTGACAGACCGGACGGATGAAATGGCATTGTGGTTGCTATCGTGCGCGATATTCAGTAAAAGGAACGTCTGCGCGATGGCATTTAAAAGGTAGAGCCCAACAAACTTCCATGAATCCGGTCTGAAGGCGTAAAGAGCGATCCAACTGCCCGCCAAAACGGCCAGCCCCACGGCAATCTTGACCCACATCGCGCGGTCGGCTTTGGGAGAAATATTCTGGTCGGAAAAGAAGTCGTCGAGGCGTCGACGCAAGACCTTCGGGAATGAGGAGGCAGAGACGGGATCGACAACGGGATCCCGCAGGGCGGCCTCCGAGGGTACAAGGTCGTCAATCTCCGCGTTCAGATGAATAGGAACCTCGGTTTTGAGTGTACAACATCAGTATTGACGCGCCCGTACATCCTCGGCCAGTCTGTCGGGAATCAAACAGGCCAATGGCGGACCATGTCAACCCACACACACGCAGCCGGTACAAGCGTGAGAAAATTAGCGCTAGTAGGGATGCTAGCTTGAAAAGTTAAGGAAGATCAAGGGAATTTCAGACCATTGGGGAACCGGCCGTAATGGCTGAGGAACAGGCGGAGATGGAATTTGTTTCCAGCTTTTCCAAACCTCTGTTACCATCGAGCGCTCAGTGATATAGCATGAATAAGCTGTGAGTCGGACGATGTCCGACATGGGGTGGGGGCTTGTCTTCAGAGAGAGTGCGTGCTTGCGCGCGGGGCGCAGTGAGACTTTTCTTATACGGAATCTTCTCATCAACACAGGAGGTTGACGACTGGCGGCGACATCGCCACGAGTACCGGTCCGATCTATGATCGCTTCGATTTTGGAAAAGCTGGATAGCTTAGGAGATCAACACCCAAACAGGCTCCTCTATTCGTACATTGACGTGAACGGCAATCCGATCGGGGGCTACTCCTACGAGTCGTTCCTGCAGCGGACGAAGGTGATCGCCGGTCACTTGCGCAAACAGCACGGGTTCAAGTCACAGGACCGTCTCTTGCTGGCCTACCCACCGGGACTTGAAATGATTTGCGCGTTTTTTGGCTGCGTGCGCGCCGGATTGATTCCCGTGCCCATCTATCCCCCCAGCTCTCGTGGCTTCCAGGGCGCCCTGTACAAATTGGTCCACATCGCCAAGGATTGCCAGGCGGCGGGCGTTCTCACCAGCAAAGATTGCCTCGGGTCCCTGAGGACCAATCTTGCCAGAAGCGGAGTATCGGCATGCGGAGTTGACGTCGACTACGTCTCCAGACTTCGTTGGGTGGTAACGGAAGACTTTGTGGAAACGGTTTCGAACGAGACTTTCAACGGCGCTTCGGAAATTCTGTTTCTGCAGTACACGTCGGGGTCAACGCGAGATCCAAAGGGCGTTATGGTGACGCACGAAAACATCATGCACAACTGCCCACTCGTGATCGACCATGATGCGCCCGTAGTCGTCTCCTGGTTGCCGCAGTATCACGACATGGGGTTGATTGGGTGCTACCTTTATCCGGCGCTCACAGGCGGCACGACCTACGGATTTGCTCCTAATGATTTCATTCAGAGGCCCAGTTTGTGGTTCGACGCAATCAAGACGTACGAAGCGAGCGCCTCGGCGGCGCCGAACTTCGCCTACGACTATTGCCTGCGCGCCCGGCGGATTTCGAAGGAGAACCTGGAGAGCTGCGATCTCAGTTCGCTAAGGCAGTTGCTGGTTGCCGCCGAACCGGTCAAACCGGACACCTACACACGATTTTTGGAGGCTTTTCAGCCTTACGGACTGAAGTCGGAGAGCTTCTTCGTCGCGTACGGACTGGCGGAAAATACGCTGGCCGTTTCGCTGGGTGGCCGCAATATCATTTCGGTTAACAAGAATGCGGTCGCGCTGGGAAAAGCGCGCATGACCAAGGAGGTTTCCGAGATTGGCTCTGCTACCCAGATTGTCAGTTGCGGAACCCCCCTCGCTGGCCTCACGGTCAAGATAGTGGATCCGGAGAGGCATGTGGCGCTGGAGCCGGGTCGCATCGGGGAGATTTGGATCGCTGGAGGAAGTAAGTGCCCAGGTTTTTGGAATAATCCGGAACTGACGCTGAAGCTGTTTCATGCCCGACTGGTGGACGACAGCCCCTACGACGATGGCTACCTTCGGACCGGTGACATGGGCTTCCTGCACGACGGGGAGCTCTTCGTCTGCGGCCGCATCAAGGACATGATTATTCTCCGCGGCCAAAACTATTACCCGCAGGATATCGAGGCGGTGGTGGAGAAGGCGTCTGGCCTGATCCGTGCGAATTGCGTTGCCGCGTTCCAGATTAATGAGGACAGCGAGCCCGCGCTGGCTATCGTCGCGGAGGTAAAAAATCCCAAAGCGCTGCCCGACTCGCTGAAGATTGCAGCCGCGGTTCGGAATTATCTGAATGTAGAAGTGGCGATGATTTCCTTTATTTCGCCTCGTGCTATCCCCAGAACCAGTTCAGGCAAGATCATGCGCCACAAAGCCAAGCACATGTGGCTGCAAGGTCAATTTAAAGTTCTCTCGGAGTTTTCCAGGGAAAAGGACGCGGAATCATCCGCCTCCGCGGGCCAGTCGCCTTTTGACATGTTGAAAGCCCGTTACAACCTGACGGGCACGGAGTCGTACAACCTAGTCGACGCTGGGCTGGACTCCCTGGATCTGGTTGTCTTCATGCACGAGATCAAGGAGCTTCTGAAGAACAAGAACGCCGATATGTTGGCAAGGCAGGTGGATATCGGCCTCATTCAGCGTGTAAGCGTAGCCGAGTTGTTTCGCTTGGCGGAACAGTTGGAGCGCGCGCCGGAAGAAGCACTGGCGCCGTTGCGTCAGTATCTGGCGGCTTTCCGTGAAGAGCAGCGCACCGCGGAACAGCGGATGATGAGCAACGACAGAAAGCTCGTCTTCGAACCTCCGGCGCCCGCTCTGCAGCTTGCAACGCCGGTCCTAAAAAACGTTCTGCTCACCGGCGGTACCGGATTCATTGGGCCGTTCTTGATGAAAAGCCTGCTGGAGCAAACGCGCGCGAATGTCCACGTGCTCGTCAGGGCTTCCGACGAGCACCAGGGCAAACAGAGGCTGCGGGCGGCGATGGAGTCGATGGGTTCATTCCCGGCGGACCTGATACAGATGTTCGAGACTCGCGTAATTCCCGTTTGCGGGGATCTTGGCCACAAAGAACTTGGCCTGACGCGGGAGGTATGGGATTTCCTCGCAAGCGAAATCGATACGGTGTTTCATAACGGCGCAACCGTGAACTACCTGCTTAACTACGACCGCATGCGCGAGGCGAATGTGTTGGGGACGAATGAGGTTTTGAGACTGGCGTTCGAAGGACGATCCAAGACCTTCAATTTGGTCTCAACTACCTTCATCTTCGGCTGGGCAATCAAGAAAGTTCTCTATGAGACCGACTGCAACGAAAACATGGAGCTTCTCGATTTCGGCTACAGCCAATCCAAGTGGGTTTGCGAGCAAGTTGTGATGGATGCGCGCCGCCACGGGCTTACGACGCGCATTTTCCGCCCCGCGCTGGTCAGTCCTTCCGTCACTGGCGGGGGCAATAACTTCGACATAGCCGTGCGCCTTGTGGCCTTCATGATCAATCACGGCATTGGAGTCGATGCCCTGAATCAGGTAAGTTTCGTGCCGGCAGACGTCACGGCCAACAACATCGTGGCGATCTCCACAACTCCTGGCACGGAGAATCGAACCTATCACGTGGTGAGAGACGACTACGCGAACATGATGGACATTACCGACCTCATCACAAAAGCGACCGGCCGGCAATTTGAAATATTCAGCCTTCCGGAGTTCGTTCCCGAACTTATCCGGAGATGCAAGAAAGAAGATCTGCTCTTCCCGCTGCTGGACTTTCTAGTAGGCTCGGTGGACAACATTTCGGCGATGGAGTTCAAACGCTACGACAGTTCCTGCTATCAAGCGGCGCGGAATGCTTCGGCATGGGGCAATCCGGACCCGTCTCTCGAAGATACCGTCAACGGCATCCTGCGATTCATGCAACGAAAAGGAATTATTTCGGTTGCGACTCGGGAGTTCAATGCCACGCACAGCCTGCCGGTAGGTGGCGCACGTGCGGGTGCGGCGGGCGTTGCACAGCAATAGTTACTGTTTCCGAAACAGCAGCGTTTCTTTAATTTGCTGGCCGCTTTCCAATGTGCCGGTCGTGGTCAGGGTCATGTGTGTTCCGTCGGGGGAAACTACCCAACGGTCCCTTTGCGTGATCTGATCGCCTCGACGGTAAATCGCATCGACCGTGTGAGGGTCGGCAAGTTGCAGCGTCACGGAATCGTTGCGGGAGTTTTTCAGATCGTATTCCTTGCCGTCAAAGCGGGCGCTGTAGCTGAAGTCGCCGGAGAAGTGGACTCCGCCATTTCCCTCCGGCTCGATCTGGAGGGTCATTCCTTGGCGCATTTGAGTTTTACTCAGGTCCTCGGTCCACTCACCGACAAATAAGTCATTCGCCGACCGCTTTCCCCCGCTCCGCATCCAGACAGTGATCTTGTCGGGATGGCCTTGCTGCGAAGTCGTGCTAGTTAGCTCGTTTCCATCTTTCGCGATTATGTCGAGTATCGTTGCGATTACGGCTCCATCCTTCTTCTCCTTAACTTCGACTTCATGCTTGTTGATCCTTCTGAGCTCGATTTGATTAAATGCCGGGTTGGCTGGCACGGACGCGTCGTGGCCGTCCAACTTCGCGGTAAAGTCGAGGTGAGTCTCGCCTGAGATCACGACGTGAACTGCTCCGTGCTGAGACGAGATGGACAGTTTGTCAGCAGGAGCGATGGAAGACTGCGCCGAGATGAGCGTCCAGGAGCCGATGCGGGGGTCTGCCGTGCCCATTTGAATTGCGGCAAAGAAGGCCAACAAGGCGAGTTTGTGCAATAGCCCTCCGGAAAAACAGGTATTCTCTCCACACAATAATACGAACGCGTCGGGAAAGCGAACCAGACTCGTGCTACCGAACCAGGGCCCTCGAAATAAAGGTGAATGCGCGAGTCCCAATGGCCCCACATTCGCAATTCTGCCAGTATTCCAATTGGAACAAGCCGGGCGAACAACACTAGTCCACTCCCGATTTCGCTTGAAATTAGGTATCCTGCGCATGTGCGGCATTTCTGGCTGGCTGGGATAGTCCTTGTCGCCGTCCTTGCGCTCCTTCCATTCTCCTTTCATGCTGAACGCCATTTGGAGACGGCAACGCGCATCGAAGGCAGCGAAGCGGGAGAAGTCCCGCAGGAGCTGGCTACCCGTTTTCATTCACCCTTCGTCGACCGCGTCGTCCTGGTGATTCAGGGACTCCCTCCTGCCGATTCGGAACAAGGCGAGCAAGCCTTGGCAACCATCGAAGAGAGACTGCAAAAGGAAGCCGGTGTCTCCGGAGTGGTCTCCTATCTCGACTTTCGAGATTCGATTTTCCTGGGCAAAGGGGGAGGAACTTTCATTCTGGTGGGACTGGAGTCGACTGAGGGTCCCGTGGAGGCGCTGGTCCCCAAGCTGCACGAAGTGGAGAACTCTCTGCAAGACCAATTGCGGAGCCGCTATCCGGGGGTCAAGTTCGAGCTGACGGGCGAGACTCCACTGAATTTCGATATTCGAAAAGCGAGCTCCGACGACGTGCGACATGCGGAAAGTCTCGCGATTCCTGCCACGCTTGCACTTCTGCTGCTGGCATTCGGAAGCATGGTAGCGGCTTTGATTCCAGTCGTCATCGGCCAGCTTGCGATCGCCAGCACTCTGGCGATTGCTGGATTTCTGGCCCTGCACTGGCACTTGTCGATCCTGGTTCAGAATTTGTCCACGATGCTTGGGTTGGGATTGGGAATCGACTACGCGCTGCTTATGGTCAGCCGTTTCCGGGAAGCCATCGCGATTGAGCCAGACAAAATCAAATGTTCGTCCGTCGCAGCCCGTTGGGCAGGTCGTACCCTCGTGGTTTCAGCCGCGACTGTGGCCATCGGATTCCTCGCCCTCCTGACCGTGCCTATCAGCGAAATCAGTTCCATCGGTATAGCTGGATTCCTGGTGGCGGGAACGAGCGTTCTCTTGTCCGTCACCCTCGTTCCAGCACTGCTGGCAATTCTGGGCCGGAGAATCAATGCCGGCCGGGTGCCCATCATTGCAAATTGGGATGAACATCGCGCGGCTCGCAGGGAAAACCGATGGAGGCGATGGGGGAAAGTGGTGGTGGCGCATCCCTGGCTGGCTATTTTTCTGGCGGGCACACCCTTGCTGCTGCTGGCCTCGCAAGCCGTGCACCTCGATACCAACGTCCCAAGAGGGGATTGGCTGCCATCACAAGCGGAATCAGTTCGCGCGCTTCACTCTCTCGAACGAATGGATCGGGTTGGCATTGTGTACTCGTTGCGAGTGATCCTCGAACTTCCCCAGGATTCGATTACCGAGACCGACGCGGGCTGGAACGCACTCGATCATTTGAGCAAGCGGCTGGCAAGCGATCCACGTTCCGGGCGTGTCATTTCTCTCACAACCATTGCGGAGGGGAACCGATCTGCACTCCCCGACATCTCCCGTGACACGCGGCGGGCCTTTGTAAGCCGCGACGGGCGGGCTGCATTGATTGAGGTGTTACCCGCGACGTCCGTTACACTCAACGATCAAGTCAGTTGGGTGCGGGAACTGCGTAAGGAGGGCGCCGTAATCCTCACGGGAGTGCCCGGCGCGAAGCTGCGCGTGGGAGGCATCCCCGCGCTGACTGCCGATTATCAGACGATCGTGAGAGACCGCTTCGGTTCAGTGCTGGCGCTGGTGGTGGGAGGAACGCTGCTGGCGTTGCTTTGCGGTTTCCGGTCGCTTTTCGCCGCAGTGAAAGCGATTGTGCTCAACCTGCTGTCGGTTGCAGCTTCGTTCGGGGCATTGGTTCTGGTGTTTCAGGAAGGTCATGGAATCAGGTTGTTCGGAGTGCCTGAAGGAACGGCCAGCATATTTCCCATTGTGCCCATTGTGGCCTTCGCCATCGTTTTCGGACTCAGCATGGATTACGAGGTATTTCTAGTGGCGCGAGTCCTCGAAGCCAGAAGGAGCGGCCTAAGCGAATTGGAGGCGATCCCCGAGGGTGTTGCCAAAACCGCAGGCCTGATTACCAGTGCCGCGGCCATCATGATTGTGGTGTTCGCAGCCTTTACCTTTGGGAGCTTCCTGGTAATCAAGATGCTCGGATTTACGCTGGCGATAGCGGTGTTCATTGACGCAACCATCGTTCGTATCGTCATTGGACCTGCGCTGCTTCGCGTTGCCGGCGATTGGAATTGGTGGCCAGGAGGACTTAAGAGCACACACAGCGCACCCGTGATCACCGACGGCAAATGATTCAAAATCGAAACGCGCAGCGGAGCCCGTTGGGGGCGCAAGGTTCCTGGTGGGTGCGCGAGCAGGACCTAAGGTGATTTCCTGGCTATGGGGCACAGAGCGGTTGGGGACAAAATCGAAGAGCCTGCGAACTATTGGTGCGAAAGGGGGGACTCGAACCCCCACGGTTTTACCCGCCAGATCCTAAGTCTGGTGCGTCTGCCAATTCCGCCACTCTCGCACAGCTATCTCAGTCTACTGCCTTTCCTTGTGTTGCGGAAGTTACCGGCTGGAAGCTACCGGCTTGGGCAGGACTCTGCTCCAACAGGGAATAGTCGCGGCAAATCCCGCGAAGCCAACTTCGCGCTCCACGCGCGCTTCTGAAGAAGTCTTCGCCCTACTGGACTTCGTTGAGCTTTTGGTAGATCAGCATCGCAACCAGCAGCAGCAGGAATACGCCTGAGCCAATGCTGAAGACGCGCACCGGAATCGTAAGCCGGTTCACCTTGGTCAGCAGTTCGGTCTGCTCTTCCTGCAAATGGGAGTTGGCTTCATCCAGGAAAAGCTGGTCATCTTCGTGCATAGTCAACGTGCTGCGATAGATCAGCAGAACGACTAGACCGATGGCGAAGAGCCCAAAGATCACGGACACGATCATCAGTGTTGACATAACCCACCTCGGCAGGTTTCGAGTCCCGTAGCAGCGGCTCCCTTCCATGCCCGGTCGGCGGAAGTCTGTGCCATCCTTGGGGAGCCCTAATGGCAGAGATTATAGCTCCCTTTGCAAGCCCTCGCGACTGATAATTCTGCATATGCCGGCTTGGACCTTAAGGGGGTTCGGGCTCTCCGGTTTTCCGGACAAACGCAAATTCCATGTTCAAATAGATGGCGAAAGTGATAGGCTACGCTGCCTGTTTTTGACCGGTCTTTCGCAGCAGGAAAAGTCCGGGCTGAGCGCTTTTCCCTTATAATCAGTCTCTTTGCACGGGTCAACGAATGGTTGGGGACCCGCCATGATAGTGGCTTCGGCACAAACCAAACCCGGAATCGAGTTCGCCGGGCTGACGGATGTCGGTCTGCAGCGCTCCAACAACGAGGACTCGTTTCTTTATTGGGAACCGGAATTGGAGGAGGAGTTTCGCCGCAAGGGGCGCCTCGCCGTTATCGCCGACGGCATGGGCGGATACGAAGGTGGACAGGAAGCCAGTCGCCTAGCCATCGAAACGGTTCGATTGGTTTATGACACAACGCCGGGTGATCCGCAGGATCTTCTCGTCGCTGGTTTGTCCCGAGCTCACGAGGTGATTCAACAATACGCAGTGGAACATCCAGAACTTACTGGCATGGGAACAACCTGCACGGCGCTTTCGATCGTGGGATCGCACCTTCACTACGCCCATATCGGAGATAGCCGCCTGTATCTGGTCCGAAGCGGAACTGCTTCGCGGCTTACTCGCGATCATTCCTATGTAGGACGATTGGTGGAAAGCGGAATCGTCCGCTCCGAAGATGCCGAGTCGCATCCCCAGCGGCACATTCTCACCGCCGCCCTTGGTTCGGGACGAGAAATCGAACCCGATATCCCCGAGTCGCCCCTCTCTCTCGAGATAGACGACACGCTGATTCTGTGTACCGACGGACTGTGGAGCCTGGTGGGTGATCTCGAATTGGCGCGTGTGGTGCAGTCTCATACGCCGGCGGAAAATTGCCAGTCGCTGGTGAATCTGGCCCTTCAGCGCGGAGCTCCAGACAACATCACTGTACTGGTTCTTCGCGTCGCAGCCTGATTCTCTTTTTCGCCACTTTGCAAGAAGTTGCAAGTTCCTCATCTGCACATTGCGAATGGCATTGCCTGCCGCTTTGCTGCAATCTGCTGCACACAAAAACGTCTTACATCTCCAACCAAAGCCTAAAGCACTGACGGCAAAGGCCATATAGGCTGGCAATCGGGCTAGCAGATGGTCTTTGGCTTGCTCTTCTACTGTTCGTCCATAATGTCTATTGATTTAATTGAGATGCGAGAGTACAAGGAAAGGTTCCGACGAGCGCACAGAGGGCCCAACGGCATCATGTCTTTATATAAAGCAGTAAGTCACAACCGAGTTCTTGCCTTTCTGCTGTTCCTCGTTCTTCCCTCCTCAACCTGGGCGCAGGGTCACGCGGAAACAATTCGCGTGGGCGCATTCCCCAACATCACTCACGCGCAAGCTATGGTCGGGAAAGCGAACGGATGGTTTCAAAAAGCGATGGGATCCGACATCAAGGTGCAGTGGACGAGTTTCAACGCTGGCCCGGCCGCCATCGAGGCGCTATTTGCCGGCGCCATTGACATGACCTATGTCGGACCCAATCCCGCCATTAACGGCTATGTTCGCTCCAATGGCCAAGCCTTGCGTGTGGTGGCTGGCGCGGCCAGCGGGGGCGCTTCCCTCATCGTGCGTAGTGACTCAGGCATAAACAAGCCTGAGGATTTCCACGGCAAGCGCGTCGCGACCCCGCAATTCGGCAATACCCAGGATGTCGCGCTCCGCAACTGGCTGACGACCCATGGTCTCAAGACCAACGACAAGGGCGGCGACGTGCGAATCGTGCCCATGGCCAATCCCGATCAGTTGACGCTTTTCGTGAAGAAGGAACTCGATGCTGCCTGGGCTCCTGAACCATGGGCAACTCGCCTCATTCATGACGGAAATGGCCGACTCTTCGTCGATGAGCGCAGCCTATGGCCCAACGGGCAATTCGTCATCGGATTGCTGGTCGTCAACACGAAGTTTCTCAGGAACCACCCCGATCTTGTGAAGAACTGGATTCGCGCTCACGTCGAACTTACCGACTGGATCAACGCCCATCCTGCGGAAGCCAAAAAGATCATCAATCAGCAGATCCAGGCGGAGACCGGTAAAGCGCTCCCACCCGTCATCATCGACGAAGCGTTTTCCCGCATGCAGGTCACTTACGATCCCTTGCACAACGCGCTGAACATGGCTGCGCAGCAAGCCTTCGCCGACGGTTTTCTCGGGCGACAAATGCCCGATCTTTCTCAGCTTTACGACGTGACTCTTCTGAACCAGATCCTCGCCGAAAAAGGACGAAAGGCAATTCAATGAGCGCTAACGCACGCACGCTACCGCACTCAATTGCGCACCCGGCGGATTCGCGCTTCCCGACTCGCATAGCAAGCGGCCGGGCGATTACTCCCGCATCGCTGATCGATCGTCCTCCGCTGGCGATCGTTTCCAAGGTCGGCTTGAGCGAGATCTGTCTGAGCTATGCCGCCCCCAACGGAGAGCGACTGCTGGCCCTCGACCACATCAATCTCGCAGTTGCTCCCGGCGAGTTTGTGTGCGTTGTGGGACCATCCGGGTGCGGCAAATCCACTCTGCTGCACCTGATTGCCGGACTGCATCAGCAGACCTCCGGAGAAATTCTCGTCGACGGCAGGCCGGTGCAAGGTCCGGGCACCGACCGCATCCTCATCTTCCAGGAGCATGGTTTATTTCCCTGGCTTACGGTGGCGGAAAACGTTGAATTCGGCATGAAGATGAAGGGCCTGCCAAGAACTGAGCGCCGCGAAAAAACACGCCACTATCTGCGTTTGGTTCATTTGTCGAATTTCGAAAGCAGTTACATCCATCAACTTTCCGGAGGCATGCGGCAGCGGGTCGCGATTGCCCGCGCGCTCGCCACCGAACCCGACGTTCTTCTCATGGATGAGCCGTTCGCCGCGCTCGACGCCCAGACTCGCGACCTTCTGCATGACGAACTAGAGAAAATCTGGCGTGAGACCGGCCGAACCATCATCTTCGTGACCCACAACGTGCGCGAAGCGGTTCGCCTCGGAGATCGCGTCGTGCTGCTCACCTTCCGTCCGGGCCGCGTAAAGGACGAGTTTCTGGTCGATCTGCCGCGTCCACGGCAACTGGAGGATCCTCACGTAGCAGGCACGGCGCGCGAAATCCTCGACGAACTCAGAGACGAAATCAACCGTTCGCTGGCGGTCGAATATCGGGCGGGCGTGAAGCCGAAGATCCGATTGGAGAACCAACGATGAAGCGCGCTCTTCGTTACATCATTTTCTACGGCGCTCTTTTCGGGCTCTGGACGCTCCTGGCGGCGCTGAAAATCTGGCCTCCTTATCTTTTTCCCAGCCCGTGGGGAGTGGCGCAGTCGTTGTATTCGGGATTTCAGGATCATACCTACCTGATCGCGATTCGTGTCAGCATGCAGCGCGTCCTTCTCGGTTACAGCATTTCCGTGGTACTGGGCATGATTCTTGGTTTGGGTGTGGCCAGCAACAAGTTTCTCGAAGAGACTATGGGCGGGCTGCTGGTCAGCTTGCAGAGTTTGCCCAGCATCTGCTGGTGGCCGCTGGCTCTGCTCTGGTTCGGACTCAGCCAGAACGCAATCCTGTTCGTGGTCATCATGGGATCGCTTCTGTCTGTGACTCTCGCGATGGAAGATGGACGCAAGCAAATGCCGACAATTTTCGGTCAGGCAGGGCGCAATCTCGGAGCTAAAGGATTCAAGCTGTTCTGGTACGTGTTGCTGCCGGCAAGTCTGCCCTTCATCGTCACCGGACTGAAGCAAGGCTGGGCCTTTGCGTGGCGCTCGCTCATTACCGCGGAAATGCTTTATCTCAGCCTCGGCCTCGGGCAAGTTCTGATGATGGGGCGCGATTTGAACGACATGAGCGCGGTGATCGCCGTCATGCTGTTGATCATTGCTATTGGTTACGTCGTGGACGGCATCGTTTTCAAAGGAATGGAGCGGCATCTCCAGACCAAGTGGGGTCTTGTTCCCAGCTAGAGAGCCCCACTCCCCCAAACGGAAGAATTAACGGTTTGTTAATGACAACGACCGATGTCTCGCGTATTGCCTATTAATTCGATAGTGTTAATGGGTTAAGTTCTAATCGATCTTTGCTTCAGTCCCTTCCCCAGGACATTCGCAGTCGAACACTCAATTCAAAAGGAGAGGAACGCACTCCAATGAAGCACACTCGCAAGCTGTTTATCGCAGCACTGGCTCTGGCCACGCTTCCGGCCGCAGCTAGGGCACAAACTCAGATGGCGGCAAATAAAGGTCCTGAATCCCCCGCCGCTTCTTCATCGACGCCAGCTCAACCACCAATCACCGCAGCCGACGTGCATGCGCTTAGAGATGCGCTGGCCGCTCAGCAACTACAAATTCAACATTTGACGGAACAACTCGAGCATCAACAAGCCGCCCTTGCAGCGGTGAAGTCCACCACGCCCTCAGCGTCTGCTTCGTTTCAGCCGACGCCGGCACAACCCTCAACTGCCGATGCGAGCCTGAAGTCCGGTATTTCTTCGCAGTCAGTCGCGGACGTGTCGGCCCCTGCGCTCCAGCAAGGCCAGAATCTGCAGAATCCTCTCACCCCTGAATCAACCCAGGGATCAACGGATATCTACAACAAGCAGATGGAGGGTCCACTCACCATTCACTTCCGCGGCATCAACATCACGCCGGGGGGATATGCCGCCGGCGAGTTCGTGCGCCGATCGAGAGCGCTCAGCGCCGACATGGCCACGCCCTTCAACTCTTTGACCATGCCAGGAGCGTCACAGAGCCAAATACCCGAATTCTTTGCATCGGCCCGGCAGTCAAAGATCACTGGCTTCGTCGATGGAAGAATCGGAAAGATCGATCTTTCCGCTTACGTTTCATCGGACTTTCTTTCATCCGGCACTACTTCCACTTCGACCTCGACCAATAGCTACACGCTCCGGATGCGGCAAGCCTGGGGACAGATCAAGTTCGACAACGGCTGGCGTTTTCTCGCGGGTCAGTCGTGGAGCTTAGTCACAGAGGATGCCAAAGGGATTGCTCCGGATGATGACATCGGCAAGACCAACGATGTTCGTCCAAAAACCATCGACTCTGTGTACAACGTCGGCTTCAACTACGCACGCCAACCCGGCGTTCGCATTATGAAGAGTTTTGGCGATAAGTTCGCGGCTGCAGTATCGGTCGAAAACCCGCAGGCCACGCTCACCACGCACGGCAATGCCGCCAACTATTTGCTTGGCCAGGCGGGCGCCAGCGGCAGCTACAACAGCCTGTCAACCTACGCGTTCAATCCCTCGCCAGATATTATTGTGAAGGTTGCGTTCGATCCGGGCTTTGGACATTACGAAGTGTACGGACTACTCGATCGCTTCACGGATCGCGTGTTTCCATGCGTAGAGAACTTCGCCAGCACTGCCTGCGGAAACCTCACTGCAGTACCCACGACCGCAGTGGGCGCCTTCACAAGCTCCAAGAATGGTGGCGCGGTCGGCGCCAGCGCACGCTGGGTTTTCGCCCATCACGTAGTGTTTGGGCTGAAGGGCGTTGGGGGCAGCGGAATTGGACGCTACGGACCAGCCGGACTAGCCGATGCTTCCATCAATCCCGATGGTACGGTTCACCTGGTCAAGAACTTGTTGGGACTGAGTACGCTAGAGTTTCACACGAAGAAGTTGGATGTGTACGCCTACACGGGTGCAGAGTACGCTGCGCGCACGTACGGCTTTGATCCGTTCGCCAACAAAGGAGCGGGAGCACTCGTCGGCTACGGAGCACCAACTTTCAACAATACCGGCTGCTACGTCGAAACTCCGCCGACTACCGCGAATGGCAGCGCGGGATTCGATCCCGGGAGCCTCGCGAACTGCACTGCCGACACTCGCGCGGTAATCGAAGGCACCACGGGATTCTGGTATCGGATTACGAATACCGCCCGCGGACGCTTCCAGTTCGGCATGCAGTACTCGTATGTCACGCGCGGTGCATGGTCCGGCGTGGGAGGCTTGCCGGCTGGAACAATTGCAGGCTTGGAGCCGCACGGAATCGACAACATGGTCTTCACGTCGTTCCGCTACTACCTGCCGTAGTGCAAACATTTCTGCAGTGCGATAGCGCTCAGAAAGGCCGTCGGCCCGGTTTTGGCAACTCTCCTTTTCCGGGCCGGCGGCAGGAACGCAAAATGTGAAGTGGATTACGCCGGTCGTTAGGGCAGTTCGCGTTACACTGATTATTCATGAACTCAAGACGCCGTTTTCTCCAGCAAGCATCCGGAGCTGCGTTCACATTTGGCGCAGCTCCGGCGTTGTTCTCGTGGACGCTTCCTCCTGCCCAGAGTCGCGGCATCGAGATTCCCGGTGAAGATGGACTAGTCGTGCGCTCGTTCCGCTTCGTCGATCTGGAGACGCCGGTCGAATATTTTGATCGTTGGCTGACCCCGATCCCGCATTTTTTCGTGCGCAACCACATGCACGAACCGATCTCCTTCGACACGACAGATTGGCAACTCACGGTCGGTGGCGAAGTCGAGAAGCCAGTGAACCTGACTTTCACCGAACTCTCCAAGCTGCCAATGCATTCGGTGGTGAACACGCTAGAATGCGCCGGGAATGGCCGCGCCTACCAGCGCCCGCAGGTTCCGGGTATTCAGTGGGGCAAAGGTGCGGTCGGGAACGCTCGATTTTCCGGGCCGCGCATGCGCGATGTGCTGGAGCGTGCAGGAATCAAGCCGAGCGGCAAGCATGTGATGTTTCGCGGTCGCGATGAAGTTCCCGGCAAAGTTCCACCTTTCATCCGCAGCATTCCCATCGAAAAGGCGCTCGACTCCGATACCTTGATCGCCACGCACATGAACGGCGCCCCAATCCCCAAACATCATGGAGCCCCAGCGCGCGCGCTGGTTCCCGGGTGGGTAGGATCGGCCTCATGCAAGTGGCTCACCGAAATCAAAGTGCTGGATGCGGAGTTCGTGGGCAACTTCATGAATCCGGGATATCGAATGCCCAATCAGCCGATCAAACCGGGAGAGGCGATCAAGCCGGAAGATACGCATCCATTGGCGGCGTTGAATGTGAAGTCGGTGATTGCCGGCCCACTGGATGGAAGCAACCTAAAAACTGGGAAACTGAATGTGCATGGCGTGGCGTGGGCGGGCGAAGCGGATATCGTGAAAGTGGAAATCTCAACCGATGGTGGCGCAAGCTGGAATCATGCCACGCTCGGCCACGATCAGGCACACTATGCATGGCGGTTGTGGAGCTACGAATGGAATGCCCAGCGCGGCGAGCATACTATTCTCTCGCGCGCTACGGACAGCCAGGGACGCACGCAGCCGGAAGCGCCGGTGTGGAATCCGGGAGGCTATTTCAACAACGCGATCGATCGGGTGAAGGTTCATGTCGCATAAACGCATGGGCAGTTCGATGTTGATGGCGTTCTTGTTGCCTGGGGTTCTGTCGATCACGGCTTCATGGGCTGCATTGGCGCAGAACTCTTCCGCGGCGAAGCCGACCGCAGATCTTCCCGCCGGGGCGATGCAGCAGAAAGCGACCACCGCATGCACAGAATGTCACGAAGCGCGAATCATTCTGCAACAGAGGTTGAGCAAGGCTGCGTGGACGAAGGAAGTGGACAAGATGACCAAGTGGGGAGCGGTCGTCGATCCGTCCGACCGCGATGCGCTGATCGATTACCTGAGCACGAACTTCAGTCCCGATAAGGCGCCATACGAGCCACCACACAGCGCGATCGAGAAGCCGCAAGCCACGAAAAGCAAATAGGACGGCGTTGCCAATACGCCACGCGTGAATAAGCGGATCAGGCTTTGGTCGAATCTTGATCTGCGTTGTTTGCTGTCTCAGCAGTTTTTTCCGGACGAAGCAGCGGAAACAGAATCACATCGCGAATGGTGTGCGAGTCGGTGAGCAGCATGCAAAGCCGATCGATGCCGATGCCGACTCCTCCGGTTGGAGGCATGCCGTACGAGAGGGCGCGGATGTAGTCTTCGTCCATCTGGTGAGCTTCGTCATCGCCGCGCTCGCGTTCTTTCAGTTGCGCTTCGAAGCGGCGGCGCTGATCTTCGGGATCGTTGAGTTCGCTGAAGCCGTTGGAGATTTCCATCTGGCCGGCGAAAATCTCGAAGCGCTCCGTCCAATCCGGCTCATCGGGCTTTTGCTTGGAGAGCGGTGAGACTGCCGTTGGGAACTCGTAAATGACCGTGGGCTGCAGAAGATGCTCTTCGGCGACAGCTTCGAATAGAGCGGCGATCGCGGCGCCGGCGGTCCCACCCTTTGCGAGCTCTCTGCGAATCAACTCGAAGGTGGCTGACGTTTGATCGGGTCTTCCCTGAGCTAAGCCGGGACGGGAGTTTCTTATGAGCTCAGCTCCCCTTGCGAGGAGAGCATCTACTTCCTCACGACCCGCGAAGTCGCTCATCTCCGGCTTGGCGCCCGCCGTTTCTGGCCAATATTGAATGATGGCTTCGCGCATGGTCATGCGCTGCCAATTCGACCAATCCAGTCGCTTCACTTCTCGGTGGTCTCCTTCGCCGACTGTCCAATCTGTAAGCGTTCCTCCGGCCACCGCTTTGGCGGCTTCGGTGATGGCCTCCTGCGTGAGCTTCATGATCCCCTGGTAGTCGGTGTAAGCCTGATAGGCCTCGAGCATGGTGAATTCAGGATTCCAGCGCCACCCCAATCCCTCGTTGCGGAAGCTACGATTGATCTCGTAGACGCGATCGAGGCCGCCCACGATGAGCCGCTTTAGATAAAGCTCAGGTGCGATGCGGAGGTATAGATCCATGTCGAGCGTATTGTGGTGGGTGACGAATGGCCGTGCGACCGCACCGCCGGCGATGGGCTGCATGATGGGCGTCTCCACTTCTACGAACCCGTTCGAGTCGAAGGTGCGGCGCATGGATTGAATCAGCTTCGTGCGCTTCACAAACACTTCGCGCACCTCGGGATTTACGACCAGATCGACATAGCGCTGGCGATAACGCAACTCGACGTCGGTGAGGCCATGCCATTTCTCCGGAAGCGGGAGCAGGTCCTTGCTGAGGAAGGTAATCTCGTCGACGTGGATGCTGAGCTCGCCGGTGCGAGTGCGGAACAGGTATCCGCGAACCCCGACGTGGTCGCCGAGGTCGAGAAGCTTATATAGCTCGAAGCTATTGTCGCCAACCGCATCTTTCTTTACGTAAATCTGCAACCGCTGCCCGCCCTGTTGCAGATGGGCAAAACCGGCTTTGCCCATAAGGCGGATGGCCATGATGCGCCCGGCGACGAGCACATCGATCCTCGCTTTTTCCAGATCCTCGGCCGACTTGCCGGAATGCTCAGACAGAATTTGCGGGATCGTCTGGGTGAATTCGTACTTGGTGCGATAGGCAGGCTGGCCGAGCGCTTCGATCTGCCTAAGCTTTTCGCGACGCTGTTCGTAGATTTTCTCGTCGAGTGCCAACGGAGTCCTTTGTGAGGAAGAAATGGAAGGGAGATTATAAAGCACAAGGTGGCTTCACTTCGCTCCGCTTTCACCTCGCCACGCTCGGGATGTCGTCCAGTCGCAATAAGCCGCAATTTCTCCTTCGCTCCAAAGTCGCGTCAGAAGCTGCGCCCTTTCAAACCAAGCCAGGTCCATTGCAGGCCGAAGGAAGTCCATGCCGACGTCAGCATTGTTGGGATGCTTGACTCGTATCGATGTACCATGGTACATATCTATCAATGTATGATGATTCTAAGCTTTTGATTGAGCGCGTGCAGACGGGCGTGCGCATTGAGAAGCGCATCCTGAAAGTGCTGAAGGCCTTCGCGGAATATCACGACATGACGCTGGGCGACGTGCTGGAGGGGATTGTGCTGCATGCGTTCGATGGAAAGACTCCGTTCAGCCCGGCGTCGCTCGAACAGATTCGCGAGCTAAAAAAGTTTTATGGGTTGGATCTCGACTCGGCGGCAAGCCATCGGTTGAAAGAGATCAGGGCGGGGCGGAAACGAAAAAGCTAGC
>DATKQB010000017.1:0-116393 GCA_035523795.1 Verrucomicrobiia bacterium | reverse complement strand
GCTATTTGCAAACTGAAGGAGAAGTGGGTCAAGCGCTTCTTCGTCGTGGACATATCGCCTTCGCAGGAAATGGTCCAAGAAGCACAACGGCGACAAAAAGCAAGAATGGGATACTTCTGAATGAAAACGAAGTTATCGAGGTTCCATAAAGTGCTCATTCAACTCCTGTTGTGCTCGCTTCCATTGTCATCACTATGGTCGCAAATTCGGAAGGATGAACCATCTAGCTCCGACCCCGTCTATGAAAGTGAGAAACTGGATTTTCGTTACTTGCCGCCCTACAATATGCGCGACAAAACGGGTCGTTCGGCAGCAAACCTCGAAGATCAAGCCAAAGCTTTGCACATAAAGAGCCGGGCAGAGCTATTGCTCTCGATGTCGTCTGGTCCAGATGATAAGGCTGCCGGATGGCATTCGCTAACTATCGTGGCCTATCCGCGAGACGCGTACGGCGATCTAGACGACGTGAGGGCCGAGGCAAAAATGAATGACTGGGTCGGTGGTTCCCCAGCTTCTGCGTCGGTTCCTGCACGACAGGTTCTGATTTCCGATCAACCGTTCTTGGTATCAGTATTCGCAGTCCAACAAGGTAGCGTTATGAAAGGTGCCGTAGTATTCACCACTATCCGCAAGGGTAAGCTGCTATCATTCGCCTTCGCCGCCAACTCCCCCGAGAGGTTGAAAGAGCTGACAGACACCATGAAGTCAGTTCAGTTCTTCTGAGTTGGCGAAAATCAGAGCAACAGAGCAACTGAACTTCTGCAATCCATTTGCGATCCGTTAGCCGGATTACGATTGCTTTTCATATACTTTCTTGCCATCCGTGGCGCTGCATGTTGTTGAATTTACGTTTGTAGGCGGGTTCGAATCCCTCCAGGTCCATTCCTGCGCGTTGAAGGATTGTCTCTCACGGACACGTGGAGGGTTCGCTGGACGGGGAGCACCTCTCCTTAAAGTAACTTGATTTCATCTGCGATTGTTTCGATAATACTTGTGACCTTGACGGGGTACTAGATATTAGCATTGGCGAACGGCATCGGGCTTCCGAGGCCGTTTGCTTTTGTCGGCGGTCGGATACAACTGCTGAGCTTCATTTCAGGAAATATTAGTTCAGGAAATATTGCCGGTATAGCGTGTCGCGCTGGGCGGGGCGGAAGCCCGCATCGCGAATAATCCGGCGTAGCTCTTCTTCAGTCGTGCAGTTGGTCACGCCGGCAGCCTTTACGACATTTTCCTCCAGCATCACCGAGCCAACGTCGTTGCCACCGAAGCGCAAGCCCATCTGACAGACTTTGAGTCCCTGCGTCACCCAGCTCGATTGAACATTCAAGAAATTCGACAGAAAGATCCGCGAGATCGCCAGAACTTTCAAATATTCGACAGCCGTCGCTTCGTCCCACTTGCGTCCGCCGAGCGCAGTGTTCGCGGGCTGAAAGCTCCACGGGATGAAAGCGGTGAATCCGCCCGTCTCTTCCTGCAAATCGTAGAGCCGCTGGAAATGATTGATGCGGTGCTCGTGCTTTTCCCCCACTCCGAACATCATCGTTGCTGTGGTGCGCATGCCGATCTGGTGGGCTGTGCGGTGGACGTTGATCCAGTCATCGGTGAGACACTTCAACCGCGCAATTTTGTACCGTACTTCGTCATCAAGAATTTCGGCCCCGCCGCCGGGAATCGAATCGAGTCCAGCGTCTTGTAGTCGTAGAATCGTGTCTCGGATCGACAACCTGCTGTACTCGGCAATAGCAATAATCTCTGACGCGGAGTAGCAGTGCAGATGGATCTTTGGGAAGCGCTGCTTGATACCACGCAGCATTTTCTCGTGCCAATCGATCTTCAGATCTGGATGCAGACCTCCCTGCATGAGCACACCCGTTCCACCCAGTTCGACCGTTTCGCGGATCTTCTCGTAGATGGTGTCGAAGTCGAGAATGTAGCCTTCCTTCGCTGCCGGTCCTTTCAAAGGACGATAAAAAGCGCAGAAGGTGCAATACTCGGTGCAGAAATTCGTGTAATTGATGTTGCGGTCGATAATGTACGTGACCACGCGTTCCGGATGCAGCTTCCGCCGCACCGCGTCAGCTTCCATGCCGATGCCGATCAGGTCATCGGATTCGAACATCTCCAGCGCTTGGGCCTTCGTCAGGGTCATAGGATAAGAACCTTCATAGATTCTAACCAAGCCGGGGCGAAGCGGCCACATTGTGATGGGAATCACGGTGTCTCGACGGCCCGTCCCCTACCATGAATCTGTAGCATGCCAAGCAAGCTCAGGGCGGGTATTCTCGGCTATGGCCGCATGGGACGCGCCTTTGTCGCCGCCATGCAGGAGAACGAACTCTGGGAGGTCGCGGCCATCTACGACATCAAGGCGCCTACTCGCCAACTCGCTCGTCAGAGCGTGCCCGGTGCCAAGATCTACGACCGCCCTGATCCCATTTTTTCTGATCCCACTCTCGACGTGGTGGGACTTTTCACGTTAGCCGACGCTCGGCCGGCGCAGATTCGTCAAGCTTTAGCCACTCGAAAGCATGTGCTGGCAGAGAAACCGCTGGCCCCCGACGTGGACACCGAATGGGAGCTCGTGCGTGAGATTGAAGCCAGCGATTGTTTTGTGGCCGTCAATCTCTTCAATCGAAATGCCTGGTATCACAAAGAGATCCAGCAATTCGTTGCCGATGGTGAGATCGGCGAACTGGCCGTGATCCGCATCTGCCACATGACGCCCGGCCATATGCCGCTCGAAGGACACGATCCGGAGGGCCCACCTTTCCACGATTGCGGTATGCACTACGTCGACGTTGCCCGCTGGTACGCGCAGAGCGAATACGCCACCTGGCACGCACAGGGCCTCCGTATGTGGGGATACAAAGATCCCTGGTGGGTGCAGGCCCACGGCACCTTCGCCAACGGGATCGTGTTCGACATAACGCAAGGATTCATCTACGGACATCTGGCCAAGCAACAACCACATAACTGCTATATCGATGTGATCGGGAGCCAGGGCGTGGCGCGCATGCGGCACGATTTCACACAGGCGACCGTCGAGCTCTATGGGACACGTAACACGCTCTGCAAAACTGCGGCGTTCAACGACAAGAAGCTCGATGTCATGGTCGATGTCTTCGCCCGGTCCATCCTCGCGGGTGGGAATCTGGGTTTTCCCGAGGCGCGCGACAGCGTGCTCGCATCAGAAGTGAGTTGGGCAATGCTGAATGACGCCATTGCTAACGTTCCTCCGGTACGGGGCACACCGGGAGAGATGCACGAGATCCTTGAACAGCGCCGCCAACTGGTCAATGGTTTCGGCCTGCCTGTACGGACACTCGATGTGATCGATAAGCCCCGCGGCCGCTGAGGGGGAATCCACTTTTCAAAGAGCTACAGGTTTTGGTTTGCTACCGCGGCCAATTCCTAGTATTTTTCTCCTGAGTCATTTTTCGCGAGGTGCAAGTTGGCCCTAAGCGCCGTCGACTCGATCACTCCTGCGCTGGAGCATACTCGCGAGCAACTGTTTCGCCCCTTCCGCATCGGTCAATGGACAAGGCTCGCTTTCGTCGGCTTGCTCGCGGGAGAACTCGGCGTTCACGGATGCAACCGTTCGAATTTTCAATTCCCCGCGCACCCCGGCGTCACGCCGCACATTCATTTCCCCGGCTCATTGGGGGTCGACTACCCATTGCTTATCGCCTTGATGGCTTCGGCGCTGGTCGCCGGGTTTGCCATCGGCATCATCATCATGTACATCAGCAGCGTGATGCGCTTCGTTCTCTTCGACGGCGTGGTCACGCGCGAGTGTCACATCCGTCAGGAATGGAACCGCAGAATCGGTGAGGGATGGCGCTATTTCGTTTGGCGGTTGGGCTATCTTCTTCTCTCGCTGGCCGCGGTCGTGATCGTTCTCGGAATTCCCGCAGCACTTGCGTATTTTGTCGGCTGGTTTAGAGAACCGAAGGAACACTTGGCGGGACTGATTTTCGCCGGGGGCTTGTTGGCCATTCTCTTACTCGCCTTCGCTATCGCCACGGCGGTGGTCCTGGTGTTGACGAAGGATTTCGTGGTTCCGCAGATGGCTCTGGAGAACATCGACGCCATGGAGGGGTGGCGCCGCCTGTGGCTGATGATGAAGCCCGAGCTCGGATCATACGCCGCCTATATCGTCATGAAGATCGTGCTCGCGATCGTCACTGGAATTCTTATGGCAGTCGCGACTTTGATTCTGGGACTGATCATGGTTGTTCCAAGCATCGGGATCGGAATCCTGGCAGTAATCACAGGTAAAACGGCGGGGCTGACGTGGAATGTCCATACGATTGCTCTGGCTGTCGCGATTGGATGCGTGCTGCTTGCCACCTTTCTCTATCTCGCTTCTTTGATTTATGTGCCGGCTATTGTCTTCTTCCCTGCCTACTCGATTTACTTTTTTGCGGCGAGATATCCCCGACTAGCTGCAGTAATGTATGGCTCGCCGGCCTCTGCAATTCCGCGGGGTATCGCAAGCGCGCAGCGACCATGAATCCAACCGTACTGAAAGCGGACGATCTTCTGAGAAATTGGATTACGCGACAATTTCGATCTTTGTCGATTCTGAGCGGGCTGTAAGAGCGGGATTGGCTGACTTGGTCAACTCCGCCGCTATTCCCACAATAGAGGCCACGTGCCGTTTCCACGAAAAGTGTTGCGCACGCGCCAATCCCGCTGCAGCTATCTGCCGTGCAGTTTCCGGCGAGGTTGCGACTTCTACAATTCTCTCGGTTAACAGCTCGGGTGAGAACGGCGGGAAATAACGGGCTGCATCTTCGCAGATCTCGCGATGCACAGCTATGTCGGAGGCGATGACGGGAATGCCCGTGGACATTGCTTCTACCAGGGGATGGGCGAATGTTTCGGTATAAGCCGGAGTAACGTACACGTCGGCGCAGCTGTACAGGCGATGAACCTGATCGTAGGGGACGGCTCCAAGTTCAACGACCATCCCAGAAACACCGAGATTCTTGATCAGCCGTTGAGCCGATTCTGGATTGTAGGCGCCGGGATTCTCCCCCGCACGTAACCTGCAGGTCAGAAAGAGTCTGACGCTTCGCCCTTCCAACCTTTTTCGCAAAAGAGGCAGTGCGCGCAGAAGAGTCTCGAGGTTGCGGTAGTAATTGTAATGACTGACAAAAATGAGTTTCAGACTGCCTTGAGCAGATTCGATCTTCTCAGCCACGTGCTCGGGTAGAGGACCGCTATTTCGGGTAAAAGCGTCACGATCAAATCCATGATGGATCGCTCGAACCTGAACGCCCGTCCAGCAACGCAATTCCGATGCGAAGGCTTCAGTTGGAGCGATGGTGACGTCTGCCCAGCGGATGGATTGCTTCGCTAGTACGCCGCGAACGCGTGTGTCGAGCCACATGCGATATTCCCGCCGCGACAGCAGATCGCGAGAAAAGTCGGCTGAAGTATAGATGGAGTTGCGCGACAGCAAAATCTGCGGCACCGGAGACTTTCTCAGCGCGAAGTTCCCGGCGGAAAGCAAGACATCGGCATGTGTCTGCTGAAGCAATTCAGAAAGGCGAAATTCTTCAAACCAGAATCGCCGGGCAACCGACATTTGCATTTCAAGGACATCAACATTGGTGAAAGCACGAAATTCATGTCCTATCCCGGTGGGCAAAGCAACCGTGACCTGAACCTCGGGAACCGCCGCAAATTGCGGAATGGCGTTTCGAAGGTACGTCAAACCCCCTCCGGCGCTGCCGGAAAGGCCGTTGATGAACAGACGTATCATCGGCTTAGAGCGGCAGCGCCGAACAGACGGCGCATCGGCTTGGGAGTCCACCTGTGTGAGAATCGAGGAAGTTCTGCGGAAGGCACGTAATCCGCAAGCATGAAGGCCAAACACCAATGGAACACGCACAAATAGTAACCAACAGCAAAGAGCCAATCCTCAAAGCCGGCGTGCAGTATGCCCGCGAGTAGAACCATGGCTAGCGGAACCGCCGGGTGGTTAGGGTTCCTGGTCCTTACCATCCACACCAGCGTTCTAAGAATTTTCGCGATGACTGAGAGAAGTAGCAGAGCGAAAGGAAAGACTCCAAGCACACCGACCCAAGACAGAATACTCAAGTAGCTGCTGCCGTTTTCCGAGGTAACACCTTCAGGAGTTGCCAAATCACTGTACTTGTCCAGCTTATCGCTGGCGTCCTGGCCATTATCCGTAGTACCGAATCCGGACCCGAACCAGAAGTGGCGATGAATGCTCTGCATCGCGCCCTCCCATGGACTTTGGCGGGAAGCAAAGACTCCCAGTCCCGGATCATGTCCCTTGTAAAGGACAGAATCGTTGAGGGTCGAGACGAATTTCGAGAACGCGTCCGGGTTAAAGATTGCAGATGAGGTCACGATGATGATCAGCGCCACGACGCCGCGACCCAGAAGCTTGTATTGCCGCAAGGCCAGACATAGAACGACAGAGGACACGAACGCCGCAGCCAGTCCCGCTCGTGAATGACTGTGAAATGTCAAATACATCGCCAGCACGTAAAGAACGAGCCTGCGTCGCCGGGCAAAGCTCCCATCGTCGAGCAAAGCCCCCCACAGAAGAATCGGCACAGCCACAACTCCCATCACGGCGCCGAGAGAGTTCGGGTTGCCCAAAGCTTCGATTCCCACGGCATAAAACCCTGCCATGAAACCGACAACAATTTCGACGCCCAACAGCAGTCCCTCAAAAAAACGATTCTCCCGGTGAGCTACTGCCAGACGGGCGCCAGTGCTGGCGTAGAGAAACAGCAGGAACAAACTTAAAGCTTTGAGAAAAGCCAGGCTCTGATAATGTGAAACCGCCGCTGATACCAAAGCCGCCAGGATACAGAACGTCGCTAGCAGGTGAAATTGCCCGAAACCGTCTTCCCGCTCCTTGAGCATGATGAACAGCCCAACGGCCGCGCCGACTCCCAAAGCGACCCAGCGGCCTGCCATCCACATTCCTCCCGCAGGCAGGTTCGAGCCCGCACCAAGAAAAGAGAGCACTATGATCGGAAAGAATACCCTGCGATACAAACAGATGGCGCCAATCAACGATTCAAAGGCCAGAAGCGCGCCCACGTTCGTGACACTGAAATATCCGGGACGTGAATAGGCGAAGAGAAACAGAAGGGGTAAGCTGCAGATAATGGCAGCGCCGATTAAGAAGCCTTTTGAGATTCGCTCAGTCACGGGCGCCTCCCATTGAGTCGACGGCAAGAACAACGCCTTCGGTCCACTTAGCAGGAGAATATTCAGCCACTCGCTCTGAGCTTTTCGAGCCCATGCTCTTCGAAAGATCGGGATGTTGAGCTAGCATCGCCATTGCCGAAGCAAGAGCGGATGCGTCTGCAGGTGGGACCAGCAAGCCGTTACAATTCTCACTTACCAGATCGGCAGCGCATCCGGCCGCACGGCTGAGAATGATTGGCAAGCCACATGCCATGGCCTCATTCACAACCAGTCCCCAAGTGTCAGTGTATGTAGGCAAAATGAGTGCGTCCGCCAATCCGTAATACGTCCCCAGTTCCTTCTGCTGGATAAAACCTGCGAATTTTACCATCCCCGGAGAAATTTTTGCCGCTAGTGCCTCCAGCGCATCCCGTAACGGTCCATCGCCCACGAGTACAAGTCCCGTCTGCTGTCGCAAGGAAGCATCCAGTTTGGCATAAGCGGAGAGCAATTCAAAGACTCCTTTTTCCGGGACGAGGCGGCCCGCAAACAGAAAATAACGCGCTGGTAGTTCCAACCGAAGCCGTGAGGATTCAGCCTTCTTACGGGCCTGGGCAGCGGCGGTTTGGAAAAGGGCATTGTCCACCGCATTCGGAGCAGTGAAAATGACATCGTCCTTGATTTTGCGTGAACAAAGATAATTTCGAGCGGACCTTCCCGGCACGATGAAGCCGCTGCATCGGCGGAGAAACTCATCTTTGAGAAATTCGACGGGCGCGTGCCCCGGCCGCATGTCTTGAATGTTGCTTTCCGACCAGAGAAGAAAAGGGACGTTATTGAAGCGGGCCCAGAGCAGCGCCTGCCACGACGCCAGATAGTTATAACCACCACAGAGGATCACATCGGGATTTGCCGTTCGGAGGGATTTCGACACCCCGGCATTCAGCAAGACATTGTAGTCACCGAACTGCGTGCGCCTCGATGAGAGCACCTGATACGAAAACTGAATGGCGTCCTTCTGAACCTCCCATTGGCGTAGGTTCGGGTCCGTTTCTGCCAGAAATATCACATGAAGATCGATGCCTTCATAGGCAGCCAGCGCATTGAACAGCGGAATGCGATAAGGCGAAATAATCTCAGTGAGGATAACCAGGCGGCGCATCAGGCGAGCGACTCCCGATAGATTCGCGACAGACGTTCCGCTTGTTCCGAGAGAGTAAATTGA
Source organism: Verrucomicrobiia bacterium (assembly GCA_035523795.1). Classification (GTDB taxonomy): domain Bacteria; phylum Acidobacteriota; class Terriglobia; order Terriglobales; family Acidobacteriaceae; genus Sulfotelmatobacter. Next base: position 107,986 of record DATKQB010000017.1, on the reverse strand, counting down.
TCCAGCACGGTTTCGCGCGCGGCCTTTCCGATCCTGTTGCTCAGTGATTCGTCGCGCAGAAGCATACTGAGCGCGAGGGACAATTCCTTTTCGTTGTCGGGCCCTACCAGAAACCCGTTTGAGCCTTGACGGATGATCTCAGCGATTCCCTGCCCGCGACAGGCAATGACTGGTTTCCCGGATGACATGGCTTCCAAATATACGCAACCGAGGCCTTCATAACGGCTGGGCAGACAGAACACAGCGCAGCGGCGCATCGCTTCCGCGACCTGGGTGCGGGATTGCCTTCCGCGAAAATGTACTCGTTGGGAAATTCCGAGCGACCCGGCGAGATTCTCAAGGCGCAAGCGCTCTGCGCCGTCGCCGATAATCTCGAGCGTTAGATCTTTGAACTGCGACGCCAGGGAAGCGATAGAGCGAATCAGCACCTCATGCCCCTTGATAGGGATGAGGTTACCGACGCTCAACACCAGCAAACTCGCGCGCGCCGGGGAAATTTCTGGCGAGAACATTTTTGGATCGACCGCGTTATACACAACCGACGTTCGACAGGTGGGGCCAGTGCCCTCCAGCACCTGCTCTCGAACTCGCTCGCTGATGCAGATAACGCGACGCGATGACTGATACACACGCATAGAGATGCGACGGCACCATTTCCCCGCTCTTCCGTGAACCTGTTCGGTCGAGAAAGCATCGAGACCGTGGACCGTAACGACATACGGCAGATGTAATTCCGACTTCAACAGCATCGCTGCGTGCCCGCAGGGCAACGCGGCATGGGCGTGCACAACGTCGATCTTGTCCGCACGCTGCAATTCGCGGACGCGCGATAGAATGCTCGCGAAAAGAAATGCTCCGGCACTCGGCAGCCCGAAACCCCGCGGAATCGAAAGATATCGGATCCACTGCGCAGGCGCATTCTGCCGAGGGTGCATTTTGCGGCGATAGAACGGCTGGACGGCGAAGACGGCACTTTCTACGCCCGCACGATCCAGTGCCGCGAGCGGCTCCGACACGAAGCAACCGGCCGCATCATCGTTCTCACTCGGGAAAAAAGGTGTCAGCGTCAGAACGCGAATCGGTGCCTTACTCTTCTTCTGCGCACTTTCCTGGCCCAAAATTGGCGGCAAGGTTGGATTTTCTGTCACCATGAGAGGGTCTCCGACCTTTCGAGAGCTTCAGTGCTTCCTTCGCCTTGCCACAAGCCGTTCGAAAGCATCCTGCCAGATTTTGCTGCTTACGTCCCAATCGAATTTCTGTATATGAGCGATCGCCGCTCGTTTCATGCGCAACCTCAACTCTTGATCGCAGATCAGACGATCCAATAACTCGGCCAGTTCCGTGTCGCTCTCGGCCAGAAAGCCTGTGGCACGGTCGACTACAAAATCCGGGCGATAAACTTTCATGGCAACACAAGGCAGACCGGTGGCGGCTGCCTGCGCCAGCACCTGCGGATGTCCCTCAACGATACTCGGGAAGAAAAAGATGTTCGACTTGCGCATCTCTTCTCCCAGTTGCGCTGGCGGCAAATGTCCGAGGAACTCGACATTTTTGCAGCCAAGTTCCGCAGCCAGATTCCTGCAGATGATCTCTTCTTCACCTGTTCCAGCGATGCGAAAAACTGCCTGCGGCCATCGGGCTGCCTGCCGAACAACCAAGGGGACACGCTTTAGCGGTTTGAGCGAGCCGGCATAGAGAATAGCGACCGCTTTCTGATCTTGTTTCTGATCTTGGGGGTGCACCTCCGCGGGGAAAAAATAACGGCGGTCGACACCATCGTAGACAACACCTGCCGCGTCGATTCCCATATTATCTTTCAAGAGGCGCGCGAGGTGCGTATTGTTGGCGAAGACCGCGTCGGCTTCGCGTATATGTCTCTGTCGAGCGGGCAAGTACGGTCCGGACTCGAGACCGCCAGAAACGACATAGCTCACCACAGTAGTCTTCAGGTGCAGATAACGGCGAAGAGTTAGGAAGGCAGCATCGAGAGGACCTTCCCGCGGAAAAAAATAAACGTCACGAACTTCCCGCAAGAGTTGAAGAATGAGCCAACCTGTATTCCCATGCTTTTGCCAGCGAATTAACTTTGTATTCGGGCGCGAGGCGATCCGGGGATCAACGGCCCCTTGGTGGAGCATGGTGACCGCAATTTTTTCTGGATCCAGCCGCGCAACAATCTCTTTCACAGAGAGGTTTTGCGCATTGGTATTGGCTTCGTCGGCGAACGACGGGGTAAAAAGCGTAATCATGCGGATGCGGACAGATCTACTAGCAGCTCACCAGCGAAGATTTGGGCGCTCGTGCCGACCATTCTAGCTGAAGATCGCCTAAGAGCTGGCTCATGCTCATTCGCCGATCAATCGGCCTCTGCAGATGGGCCTGCGCCAACTGAAGCAGATGCCGGCGCACGGATTTCTCCGCATCGCGTGGCAGTGGCGCACGTTCCTGCGGATCTTTGTCCAAATCGTACAAATCTTCCTCGCCGGAATCAAAATTCAAGACCAGTTTGAAACGCCGTTCACGAACCGACAATATTCGATGACCCATGCGATTTTCGCGATGAAATGGATTCGTACAGCCATAAACACTTTCTGAGAATGCGACTGCATCGGGTCTGGCTCCCTCGGTCAAGTCTGGCCACCAGCTTCTCCCCTCAAACGAATTGGGAATCGACACTCCAGCTGAATCAAGCAGCGTCGGCCCAAGATGAATCATGCTGAACGGAGAAGTGTCGAAGTGCATCTTTGGGCGCCCGGGTACTCGCAGGAGTAGAGGCACCCGGATGACTTCCTCCATCAGCCCTGAAGGCGGATGATAGCGTCCCGCGTGATCGAGAAATTCTTCTCCGTGGTCCGCGGTGAACGCGAGAATGCAATTCTCCCAGGTTCCTGCCCGCTGAAGCGACTTCACGAAGCGAGCCATCTGAACGTCAACCCAGCGAATTGCGGCATCGTACAGCGCGATAATCTCCTTACGCCGGCGCGCCAACCGCGAAACGCCTAAATCTGACCTGTTCCAGAAAGAATTTAGATAGCGGGCGCGAAAGGGCGTAATGGTCTTCTCCCTCATGAGCGCAAGCGCAGCGTCCTTCGGATAATACGGCGCATGCGGATCCATGAAGTGGAGCCACAGGAAAAAAGGCTGATTCCCTATCGAGGCGAGCCATTCGGTTGCATGGTCAACGATGACATCGGCAGATGGAAAAGGCCGCAGTGCGTCTGTGAACTCGGGCACTGGCGTGACACGCTGGCAATAGCGAAAATAGAGTTCATCGTAAACGGCACGAAGCCCAAGCGATGAACTCGCCCGCTCCAGCGAGCGATTCAGACGTCCCGCCCACTCCTTCCCCGGCTTCGCCAGAACGCCTCGCTCATCGGGCAATCGTTGTTCTTTCTCATCGAGGAAATCGCGAAATAGGTCAAACCCTTGTGCGTATCCAAAGCGTGAGGAGATGTATGGATTGGCGGCGCAGAATGCGGCTGTGGCATATCCAGTTCGCTGAAACGCGGAAACAATCGTCGCCTCATTCGGCCCGATGCCTAGCACTTCGCGTCCAAACGCCAACGGATAACGCGAGGCCAGCATCGCGGGAAGCGAATAGTAAGTCGGAGCACCGGCAACAATCGCAGCAGGAAACACAACGCTTTCTTCAGCGAGTGAATCGAGAAAAGGCGTCGTCGGAGAATGATAACCCAGGAAGCCGACATGATCGGCCCGCAGGCAGTCCACTGTGACCAGAAGAATGGATTTCTGTGTCTCCATTAGGCTTGCATCCGTTTGACGCGGGACTTAACGAACTTCTTTTGAACGACATTGATCCTCCCAGTCGGCATTTTGGAGGTTCCAGTTCTCACTATTTCGTACAAATCCTCATCGTGAATGTATAGCAGGTCGCCATGCCGCGATTCGAGGGCGTTCAGGAACTCGTCAAACATAGCCAGCGTTCTAGTACGAAAGTCTCGCACGGTGGAGTGAAAATTGATGGAGTGGACGGAGACAATGGCAGGCAATCCAAATTCAAAACAGCGTTCGGCTTGCCTTACAGAGCGATCCACGTTGCAAGATGCATCGGTGGCTGGCTCAAACTCGATTGTGCGGCAAACGTGAAGGACGCCGTGCCGATCGAAATGCGGCGGAATCAATGCGCCCGGTCCACTCTGAGCGACGCGAATCCCGTGTTGCGCCCATGCGCGATGAGTATTATCATCCGCGCGATATCCGGGCGCGCAAGCTGAACGTGGCAAGGTAGAAAACAGTTTGGCAAAGCCGCCAACAGCCTGTCCAATCAAGTCGCTCTGCTTTTGTGCGGAAAGAAATCTTTCTTGTTCCGGCCTCTCGGGATCCCAATACTCGTATCCGATCCAGGGCATGCGCCAATGGATATACGGTGTTCCCGCACGCCAGAGCTTTTTCAACAATTGCGCCCGTTCTGTACCTTCCACCAAGTTTTTCTCGACGGCCTGTCGACAGAAGTGAGTCGCGCCGTGCAGAGCTGGATAAAGAAGATCCCCGGTAATTCCTTCACGATAAGCTTGCAGAAGGCCGGAACGGCTCCAACCGGCGGGAAAGCCTTCGGCCAATGGAAGGAACCGGATGTTGTGGTACCCGACAGCGGCCATTTGGGAAAAGTCCAGATTGCCCACGATGAAATTCATCTGCAGGCACGGATGGCGGCCTGTCGAATCCTGATGCTGCTTCAAGAGCGAAACCAAGGCTCCGAGGTCGTCAGAGGTTTCAAGTGTATAGAGGTCGTAAGGCCGTTCTCCGAGATCGATGCCGGCATCGCAAAGCTCTTCGAATCCTTCCTGATCGCGTAGTCCCACTCGCCCCCAATCGTCGCTCTGAAACAGGACGAGAGGACGGTCGAAATGAAAGCCGGTAAGCGGAATGAACCGCTCTGTTCGTTGACGTAACTTCTGCAGACTAGGCACTTGAAGTGATACTCATTTGACGCGATTTCGGGTTGAGCTCCCGTCTTGATTTACTATTATCTGCCTCGAAAATTCTGGCTGACCTTATTTTTCGGCGAGAGCGCAGTAGTTCCCCGCAATCTGGTCATTATTGGAAATACTGTTTCGATCCAAAGCCAGACCCGCCAGATTCATCAGCGGGATGGCTGTATAGCGAAAGAACTCACGTAGCGAATCGTATTTCGCAAAGATAATTATCGACGTCGCCATCATCCGAAAAAAACCTCCAACGCTGGCCACCTCAGGGACGATCGTCACTCGCGCAAAAGGAGCAAGCACGAACTTGAGCCCGGCAGGTAGAAAGCGCCAATGTTCGTCATCTACAACTCGCGGATAAATCGAAGCTACGCTCAGCATCAAGTGCCCACCAGTTTTCAGAACACGATGAACCTCTTCCGCCGCGCGGCGCGGTTCGGCAAAGTACTCAAAAACTCCCGTTGCGATGACCATGTCAAACGACTCTGATTTGAAAGGAAGCTTCTGGCCATCGCCAACGACGCTGACCAAGCGCGTGGGAAGAACATCCAGGGCGACATAGTTTGCCACCCGGCCCCCAAATAGCGGCCGATAGGGTTGATAACGGCCGCCAATATCCAGCACGGAGAGGCGCGTTCCAGGAATTGTCCCGATCCATTTCTGAAGAATCTGTCGCCGTCGTCGCTGGACCAAATAGCTGGGATTGGTCAATGATGGCCAGAGCCGCTCCTTTGCGAGCTTCTGCAGCTCGGCATGAGAATAGTTCTCCTTCATGATCAGTTTCTGCTTTCCGGACTAGAGGTACCCCAAATCGCGCAGCCGCTGTTCCACCATCTTTTGCTCAGCTTCATTCAGGACCGAAGAATCATCACGACACAGCTCTCGCAACGCCGCAATCAGCAACTCTTCGAGGCTGCCGAATGACTTGGAAAACTTCCTTTCCGCTTGCGCGCATAAATCGGCGGGAAGCTCCACTCTTCGCAGTTCGCTCATGCCGCCGCCTCGGGACGAATCCAGGCAAAGCCACCACGGATTCGGGACCAGATCGCCGAGGCGATGAGCCGATCGTCAGAATCGAGGCCGGAGAGCAAAATGATCGCGGCGAAAATCAGGTAGCCTGACACTAACGCGCACGCGACTGCTATCCAGTCATGATGAAACAAATTCATGTATCTCTTAACCAGGAGTTCAACAAACAAAATCACTGCTGAAGGAAGCAGCAATCGCAGGTAACCGCGATTATAGGGAAGGATTCCCAAGGAGCCTCGCACCTCGAAAAGGTTCCATGCGTTCACGCCGATGTTGGTGGTAGCTGACGCAACAGCTGCTCCTATGATTCCCCACAAAGGAACCAGTGCAATGCTAAATGCGACCATAACCGCGGCCATGACGAACTGTACCTTCATCAGTCGGCGTTCATTCCCTGACATCAAAAGCAAGTAGCCGACCGAACCGACTCCGCAGTTTACCAATTGTCCGATTGTGCCAATCACCAAAATCGGCCAGCCCGACTCGAACCCCGGTCCGAAGATCCGCATGAATGGGCGCGCGAAGATGATGATCACCAGGGCTAAGGGAAAGGTGAGTGCAATAACCCACTTGGTCAACGACTGAAACAATCGCGCTAGCAGAACATGTTCGCCACGAGTGTGAAGGTCGGCGATCATAGGCGCAAAAATCTGATTGATCGAACTGAGAACGACCGGTACGTATACCACCATCGCAGATGCGACGGAGTAGATGCCGACCTCGCGAGCGCTTCGGTAAAATCCGAGCGCCACCCGGTCGGCATGAGCCATCCCAAATTCAGCAATGCTCAAAGTTAATATGGAAGCAGAGAAAGACCAGATCTCCCGTGGGGGATTACTAGCGGGCAACTCAGAAAATCTCGCCGCTTGTGGCGTGAATCTGCGGACAGCCATCATCAAGAGAACGAGAACAAGAAGAGCCGTCACGATCTGTGCCAGAAGATAGCCGCGCAAACCCAGTCCCACAAACGAGATGAACAGAACCGCGAGAATCATCTGCAAAGGGCTGCCAATGAAATTGACGATGAGGGTTCGAAGTTGCAGGTCGTGATATCCGGCGAGAACCTTCCCATAAAACGCGTTCAGAACGTTAAACAGCAGTATTACCGCGAAGAATGGAAGGTACTTCACCAGCTTTGGAGCATGATAAAACGAAACCGCGACAAAGCGGCCGAGCACGAGTAGAACGCACGCGAAAATGACGTTTGCCACTAGCAGAAGAGTTCCGCCACGCCAGATCAGCGCATGCAGCTCCTTCATCCTTCCGGCGGCCTGGTAGGAAGCCACGAATCGCACGGCCGACTGGGGTAGCCCCAATGTATTGAAGATTCCAAGAAATCCAACCAGGGTGGCGCCGAGTGCAAATATCCCCAAATCTTCCGCTCCGAGTACCCGCGCAAGGTAAACCTTGAAGACGTAGCCTAACGCCGCCGTGAAAACCGCCCCTGCGAAAAACACTCCGGACTGGCGTGAGATATGCCCAACTTGCGAGCGAAATTTCTGAGTGGATTCGCTTCCGGGGCTCACCTTGACCGCGAGGTCGCTCATGCCAGCCTCGCGCTGCGCTGTTCTGAAAACGCTGCGGTCAGCAACTGCTTCAATAAGGCGGGATCCGCAGGTTGGGTCAGCGGAGCGGGCTCGAAGCGCACCAGGAGCTCCGGTATCGACGCGATCTGCGCTCTACCCTGCAGCATCGCACCCACTCCGAAGCGCGCGTATTGCTGTATGTACTGGTAAGGCGAGTGCGATAGCCAAGCGCACAGGAAACAACACACGCCGTTCTGCGCGCAGTCCAAAACGCTTGTGGACTCGACGGTGATGCCGAACCATGCTTCTTTCAGTAACTCCGCAGTAAGCGGGCCGTCGAGCACTCTCACGTTTCGCGAATCATACGATTCCAACACGTCGTGCACGACGCGAGTGCGCTCCGAGCGGCTTTCAAAGGGATGCAGCTTAATGGTCAGAGATTTTCCCTTTTCGGCGGCCAATCGGCCAAGCGGCGGCAAAACTTCCCGATAGACCTCTTCGGAGCGCATGGCTGCCAATTCGTAAGGTTCGGAAAAAAACACGATAGTCGAACCGTCGTTCCTTCCTGATCCGGGTGAATCGTCACGTCGAAACGAACTCGGGGCCGCAATCGTGCACCTTTCCTCAGATAATCCGCACACTCGCACCAGGTACTCGCGTTCCATCTCATTTTTGGCAAGATAGGTTGCACTGATCAGATCCTTTAGCAGGTAGCGCCCGTCGAACGCCCCGTGGTGAAAATCGGCGGTGGGAATTCCACGGTTTGCCGCCAGGATGACTGGGGCGCGAGTGATCATATTGCTGTCGTCTCCGCATAGAACACCAGAAACCGGCTCACGGTCTAATACTGCCCGCCAGGCCTCCCTCGCAAACAAACCCTCCTGAATCCAGCCGGGAAATAAATCCAGCCGTCCGGCCTCCCCGAGGAGCCGTACTTCCTGACATGAGCAAAGGTCCGCCTTCAGTTCGCTCCAGCTATCGAGCACGGCAGCCAACTCGCTCTTCGGCGGAGGTGATCCTGCGTAGCCTGCCAAATCTCGCACCTCCATGTTTCCAGGAGGATCAAACTGTTTCGCGCTTTGCCGCGTAGCAATTAACAAAAATGGCTGCTCCATCAGGAGTTGTGCATAACCAGCAGCCATGCGCGAAACGTTGACATATGCGCTTGGCAACAAGATCACTGGCTGTCGACATGGGCCGGGCCTCGATGCAAAACGCGACCGCCAACGATACGTTGAATCGTATTTGTCCAGAAGAATCTGTTGGAGTTGAGAGGGCGAAAACCGCCGAAAAACTCCCGCGTAGTGCCGGACCCGATCTGTCGAACGAGCCAAAGTGCCGTTTCTAAATGTCTGGATGGATCGGTGACAGAGAGAAGCTAAAGCACCAATCATCCAATCTTCGCGCGTCGCCCACAATTCGGCATCTGCAGAACCGAGTTCGGCCGCAATTCTCGCGAGCGGAAGGATGGTCAGGAGGTCGGGAACGAGACGCAAATTCAGATCCCACCAATCAACTCCCTGCTCGTCTACCAACCGGCGTCGGCCTACCGCAAGAATTTGGCGAATTTGCCGCGCATCTCCCAGTCCACGGCGAAAAACGTCGGCGCGGAGCACACGGCATCGGCATTGCCGATTCCACTCACGTTCAGAAAATTCGGAAGATTGTCCCAGGTCGACAATAAGATCCCATGGCTCGCGGGCCCATGGCCCGCGACGCGGCGAATCTTCGGGATGAAGGAATAGGATGCGCATGATTTTCCGTCGAAGGCCGTCCTGATGGATTCAAATTCCAGCGGACAGCTGCGCGTATTGATCCTCCTTCATGGTTTGGGCGGTCCCCTCTATCCATTCGAAACCAAACAAGCGCTTCCGTACGAGCGAATAGCGGCGTTGAAACCCAGCTTGCAATATCCCCTGGATGGACGCAGCGTTATTACTCGCGCTGAAAATCCATGGTGATTTACCGCTTTCCTGCAACTGCCCGGCTATTGTACGGATTGCCTTTCCGTAATATCCACGATGACGCCACACCGGAGGCGTCCAGCAGTCGAACAGGAGGAGATGGCTTTCCGGCGCCTGCAGAGTGGTATTGAGTTCAGCACATTGGAAGCCATTTAAGGGGGCGGTCCATGCAAAATGAACCGCGCATCCTTCTGGCCGCGCAAGTACGAAGCCGCGCAGGAAGGGTTCGCGCAGCCGCTTTGCCGACCGCAGCAGATAATTTTGCGTGGCTTCGTCGGAGTACTCCATAGTGGCCATCGCGAGTTCCCGGAGAGTCAATGGGCGAATCTCATAATCGTCGCGATCCAATGATTGCGTCCGGCAACTTTCCCATTCATAAAAAATGACTTCGTCCCGCTTCCAAAGCAGACTAAAAAGACGCCAGGCAATCCATCTCAGTGTTCGCTTAAGCCCATCGCTTCGCTGCCGGGATTTGAGGCCCCGAAATGCGCGCCGGAGTGAGGCGATATGGCTATCGAGCGAGGGATGAGTTCTTACGTGTTCTGCCAGCCGATAACGAAAAATCGTTCCCCAATGATCAATCCAACTTCGATTCAGGTTGACGCACAAGGTCTCGCGAGAATCATTCGCGAACTTCGCTTTGTAAGCTTCCGATCCTAGTCCGAGATCCAGACGTGAAATCGCAGGATTCCGGATCGCATCTTGAATGACCTGAGTCAACAGACAAAATCCCGGCCAATGTTTTTCTAGCCGGCTATCGAACGTCGGCTGGTACCAAAACCAGTTATCCTCAAATTGGAAGCCGTAATGCCACGCGACGGGCTCGCCTCCAACCTTCATCCGACTCAGCACCAGCCAATCTGAAGCCGACATCAGCTTCCCGACTTCTTCCAGGAAAATCCGGCGGTGGGCATTTGCATTGTTGCTGATACGTCCGATTTCCAGAAAACGACCGACATGCGCCTGGAAAAACTCCGGCAGAACCGGCGCGACCGTATTCCAGGATCGACCGTGATCGAAAGTGACCGCGCCCTCGCCAGCAACCGCTTTTGTCAGTCGGCGCAATCTCTTTTGGCCGGGCGCAGTTGGCATGCCGTCTTTCGCCTTTTCCAGGCGACTAAATGAAACCTGTGCGCAGATATAGGCGGTTCGCGCAAAATGTCGAAAGCCGCTCGACCGGGCCCCTGCCGCGATCGCAGAAACGGAATCTGAATCGGCGGGCAAGTTGGTCAAAGTGATCTTTCTCGCGCCACGCCTTCTCAATCCATCCAGAACTTTGTTTACGAATTCTGCCCTGTGTTGTGGAAGACCGAGAAAGTCACAATAATCGCCGGTCGTGGCCGTCAGAAAGGAAATTCGCTCGCCTTCGTCCGCTAATGCCGCAACGCCAATCAACTGCTCATTTTCATAGGCAAGAAACAGCAGCGGATGCAAGGTGCTGCCGTAGGCGCGTTGCACGGCCAATGCCCACTCGAAGGTGAAAAACACCTGGGGCCGATCCATGCTCTTGGCCAGCGCGTTCCACTCCTGGCGCAGCTTTTCTTCTTCCGGAATGTTCTGGAGCACGACTAGACGCAACGCTTTTCTCTCGTCCGGGATTACGGATTCCTAATACTATCAAGGTGTGTTGAGGATTCCTGGCGAACTGGCTGGCGTAACAACGCGATAAGCCGGTAAAGCGCTATGCCGCCTTCGACACGCCGTTCGCAAACCGCTGCAACTGCGCATAGAAGCCCGACACATGCGCTTCAAGCTCGCTCAGGCTCATCGCGTCAGTCACATGAATTCGCGGCAGCGCGAACCGCGGTAAAGGAGTGCCCAGCCCGCCGCCATAATTGAGAAACGCAACTTCGAAACCAGCTTCCTCAGGCATCGCCAGTACCTGTGGTGTGACCGATTGCGCGTCCCCGAAAGGGTAGGCGAAAGCCCACACCGGCTGATCCAACACAGACTGCAGCCGCGCGCGACTTTCCATGATTTCAGCAAAACCAAGCTCGGAATTCGCCTTTGAAAGCAGAGGATGACTCATGGTATGTGCACCAATAGTCATTCCCGCCGCGGAGAGTTGGCGTACTTCATCGTCTACCATCAATCCAAAACGACGGTGGAAAACCAGATCATTGGCATCGAAATCCTTGCTCCATTGCAACTCATCCATCAGACCCGCAATGCACTCGGAGCGCTTCTCACCATCGAATTGCGAAAGTTGCTGCACAAGTTCCCACCACAAGTGGCGGCGCTGCTCGTTCGAACCGAGCTTCCCACCCAGATGTATTCCTCCGTTCGAAAATGCAAATAGCCCCTCGGGCGCACCAAGCAACGTCAAAAATAGATCCTCATACCAAAGCGTCCCGCGATCTTGCCCAGCGGATGCTCCTGTGACAAAAAATAGGCATCGGATTCCTTCTCCCTGAAGAATCGGGAGCACGTCAGTGAAGTGATTCAGAAGGCCGTCATCGCAGGTAATCAGCACTGCCCGCTCGGGCAAGTCGTGCCCTTTACTCCAGGCAAGAACCTCGTCCGGGGAGACGAGGTTATATTTTGATTTCAGCAGCCGCAGTTGCCGCCGGAGCGTTTCGGGGCCGACAAGATTGCCATCGAATGCTGGGTCTACCGGCTCGTACCCTGGAGGCAGCACTCCGTGATAGGTCACGACTGCGAGTCCCGGAGGGGCGATTCGGCGCAGCGCACCGGTTTTCGCGAGTGCAGGATAGACCGCCCGCTTCAGCAGTGGGCTAACGAATCTCATGATCGGCTGACCAGATCCCAACTCAGAGGCGTTCCGCGCTCAACGTCGCACGCAGCATGACGTCCTAATACCTCCTGCAGATGACGCGTGTGCAAACCGTGTCCCGGACGGATGGAGCGAACGTTCTCGGCTGTGAGAACTTCGCCGCGTTTCACATCCTTCACGATGAAAAGGGAACGGCGGAAAATTCGGCTGTTCGACTCCTTTTCACTTATGCCGAAATGCACTTCCCCTAGAGCTTTTTCCGCAGTGCGCACCGCATTCACCATTTCCTTGAACTCGTGCGGCTCCAGGGAGAAGATGCTGTCCGGTCCCGGCTCGGAGCGGGACAGAGTGAAATGCTTTTCGACGATGCAGGCTCCTAAGGCAACCGCCGCCACCGGTGCAGTAATGCCCATCGTGTGGTCCGAAAGTCCCGCCGGAACTGCGAACCGACGCGAAAGTTCCGGAATCGTGCGAAGATTCATTTCTTCTGGCTGCGCCGGATACGCACTCGTACACTTCAACAGCACGATCTGATCGGCACCGGACGAACGCGCCGTTTGCAGAGCCTCAGCGATCTCTTCCAGCGTCGCCATCCCCGTCGACATGATGATCGGCTTGCCGGTGCGCGCGATTTTTTGAACCAGAGGAATATCGACCAGTTCGAACGAAGCGACCTTGTAGGCGGGCACATCCATCTGTTCGAGAAAATCAACTGCCGTCTCATCAAAGGGACTGGAAAACAAATCGAGACCGAGATCATTTGCCAGCTTCTTCAGGCGAGGCTGCCACTCCCAAGGTGTATACGCTTCGCCATAAAGGTCATGAAGATTGCTGCCATCCCAAGTGGTACCGCGGATGCGAAACTCCGGCCGATCGCAATCGATCGTGATCGTGTCGGCCGTATAGGTCTGGAGCTTTACGGCATCCGCTCCTGCGTCCCTCGCAGCACGAATAATCTGTGCTGCTTGATCGAAACTCTGGTGGTGATTGGCCGACATTTCGGCAATCACGTAGACTGGATTACCGGGGCCGATGGCCCGGCCGTTGATCCGGAAAACCGGCTTTTCCGCGTCAGTCACGCTCCCCCTCGAATTTCTCCTCGTTCGGATCATCGCTCAGCGCTAATCTGAGATATATCTTTCGCCCTCCATGCAGGAAGTACGCACCAGTGTAAGGAGAGAATGTGCGCGCTCGAATGATGTTGATCAGGTCCTCAGCGACGTAGGATTTCTTTAGATCGATCTCGTCAATTTGAGCGACGTCTTGCGCACGATGAAAACTTCCTGCGTTCAATGGTTGGCTTATGTGCGAACAGGTTCCGGCGCGAATCGCTGGCCAATGCTGCTTGAAGAGCTCAAGCCCTTCTTGTTCCAGCTTCCGGTAAAGCGTACCGCCAGTGTCGGTGACGTCGACGGCAATCTCTTTTTGGGCAATGATGTCGCCCGTGTCGATTCCGCGGTCGACGTAGTGCAGTGTTACGCCCGCGGGCTCTTTTTTCACGATACTCCACACATTGGGAAAAGCGCCTCGATTGTACGGAAGCAGGGCCGGGTGCAGATTGATGCAGCCACTCGGAAATAGCTCGATAAATTCCGCGCTGAGAATATAGCCAAATAAGATCGAAACGGCGAACTCTGCGCGCAGGCCCGCGATTTGCTCCAGAATCTCCGGGTCTCTGAGCCGGGAACCATCGACCACAACGCAATTTGTTCCATCGATTTCTGAATAAATTTCTTTGCCGCACTTCGATTTTGCTTCCGGATGAAGGGCCAACCCGACAATCTCATCGTCCCCGCTGCGCAACCACTTCAGCACTTGCCAGCCAAGCCAGTTGTTGCCGAGAAAAAAGATTCGCATACTCCCTCAGGGCCGCCTCAATTCTTTGATCACCCGCTGTGTTCCCAACCCGTCCACCAGTTTCTGCGAGCACTCTGACATCGACTTTCTCAACTCAGGCGAATTGCACACCCGCTGCAAATTGGCTGATATGGTCGCACTTCCTACTCTCTGATTTCCTAAGTGAATGGCACAGCCACGCCGATCGAGTTCCCGGGCAACTGTAGTCTGGTTCTCGGCAACATCAATCAGCAGACTGGGCAACGCCATAAAGCAAAGTTCCCATGAGGTTGATCCGGCGGCCGAGATGGCGATGTCCGCTTCGGCCATCAACTTCGGCACATCAGCGACATCTCGCAACAAAGCTATGCTCTTGTGCTGCGCTGCCAAGCCTTCAGGCTCTACCCGGTGCGGATTACTGCCGCCCACGACCACAACTTTCTCCACTCTCTCGAACGGCAGCGATGCTTCGAGCACCCGCGCTGTGACATTCTCCGGATCGCTGCCCCCCATCATAATCAGCACCCGCCGGCAAATTGGCGCAATCTCCCGCTTCCAGTCGCGCCACCCCAGAAACTCCCGGCGCAGCAGTGCATATGCTGGACCGAGCAGCAACCGCGTATAGAGTTCTTTGTTCGCATACAATTGCTGGTTTGCCGATACATTCTGATTCAGAACCAGGTCGGCCGCATAATGGTCCGAGTGGCCGTAGTCGTCGAGCACGAGTAACTTCCGCCCGTCACCTTTTAAGGTTCGCTGATATCCTGACTTAAATCGATATCCATCGGCCGCTATCCAGTCCGTTTTCAGTTTGTCAGCAACAGCAATCGTTTGACGCGCATCCTCCGCGCTTCCAACCTCACAACAAATCGGAATAACTTTCAAGTTCTCCGATGAGAGTTTCGCCGTAACTGCAGGAGTACTCTCTGCCAATGCAAACACAGCCCGCCCACCGGAATCCTGCCAGGCTTGCGCCAGGGCGAGGCAGCGCATGACATGTCCCGTCCCGATGGCAATGCTGGCGTCGGTGCGGATAAGAAGATTCATCGCACGCGGAACACAGGCTGGCTCATTCGCCCTTCCAGAAAGCGCTCTGGATTGGAGTCATCCAACCAACCCGCCAGTGTTTTCATTACGTCGGCATAGCTTTCCAAAGTCTTGTGAACCGCTTGTGTATCGTGAGCCGCCGTCAGGTTGTGCGTAGCCAGAAGCAACACTCCGCGCTTGACCGCCTCCTGCTGGAACAGATTCTTAAACAGCGGGCTATCTTTGCCACCGAAATCTGTAAACTTCATCAGCGACCATTGCGGCCGGCCGAGCGCACGAATGCACTTGGAAATCCCAGCTTCTTTTGCCATCGCGTTCACGCCATCCTGCAGCGTGCGCCCGTTCGCCTCGATCCGTGCCAGCGCGTCTGTGTGTTCAAGAATATCGAGCACTTTCATGGCGGCAGCCATCGAGGCAACCTCGCCCGCGAAGGTGAAGCTGTAAAAGATATCATCGAAAATCCGCATGACATCGGCGCGCCCTGTCACGCAGGAGATGGGGAACCCGTTGCCCATCGCCTTTCCGAAGCACGCCAAGTCTGGAGTTACACCAAGAATCTTCTGCGCGCCTCCAAGTCCGAAGTGAAAGCCGACACAGATCTCGTCAAAGATCAGCAACGCCTTGTTCTTGTGGGCGAGATCTTCGACGCCTTGGAGAAATCCGGGAGTCGGTTCCACGAAGTTGAATGGCTCCATGATGACGGCGGCAAACTCACCGGGATGTGCTGAAAACAGCCGCTCCAAACTCGCGAGGTCGTTGTAAACGAAAGGATGCGTGAGTTCTCGCACAGCCTTCGGAACGCCTGCATTTCGGCTCGTACTGCCGATGTACCAGTCCTGCCATCCGTGATAGCCGCAACAGGCAATGCGTTCGCGCCCGGTAAACGCCCGCGCCGCGCGCACTGCGCCGGAAGTCGCGTCGGAGCCGTTCTTGCCGAAGCGGACCATTTCCGCGCAGGGGATCATCCGCGTCAGGCGCTCGGCCAGTTGCACCTCAAGCGGATGCGGAAGAGAAAAGCTATGCCCCTCCGATAACTGCGCTGCAACAGCCTCATTCACCTCTTCGTCAGCATAGCCGAGAATATTGGGCAACAATCCTTGCACGTAATCGATGTACTCGTTGCCATCGACATCCCAGACGCGACACCCCTTACCGCGATCAAGGAAGATGGGCGCCGCGCCCTGCACATACTGGGTGTACTTCTTGCTGAACGTTTGCGCACAGCTGGGAATGACTTTTCTTGAGCGCTCCAACCACGCTTGCGACTGGGTGACTTCTAGCTTTCTTGCCGGACCAGCCTGCGCCTGCTGGTAAAGGCTCTTGTAATATCCTTCGTTGCTGATCGTTTCTACTTGAATTGAGGCCAAGTCTGGTTTCTCCTTCAACAAATCGAGCACTTTCTGAAAATCAAGTTCTTCTTTGCCGGAAAACGCTGCGTACAGTCGGCGAACGAATTCCAGATCTGCAGGACGATCGACGGTCCACCTGTACTTCCCCGGAGAGACCGGACAATCGCTTTCTACATTCGCGCTGCGAAATCTATTGGTTCTCAAGTATGGTGTTACGTGCTCGCGTTCGGAAGGCTTCTTCGCTTCCCGCCAGGCGCGCTCCAAAGAGGCGAAAGAAAAAACTTCTGTATCCAAGCCATCCGGATAGGTATAGCGAATGGTATTGCTCACGTAATCGCAATCGCCGCGCTCAAAACGTTCGATCACATTGTCAATTACTCCCGGATCAATGAGCGGGCAATCGGCAGTGATCCGGATGATAACGTCCGCTTTACTTGCCTTCGCGGCTTGATAGAAACGGTCGAGCACATCCGCTTCATCGCCGCGAAAGCATGCGACTTTCTCTCCGTCGCAAAAACGAGCAACCGGATCATCCACATTGCGGTTGGTCGTTGCGACGACAACCTTGTCCACTTTCGAAGCTCGGCGAACGCGCTCCACGACATGCCAGAGCATCGGCCGGCCACACAAATCTTCGAGAACCTTCCCGGGAAAGCGAGAAGATCCCATCCTCGCCTGAATGAGAGCCACGTTCACTGCCAATTCTCCCCAGCGCCCGCCTCTGCGACCTTAATCATATTCCCGAGTTGCGCGGATTTTTTCGCGGCAAAGACGACTCGCATCAGCGACGCGGCTTCCGGGATGGGCAACGCCGTAGGACAATTTTTCTCAACGCAGTCGAGAAAATGCTTCATCTCGTCGACAAACATCAGGTTTGACGTCCAGCTTTCGGGTTGCGCGTATGTCGTCCATTTCTTGTTTGCAGCGTCGTACCACCGCACTTGTTTTTCGTTGACGTCCCAGAAGATAGAGCCGAGTTCGCCCACAATTTGGCATCCTCGCTCGTAGGTCCTCTGTACGTAGTCAAGATGGATCTCTGTAATCGCTCCGCTCGCGTGTCGGCAGATTAATGCTGCTACATCTTCGGTTTCAATTTCGAGTGAGCTGACCTTTCCCGCCCAGCAGAACACGGATTTGATTGGACCGAGATACCACTGCGCCAGATCAATTTCGTGAATGTAATCCAGAATGCACCCTCCGCCGGTCTCGGCGTGAGCGGCGTAGTTGCTTCGATAATCTGAATTCGGCCGCCACTCCGGCAGATATGAACCAGCCTGAATCCTCGCGAATAAAATCCTGCCCAAGACGCCCTCGCGCAACAACCTCGTCACCTTCGCGGGTCCGGGATGAAATCGCATGTTGCATCCAACCAGCGAAATCAGTCCACGGCTGCTGACAATTTCCGAGAGCTCAGCGATTCCCGCTGCGCTATGCGAGAGTGGCTTCTCGACAAAGAGCGCTACACCAGATCGAGCAGCCTCCAAGGCGGGTTGAATATGCAGATGGCTTGGGGTTGCAATCAAGACCAGGTGCGGCCCCCACTCCAGCCCATCCTGAAGGCGAGTGAAGGCGGAAACCGAAATTTCCGCAACCAGCGCTTCGCGCCGCGAAGCCTCTGGTTCAACCAGCCCAAGCGACTCGACCCCAAGCTGCCTCAGATTGCCCAGGTGCCGGCTGCCGATCGAACCGCCGCCCACCACCAGCACTTTCATTTTCGTTGGCCGGCTTTCAATGGCTTGTAATCTGAGCGCAACAACCCCATCCACAGACGGTCTTTGAACTGGCCGTCGTGAAACAGGTCTTGACGCAGGCGCCCTTCTATTTTGAAGCCCACCTTCTCGTAACAATGCACCGCCGCTTCGTGTTCGGCGAACACGCCAAGGTCGATGCGATGGAGATTCAGTCGCCGAAAACCATATTCCACCATCAACCGGGTCGCTTCCATCCCCAGCCCCTTGCCCCAGAACTCCTTTTCGCCAATGAGGATTCCGAAAGTGGCAACACGATGCACCCAATGAATCGGACCGAGCTTGACGTTGCCGATGTGACGGCCGGATTTCTTTTCTTCAATTGCGAGCAGTACATCATTCCGCGATCCCGTGATGCTGCGGTAATAGTTATCGAGGTCTTCCGCGGTGGATGGAAAGGTTCCTGTTTCTGTATAGCGCGTGACTTCGGGATCGTTCAGCCAGCTTAAGTAGCGTTCATTCAAATCAGCGCGCTCTAAAGGGCGCAGGAGCACCATCTTCCCTTCCACAAATGTCTTCCTGTTTTTCAACAACGCTCCCGATTCCGCATTAGTTCGAATAGCTGGACAGAACTTTGGTTAACGCTGCGATTACGTCGTCTACGTCCTGATCGGTCATTCCGTGAAACATGGGCAAGCTAATCAGGCGCGAGTACGCGTCTTCCGCCGTCGGAAATTCTCCGCCACGGTAGCCGAAGCGATCGCGGTAGTAAGGATGCAGGTGCACCGGAATGTAGTGGACATTCACTCCAATATTTTCCGCCCGCAGGGCGCGGAAAATCTGCGCCCGATCAGCGGTCAGCTTCTCCAGGTTCAAACGAATGGGATACAAATGCCAAGCCGGATTTACTCCCGTCCGGACGGCAGGCGTGGTCAGCACAGGAATCCCCGCCAACTCTCTCGTATAGCGCGCCGCGATTTCACGGCGCCGCTTTAGGTTCGCATCTAGGCGCTTCAGTTGCTCGATTCCCAATGCGCACGCGAGATCCGGCAGGCGGTAATTGAAACCGAGCAGAACCATCTCATAATGCCACTGCCCGGCGCTTTGTCGATGGCGCGCGTCACTGGAGATCCCATGATTGCGGAATCGCCGGAGAATCTCAGCGAATTTCGCATCGTTGGTCGTAACCATGCCACCTTCTCCGGTGGTGATGTGTTTCACCGGATGAAAACTGAAGACGGTCATGTCCGCTATGCTGCCAACTTTTCTACCGTTGTATTCCGCGCCCAGCGCGTGACAGGCATCCTCGATCACGACCAAACCGTGCCTCCGCGCCAGCTCGACAATCGCGGTCAGATCGGATGGATTTCCCGCGTAATCGACTGGCAGGAGGGCTCGTGTATTCGCGGAGATCTTCTGCGCTATGTGCTCGAGATCAATATTCAAGGTATCGTCGCGAACATCGGCGAAAACCGGAGTCGCACCTTGGTACAAAATGCAATTTGCGGTAGCGGCGAATGTAAGCGGAGTAGTGATCGCCTCGTCCCCGGCCGTCAGGCCGGCAGCGTAGGCCGCCGCATGCAGGGCGGCCGTTCCGGAACTGAAGCTAACCGCGTGCGTAGCGCCCACACGTGCCGCGAAAGCTTCTTCGAGCTCATCCACCTTCGGTCCAGTGGTGAGCCAGTCCGAGCGCAACACTTCTACGACAGCCTGAATATCGGCTTCCTCAATCGACTGGCGGCCATAGGGAAGAAAACTCGCCCGTACGGGCGGCCCTCCATTGATCGCTAATATTTGCGGGGTGATCGACGCTGCGGTCATAGTGTTTTTCAGGCGGGGATGCTCGCTGGAATTACTTCCTCATCCGCTGGGGAGATCAGTTCCTGCAGTTCACTGTTTGTGAGCCAACGATCATTGCTATCACTGGTGTAGCGGAATCCCTCCGGCACTGGCCGCCCATTCACCCAATTTTCGCGGCGCCACCATGGATGTGCCGGTTGAATGACATAACGGTCATCCATTTCCAGCGTGTTTCGCGCTTCATCTTCGGAAACCAGGACTTCATGGAGCTTTTCGCCAGGACGAATTCCGATGGTCTCCATCTCGCAACCGGGAGCAATCGTTTCCGCTAGATCTGCGATGCGCATGCTGGGAATCTTTGGAACGAAAATCTCACCTCCGTGCATTTGCTCGACGCAACTCACCACGAAGCGCACGCCTTGTTCGAGAGTGAGCCAGAAACGCGTCATGCGTGGATCAGTAAGGGTGATGCGGCCCCTTTTGCGTTGCTCGAGAAACACCGGAATCACGCTGCCCCGGCTCCCCACGACATTGCCGTACCGGGCGCAACCGAAGCGGGAATCCTGAGCGCCAGCGTAGGCGTTCGCCTGCACAAACATTTTTTCGGCGCACAATTTGGTCGCACCGTATAAATTGATAGGATTTACCGCTTTGTCGGTGCTGAGCGCCAGAACCCGCCGCACCCCTTGATTGATGGCGGCATCGATAATATTTCGGCCGCCAATGATGTTGGTCTGGATAGCTTCGAAAGGATTGTATTCGCAGGCGGGAACCTGCTTGAGGGCGGCTGCGTGGATCACGATATCGATCCCGGTGAACGCCCGCTCTAGTCGTGCCTGGTCGCGCACATCCCCAATGAAATAGCGCAGACTAGGATGGTCCAACCCGGAAGCGCGCATATCGTGCTGCTTCAGCTCGTCGCGGCTAAAGATCACCAGGCGCCGCGGATGATAGTCCGCGAGCATGATCTCGACGAATTTTTTCCCAAAGGAGCCGGTTCCGCCCGTAACCAGAATTACCTGTTCCGACCAATTCATTCCTTATGCCTCGTCACAACGCAGACGTAGCGGCCTCCGCCCGATCGCAGGCCATCCTGGAGCGATCCAATTATTAGAGAAGCGGTTGCCGGCTGGAACTCATGTGCCCGCTAGTATAGCCGAGTTTTTCGAGATCGGCTTCTTAGACTATTTTCGTCGGCGAAATTCAGATCAGTTTTTCCCCAACCGATGCTAGAATGTCGTTCGAACTTTCCATTACTAAGTGGAAAAAAGTTTCCTGCGCGATGACCCAGCCTCTTCGATCCGGGAAAACAGTATTGGTGTGCGGGATTTTGCGACGATCCTGCGAGCATTCACAAACAGTTTGAGGAGCAGGCATGGATTTTGGATCTCTCGTGCAGGCGAACAATCCGGGTGTCCGCGAAAGTCAGCCTTCCGGGCTGGATTTGAGCAGGACAACGGTGCCTCACATTTACCCTCAGCTCCCCCCTCAGGAATCGGCCTTTGGCGAATACCTTCGTGTCCTGATCAAACGCAAGTGGCTGATCATTACTTGCGTGGTCACGATTTTTTCTGTCGTTGCAATCGCGACACTCCGCATGACCAAGATTTACGAGGCGTCCGGAACGATCGCCATCAATAAGCCCGACACCAGTCTGAATTTTCAAAATTCGGCCACTTTTACGCTGGACTACTACGATCCCACGGAACTGGAAACAGAAGTCAAGATTCTGCAGAGTGATCTCCTGGCCTTGCAGGTCATTCGTGAATTGAATCTCGACCGGCGGCCCGAAACCGGTGCCCAGCCTCTCAGTTCGCCCTCGACCCTCGATCTTGCGCCAGATCCGCTGCAGGTCGATCCCGCTCGAGCGTCCGCCATGCTCGGCATGTTCAGGTCGAATCTGCATGTGGTCCTCAGCCCTAACTCCCGCATTATCGAGGTGCACTATCGCAATCCGGATCCTCAAGTTGCGGCCAATGTTGTGAACACGCTGATGCAGACCTACGTCGAGAACAACTTCAAGGCGCGTTTCGAATCGACGATGCAAGCCTCCGACTGGCTGCAGAAGCAACTTGTCGACATGCAGATGAAAGTGGAGACTTCTCAGGAGAAACTGGTGCGCTACCAGAAGGAGCACGAAATCCTGGGGATCGACGAGAAACAGAACATCATTACGGAAAAACTCGATGAACTGAACAAGGAACTGACAGAAGCCGAGAGCGAACGCATGGACAAAGAAGCATTCTATCGCCTGGTCCAGACCGGCGACCCTGACGCGATTGCATCCACGGCGGGCAGCGTTTCAGCTGAGGGCTCTGGAGTTCAGTCTTCTTCTCAGTTGCTCGATTCTCTCCGCGGCAAGCAGGCCGACTTGAAGATTCAAGCCGCGGAATTGAATACGCAATTCGGCCCCGCTTATCCCAAACTCGCCCAGATCAATGGTCAGTTAAAAGAAATCGATTCCCAGATTCAAGCGGAGATGAAGAAGGTCGTCGCCAAGGTTCGCGGACAATACATGACCGCCCTGCAGCGGGAAAACATGCTGCATGACGCCCTCGAGAAGCAGAAGCAAGAAGCGAATAAGCTTAACGAAAGCGCGATTGAATACAACCTCCTGAAACGCGACGCCGATACTTATCGCCAGCTCTACGAGGGACTTCTGGAAAAACTGAAAGAAGCCGGAGTTTCTGCCGGATTAAAGGCCAACAACTTTCACATCATAGATAGCGCGCGTCCACCGCAGGGACCTGTCGAACCCAATGTGCCGCGCAACCTGCTGTTCTCCCTGCTGCTTGGGTGTGCTACAGGCGTCGGGCTAGCGTTCCTTCTGGAAGGAATCGATAACACCATCCGCACCACCGAACAAGCGCAGATGATTTCGGGTTTGTCCTCGCTAGGAATGATTCCGCTGGGATCGAAGTCGGCGCGGGAAGGGCCCAATTCGAAGCGCCTGGTGATTGCGAGTTCCAAAGAGGCCGTGGAATTGGTCACGCAAGTACGCCCGCAATCGCAAATGGCGGAGTCCTACCGCGCCCTGCGGACCTCGCTCCTGCTTTCGAATCTGGGAGCACCACCCAAAGTCATCATGGTCACCAGTTCGTTGCCGCAAGAGGGCAAAACCACGACCAGCATCAACTGCGCTGTCGTTCTCGCCCAGAAGGGAATCCGCGTTCTGCTGATTGATGCTGATTTGCGCCGGCCCAGCATTCACAAGACCCTGGGCATGGGTCCGCGGAGCGGATTGAGCAATGTGCTGACGGGCAGCACCGCCTTGGAGCAGGCCGTTACCCGTACTGCCATCCTCCCGAACCTGTACGTCATGCCTGCGGGAACTCCGCCCCCTAATCCTGCGGAGTTGCTGGCCTCCACGAACATGCGCGACGTGCTCAGCCAATTGGCCGAGCAATACGATCACATCGTCATCGACACGCCACCGTGCCTGTCGGTTACCGACGCAGTTGTGCTTTCCCCGCGGGCTGACGCCGTCGTGCTTGTCATTCGCTCTGGCCAAACGACCAAGCAGGCACTGCGTCGCGCCCGTGACATCCTGGCCCAGGTGAACGCAAAAGTGGTTGGCGTATTGCTGAACGCCGTCGATCTGAGCTCCCCGGATTACTACTATTACTACGAGTATCAAGGAAAGTATGCCGGCTATTACCGCGATGAGGAATCGTCCGGACACCCAAGCGAGGACGATGAGGATGAGGAAGAAGAAACCGCGTCTCCATCGACTGCGTAAGCATGCTTTCGCTCCGGCGTAACGATCATGACGATATCTCTAGGTTCCCCGTCGCGTAAGCTCCTGATAACCGCTATCGCCGTGCTGTGCCTGGGCGTGTATTTCGCACTCGCAGCCCGCGAACTGGCGGCTGACTGGCTGGGAAACCGGGTGGAACTGAAAAGCCTGCAATGGGCGGCGCGTCTGGATCCGGGAAATGCCGACTATCGCAATCACCTGGGCCGCTACTATGACCTGGTAGTGAGAGATCCTGCCGCCGCACTGAGCTATTACAAAGCAGCAGTGCAACTGAATCCTCATTCCGCCCGCTACTGGTTTGATCTGGCCAGCGCGTATCAGGTGCTGGGTGATGTCGCGAATCAGACCTTCGCGCTGGAAAGGGCCATCCAGGCTGATTCCATGACCCCCGACGTTGCCTGGGAGGCCGCTAATCTCTATCTCGTACAAGGTCAGAATGAAAAGGCATTGCGCGAATACAGCGTGGTCATGGCGAACGACGCTTCTCTGGCAGCGACCGCGATCCAATTCTGCTGGCGCATCGACCCGGATGTTGACAGCTTGTTGCGCGATGTCGTTCCCCATAACGCTGCCGCCTACATCGCCTTGCTCAGTCTCCTCGAAAACAAGGGAAACACTGACGGCAGCATGAAGGTCTGGGATGCGTTGGTGCGTTCTGGGGAACCTTATGAGGCCCGGGATGCGTTTGACTACATCCACTATCTGATTCTGAATAAACAGGTGGATGAAGCCGTCTCAGCATGGAATGCGGCGACGGTCCGCTTTCACTATACGTCGTATCGGCCGTCCGCCAACAACCTGATCGTGAACCCGATGTTTAACCTGGATGTCCTGAACGCTGGCTTTGATTGGCAGTATCAGAAGCAGTCGGGGATCACCCTCACTCTCGATCCCAGCGAGTTTCGTGCCGGTCGGCGATCGCTTCTGATTGGATTCGATGGGCCGGGAATCCATGATGCCGGCTTCTATCAGTTTGTCGTCGTCCAGCCCAACACAACTTACGAGTTCTCTGCTTATTACAAGAACGGAGACATTGAAGGCGCCGGCGGCCCGCATCTGACCATTCAAGATATGTACACCCAGGCAGTTTATTTCGACAGCGATGAATTGAAGGAGGCTGCTGGATTCTGGAAGTCGATCGACGGAGAATTCACCACCGGCCCCGATTGTAAACTCGTTGTTCTTCACATTCGACGAATCCCAGAAGGCAGTCCGATACGTGGTAAGCTCTGGATCGACGACTTTCACCTCAGACAAAAACGGTCTTGACCCTGCCCTTGAAACGACACGCTGATATGAGAGCGAGAAGAAAAAAAACAGAGATCGATCCTCGCCTGCTGGTGGCAAGAATCGACGATATTCTCTTGTATGGAACGTTTGGGCTGCTGATGTTTGGCCCTCTGGCCTTCGGGGCGGTCGAGACGTGGTCGATCTTCGTCCTTGAAGCCGGCGCGGCAGCACTGATGTTGTTGTGGTGCTGCAAACAAAAGGTGGCTGGTGAGCTCAAGATCTTGTGGAATCCTCTGTTTTCCCCGATGTTGGCCTTCGGCGCTCTCATCCTGGTTCAGATCGTCTTCCGCGTGAGCGCTTATGCTCACGACACCTTCTCGACCGCACTACTGTATGCGGCCTATGCCATGCTTTGTTTTCTTTCCAGTCAGACGCTGATTCGCAGCTCGCAGGCCAAGAAGATGGCACTCATCTTCGCCCTCTATGGTTTTGCGGTTGCCGCGATGGCCCTGATGCAAGGAATCGCTCCGAATGGAAAGCTGCTCTGGCTCCGGCAACCCCGGCTGGGAGGCTGGATCTATGGTTCGTATGTCAATCACAACCACTATGCGGGGTTGATGGAACTCCTCGTCCCGATCCCGCTGGTGCTTTCCTTATCACGCCTTGTGCCTGAGAAAGAACGGATCGCCGCCGGCGTTGCCGCAGCCATTATGACCGGCACCATCTTCCTGAGCGGCTCTCGCGGCGGCATGCTGGCTATCTTCGCGGAATTCGTTTTTCTGGCCACGATCCTGTTGCGTCAGAAAAAGACAGCGCGCTTTGCGGTTGGAATCGCGGCATTTGCTGTGGTTCTGACAAGCATGCTGATGTGGTTGGGTGGGAAAGAACTGTCAACTCGCATCAGCAGCGTGTCTCGCGAGGCTCACACCGAGATTTCAGGCGGGATGCGACTTTCGATCGATCGCGATTCTCTGCGCATGTTTCGCCAGAAGCCGATCTTCGGCTGGGGGTTGGGCACATTTCCGGTGGTTTATCCGCAGTTCCGAAGCTTTTATACGAACTTTTTTGTTAACGAGGCTCACGACGATTACATGCAGTTGCTGACGGAATTCGGCATTGCTGGCTTCGCCATCACGCTCTGGTTCCTCGTCGTTCTTTATCGAACAGGATTCCGCAAACTCGGTAACTGGACACACGAAGTCTCGGGAGCCGTTACCGTAGCCTGCATGATGGGCGTGACTGGGATTCTGGTGCACAGCTTCGTCGACTTCAACCTGCAGGTTCCGGCCAACGCAGCTCTGTTCTACGTCCTTGGCACCATGGCGGCCTCCCCGCGTCTGCTGCAGAAATCCAAGAAGCGAAAACCAGCTCCTGCTTCCGAACCTGAAGTCCTTCCCACTTCAGAGGTTGTCTGAGCGGAAGAGAAATCATCCTTAGCAATGCAAGGGGTTCTTATGTCCAGCAGAAATTAGGGATTCGTCTCCCAGGAAAGAGGAGAATCTGCGGCTAGCCGATCGATGAAGATTGCGGATCACCCGGGATATCTATGGCTGAGTTGGGCTGGCTGGGTTATCGCTCCTGGTCAAGACCCAAGTGGTCACTCCGATAATCGCTGCTCCGCCAGCAGCAATCGCCACTGGGGAACTTAAGATGCCGCCTCCGGCGGCAGGGGCCGCACCAGCGGGCTCTTTCTTGTTTTTCTTCTTTCCCGAGGAATCGGTGTCGGACTGCTCATCGCGCGTGGTTTCCTGGCCCTGCTCCAAGGTGAATGTTTCCGCGCCATCGTTGACGGTCAGGTTGCCCTTGGTAGCTGCAATATGCACCGCACCGTCAACATCGACCACATTGAATTCCGTCCACCCGGACGAGGCGGGCGTTACTTTGACATCCCCGGCAATCGTTCCAAACTCTTTGGAGGTCGCAACCGTCACGCCCCCGTGCTCGATGTTAACCGCTGCTGGGTCAAACTTCACTAACGAATCGGAATGCACAGTAATGGTCGAACCGGGCTGATTGATGTTGGCTACGGAGTCCGAGCGAGTTTGCAGAAGATCGCCCGCAAAAATGGCCGAAGAAGCGCGGGGAACAAAGGCCCCATTCACCCACGCGGCACCGTTGGTGTATAGCATGGCGGCACTGGAGTCAGCCGCGAACAAGCAACCGGGAAGCATGAGCAACAGCACGCAACTTACCATCCTGCGGAAAGCGACCCTGCCCATTCCCACACTCCGTTAATAACCTTGTTGGTGACCTTTGCACGAAATCGTATCGTCCTCGTCCTTGTCCGTCAATGGGTTTTGTGCTATGAGAGCGGAATTCCAGTGGAAAACTCAAAAATCATTCGATTTCTTAGCTTCACAACCACCGATCAACCAAATTCCACCATATGGTTTTCATCCATTCGGCAAGGAAAGTCTTAGCCCACTCGCGATGGGTCCACCAGCGGGTTCCAAACTCATGGTCGTCGTAAGCTGCGGCAACAGAAAAATGCTTTCGTGGAATCTCCCGCCGGAAGATGCTCAGCGCGCGTCGCGTATGGTAATCCGAGGTCACAAGCAGGATCCGGCCGCCTTGCTCGCGTGACAAGCATTCAATCTCGTCCATAGCCTCTGCCTTGGTCGATAGGCCCTCGATCGGGCATATGTGCACAGCCGCGGCATCCTGCAGATTGCGAACATACCCTTGCGCCAACTGAAGGTCGGTAAAGCCGAAGATTCGAGCATCGGCGGGAACATCGAGCACCACACGGGGCGCGTATCCCTCATGCAGCAATTCAAGGGCGCGCGCTGGACGCCGATCTGTCTCACCCGCCAGCACCACGATCACATCGGAGGGCTCTGGTGCGTTGACGACCAGAAAACTGCCCGCCTTTGAAGCGAAAACAAGAACCACACCAACGATGAGCATCAGCAGAATCAGAGCGGACGCGATAAATCTTCCTTTCCGCTGCTTTAATAGTCCGCTTTCTCGGAGTTCTGAATTGGTGTTTATCTCGGTCAATTGCTGGCGTCCCGCTACCCCAAGCTCAGTTTTCGCATGCTAAAATTGCATGCTCTTTTGAATCTTATCTGCGAACCATACTGGAAAAATCTCATGACGACATCTTCTCCCGCAGAAACACAGTTCGATCAACTCCGGAGCAAAATTCAGCAGCGCCAGGCCCGAGTGGGAATTATAGGTATGGGCTACGTCGGGCTTCCGCTTGCTCTGCTGTACAGCGAAAAAAAGTTCAAAGTCACGGGTTTTGATATCGATTCGCGCAAAGTGGAGACTCTCAGCCGTGGCGGCTCCTACATCTACCGCATCACTCCCGATGAGATCCAGGCTGCCAGTGCGCAGGGCTTTTCAGCTACGTCAGATTATGCTGAGATCAGCGCGATGGATGCAATCATCATCTGCGTCCCTACTCCTCTCGACGAATATCACGAACCAGACCTCAGCTATATTACCGGGACCACACATTCCATCGCTCCCTACCTGCGGGCCGGTCAGCTGGTCGTGTTGGAGAGCACGACTTATCCAGGCACAACCGAGGAAGTAATGGTGCCCGTCCTCGAAAAAGAAAACCGTGCGGGATTGAAAGCGGCACGGGGCGATGCCTCTGCAGAAAACGAGTTTTTCGTCGCGTTCTCCCCTGAACGCGAGGATCCGGGCAACACCACCGTCGCCCGCTACGATATCCCCAAGGTCGTCGGCGGACTGAATCGCCCTGCTGCGGAGCTTGCCTGCGCGCTGTACGGTTCTATTTTCAATCGCACCGTTCCAGTTTCCTCTCCAGCCACAGCAGAAATGACCAAACTGCTGGAGAATATCTATCGCTGTGTAAACATCGCACTCGTCAATGAATTGAAACTGCTCTGCCTGCGCATGGGCATCGACATCTGGGAGGTGATCGAAGCCGCGTCCACCAAGCCTTTCGGCTTCCATCCCTTCTATCCCGGCCCTGGCCTCGGCGGCCACTGCATTCCAGTGGACCCGTTCTACCTCTCGTGGAAAGCAAAGGAATGGGACTTCCGCACACGTTTCATCGAACTGGCCGGCGAGATCAACACCAACATGCCGTATCACGTACTCGCCTCGGTGGGGAATGCGTTGAATCGCCACAAGAAATCAGTCAACGGGTCACGCGTTCTTGTGTTGGGTGTGGCCTACAAGAGGGACATCGACGACCTGCGTGAGTCACCCGCCCTGACAATCATCGAACTACTGCAAAAAGACGGCGCTCAAGTCAGCTATCACGATCCCTACTTTCCTTTCATCGGAAAAGGCCGAAAGTACGACCTGCAGATGAAGTGCGCCGATCTCAACAATCTTGGTCAATACGACTGCGTGGTGATCGTCACGGATCATTCTGATTACGACTACGGTCGCATCGTGCAGGAATCGCAACTGGTGGTTGACACGCGCAATGCCACTCGCGGCATTCAAAGTAGCAAAATTATGCAGTGCTAGCTCCGTTGTTCCTTTGATCTCAAAGGGACAGATCAACAAGCGTGCAAATCATCCATAGGTGGATGTATTTTCTTGCATGACGCCCTGGCACGATTCGAACCGATCACCGGCGCATGCACCCCAAGGTATTGAGAACTATGGAATTACAGATTCCGCTCGATAGCCAAAGTGGTCATCCCCGTGCATTACTTCCCGCGGAATAGTACACTTTGAAAGCTCGCTCCCCCGCATCTCCCAGCGTTCACAACGAGATTTACGACAACTTTTGAGTATCAGGCAGTGTTTGGAACTCTGAAACTACTCTCACGAACAGCGGACCCGAGTTGAGTATGTCTTTGCCGTCTTCCGAATCAGGGATGTTCTCACTACTTCCCCGTGGTCGAACGCCCTGGTATGAGTTCGTGTGCAGTTATGGCGTGCAGATAGCGGCAGTCGCAATTCTGGTATGGGTCCCTGTGCTTCGGCCCGAGATTTTGGAACGGCCTAAGCCGGAATATCACGTCATCGGAGTCGTTCCTACGCCAATCCCCGTCAATCATGAACCGCAGCGGCAATTGCCGCATCCGGTTTTGACCGCGAAGCTTGATCCTCCGACCGAGGCGCTGCATCTCTCTGCACCTAGCCCTCGTTCTAGACCGCAGGTTGAGGATGCGCCCGCTCCGCAGGTAAAGATTCCCGAAAAGAAAATAGATCTACCGGCCACGTCCAGTCCGATTCCGAAACAGATCGTGCGGACAAACCTGTTCTCCACGGGAAGTTCAGCGCCGCAGACAATCGAGCGCGCTCCTCAGCAGGTGCAGACTGGTGGCTTCGGCGATCCCAATGGAGTACCGTCGAAATCGAGCCAGCCCAAAGCTGTCAACATTGCACAAGCCGGCGGCTTTGATATGCCGGTGGGCCCGGGTTATGGAAATGGAACAGGCGGCAGCCACGCAGCACGTGGAGTGGTGGCCAGCACTGGCTTCGGCAACGGCGTTGCCACGCAGGAGTCGCGCTCCGCTCACAGCGCAGTAAAACAAGCAGGCTTTGGCGATGCCGACGTCGCCGCGACACCCGCGGCTCACGCGCAAATCGCTGCTGCGGCGCCCAAGATCGTTCCCGCTGAAATACTTTCCAAGCCCGTTCCGGTTTACACTGACGAGGCTCGCTCGAAGAAGATTGAAGGTGAAGTGCTGCTCGAGGTTGTGCTTCAGGCTTCGGGCAAAGTGCAGGTCGTACGCGTAGTTCGCGGCCTTGGCTACGGCCTCGATGACGCTGCGGTCCGTGCTGCGGAACAAATTCGATTCAAACCGGCGCTGAAAGATGGACAACCCGCGGATTCCACTGCGGTTTTGCACATTATCTTCCAGCTAGCATGATTTACTCCCAGAAGGTTCTTATGCGAATGGCAGTTTGTTTTTCCACGTTGATTCTCAGTATGGTGGTGTTGTCGTTCCCCGCCGTCTCTCAAGACGCACTTTCCGCGACGGCTTCCTCTGCGAGTTCGACACCGGCGGCAACTGGCGCAACGACACAAACGCCCACTCTACCGCCTACTTTCAATGATGTTCTCGACCGCATTGTGCAGCGCGAGCATTATTTCCTGGCGCAGATGAGGCATATGCATCCACTGGTCGAGACTTATCTGCAAAACCTGAAGAATGATTCGAGCGGCAATCCATTTCCCGTCGGAGATCAGTACTACCTCGGTCGTCTCGATATGTCCGATGGACCGGAGGACACGTCTTTTGTTGGGCAACCTGGTTTCGGACATCGCCTGCTTACGAAGCTGACCGGCATGTATTCGCTGCATTTCCTGCCCATGGGCTTCGCCCAGATGGTGATCCTCGATACCGATTTTCAGAAGAAGTATTACAACTTCACCTTTGTCCGTCGCGAGTTCCTGGGCGAAGTTCGCTGCCTCGTCATCGATGTTCAGCCGAAAGAGGGCCAGAGGACCGCGCGGTTTATGGGCCGCATCTGGGTAGAGGACCAGGATTACAATATCGTCCGCTTTAACGGCACTTACTATCCACAGCCGAAGATCAATTTCTTCTTCCATTTCGATAGCTGGCGGCTGAACATGCGGCCCGGTACCTGGCTTCCGGCATATATCTACACGGAAGAGTCGAACCTAAAGACTGGCCTCACCAAGACACTGCACTTCAAGGCGCAGACGCGGCTTTGGGGATATGACTTAAAGGGGTTGGGCAAGAATGAGGAATTCACGCAGATCCTCGTGGACTCGCCGCAGTCTGTGAAGGATGAAAGCGCAGCAGCGGCGGACGCCACTCCGGTGGTTGCGGAGCGCATGTGGGAGAAGCAGGCCGAAGACAACGTAGTCGAAAGATTGCAAAAAATTGGCTTGCTCGCACCTCCCGGAGATGTAGATAAGATTCTATTGACCGTGGTCAACAATCTCCTCATCACCAACAATATCGATTTGCAGGGCGACATTCGCTGCCGCGTGTTGTTGACTTCGCCCTTGGAGTCTTTCACCATCGGTCACACAATCGTCATCAGTCGCGGTCTACTTGATGTTCTTCCCGATGAAGCTTCGCTTGCCATGGTTCTGGCACACGAATTGGCTCATATTGTGCTCGGTCATCGTCTCGACACCAAACTCGCTTTCAACGACAAAATGTTTTTCCCCGACGAGGATTCGTTCCAGCGTCTGGATTTCAAGCGAAATGCCGCCGACGAAGAAGCGGCGGACAAGAAGGCGCTGGAAATGCTCAATAACTCGCCCTACAAAGACAAGCTGGGAAATGCGGGATTATTCCTGAAAGCCCTGCAGGAAAAGGCACCCGAGCTGCCCAATCTGATTCGGCCGCACCTTGGGAACTCTCTGGCGCAGGGCAAAGAGATTCGCATGTCTCCGCTGCTCGCATCCGCGCCCGCACTCGACGAAAAGAAGCTTGACCAGATCGCCGCGTTGCCATTGGGCGGTCGTATCAAGGTTGACCCCTGGAGCGATCAGGTTGAACTTTCCAAAGCAAAGCCGGTGGCTCTAACTTCGGCGCGAGAGAAGATGGAGTTCGAGATCACGCCATTCTTCCCCTATCTGACGCGGCTGTCCACGGGTGGGGAAAAGGTCGCGCTTTCCGCCACCGCGCCGGCTGCGACGACTGCGGAACAGAAATAGGATTCCTCGAAAAACAGTGAGTTGTTATTCAGAAACTGAGGCGGGACTATTCCGGGCACACTTCAAGCGCTGTACGGGGAGGAACGCTCTTCACAAATAAGGCGGGTTATTGTGAGATCGCGCTGCCAACATTCGAAAACACGTTGTTGGCGTTCGAACCGATGAGTCTCACAGTCCCCACAACGATCACCAGAATGACAGCCAGCATGACGGCGTATTCGGCGATATCCTGTCCTTGCTCATCGTTCCAAAGCTGCTTTAGAAGTTTTGCCACGGGCTCCTCTGCGATCTATCAATTTAGCTTGCCTAAACCCCACTCGTGAAAGAAGACGCGCTGCGCCTCCTTATCTGCGAGCAAATTAGGGGTGGTCGTTGATAATCAGTCTAGGTGGGAGTAGTCCGATCGCCAATGGCACCAAAGTGCCACTAGAGTGCCCTTGCAACTGGCTCTGCCAATAAGCGGTCTTCGTAAGCTTCTGATAAAGATACGTTTACATCATGCAATGCTTTTGAGCGGCAATGCCTGATTCACCGCAAACAGCGCCAGTTCCAATCTCGTCGAAACGCCCAGCTTGTCGAAGATATTGCTGAGATGGTGTTTAACAGTGTCTTCGCTGATTTTGAAATACTCGGCGATTTCCTTATTCGAATATCCAGCCACAACGGCCGAAACAATTTCCAGTTCGCGCGGAGTCAACCCGAACTTTCTTTGCCGCGCTTCGTCATTGGAAGATTGCATCAGGGTACGTAGATACTGCACGAGGTTCGAAACGCTCTCGCGTCCCACCCAGTACTCGCCTGACATGACGGTCTGAATCGCTTTCAGCAACAGCTGGGTGGCGGAATCCTTGAGCACCACTCCGCGTGCTCCCAGTTGGAGAGCTTCGACGATCTGACTCTTTTCGGCCGCGGCGGTCAGCAAAATCACACGCACCGGCGTCGCATTGGCCGGAACGCTCAGATCGCGCAACGCCTCCAGCCCAGGATGCTTCGGCATCGCCAGGTCGAGCAGCAGGATATCCGGCTTCAAAGAGCGTGCGAGTTTTACCGCTTCCGCGCCGTCGGAACCCTCCCCGATTACTTTGAAGTCCGACTCGGCTTCGAGCAAACGCCGCAACCCGTCGCGGAAGATCGGATGATCGTCTGCAATTACGATACGAACGCCCTGTGGTTTTCTAAAGTTCATGAACGAGTTCTCCGCTGCGCGGAACAGTTATTTCCAGGCGCGCCCCCTGTCCGGGATTCGATTCTACCGTGAGTTCCCCGGCAATTAAACGCAAGCGTTCCCGAATGATCATAGGTCCCTTACCCATCTCTTCCATCTGCTTTTGAGTGTAGCGGCCCGTAAACGGGAATCCTTTGCCGTCGTCCTCGACCGTCAGGCTCCAGTGTTGGTCGTTGGAATTCAGCCGCACCAGCGCATGCCGGGCGCCGCTGTGCTTACGCACGTTCACCAGTCCTTCCTGGACGATGCGCAACACTTCTCGACACACGCGCTGCGGCATATCCAACTCGTCAACGTCGGTAACAAACCGAGCGCTGATTCCGGTTTCACGTTGAAACCGCTCTACAGTATCTTGCAAAACACCGATCAAGCGAGGAGCGTCGACATCGATGGCCTTCATCTGCTGCATCAACTCGCGAAGCTTCAGCACTTCTTCGCGCAATAACCCTTGAATGCGCCCGAGCTCGCCAGTGATAGGCTTGCCCGATTGCGCCTGCCGCCGCAGAACGTCCACCTGCATTTCTACCGCAATGAGTGACTGCACGGCGCCATCGTGCAGTTCTCGCGCCACCCGCGCGCGCTCGGCCGCGCTGGCGCGACGCCGCAAGCGATGCAGAAGATACACGTTGTATACGGCTGGTCCGACCTGCTGCAACAGGTTGAGCAAGAATCGCAATTCCTCCTGCTTCTCGCCTGGCCAGGAGGGGTCGAAAAGAAAAACTCGGCCCCGCCAGTCGGTTCCGAACAAATAAGTAACGGTGATCAGTGAGCCGAAAGACTGTTTCTCGCGCAGATGACAAATCGCTGTCGTATCTGCATGTGGGAGCGCATTGCCGTCTTGATCAATAGCCAGGATCGAGTTGCCATGGCGGCCAGATGAGGCGTAGCACACAGCGCCGGGGAAGTCCTCCAAATACATCTTGGCATCGCGGCGCGCAGAATCCAGCCAGCGAAACTCTGAGAGGCTCCCATTCTTGGCACTGTTTAACTCCCCGACAAAAATCCGATGACTGTGGGTTTCTTGAGCCGCCACCAGCAATCGGGATGCACCATACATGGCGAGAGCTTCGCTGAAAATCTGCTGCAACGTCCCGGTCAGTCCTGCTTCCACTCGCACTCGGGACAAAAGGCCGGTGATCACCGCCTTTTCCGCCCGCAAATGTTTCTGCTGCTCGGCCAAGTATCCCAGCAGCAATCCCATGACAATCAGATAAATGGAGAGCATGAAAAGACGCTGGGAGTTGAATTCCGGAACATTGATGTGCAAACCGGTCAAGGCGCGCAGGCGTGCGGACCCACCCGGCTCAGACCAGAGAGGCAGAACTACCAGCTTTTCGATCCAGAGCAAAGCCACTTCGGCGGCAGCCGAGCCGAGAGTTTCCCACAAGCCCCAGCGGTAAGCCGCAGCCGCCAGTACAAAGAAAAAGAACAGAAAGAACGGGGTTCTTGGACCTTCGGCAAAAATCGAAATCAGAGCCGGCCATAGAACGTCTCCGGCATGCACCAGCCAACGGAATGCAGCGGTCGATTGCTGCCGTCTGCGCAGCAGCATCATGATTAGAATGCCGTTGGCGAGATAGAAGATAAACAAACCGTAGGCCGCCCAGGAATGCCCCAGCACCTCCGTGGGGTCCATGCGGATCGCGACCAGGGTGGAAACTGCCAGAAAAACGCGGGCCGTCGCCAGCCAGCGCTCGATCCGGCGCGTCTCGCCCGGATCCGGCGGGATACGTAATCTCCACGAACTTTGATATTGCTTCGCCTGCGAATACACCTAGTTCACCCGGAAACGGCGTGGCGGTTGTCTTGCATACTATTGAAGTACTGTAGTTTAGTTCAAGTTGAAGTGCGCCTGCTATAAATCTCAATACGTACGCAAGCCGCGGGCACTGGTTACTGCAGTAACCAGTTCACGCTAGTCGTTCCATCTAGAATGGCAACGAGGCTGTGTCTTGACGAAAGGTGCCAAAATCTGGCTGGCTGCCGTGGCGATCGGGCTGTTCGCGATTGTCATCGCAGCTCTCATCCTGCCGCGATCCTTTTTACTGAACGCATTCAGTGACATCATCCAAACACTGTTGCTGGCTTCTGGCACCCTCGCGTTCATTCCCTTGGCACGGCAAGCGCGGGGCCGTCTCAGGCTGTTCTGGTCTCTTAATAGCCTCGGTATCGGTTTCTGGTTCAGTTATCAGCTGCTTTGGACCTTTTACGAGGTCGTGCTTCGGCGACCGGTGCCCGACCTGTTCGACGGCGACATTATCCTGTTTGTGCACATTGTTCCTTTTATGGCTGCGCTGGCTCTGCGCCCCCATGTTCCACGCGATGAATACGCGGCTCGCCTGGGCCGGCTTGACTTCGGGCTCCTCATCGTCTGGTGGTTTTACCTCTACTTCTTGACGGTTACGCCATGGCAGTACGTTATCCCAGATGCTGCCGCATACGGCGGTAACCTCAACGCCGTGTATCTTGCCGAGAAGATCGCCTTTCTCACAGCCCTGCTGGCTTGCTGCCACAGGAGCAGCGGGGAGTGGAGGGTGTTTTATGCCAACTTCTTCGGCGTCGGAGTTTGCTATTCCGCCAGCTCGTACATCGCCAATTGGGCCATCGCCCACAAGCTCTATTACAGCGGCAGCGCGTATGACATTCCCTTGGCTGCGGCCATGGCATGGCTGACGTTTATTGGCTTGCGCAGCAAAGTGCAAGAGCCAGAAGAAGACAGCAGCCGAGTCTCCACTTCTTATGGGGTTTGGGTGGCTCGCGCCAGCATGATCGCAGTTTTTTCCTTGCCGCTTTTCGCGGTATGGGCGCTGGCCAACGACGCGATTCCTCCGCGCATCCGCCTGTTCCGGGTAGAACTGACTCTTTTGTCCGCGCTGGTAATGGGAATCATGATCTTCGTCCGCCAGCGCCTACTCGATCGCGAACTGATTCGCTTGCTGAATCGTTCGCAGGAATCCTTTGAAAATCTAAAACGCTTGCAGGCACAGATCGTGCAATCGGAGAAAGTCGCCTCCGTTGGACAACTGGTGGGCGGCGCCGCTCACGAACTCAATAACCCAATCACCGCCATGCTTGGCTACTCCGACCTGCTTTTGAGCACATCTCTCACTTCAGAGCAACAGAGTCTCGCGGCAAAGATCGGCCAGCATGTTCGGCGCGCGAAATCGCTGGTTGCCAGTCTTATCAGTTTTGCCCGTCAGTCCCCCGCGTCAAAGGCTGCAATCGATCTGAATGCTCTCGTACGAACGGCAGTGAAGCTGCTGGAAGTGCAATCGCAAGCTCTCGACATCGAGCTAGGCAGCCAGATAGAGCCCAATCTGCCCCGGATTTGGGGAGATTCGAATCAACTGCTGCAGGTATGCATGCAACTCGTCGCCAGCTGCTTGCACGATCTGAGTGACAGCGGCGGCCGCATATTAGTCGTTACGGGCCAGCGCGGTGATACCATCGTTCTTGAAGTGTCGACGGAAGTTGCGGTTTCGCACGAAGGTGCGCAGCGCGACTCGAAGGAGGGGGATCTTGCGCTGAGCGCTTGCCAAGGCATTCTTCAAGAACATCGCGGACACGTCTCCCGCCAACACCGCAATGATGGCGCATTACTGCTTCGGGTGGAATTACCGGCATTGGAAAATACTGCTGCCAAACCAAGGGAGTCTAGCCTGCCGGCGCTGTGGCAATCTCGACCGTTCGCTTGAGCTGTCCGCAAGCAGCATAGATGTCGCGTCCACGCGGACGCCGCAAAAACGCGGGAATGCCAGCCTTAATGAGAATCTGCTGGAATGCAAGCACGCGCTCCTCCGCGGGAGTAGCGAAATCAATGCCGGGGCCCGGATTCAGAGCAATCAAATTGACCTTGGCTCGCATCGGGCGAATTAAGTCAACAACTTCGACGGCATTGTCCCGCGCGTCATTCACTCCATTCAGGAGCACGTATTCGAAGGTGATCCGCTCCCGGTTGCGCAGAGGAAAGTCGCGGGCTGCCGCCATTAATTTTTCCAGATTCCACTTGCGATTGAGCGGCATCAAGCGCGTCCGCAGTTCATCATTGGACGCATTCAGCGAAATCGCCAGTTTCGGGCGAATCTTTTCCATCCCGAAGTCATAAATCCGCGGCACGATGCCCGCCGTGGAAACCGTCATCCGGGATTCAGCTAAGCCCACTTCCTCCACCAGCAACCGCACGGCTTTCATGAAGTTGTCGTAATTCAGGAAGGGTTCTCCCATTCCCATGAACACCAGGTTGATGCGATCTTCTGGCGGGAATACCTTGCGATGCTTGAGAACTGCGGACACCTGCCCCACGATCTCCCCGGCCGTCAGGTTCCGTTTCACACCGAGCGATGCGGTCAGGCAGAATTGGCAGTCCACAGCGCAGCCGACCTGGCTGGAAACGCAGATGGTAGCCCGCTCCGGCGTACCTCGCTGCTCGGAATCCCCGGCTTCACTGCCGTCTCCCGTTTCTCCTCCGTCTCCTGTCGGCATCCATACAGTTTCAACGCTCTGGCCATCGGAGAATTCGATTAAATACCGTATGGTGCCGTCGCTTGAAACAAATTTCCTCTCAATCTTGGGAGTGCCAATCGACAGGCCGTTTTCTTCCAGCCGGACCCGAAACAGCTGAGGAAGAGTGGAGATTTCCGCTATCGATTCAACGCGATGACGATAAATTCCTTCAAGTAGCTGTTGGGTTCGGAATGAGGCCTCGCCTTCGGCTGCAATCAGCGAGCCAATCTCCGTCCGGTCCATTCCCATCAGGGTTTGTGAGGTCGCCTTCATCGCGCTTCACGGTAAACGAAAAGTCCGCAACATGCATCTAAGTAACTGATTACAAATAACTAAACTATTGTCGCACGCGCCGGTTTCGTGTGTAAGAATAATAAAGGTCCCTCCGCGGCACAGGTTCAGGAGTTCTAAGAAGTAGTTTCTCATAACAGGTACGCATTCATGGCTCAGGAAGTACGCAACATTCGTCGGCAAGTGCTGCCGAACGGTCTAAACGTCATTACCGAGCAGATGTCTCACATTCGCTCGGCCTCGATCGGGATCTGGCTGCAGACCGGCTCCCGCGATGAAGATCCCGAGTGGAACGGAATCTCTCATTTCATCGAGCACATGGTCTTCAAGGGAACGAAGCATCGCTCTGCGGAGGAGATCGCCCGGCAAGTTGACTCCATTGGCGGCAACATGGATGCATTCACGGCAAAGGAGTGCATCTGCTTCAACGTCAAGGTGCTCGACGAGCACATCCCGACTGCGCTCGACATATTAAGTGATCTGGTTCTGAATCCCGTCTTCGACGCCACTGATATTGCTCGCGAACGCGGCGTCATCATGGAAGAAATCAAGATGGACGAGGACAATCCCGACTACCTCGTTCACGAAATCTTCACCCAGAATTTCTGGAAAGATCATCCGTTGGGTAAGCCGATCCTCGGCACCAAAGAGACCGTAAAGCGCTTCGAGCGACAGCCGATTATCGACGCTTACACGCACCGCTTCGCCCCCGGCAACATCATCGTTTCTGCCGCCGGCCATCTTGATCATGGGCGTTTTGTGGAGCTGGTGACGCAAAAATTCGAGCACATGAAGCCGCAAACTAACGGATTCCATTCCACCGCCCCGAAGGTTTCCTCGCGCATCATCCTGCGCAACAAGAAAGCGCTCGAGCAGGTTCAACTTTGTCTGGGAGTGCCCTCGCATCCTATCGCCCACGAAAAGCGCCACGCAGGATACATTCTGAACACGCTGCTCGGCGGAGGTATGAGTTCGCGACTATTCCAGAACATTCGCGAGCGGCAGGGTCTTGCCTACTCGATCTACAGTGATTTGAACCCCTACCGCGACACCGGTTGTCTCGCGGTTTATGCCGGCACATCACTGGCCTCTGCCGGGAAGGTCGTGCAGTCCGTTGTCAGCGAGTTTCGCAAGCTGAAGACCGAAAGCGTTGCTGAAGATGAATTGCGCCGTGCCAAAGATCAGCTTAAAGGCAGCCTGATGCTTTCGCTTGAGTCGAGCACTGCCCGCATGTCGAATCTCGCGCGCCAGGAGATGTATTTCGACCGTTACTACGATCTCGACGAATTGATCGAAAAGATCGAAGCCGTGACCGCCGAGGACTTGATCAGCTTGGCCAACGAATTCTTCAAGACCGAATCCGTGGCTGTAACGGCGCTGGGCAATTTAAACGGACTGAAGATCTCGCGCGATCAACTAGTTTGCTGACCTTGACCTGCTAGTCGACGAGAATCTCCTGCCAGAATCCGCGTAACTTTCTGACGCGTGCCACATCCCATTTGTGCGGGCAGCCGAATTCTGCCAGTTTACCCAAATCCAAGCTCATCCGGAGAGAAAACGATGAAGAAGCTTTTCAACACCATCGCGCTGGCGTGCATGCTCGGCGCTTCTATGGTCGCATTTGGCCAGGATGCGATG
Source organism: Verrucomicrobiia bacterium (assembly GCA_035523795.1). Classification (GTDB taxonomy): domain Bacteria; phylum Acidobacteriota; class Terriglobia; order Terriglobales; family Acidobacteriaceae; genus Sulfotelmatobacter. The sequence continues at coordinate 67,847 of DATKQB010000017.1, read as the reverse complement.
AAGCAGGACACCATGCAGAACGACTCCAAACAAGACACCATGAAAAATGATCAGATGAAGAACGATCAGATGAAAAACGGCAAGAAGACTGCCAAGGCGAAGACTTCCAAGCGTGCCAAGAAAGATACGATGAAAAAAGACGACATGAAGAACGACCAGAACAAGGATCAGATGAAGAACTAGATGTTGTCGTATGCAGGTTTCAGGCGCGGGCCTAAAGCTCGCGCCAAATTATTTTCCCAGGATCTTCAGCGGCTGGCCGCGTGAATGTCTTCGTCGTCCAGGTCGGCATCATCGTCAGTGTCGGAACGGGCGTTCGCTTTGGCGTTATCCGGCACGACGCCCGCGGGACCAATGCGGGCCATCTCCAGATATTTCCTCAGGCAGCGAGTGCACGGAGCATACCCTTCTCTCAGGGCCTCTTTCGCCGTCAGAGAGCGCACCTGCTTGCCGTGGATGAACGGGCAGCCGGCGACGTGAAAAATTTTGCTGTCTGCAGCAACCAGCACCACCATGTTGGGAGGAATATTCTTCGCCGCCTGCTCCATTTGGGATTTGAGCGCGCGCTGGGACTGCCAGGAATTTGCCCAATGCAGACCTCCAACGATTAGCGCAAGTGCCGCCACCGGAATCAGCCAAGCCTCAAGCGAAAGCCAGCGGCTGCGACTCGCTCGCACGTTCTGCGCCAATCTTTTTTCCAGCCGTCGCCCGAATCCCGCAGGCGCCTCCATCATGCGCTCGTCGCCATAGAGCCGAATCACATTCTTTGTGCCTGCCAGAACCGACGCACACCGCGGGCAACTATGAAAATGCTGGTCCATAGCGGCGCGCAATACGGGATCCACGTCGCCCTCGAGATAATTCGAAATCTCGTGCCAGACTTTTTCGCAGCTGATCATCTCGCGATTCCCCGGTTCGCGATTTTCGTGACTTACCATGGCTTCGACCCCTTCTCGAAAGGCAGGCGGCTGAACCAGCCCTGCTCCCAGCTTCCGGCGAGCAGATCGCGCAACATCAGCCGTGCCCGCAGCAGCCGTGTCTTCACCGACGCGACAGAAATTCCCAGCGCCTCGGCCGTCTCCTGGATATTCAGTTTTTCCATGTCGCGCAGAACGAAAACCTCGCGATACTTGCGGTCCAGCGAAGCCAAAGCCTGCGCCAGTTTTTGCCGGACCTCCTTGCGCTCGAGCGCTTCGGAAGGAATCTCGCGCCAATCGGCGAAATCGCGCGGGGTGTAGTCGCTGTCCTCATCCCGCCGTTCGTCCATGCCCTCCATCACCACGGTGCGCTCCCTTCTGCGCCGCATGAGCGCTTCGTTGACCGTGATCTGAATCAACCAGGTGCTGAACCGCGACTCAGCGCGAAATTGCCGTATATTCGCCAGAGCTTTCAGCATCGCCTCCTGGGCGACGTCCTCCGCATCCGCTTCATTGCGCAGGATGGCCACTGCGGCCGCGTAAACCCGGCGCTCATAGGGCTGCACCAGTTCGTAGAAAAATTCGTTTTCACCATTCTGAACACGCCGGATGAGATCCTGCTCGCGCGCACTTCCCGCCTGCCCCGGATTGTCCAAGACAACGTTCGCTTCGGCCATCTCGCACTACTCAGGTCAGTACTCGGGATCTTTTTTCCAGCCGGTCAGCATCGAAATGAAATTGTTCCAGCCATGCAAAATGACCATGACCAGATGTCCGCATACGAAAGCCAATATGGCCCACATCACCACGAAGTGCCACAGTCGCGCCCAGTGGAAGCCGCCCATCAGCCAGGCCAGCCACGAGAATTGCACCGGCTTCCAGACGGCGAAGCCGGTCAACACCGATAACAATCCCAGCACGATCGCCGTGGTATATGCCTGCTTTTGAAGAGGGTTGTAGACTTCATGTTGCTGCGGTTTCGGTCCAAAGAAGAAATAGTGTCGAATCATCGGCCACACGCCACGGACGTCGCGTGTTGTGAATAAAACTTGCCGGTAATTCCCGCTGAAAATCTCATACCCGACGTAAACCAGGCCGGTTCCCATATAAATCCACATGAAAGTCAGGTGCCATTGCAGTGCTCCGCCGAGCCATCCGCCAATCGCGAACGACCGCGGCCAGTTCAGCAGATCTTTTTGTGGAATCTTGGCCCCGAAGCTTGGAAACGCGCGGAAAATCTGCAATCCGCTTCCTGCCATCACAAACAGCGAAATTGCATTAAGCCAATGACAAATCCGCACCACCAGCGGATGCTCATACCGCGCCTTGACCACCGGCTCGCGATGCTCCTCCGGCAACGCTTCCACTACGGCACTACTCATGCGTGACTCCAGTTTTTCTTACAGCCCATAAAAATACGAATATCCCTGATCTTCCCAATAGCCCACTTTGCCATCGAGGACATTTGTGACTTTCAGGTCGGTCAGGTATTTTGCCTGCTTATACCCGATCTTTGTCGGAATCTGCAGACGCAGCGGCGCGCCGTGTTCGCGCGTGAGCGGCTGATCGTACATCTCCCAGCAAAGCAGCGTCTGCGGATGCAGCGCCGTGGCCATATCGAGACTCTCGTAATAGTCGTCCGCGCACGCGACTGTCACGTAGTTTGCGGTCGTGTCCGCGCCGATCATCTTTAGAAAATTAGAAAGCCGTGTACCACCGAATCGCCCGATTACGTCCCATCCCTCGACACAAATATGCCGCGTGTTTTGTCGCTGGAGTGGCAACTGTTGAATGCGCGCCAGAGTGTAGTCCCCGGGCTTCTGGGCAAGCCCCGTCACCGTCAAGGTCCAGTTCTCAAAGATCACGCCGGGATCGTCGACGTCATAATCGTTGATCGGAAAGTTATTGAACGGGGTGAGTTCGGAATCGGAAAACGTCTGCGCCAAATGACCGCTGCGAAACATACGCGCCGAAGCCCAATCGCTGAAGCCCAGCCCTTTTTTCAGCAGCCACTCCTGGGCACCCGGAATCACGAAGGCGCCTAAGGCAAGTACAGGTGCAACCTTCAGCAACTCACGTCGTGAAACCTGGGCGAGTTTTCGCCGCGAAATTCCCGGCTCAACGGTAAGCGGTTCGACCCGCTTTTCAGCCACTTCATTGCTGACTGGCGGCCTGGATTCGGCAGCCGTAGCCGCGTTTCGCGGCATGGTCGTCTGTTCCGCGTCTGACGCCGCCTGCCCGGCCGGAACCGTCGACTCCGGTTTGGCATTCGAGCCCTGATTCGGCTCAGGTTTGCGCCCATTCGATTCCATGAATTCAGACCTCTCCACAAAGGATCCCGTTCATAGGATTCGGGTCACTCCACAAAGTTACGGCCCAATTACGGCCAAGATAACACGGTCGCCCGGAAAGACCGGCGGGCCTTCCGATTCACGTAAGAACGTAGCTTTTACTGGCATTTGCTTGCCCTTCAAGGCATACTGGGCTAGACCCTAGGGAGCGGCTCGGTTTGCGGATGCTTCAGTCCAAGGCGCCTTTTACACAGGATTCGCGGCCTCCAGGTAAAACCTTGCCACAGCATTCCGGCGGGCAGCGCGGTCCAAGCGCGCCGGGCCCATCGCAACGGCGTTTGATGCTGGCCGCCTTGAGCCTTCTGCTGCTTGCCTTGGTACTGGTCCTGTACCGCGATCGGGATTTCTGGTTCCCCGATACTGATGAAGCCGATGATCAGGAATTGAGCACGCCCGCGGGACAGATCGAGCAACCGCAACAGACCAGTTCTTCCACGAAGCAAACCCCAACCTCTGACTATAAAGTCGTCCCTTCAAGGAAACGGCACAACAATCTATCCAGTATTCCGATTCGCAACGACCCGCCGGACAGTACCGCAGGCGACGATCTACCCTTTGCGACTGTCACTCAGCGCACGGCGCTCCCTTCACTGCAGGTGGAAGTGGTCGCTGGGGATGTCCATAAAACCATTAAGCCCGGGACAAATGCGGTGCACGTCGAACTGCAACCCGGAAGTCAGCCCCAGCCCCCAATTGACGCGCCCGTTTCCGACCCGCCGGACCCTCCCGTTAGCTCGAGCAGCAACGCCTCCGAGCACGTAAAGATGTCGGCCAATACAGTCGACGTCGTGAGTCGGCCGGTGAATCCCGGCTACCCCTTACTCGCACGCCAAATGAAGGTTCAGGGATCTGTAATCCTCGAAGCCCTGATTGGACGCGATGGGTTGATTCAGAATCTGCATGTAGTCAGCGGGCCGCCCATCCTTGCAGACGCTGCGCAGGAAGCAGTGAAGCAGTGGCACTTCAAGCCTCACTACGAAGGCACGGAGCCGGTTGAAACTCAGGCTAGAATTACGGTGAATTTCACCATCTCAACAAATTAAGTTCTCTGCGGAAGACCACCGTGAACTCACCGGCAATCGATCGAACTCAAGAAGCAAAGATCGACGCACAGATGCATCGAGCGGTGTTTTGCGCGATAATCACGCTAATCTTCTTCTTTGGATCATTCATCATGCCTTCACCCGCACAGGAATCGCTGAAGATCACCAGCCCGAGTTTCTCGAATGGCGGCAGCATCGACAAGAAATTCACCTGCGACGGCACCGATGTCTCTCCTCAGCTTACATGGACGAATTCTCCACCGGAGACGAAGTCTTTCGCGCTCCTCGTCGACGACCCCGACGCACCCGTGGGAAACTGGAATCACTGGACGATGTGGAATATTCCACCCACTTCGCACGGCCTCCCGGAAAACGTCAGCAAAGAAGCGAGGTTACCCGATGGCCCGGAACAAGGCCGCAACGATTTCAAGAAAACCGGATACAACGGTCCTTGCCCTCCACCAGGAAAGCCGCATCGCTACTATTTCAAATTATTTGCTCTGAACACCTCGCTCAATCTCAAGTCCACAGCCAGCAAGGGTGAACTTGAAGCTGCGATGAAAGGCCATATTCTGGCACAAGCGGAATGGATGGGACGTTACAGTAGATGAATTCGCACCGCGTTGGTGAGAAAGCGCTGAGAATTCAGAGCAAAAAATAACGGGCGTCCTGAGACCCTATCGGATCCAGGACGCCCGGGCAGCCCTCCCCCAGAACTGCTCACGGATGAACTTATATGGGATGCCGGTTCTTGCCTATAGCACTTCCGTGCCACCGGTTTTTGTGCCCAGCCTTTCCTTGTAAGCGCCTCATAACACAAGACGTCTAGGCTCTCGCAGGGTCTAACTTCTCCGCTCGTATTTCTCTGTACTTTCTGTGGATTCCTGCCGATATGCCAGTAGGAACACGCACTGATTTTTCGCACTTATGTCTGCATTCGACAATTTCGAACTCTGTCGCAGCATTCTCGAGAGCTTGCCCGTCGGCATTTGCGTTCTCGACGCACAGAAGAAAATCGTCTTCTGGAGTGACGGTGCGGAACGCGTAACCGGACGTCTGCGGCACGAAGTCATTGGACGATCGTGCATTTCTCAGTCGCTCCTGCATTGTGACCAGCCAGGCTGCGAATACTGCGGCGAGGACTGCCCTTTAGCTCGCGCCATCAAAACGGCGCGTCCGGTCGAATCACTCTGCTTTATTCATCACAAAGCTGGACATCAATTGCTGGTTCGCAGTCGTGCCGTCCCTGTCCACAACGCTCACGGATCTATTGTCGGCGCGGCCGCTGTTTTTGACGAACAAAGTGATGCCTTGACCACCGGCGGGCCTCGTGAGAGCAACTGCCGGCCTTCTGGCGTCGATGGAATCACGGGCGTGGCCAACCATGAGACGACGCGCTCCCGGTTGCGGGAAGCGCTCACCGTATTTGATGAAACTCATGTCGGCTTTGGCGTACTGTGCTTTCGCATCGAGCAGTTTGATCGTTTTCGCGCCAGTTATGGTTCGGAAGCCGCGTCCTCGTTGCTCCGCGTCTTCGCGCGAACCCTGGAGAATTCACTTTGCAGGACTGACGTAATCGGACGCTGGAGCGACGAAGAGTTCCTCGTCATCCTTAACGGCTACCCGGAAAACGCGCTGCAATCGATTACGCAGCGGCTGCGTCGCCTGTTGGCCGATGACTCCATCGGATGGTGGGGAGAACGCCGTTCCCTTGCTTTCACCATCGGCCAAGCGTCAGCGCAGCGCAATGACACGATTGAATCAATTCTCAAACGGGCACACGCTTCACTTGCTGAAAGTTCGGTTTCAGCAGCTCGAGCCGGCGCCGCCGGCAGCTCAACCGCGGGGAGTTAAGAATGTTCGCCATTATTGGCATTGTTGTCGTTTTCGGTTGCATTGTCGCTGGCTATCTGATGGAGCATGGCAACATCCGCGTACTGATTCAACCGGCGGAGCTTGTGATTATTGGCGGCGCGGCGGTCGGAACGGTTCTGGTGGCGAATCCCCTGCACATTATCAAGAAAATCGTCGCTGGAATCGGCGGCGTGTTTAGCGGATCGAAGTTCACCAAGCAGACGTATCTGGAAGCCTTGAAAATGCTCTATGAACTTTTCAATAAAGCCCGCAAAGATGGTCTGATGGCCCTCGAAGGGGACGTGGAAGAGCCCGACAAGAGTCCCATTTTTTCCAAGAACGCGAACTTTCTCAAGAATCATCATGCTCGCGATTTCGTCTGCGACTCGCTTCGTATGGCTATTACGGGCGCCGATCCTTTCGACCTCGATCAAATGCTCGATCTAGATATGGAAGTCCATCATCATGACGCCACTGTGCCGACAGCGGCACTCACTACCATGGCCGATTCACTGCCTGGCCTCGGCATTGTGGCAGCCGTGCTCGGCGTCGTCATCACCATGGGCGCTCTCGGCGGACCTCCCGAAGAAATCGGACACAAAGTGGCAGCCGCCCTGGTGGGCACATTCCTCGGCATCCTGCTTTGTTACGGGCTGGTTGGCCCCATCGCTTCCAACATGGCGAAAGCGGCCGAAGAGGAGCATGCCTTCCTCTATGTCATGCGCGTGCTGATGATTTCTTTCCTGAAAGGCAGTGCGCCGATTATGGCCGTCGAAGCCGCGCGCCGCGCGATTCCCGGCCACGTCCGCCCATCCTTCCAGGAACTTGAGCAGGCCTGCCGCGGTGGAGGCGCGCCCGCCGCGGAAGCCGCCGCGGCTTCCGCGTAAGACCGAGCGCTTATGGAGAAGACCCGTCCCATCGTCATTATCAAAAAGAAAGGCCACGGCGGGCATCACGGCGGCGCATGGAAGGTCGCTTATGCCGATTTTGTGACGGCGATGATGGCCTTGTTTATCGTCCTCTGGCTGCTTAACACGAACAAGAAAATTCAAGAGGCAGTCGGCGGATATTTCAAGGATCCCACAGGAACCTCAAAGAAAATCGGATCCAATATGGCAGGCGCGGGAGAAAATTTTGTCCTTACCTCCGACAACATGCCCCAACTGAAAGACCAACTGCAGATGGCAATCCGGCAGGTAACCGACTTCGAGAAGTTAAAGAACCACATCGAGATGACGATCACCTCAGAAGGCCTGCGCATCGAGCTCTCTGAATCCGCCACCGGTACTTTTTTCAATAGCGGCAGCGCTACGCTGAACTCGGATGGCCGCGATCTGCTGATTGCTCTCGCTCAGGAACTCAGCAAAATGCCCAATAAACTTTCCATTGAGGGCCACACCGACGCCCAGCCCTATTCGCCTTCCGCCACTTACACGAATTGGGAACTCTCTGCCGATCGCGCGAACGCTGCCCGTCGCGTGATGCAAGCCAACGGCATTCGATCCGATCAGGTCATGCAAATCCGGGGATTTGCAGATCAGCGTCTGCGCAAGCCCGATGCTCCTCTTGATCCTTCCAATCGCCGCATTTCGCTAATCGTGCAATACATTGTCAAGAACGACGAAGAAGGTTCCAAATCGGCAGAAGAAGACTCAACTCGAGCGACGGAAAAACAGTCCGAACCCGGCAATTCCCCGACAAGATCGGAAAAGCCGGAGACAGAAAACAAATAACAACCGACCACTTCAATTCGTCGATTCTGCTGAAAAGCGCAAAGAGCCCTCGCCCAAAACTAACTCGCAAGATTAAGATGGTTCTGAATGAAAAAACAAATGTACTCCGGACCTAGCGTTGCCCGAATTCTTGTCCTCTTGCTGGGAGGCTTGTTCGCTGCCTCAACACTGCACGGACAAGCCTCCTCTATTCCTTCATCGCAATTAATCAACGTTGAGGATCTGTCCAGGACTCTTCAGTCCGGCAAGGGAGAGAAGCCAATTATCTTGCAGGTCGGATCGCATGTCCTCTACCAGCAAGCGCACATACCCGGCTCGGATTATGCCGGTGCCGGCAGCACCGAAGCTGGACTCACGCAGTTGAAGGAACGAGTCGAGTTCGTGCCGAAGAAAAAGTTCATCGTACTTTATTGCGGTTGTTGCCCCTGGAGCCACTGTCCGAACGTAAAGCCGGCGTTCGACACCTTGCATGCCTTAGGCTTCACTAACGTCAAGGTCCTCTACATCGCCAACAACTTCGGCACAGACTGGGTCAACAAGGGCTATCCGGTCGCAAGCGGTCACTAAGAGTCTGGGTTGTCCCGACGAATCATCCTCGGCGTGCTGCTGGTCGCAATCGTCCTGGTGATCGTCCTTTCAATTCATCGGAAGGACGGAAACACTCGGCGAGAATCGCATCCCTCCGCACCTGATTTTTCACTCTCTCAGTTGAATGGCCAGTCCCTTCAGCTTGCGTCTTACCGTGGCAAAGTGGTGCTGCTCGATTTTTGGGCAACCTGGTGTGATCCCTGCCGCGACGAAATCCCCCACCTGATCGAACTTCAGAACAAATATCGCGCTCAGGGTTTGCAGATTATCGGAGTCTCCATGGACGATAGCCCCGACCCTGTTCGCGACTTTTCTCAGCATTTTAAGATGAACTATCCGGTGGTGATGGGCAACGCGGATATCGGCCGGCTCTACGGCGGAGTGCTCGGTCTGCCCATCGCATTTCTCATCGATCGCGAAGGCCGCATCCAGAAAAAGTTCATCGGCGCCACCAGTGCTTCCGTTTTCGAACAAAATTTTCAATCTTTACTGAAGTCAGGAACCTAGACCTCTCAGATGAGCGGGTGGCAATTGAAAGGAACTTCGACAAATGTTTTCACCGCGAGCGATCGGCTATGTTCGCAGCCCGTATCACAACACGAAAGAGATCCCCAAAGGTTTTGGCGCGAAGCATGAGGCCGAGGGCACTCTTGAGATCCTGACGGAGTTCGAACCAGGTCTCACCGACATCCAAGGCTTTTCGCATCTTTTCGTACTTTGGGTATTCGACCGCTCCGAGGGATTCGAACTGCTCGGCACACCACCAATCGACGATCGTCCTCATGGCGTATTCTCGACGCGTTCCCCTCGCCGCCCTAACCCAATCGGGCTGACGGTCGTCCAACTGCTAGAACGAAAAGGCCGAGACTTGCACGTTCGCGGCCTGGACATGCTCGATGGCACGCCCATCCTTGACATCAAGCCATATTTGTCCAGTGTCGACCCCGCTCAATTACGTCGGGGATGGATCGCGGAAGCCGAGACCCGTCGCCGCACATAACAACATTTCCGGAACTTGTTAGCATACAATCCCGTAACTCATTTCAAGAGCCAATCACGATGGAACTGCGAATCGAAAATCTCTCCAAACGCTATCCTAACGGCACGCAAGCCCTGAAAGATGTCTCACTGAATATCCCGCTGGGCATGTTTGGATTGCTCGGCCCGAATGGCGCGGGCAAATCCACGCTGATGCGCACGCTGGCCACTTTGCAGGAAGCCGACAGCGGCAGGGCTCGCCTCGGCGACATCGACGTGCTGCGGCAGAAAGATGCCGTACGTCGCGTGCTTGGATATCTGCCGCAGGAATTCGGGCTTTATCCCAAAGTGTCTGCCGAAGATCTGCTCTCGCATTTTGCTGTGCTAAAAGGCATCAGCATTGCGAAAGAGCGCCGCGAGGTGGTGCAGGCTCTCCTGCAACAAACGAATCTTTATGATCACCGCAAGCAGGCGCTCGGCAGCTTTTCTGGTGGCATGAAGCAACGTTTTGGCATTGCGCAAGCGCTGCTCGGGAATCCCAAACTCATCATCGTCGACGAGCCCACCGCCGGTCTCGATCCCGAAGAGCGCGTCCGCTTTCACAATCTGCTGGGCGCGATCGGCCAAAACATCATCGTGATCCTTTCCACTCACATCGTTTCTGACGTAACCGATCTCTGCCGAGCGATGGCGATCATCCACGAGGGCCAGGTTCGTGTGACCGGAAACCCGTCGGAGCTTGTTTCCCAAATTCAAGCCCGTGTCTGGCGAAAATCAATCCCCCACGCAGAAGTCGCCAGTTACCGCGAACGATTCCAGTTGATCTCGATGCGCTTGTTCGCTGGCCAAACCGTGGTTCATGTGCTCAGCGATACTCTCCCAGAAGCTGGCTTCGAGCCAGTCACGCCCGACCTCGAAGACTTCTACTTCGCGACCATCAAAGCGTTCATTCATCAGCCGCAGCGCGCATTGGTGAGCTAAACCATGATTTCTTCCATCGCGTGGTTCGAGTTTTCCCGCCGCCTTCGCCGCATCTCGACCTACGTCTATTTCCTGATCTTCCTTGCGCTCGGATTTCTGTTCATTCTGGCGTCCGGAGGCGCATTCTCCGAAGCGTCGGTCGACTTCGGCACCGGCGGCAAAGTCCTGGTGACTTCGCCGTTCGCTCTGAACCTGATCATCATGTTCGTGAGTTTCTTCGGGGTGGTTACGGTGGCAGCGATCGCCGGGCAGGCCACGTATCAGGATCTCGACAGCAACTCAACCGCTTTCTTCTACACTGCGCCAATTACGAAATTTGATTATTTGAGCGGACGCTTTCTCGGGGCGCTGGGAATCGAAATCGTCATTTTCACGAGCGTCGGTCTCGGAGCCTTCATGGGCACGCGCATGCCCTGGCTCGACCCGGCGCGCGTCGGCCCGCAGAGCGCCTACTCCTACCTGCAACCGTATCTCACCATGGTGATCCCTAACCTGATCTTCATCTCGGCCATTTTTTTTGCGCTGGCCGCGCTCGGCAAAAAAATGCTCCCCGTTTATGCGGGAAGTGTCATCCTGCTGATCGGTTATTTTATCGCCGATCAACTCTCGGCGGACCTGAGTTCCACCACGCTCGCGGCAATGCTCGATCCCTTTGGGGGAAATGCGGTCTCACGCCTCACCCAGTATTGGACTCCATTCCAGCGCAACACACAGATTATTCCGCTTGCTGGAGTTCTCCTGTGGAACCGAATTCTTTGGCTCGCGATTGGCGCTGTAATTCTCGGCGCAACCTACGTTCGTTTCTCGTTCACCTACGCCTCGGAAAAGAAAGCGCGCAAGCAGCACTCTGAGCTTTCGTTCGAACCGCACAGCGTAGTCGCTCAAGCGCTGCCCGTAGTCCATCCGTCATTCTCTTTCGACGACTCTTTCCGCGAATTCCTCTCGCTGACTCGCTTGCAATTTTCCGAGACAGTGAAGAATGTCTTCTTCGGCGTGCTGGTTCTGGCGGGCGCGCTCATGGCTATCTTTTTCGCCTACGACTTAGGAACCCCGTTCAACGCCCCGGTTTATCCCGTAACGTGGCGCATGCTCGAGCTTGGCGGTTCTGGCTTCACACTATTCATACTCGCCATCATCACGTTCTATTCGGGCGAACTCGTATGGCGCGAGCGCGACGCTCACCTTGATCAGATCGTGGATGCGCTTCCGGTGCACCGCTGGGTACTCTTCGGGAGCAAAGTTGGCGCGCTCATGTTGGTGCAGGTGATCCTGGTCGTCATGGTGATGGTCTGCGGCGTTCTCGTGCAGATCCTTCACGGATATCATCACTTCGAGTTCGGTCTTTACCTCCAGTCGCTTTTTGCCCATCGCCTGATCGAGTTCTGGATTCTCTGCGCGATTGCGATGGTCGTGCACACCATCGTCAATCACAAATACCTCGGCCATTTCGTAATGGTCCTCTATTTCGTGATCGGCATCGTCCTGCCGCAGATGAATTTCGACGACTACCTCTACCGCATCGGCGAGGCACCGATGGCCCTCTACTCCGACATGAACGGCTACGGACCCTACGCCGCGCCACTCTTCTGGTTTCATCTCTATTGGGGCATCGGCGCGGTCATGATGGCCATCGCCACGACCCTGCTCTGGGTTCGCGGCATGGAAACCGGCTGGCGCAACCGCTTCAAACTCGGGGCTGCACGCCTTTCATTTCCTTCCGCCGTTGCGCTTGCCACTTGTGCCGTTCTATTCGTGACGGTCGGCGGATACATCTTCTACAACACGCACATTCTCAACCGTTATCTGACCACTTACAAAATTCAGGAAGATCGCGCGCAGTACGAAATCAAATACAAGCAGTACGAAACGCTGCCCCAACCGCGTCTCACCGATATCGAAACCTACATCGATCTTTACCCAGATCAACGCCTCGCCACATTTCGTGGCCGCGAATGGCTGGAGAATAAAACCGATGCTCCCATCGATCGCATTGCCATCACTCTCTGGCCGGAAGACGTGGATGTGATTCCCCGCCCGCAGATTGAAATCAAGAAACTTCAATTCGACGGCGGACAATCACCTATTCTCGAAGATCCGAAGCTCGGATTCTTCATCTATCGTTTGTCGCAGCCGCTTGCACCGCACGCTCGCATCGCGCTCGATTTCGATCTTGCCTATCCTAATCCCGGCTTTGTCAATTCGTATCCCAACGGCGATATCGTCCACAACGGCAGCTTCGTTAGTGGAAGCTATCTGCCCTTTATCGGATATCAGCAGGACGCACAACTGGTCGACGACAGCGCCCGCCATCGCCATGGCTTGGGAAAATATCCGGGTCTGGCCTCGCCTGAGGACGTTTCCGCGCGCCAGAACAATTACGGATCTCTCAGCGCCGATTGGGTCAACTTCGAGGGCGTCGTGAGCACGACTCCCGATCAGATCGCTATCATGCCCGGCTATCTGCAAAAAGAATGGGTGCAGGATGGCCGCCGCTATTTCCAATACAAAGCCGATGCGCCCATCCTCGACGGCGGTTTCTCGGTGAATTCCGCGCGCTACGCCGTCCGCCGCGATCACTGGCGCGACGTGAATCTCGAAATTTACTACCAGCCCGGTCACGAATTCGATCTCGATCGCATGATGGAGGGAATGAAGGCCAGCCTCGACTACTGCACCAAATATTACAGCCCATTCCAATTCCGCCAGGAGCGCATCATCGAGTTCCCTCGCTACGGAAATTTCGCGGAATCCTTCCCCAATACCATTCCCTATTCCGAAGGCATAGGCTTTATCACCTATGTCGATCCCAGAAAGAAAGACGCCATTAATCTGCCTCTTTTCGTCACTGCGCATGAAACTGCGCATCAATGGTGGGGACATCAAGTCATCACCGCCAACACCGAAGGCGCAACTTCCGTTGTTGAGACGCTGGCACAGTACACCGCGTTACAAGTCATGCGCCATACCTACGGACCAGATTCGATGAAGAAATTCCTGCGCTACCAGCTCGATGGATACCTCCGCGGCCGCGCGCAAGAACGCGACGAAGAAAAACCTCTGCTGCGAGTCGAGCCCAATCAGGGATACATTCACTACAACAAAGGTGGACTGGTCATGTACGCACTGGCCGACTACATCGGCGAAGATCGCGTCAACCAAGCGTTGGCGAAGCTGATAAGAGACTATGCCTTCAAAGGCCCGCTCTATCCCACCTCGCTCGATTTGGAAAGCGATTTGAAGGCAGTCACGCCGCCCGAATTCCAGTATCTCTACGAAGATTGGTTCGAGACGATCACGCTATTTGATAATCGCGCGCTGAAAGCCACTTACAAACAGCTTCCGAATGGAAAATACGAGGTTCACCTGGCGGTGGAAGCAAAGAAATACCGCGCCGACGGCAAAGGCCAGGAGCACACGATCCCGCTGCACGACATGATTGATATCGGCGTGCTTGATGCCGACGGAAATTTCCTATATTTGCAGAAGCAAGAAATCACCCAGGAACATCAGGATTTCACCGTCACGGTCGACAAGCAGCCCGCACAGGCGGGAATCGATCCATTGATCAAGCTGATCGATCGCTCTCCGGACGACAATGTCGTCAAGGTCGAAAAGCAATAATCACTCCGGCACGACGGGCAAAGCCACTTTATTCACCACAGAAGGATCGTCGCGCAGCTTGATGTACAGCAAGGTTCCGTTCGGCCGCGGAACGGTCAAACCCGAGTCGACAAAGCTCGCTGACACCGGCAGGTTGTGCGCAAACTGCGCGTCTGACGCCACGGAATCCAGCAGAAAGAGATTTTCTCCAATCAACGTGCATGGCTTGTCCGGACTATCTGAGCAGCGAATTTCCTTCAGCGTCGGAATCCGCACCAGCTTTACCAGTGGCTGCCAATCGCTCTTTTCGCCATTGGCGTCAACCACTCGGAATCGCAACGGTCCAAATACCGATGCCCCGAAACTTTTCATCGGCTGCAGATTCACGAGCACGGTCTGCGGATCCTCCAGAAATAAACTGCTATCGGCAAAGCCGAACATCGCGCTGGCGGAGCCATCTTCTGTAGCGATCTCAATCTTCTCGTCGCGGGAAAAACTCACCGGCACTTCCGTCTTCAAAAAGAACGAAATCTGCCCATCCTGCGACATATCGTCTTGACTTCCGAAGTGGATCGCCGAAGGTCCGCTGCGCGCAGTCTTGCTCAGCAGCGCAACTCGCGGCCGCGGAGGATTTATCGTCGTCTCCAGGTCGAGCACGCGTCCATCCTTCAGCGCCACGTGCGCCACCAATTTCTGTTCAGCCTCAATTGTTCCGGCCTCGGAAGCACTCGCTGTTGAAAGTCGCAACTCATCTTTCCCGTCCTTGCGCGACAGCCCGGCCGGACTGAAGTGAACCTTCCCCAGTTCAACCCCGGACACTTCGTCGAGCCGCGTGCCCGTCAGCACGCCCTGCACATCCCCGGCATCGAGAGTGAAATGTTCCAAATGAGCCGCTTCGGAATACGTCTTCAACTTCACCTCGTCCGGTTTGCTGAGCCCCGATTGCGCCACCAACACCAAAAGCGGCCCCGATGATTGTCCTTCCAGTGGCACGCTCACTTCCACTTCGTCCGACTTTTGTACCTTCCAGGTCGCCTTCAGCAATTTGCCATGTTGATCGGTGATGGTCACGCGTTCCACGCATGGAGCTTGCTCCGATTGCAGATGAAACGAATCTTCGCGCCCCACAATCAGAGAAGTCGAGTCAGCAGCGGCAAGGCTCCATTCCACGGAATGCGCAAACTGCAATGAAAACGATGGACCCGTGAATGCCTCGAATCCCCAGTATCCGCGCAACGTTCCAGTCACGTCACCGGTTCCGGGAGCCAACCCCTTCGTGTCAATCACAAATCCGCCGCGCAGCGCATCCGCGGTCGCCGGCAGATCCATCGACAGCCCTGCCTTGTTTTCAACGTGAAGAACCATGTCATGCGCATAGCCGGTTGAGAACACCAGCGGCGCGCCATCGACGGGGAGTACCAATGCGTTCTCCTGCAAGCACGAAATCCGCTTTGGTTCGAGCGCGCGCATCGGAGGCAATTGTGCCGCTTCGACAGCGGGCAATGCCGCCACGATCACCGACATCGGCTTGTGAAACGACGGGGGATTGTTGAGCTTTAAATCCAATTCATCGTGCTTGGCAATCGCCAGCGCCGGAATGTACTGATACTGCGCCGTGTGGAGATTTTCCATCAAATGAGCGATATCAAACACCGCTCCTACATAAGGGCTGTAGGCGCCGCCGCCCGCGTAAGTGGTCGCACCAAGTTGGCCCACCAGATCAGCCGCTGGACCAGACGTCAGCGCCACGACCATCGACTGGCTATGCCCATCATCCAGCACCATCGACTCGCTTCCCTGCATCAGACAAGGTGCTTGTTCTTGGGTTGGCTTATCGAAGCATTGATTGTCGACCTTGATTTTCAAGCTCCGCGCCAGCAGAAGCGATTTCTCTTTCAGGGTTTGTTCGTCCGCATCAGCCAGCGTTCGAATGCTAGCCAGATATTTGTCTAAACGGGAGCGATCCAGCGCAGCCTGGTTCAAATCCTGCGAAGCGCGCACGAAGGCCCCAGGCTTTCCGCGCACGGCAGACCGCAACGTGCTGAAGTCGCCTCCGGTTTCAGGCGCCAGAAAAATCAGCGCCTGCTCCGCATTTTCCGGAACTGTAACGTAAATTCCCTCTTGTTTGACCTGGCGGTTCCAGGTTTCCGCGCGAGTGAACCACTGATCGGGAGGCGGGTTGGTTGAACCACGCAAGAAAACGGCGATCAGCAGGTAACGCACGCTCTGGGTTTCGGGAATTTCCGGATGTAGCCACAGCCGGTCTCCTGCCTTTAAGTTCGGCACTTCGGAGATCGGCAACGTCTTGCCCGCACGCGCTACCTTCACTTCAATGTGCGGACCCGGCAGGTCAAATTGCGATCCGTCGGCGTAAGCGTAACCAAGCAGAAGAAAAAAGGCTGCCACCATGCCCGCCAAGGGCCCACGTAGCAGCTTTCTTGAAGTGGCGCGAAATGTCTTTCGGAATTCAGTCGCAGCTGGGTACGAAAATTCTCTGGAAGGCATTGTCCTCTGATTGTGTCCTCGTATCCGTTTGCCGGTCAAGGTAGTGGCTGCTTACGATTGCGCAGGTGCATCACAATTCCCCGGGTATCGATCGCGAGGTTTCCCGCGCAGATCACGACACCTGCCACCACCAGGAACGTGGGTGAAATGTCTGGATACACCAGTTTATCGAGATAATGCAGCAAAAATCCCCCTGAGTACGGAGCCGTTCCGGCCTTGCCCTCAAGCCAGTTCTCGAGCAACGTTAGCGGGCAAGGCCAGGGAGTAACCTCCACCAGAATGCCCCAAACCAGACATCCAACATGAACCCAGCGCAGGCGCGGTTGATGCCGCGTCAGCCAAGCTCCAAACACTATCCATAGAATAAATAACAGGTGCAGTCCGAGAACAGATTCCGCCAGTACAAGGTAAATACTGACCATCACTCCGGTTGCACAACGATGAACGCAGTCTGTCCGCCGTGGTTCACCAGCAGCACAATCGCCTGCTTGCCCGCTTCGCGGACGAACCGCTGATAGTCATTCACGTTAGTCACGTCTTGGCGATTGATCTGCTCAATCACATCTCCACGCTGCAGGCCGGCATCCGCCGCCGCTGACGTCTGCGGCACATCGGTGACCACCACTCCCTTCGTTCCGGGTTGTATCCCAAGCTGCCGCGCAATGCTAGGTGTCAGGTTGTCCACCTGCACACCACTCATCGGGCTTCCCTCGCCAATTCCCGGACCCGCGGTGGCTCCCGCATTCTCGGGAAGCTCCCCGAGTTTGACTGTGACTTCACGTTCCTGGCCGCCGCGCGAGATTTGAAGGTGTACCTCTGTACCTGGAGCTATCGAGGCAATCTGCAGCCGTAAATCATTCGTCGTTTCCACGGGATTGCCGTTCACTTGCTCGATCACGTCGCCCTGCTGCAATCCAGCTTTGTCCGCCGGGCCGCCCGGGCTGACGCCGCCGATCAGAGCGCCCTTTTCCGATGGCACCTGGAAAGCTTTCGCCAGGTCCGGGGTCACCGGCTGAATGGTGACGCCGAGATATCCGCGCACTACCTTGCCCGTCGTCAGGATCTGATCCATGATTCGTCGCGCCAAATCAATCGGAATGGCAAATCCGATTCCCTGATTTCCGCCGCCATTGCCGGCGAGAATGGCAGTATTGATCCCGATCAGTTGTCCGCGCGCATTCACCAGAGCGCCACCTGAATTGCCGGGATTGATGGCTGCATCCGTCTGAATGAAATCTTCATAATCCTCGATATCAAGCCCGTTTCTCCCGGTGGCACTGACGATGCCCATCGTCGCGGTCTCACCAATACCGAAGGGATCTCCAATCGCAAACGCGAGGTCGCCCACTTGTAGAGTGGAAGAATCGCCCAGGGGAATCGTAGGAAGATCCGTCGCATCGATCTTGACTACGGCAATGTCCGTCTTGGGATCTGTTCCCACCACCTTGCCTTTGAATTCACGCTTGTCGGGCAACGCTACTTTGATTTCCGTCGCACCTTCGACCACGTGGTTATTGGTGAGAATGTAGCCGTTGGGCTTGAAAATCACGCCGGAGCCGAGGCTGTGCTCTCGTTCCTGTCGAGGCATCTGCGGCATTTGCCCGCCAAAAAACTGCTGGAAAAAGGGATCGTTAAAAAGTGGTCCAAACGGAGAGCCTTGATTCGGAGTCTTCACGATCTTTGAGGAAGAGATATTTACGACTGCAGCCAAGTCAGGCTTGAGAACCGCTGCATACCCCATGCCCACATCATTTGGCGGCGGCAGTGGACGTCCGGAGTAGGCTACGGGCACCGGTTCCGTTCGTTGCGCGCCCAATACAGGATGCCCTACCCATCCAGCTACGCCCAAGCCAACAACTACGCCAGCCACCACCAAGACAACGGCCGTCGACCACTCCGCCCCCGATCGCCGAGTTTTCGATGCTCCCTGCATGACGTCCTCCCGCCTCAACCAAAGGCAACCTACCGCGCCACGGGCGCAAAGAGATAACCGCCCTTCCGGGCAACTTTCTTCTCGTATTTCAATTTCGTTTCTTGGAGCACAGTTGGTGCCTACCCAGCCAAGCCCGTGCCCCTCTGGAAATAGATTCGGAGGTTACACTCTTCGTTGCATTACTTGCTTTATATCGTAATACGATAGGACTATACACTTGCTGGAACTCTTCTCTTGCCATCGGTTTCCGATTTGACAATTACTTCCAGAAAGTACGAGCGCCTCGCTTCTGTTTGGATGCAACCCTCCACTGCCCCGTTGATGCCGTTCTTGGAACAAATTTGCCCAAACCCCTATAAATCTCTTGAATTTTCTGTCGCGAAAGGGTGTACCATGCTGCCGTCACTGTGGAACTGAGGGGTTCTCCGCTCTTGAGGTTTGTTGTCGCGTTCTTACATTCCACGGCCTTATGGTTTGTAGAGACTGGGTTGTAGAGACGTAGAGAATTGCGTCTCATAGGAACGAACAGCAAGGAAATCCGGTCAAGCCGGCGAAAAAACTGGCACAAGCCAACGTATTCGTCAGCATAGGAAGGAGGACCCTTGTCACTCAATCGAACTCCGGCGCTCCTGTCAGTTGTCCGCAGCGCCATTCTCGCCGGCATCGCGCTAATTACCGTACTCGGCATGACTCCGTTGCTCAGCCAGAAATCTCCGGAGAGTGGTGCGCAGCCGCCAAAGTACGACCTCCAAACCGAAACCAAGACCAAGGGTACAGTGGAGGAAATAAAGATCTTCTCGCTCGGAAACCGCAAAGACTACACCGAGCTGCTTGTGAAAGATGGGGCCGGCACATTACAGATCTATGTCTCTCCCCAGCCGTTTGAGGATGAAATGGGCATCACCTTCGCCAAGGGCGACGAGATTGCCGTGACTGGCTCAAAGGTTAAGCAGGAAGACGCAGAGGTGATTCTCGCACGCGAGATTATCAAGGGAACTGACACGCTCACCTTCCGCGATAGCAAAGGAAAGCCGGTGTGGAATGAGCGCACAGGAAAATAATCTGGCAAGACAGGACTGCTTCTACTCAACCTTCAGGAGAGCGCTATGAAGATTTCCGATCCCGTCTCGATGCTGCTCAAGGCAAAGGAAGGCGATCAGGTCATTTCGGTCCGGCCTGACGAATCGGTTTATGAGGCCTTGGAGAAAATGGCTCAATACGGCATCGGCTCGGTCCTTGTCATCGACGAACATCGGCTTGTCGGCATCCTATCGGAGCGCGACTACGCCCGCAAAGTCGTTCTCATGGGCCATTCCTCGAAGGAAACTCCGGTCCATCAAATCATGACCAGCCCTGTTGTATTCGTAAGTCCTCAGCACACAGTGGATGAGTGCATGGCTATCATGACGGAGCAGCATTTCCGTCATCTCCCGGTTATTGACGGCGAAAGAGTCGTTGGAGTCATCTCCATAGGTGACTTGGTGAAGTGGATCATCAGCGGCCAGGCGCAAGCCATCCACGAACTGGAGGGCTATATAACCGGAACCTATCCGGGCTGAAGCCCGACCTCGGAACGATTACCTTGGAATCCTTCCGCGCAAATTCAGACGCCAGTAATCGAGCAGGAATGGCGGGTCGTCAAGCGCAGCCTGCTCCGTCAATGACTGCATGAATTCCGACCGTTCATCCTCATGCGGAATTCTTTCCAGATGCCGCCGCAGAACGATGTTGCGCACGAATTCGCCGTACTCTCCGGCGTTGTCGATAACGGTCGGCGCGGCTACAACCGAAGTTTCTACGTCGATGAAACCTGCCCTCCGCAAGCCTTCCGACGCGGATTCCGCATCCTGAAACAGCCACGGCTCATGGAATCCGGCGAAGAACTTCGCAAACTTCACCGTGCCGGCCAGCGCATCTGCGCGATCGCGTAATCGCTTGACGTTTGGTCCGCCGCCGCACTGTGCTTCCAGCCATCCTCCCCTTTTCAATGCACCGCGCAGATTCAGAAAGAGCCGGTCATGATCGAGCACCCAGTGAAATGCGGCCGTGCTCACGATTCCGTCGAAGGAACGCTCAAAAGGAATATGCAGCAGATCGCACGCAGCGAGACTCACGCGCGGCCGAAACTCCGCCAGATGTTCGCGCGCTGACCGCAACATGTTTTGCGAGAGATCGATGCCGACAACATGCCCTTCGGGCAGCGCTTCGAGCAACTCAGCAGTGAGGCGTCCAGTGCCGCATCCGGCATCAAGAATCAATTCGTCGCCACGCAGCTGCAGTCGTGCAAGGACTTTCTTGCCCCAGCTCACCTGCGGGCCAGAGAGACGGTGATAGGCGGCGGAATTCCACTCACGCTGCGATTGTGTTGAATTGGTCACGAGTAAGGAAGCGCACCAGACGCGCGATCACTGCGGCGCAAACAACGCGCCGCTTCGGCCGGCTCGCCCAGATCCTTCAGCGCGCAAAATGCGTCCGCTGCAGGATGACAAGCCATACTGAAATTCTTGCACGAAGCCCTCAGATCGCGTTCAGCGCCTGATCGAGATCTTCGAGAATGTCGCCGACGTCCTCGATCCCAACTGAAATGCGCACCATGCCGTCTGTAATACCGATGGCTTTGCGCCCCTTCTCGCCGATCGCGGCGTGAGTCATGGTCGCGGGATGCGAGATCAAGGTCTCGACGCCGCCGAGCGATTCGCCGAGCGAACACACGCGGACCTTCTTCAGCATCTTGTTTGCATTCTTCAGCGATCCGGTTTCGAACGTGATCATCGATCCGAAGCCGCTCATCTGTTTTCTCGCCAGCGCATGCTGGGGATGGTCCGGCAAGCCGGGATAGAAGACTGCCTTCACTTTTCTGTGCTTCGAGAGGAAGTCCGCGACGATGCGGCCGCTGCGATCATGTACTTCCATGCGCGCCGCCAGGGTCTTCACGCCGCGCAGAACCAGCCAGCACTCGAACGGGGAAAGAATCGCTCCCACTGCCTTCTGCAGAAACGCGAGTTTTTCCGCATGCTCTTCGTGCGCGCAAACGACAACTCCACCCAGCCCGTCGCTGTGTCCGTTAAGAAACTTGGTGGTCGAATGGACAACCAAATCGGCGCCCAACGCGAGCGGCTGCTGGAAATACGGCGACATGAATGTGTTGTCCACCACGAGAGCGACTTTGCGCTTGCGGCAGATCGCGCTGATCGCCGCCAGATCGCTGATGCGCATCAGCGGATTCGTCGGCGTCTCGACGTACACCATGCGCGTGTTCTTGCGAATGGCGTGATCCACATTTTCTGCCTCGGTCGTATCAATGTAGCTGAATTCCAGGCCGAGATCGGACATGACCTGGTTGAAGAGGCGCGGCGTCCCTCCGTACAAATCGTTGCCACAGACAATATGATCGCCGGACTTGAACATGCTAACGATGGCATGAATCGCGGCCATGCCGCTCGAGTAGACGCGTGCGGCGACTCCGCCTTCGAGTGCGGCCAGATTCTGCTCAAGCCTCGTACGCGTGGGATTGGAGACGCGGGAATACTCATATCCTTTGTGCTCGCCGATGCCCTGCTGCACGTAAGTCGAAGTCGGATAAATGGGGACAGTAACCGCGCCGGTGAGAGGATCGGGTTCCTGTCCGGCGTGGATGGCGCGGGTGGCGAAACCTAGCTTTTTTTTCATGGAGTTGTTTCGAAATGGGAATTTGCGATTGAATCGGGGTATCCCCCCTCCCCCGATCTCTTGGAATCAACGCTTTAAGTCAATCCGCTCTTTCGCGTCGCCGAGCTAATTTAATCTCTGCTTTCTACCGACGGCTATCGTCGTAGCCCTCATTCTTTCGCCGCGTGGCGGCTCAGCACCCAATTTTTCCTTTGCAATGATTGCGCGAACGGGCCGTGCAGCGCAAGGGCAACGGTCACAAAGGAGCGAAGAACCGTGTGGAAATTGACGAGAGTCGGTGGCGGTTTGGCTCGATCACGACTGAGCGATACCTAAGCGCGATGATTCGCAGTGCGAGTTCAACGCAAAGTTCCGTAGTTGCAATCTGACATTCAAAAATTTTATTCGTGGCGCAAGGATTCGATAGGGTCGAGGCGGGCGGCGCGGAAGGCGGGGATCATGCCACTTATCAATCCCACTGCGCCGAGAATGAGCGTGGAAGCGATCAGCGTTGTCGGAGCGATGATCAGACGAATGTCGCCGGCTTCTCCATTCTTGGCGAATGCGCTGTAAAGCGTAAGTCGTCCGACGGAAAGCGAGACTACGTAGGCCAAGATAATGCCGAGCACGCCACCAAGGAACGTGATGGTCAGAGCCTCGGCAAGAAACTGCAAGAGGATGTAGCGGCGTTCGGCGCCCAAAGCTTTTTGCACGCCGATTTCGCGAGTGCGCTGCGTGACTGAAACCAGCATGATGTTCATCAAGCCCACGCCTCCGATGCCGAGTGTCAGGGTTCCGATGAAGCCCATCAGAATTTTCAGCCCGAGCGAGATAATCTCAAATTGGTGAAGCTGGGTCATCAGGTTGAACACGAGCACTGCTTCACGATCGGTTTCGTTGAATTTGTGCTGCGCTGCCAAAATGCTGCGAACCGCAGGCTCGATCACATAGAAGTCGGGAGTTTCGTAGTTGAACCAGATGGTGTCGAGATAGTGTGTGCTTTTCAAGTCGCTCATGGTGGTAAAGGGAATGTAGACGACGCGGTTGATGTCGTCATTCCCTTCCTGCATCTTCGCAGTGAGCACGCCGATGACTTCGAAGCTCAACCCGTCGAGACGGATATGTTCGCCTAGAGCGTTGCGGCCGGAAAACAGCTTTTCCTTGGCTTCCGAACCGATCACGGCGACGCGCGCGCGTTGCACCTGATCCTCCATGTTGTAGAAGCGGCCCTGATCCAATTTGAGGGCGCGAATCTCGTAAACATTGGGATCGTTTCCCGTGACATCGAAGGTGAAATCGCGGGTGTCGTACTGAACATTTGCCTGTTTATCGACGCTGGGAGTGATGTGCGTGATTTGTGGAAGATTGGTGGACAGCGCGTCGACGTCATCCTGGGTAAAACGAATGTCCACTCCGGATTTCTTGCCGCCAGCCTGGGTTGAGGTTTTACCCGGAACGACAATGACGAGCTTTGTCCCGAAGTTCGCGAAAATGTTTTCGAAGGCTTGTCCGAAACCGTCCCCATAGGCAAGCAGGATGACGACGGTGGCGATGCCCCAGGCCATGCCTAGCATGGTGAGTGCGGTGCGCCGGCGATTGTGGCGCATCGCGGCATAGGCTTCGCGGCAAAGATCCCGGAACATTTTCATAGCTCCTGGCGAAGCGCTTCTACGGGTTGCAAGATGGCTGCTTTGCGAGCAGGATAAAGACCTGCGACGACTCCGGCCAAGGTCAAACTGCCGATGGCAAGCATCGCGGACATGGGCACGAGTCTTGGTGGATCAAACCCCTGTGGTCCCTGAATTCCGCCCATCAAGGCCATTAATCCTCCGGCGAACAACATTCCAATCACTCCGCTGCCCAAGGTAAGGATCAGGCCCTCCACGAAAAAATGAAAAAGAATGTTCCGATTGGTCGCGCCGAGCGCCTTGCGCAAACCAATCTCCTGGGTGCGTTCGGTGACCGCCACAAGCATGATGTTGATCACGCCGATCGCGCCCAGCGCGAGCGTGACCATGCCGACCGCGCCTAGAAACATGTTCATGACGTCGAAAATGGTTCCGACCATTTTCGATTCTTTTATCGAATCCCATTCGTCGAAGGCATTGAGATCGCTGGGATCGAATTCGTGATTTCGGCCGACGATGCGATGGACTTCTTCCTGCGCCTGGGCGTGCTCGGCAGTGACGAGAGGTTGATATTCGATAAAGGAAATCGAATTCTCATGATTCTCGCCCTTGAGGGGGAAGTTGGCGGTCATCACCTGGAAAGGAACGTAGCCGCGCATGTTGAGCCACTGATTGTCGCCGCGGCCCAAATGAGGCATGGTTCCGACCACTTCGAATTGAATGCCGTTGAGCAGAATGAAGGAACCGACGGCCGGACGGCCGGGAAAAAGAGCTTTCTGCAGTTCATTGCCGAGCACAATGACATTGCGCCTCTGTTCGCCATCCAAGGGGTCGAGCCAGCGGCCGTCTTGAATCGGAAGATAGCTAATTTCGTTCAGTTGGGGTTCCGTGCCCATGATCTCGCCGCTGGAATTGGCAAACTCACTGACCTCGTGCAGATCGCCGCGAGAAATGACCGGACAGGCGTTGCGGACGAGGGCAGATTGGCGGATATCCTGGTAATCCTGATAGGTGAGGAGGTAGGAGCGGGCGGAGTTCATTTGGCCAGCCACCGCCGGAGCGCGCCCCGGGAATAAAAACATGATGTCCTTGCCCCACTCGGCCAGTTCGCGCTTGTTGCCAGAACGAAATCCTTCTCCGACGCCTACCAGGAGCAGCAAAGAGCCCACGCCCCATGCGATGCCAAACATGGTCAGAAAAGACCGGAGTTTGTGCGCCCAGAGATTGCGGAAAATCTGCGCGAGAATGTCGGAGAGCGTTCGCATGGCTTACAAATGTCCCGCTAATTCAGCTTAGATGCGCACTTCTACCCTAAAATGTGTGGCTTACAGAAGATATTGACACCACGGGTGCCGTATATAGGTACGCGAGCCAGGCGGTGCGGGTTCCATTCTTATTTTGCAGCCAAGGGCAAAGAGGCAGCCTCTGAGGGGCCGATCCATGCTTCGGCCAGTGGAGGTAGGACTGATAGCCGGACACGCCCCCCTATGGGCGCGATGACTCAACCTGGAGATCAACCCATGAGGCGGGATGTTGCAGAGAGAAATGCTGGTTAGTGACCGTATCCTAGAAGCGATCCCTGGACATCCGCTGAGGCTGTGACCCGAGCGTCGTAAGTCTTCAGCGTGCTCAATATCATCTGAACGACGGCTTCATCTCCAATACCCGTATTCATCATGGTGTGGTAGATGGCGCGATCGGGCCACTCCACGTCGTGGAAATATCTCCGAATAAAATCGGCCCGCCCTTGATCGACGCTATCGACAAGCTGTTCGGCTTCTTGCTGATTCTTGCCGCGCGCTAACAGGCGTCGCACCTTCTCCTCCCGCAGGGCGTAGAGAAAAACTCGTAAGGTATCCGGACGATTCTTGAGAAACTGTTGCGACCCACGACCGACAATAACGGAGTTTCCCTTCTCCGCCGCATGCTGCACGACACGCTTGGTGATTCTCACAATAGTCTCGCTGTCGACGAGGTTGAGTTTGTGGGCATTGAGGCTGCCTTCAAAACTGCCGCGCAAAAACGATTTGAATAGACGGTAGTAGAGAGGATCGGGTCTCTCCTCGCGAGCCTCGACGACGGCCTTAGGACAGTGGGCGAGCCTGGCGATTTCCTCCGTCAGCACCTGGTCCCAGAGTTTCCAGCCAAGTTGCTTTGCCAGCAAGTGGGCGATCTCGCTGCCGCCACACCCGTATTCGCGTTCAATGGTGATGATGTTGATCACGACGTTTGTTCCCCTTCAAGTCAAGTACCCTACTGTTGAGAATATTCCACCGTCCGTCAACCAACCGCCATTTCGCCGCCCCCTCCCGGCTCATTCTTTTTGAGGACAAATGACAGCACGAACATGATCGCGGAAATCACGGACAAAACCCAGAAGGTATCGATGTATGCCAGAGTGGCAGCCTGCGTCTGTACCATTTGGTAGATGCTGGCGTAGGCGCGATGCTGCGCGTCAGGCGGACTCATTCCAGAGCGAATGTAGAGCTGACTCGCGCCGTCGACCAAATTCTTAAAGTTCTGGATGCCTGGCGCAGTGTGGCCGACCAAAACCGACTGATGGTATTCCGACCGGCGGTCGATGAGCGTTGTGACCATGGATGTCCCCACACTGCTACCAATATTTCGCATGAAATTGATCATGCCGGCAACGGAATTGCTCTTCTCAGCCGGCATGCCTATATACGCCGCCATCGTGATGGGCACGAACAGGAAACCGATGCCGACCACCTGAATGACTCGCAACCACGAGGCAGAGCCGAAACTGATCGTCAGGTCAATCCGCTGGGTCGAGTAGTACATACCGATCGCCAGGCACAGCCAGCCAAGAGCGATGATGTAGCGGACCTGGAATTTGGTTGTAAGTTGCCCGACGACGGGCATGGCGATCAACACCACTACGCTGCCGCCAGAGAGGACCAGCCCCGCCAGTTCGGCCGTATATCCCAACAGCGTCTGGAGAAACAGGGGCATCATTACCAGGCTGCTGAACAGCAGGACTCCGAAAGTAAACATCATCAGGTTCGAACTCAGGTAATTAAAGTTCTTGAAAAGCCGAACCTCGATGATCGGGTTCTTATTGAACCATTCCCATAACACCAGCGAGACCAGGCATACGCTCGACACGAGCGCCAGAACCACGATACGGTGTGACCCAAACCAATCGTCTTCCTGACCTCTGTCCAGAACGATCTGCAGGGCGCCGACACCCAGTGCCAGGAATGCGATTCCAATATAGTCGAGTTTTACGCCTGCACTTTTGAGGCGGCCGAGGTATGGTGGGTCTTCAATCAGGCGATATACCAGACCAAATGTGAGAAGTCCGACCGGTAAGTTGATAAGGAAAATCCAGCGCCAGGAATAATTAAACGTGATCCAGCCGCCCAGAGTTGGACCGACGGTCGGGGCAACGACCGCCGTGATGCCGTAGAGTGCGAAAGCCAAGCCGCGTTTTTCGGGCGGGAAAGTGTCGGCCAGGATAGCCTGCGCCATAGGCTGGAGTCCTCCACCGCCAGCGCCCTGCATCGCCCGAAACAACAGCAGCAGTCCGAAGCTCGTAGCCACTCCGCAAAGCATGGAACTCACGGTGAAGATTGCCAGGCATGCCATGAAGAATCGCTTCCGGCCAAACCTGACGGCGAGCCAACCGCTGATCGGAAGAACAATCGCATTGGAAACCAGGTAGGACGTAAGCACCCAGGTGCTGTCGTCATTGCTGACTCCGAGCCCCCCACCGATGTAAGGCAAAGCAACGTTGGCAATGCTGGTGTCGAGGATCTCCATGAAGGCCGCCATCGCCACCGCAACCCCAATCAGCCAGGGATTGTACTTTGGCACCCAATGCGCCTGTTCCAGCGGGAGAGCTTGGGCAGCATCGCTCATCGCAGATACACCTTTGGTTCGACGCTCATGCCGGGCCGTAGCTGCAGGTCGCGGTTTTCGCCAGGATCGAGCAGGATCTTGACGGGGATGCGCTGGACAATCTTCACGTAATTACCGGTGGCGTTTTCGGGCGGGAGCACACTGAAGACCGGGCCCGTGGCTCCGCCGATACTATCCACGTGCCCCTTATAGGACCGGCCATTCAAGTCAACGCTGATTTCCGCCGGCTGTCCCGGCCGCATATGCGTCATTTGGGTTTCCTTGAAGTTGGCTGTGATCCAGACTGCAGCAAGCGGCACAACGGTCAGCAACTGCTGCCCCGGCTGCACATTCAGGCCGACAACGACGGTTTTATTCACTTCTCCAGTCACCGGAGCAATGATCTTGGTGTATTGCAGGTTCAACTCCGCCTGGTGCAGCAGGGCACGCTTTTGCTCGACATCGGCAATGGCAGCTCGCACGCGGGCGCGAGTCGAAGAAACTTGCTGCGGACCGGTCTCTGCATATTGATGGTTGGCATCGGCTTGTGTGAGCCGGCTTTGCGCCTGTCGGACGAATTGCTCGGCCGCGGACTCGCTGGCGCGGGCTGCCGCAACGTTGGCTGTGCTGGATTTGGCCGTGGCCAATGCTTGATCGTAGATTTGCTGCGACACCTCCCGCCTGTCGACGAGCAACTTGTAACGGTGGAGGTCGTCTTGTGCCTTTACATCGATCGCCTCGGTGGCCGCCAACTGCTCATGCGCGGCGGCCAGTTGTTTCTGGGCGGCAGTAACTCCAGCGGTTGCATCTTCTATACCAGAGGCAGTGAAACTCAGCTGGCTCGAAGAGTTGACGGATGTGATCGGCACTGTGATGTTCAGTGACTGAGCGGTCGCTTCCGCGTTGGCGAGATTCGCCTGCGCCTGCTTTAACGCAACTTCATAATCGGTCGGATCGATCTCGACCAGCACGGTGCCTTTTTCGACGTACTGGTTGTCCCCTACGTTAACGGCAACGACGTAGCCGGAAATGCGCGAGCTGACTGGATAGAGGTGAACGTCCACTTGTGCATCATCGGTGGATTCATAACTGCTTAAATAGCGCCAGAGGAAGAAGCCAGCCACAAGCAATACCAGAATCACGACCAGAATGACGACCCTCCGGCCGCGTTTTGGAGCTCGTCGCGGGGGCGGCTGCCCTTTGTCTGTCGAAGACACACGATTTGCCGTTGCTGTTCCGCTCGTTTCGGGCGAAGTATCGGTTGTGGTCTCGTCGGCCATGTTCATTTCCCCCGGAAGTAGTCTCTGACGCCCTGCTCGGCAATACCCATAGCGCGGACCAGGGAAATTTTTGCCAGGTTAAAGTTGTAAAGGCTCGCGATGTATTGTTCATGCGCGCTCGCAACCAATTCTTGAGACTGCACCACTTCCACGCTGTCGGTCACGCCGGCGCTGAACCGATCACTCGATTGAACCAGCGTCTGTTCTGCCAAGTCGATATTGCTGCGTGCCACAGAAACACTCTCGGCGGCTGACTGCAGGTTCAGCAGCGCCGTGCGCACATCCGACTCGACCTGAGCGCGCAGACTTTCCAACCGCTCCCGGCTCTGCTCAAGCCTGGCGTCGGCTTGCTCGACACTGGCGTGAACGCTATTTCCAGTGAAAATGGGGATCGACAGGGTCCCGCGCACGTCGTATACCCGGGTCGAATCGGACGGATGGCTTCCTCCAGTGCCGTAGTCTGCGCCAAAGGAAAGCGATGGCAGATATCCGGCCACTGCCGCCTTTCGCGACAGTTCCGCTCCACGTACATCAGCCTGTGCCGACTGGTAATCCGACCGCGACTCGTAGGCGCGTTTTAGGGCCTCCTCGATGCTTATCGCCTCAAATGGCTGGTAGGGCGACTTGTCCGTCAGTTCGAATTGCTGCGCCGGAGCGAGTCCGATCACTCGGGCAACGCTCAGCTTCTGGATCGCAAAGTCGTTTCTTGCCTGAATCAACTGTTGCTGACGGGTCTGAAGTTCGACTTTTGTCCGGAGGGCATCGATATCGGCCGCCGTACCCGCAGTCACCTGGTCGCTGGCCTGATCATAGAGACTCTGCGCGGTTTTGACCTGAGCCTGTGCTGTTTCGATGCGGGACTCGTCCGCAATGGCCTGTAGGTAGGTGTAGCCGACCGCCAGTACGACGAGATCGTGAGCATCCTGTAACGTGTAGTCAGCCGATTTTACGCCCTGGTTTGCCGCGCGGGTGGCATTAATGGACTGCCAGTCGAACAAGGTTTGTGTGACTGCGGCGCGGGCATCGAAGTAAGAAAACGGACCAACGGCTGGAGAGAGATGGAAGATACTTGCGACATTGCCAATGCCGAGTTGATCGAGATTGATCTTCGATGCCGCCACATAAGGCGCGGCGGTTACGTGCGGCAATAGGGAGCTCAACTGCTCCCAGCGCTGTCCGCGGGCGGAATGAGTGTCGGCACGCGAAAGCAGTAGTCCCAGATTTTGTCTCAGGCCGCGTTCGATCGCCTCCTGCAGGGAAAGCTGCAGCACGCCCGGAACAACCTTCGTTGGTACACTGCTGGCAAATGAGCTCGGTCCACTCGTTCCCGGTATCGCTTGGCCCGGAGCGCTCGTCTGTGGGCTTGAATTGTCTTGCGCCAGACCGGGTACTACTCCACAAATCAGAACTCCTAACAGCAGAAAACGCAGCGGTGTTCGTAAAAGAACCACAAGAGAGCTCCCTGTCTTGGAATAATCAACAACCGGGCGAGACGCGGTTAGCACTTCCATGCGCTCCGCTCAACCTAGTTGTGCAGTAGCTTGCCATCGGATCGCAGGGCCCGGACCGCCGTTCCAGTCATTTCCAAAGGCCGATGATCGGGAGGAAGTCCAAATACGCCGTTATTGTGACTGCGAATGCAGCGACCGAGAGGCCATACGCCTCCCTTGGCGTTCTGAAAAACTCTCGGGAAAGAGTTCTTGCGTAACGCCCGTCTACATCCGCGTGTCACCAAAAACGGGAACCGCAGCTTGCATCGTAGGGCAAACGACGTAGAGAACGTCTACAGTGAATAGTGTAGGCGAGTTGGGGAAAGCCCGTAGTCCAGGAAAACTCGGCGGCCGGAGCGCAAAAGGGTGTAAGCAATGATCCGGTGTAGGTTTTTCGTGCTCGGTACGCCGACGTGGATTTCTAGAGCTCCAATTCGGCGATCACCTTGAGGAGCCGAACAAGGGTCGCGCGCTCCTGCGAAGTGAGTTGGCGCCGGACGTTCTCATCGGCGGCGACCCGGGCCTCGATCAGCCGTTCCCTATACTGGTTTCCTTTGCGAGTTAATTGGACGTGAATGGCCCGGCCTGCTTTTGCCTTTCGTTCCGACACAAGCCCTTCCTGAGCCATGGATTTGATGGCCCGGTGCACAACAGTTCGGTCAAGACCGAGAAGCGTGGCGATCTGATTCTGATTGAGCATAGCGCCGCCCCGCAGCGTGGACAGGATGAAGCCGCGAGTCGCAGAGCACCGGGTTTTTCGCTCCAGCCTTTTCCCGACCGAAAAATAGGCTGCGGCGATATGAGCCAGGACGGAATCTTCCAGGATCTCTTGAGGAACCTCTTTCCGGGGAATGATATTCATCGGATGCTCACCGTCGCATGGAGAGGCCTGCGCCACTGGGGCGGTTCAACATAGGTCTGCGATTTCTTTCCCATCGCAATCACCATCACAATCTCATGATAACGGGCGCTCAAGCCGAGATACTTCGAGAGCCTGCGGCCGTCGAAACCCTCCATAGGGCAGGTATTGATGCCCAGGGCTTCGGCAGCGATCATCAGATTCTCGCAGGCCAGCGATGTACTCTTGGTCGCCCATTTGAACAAGTCTTGACGTGACGTGGGCGGCATCCCCATCACTTTCCATAAATTCACCAGCCAGAACAACCCCCATTTCATCGCGCCAAAAATGCCGAATGGACCGGGCATGAACAGGATTCGGCCGATCTTTGCCGTACGCTCGTAGTCGCGAATCTTCGCTTGGCTGAACTCACTCCGGCTGCGCATCCACTCCAGTTGGCTTTGCGAGGTCGCGGCCAACGATCCAATGTCTGCGACGACCACGACCAGCGCTGACGCAGTTTCCGCGGGTATCTGCCCCATGCAGAGCTTGGCCACCGCCGTTCTTCCTTCTTGAGTTTCTATCCAATAGAACTGGTACGGTTGCGCGTTGAAGCTGGAAGGAGCATAGCGGGCTGCATTGAGGATTTGCTCGCGTATTTCCTCGGAGACTTGGACTGGTTCAAAGACTTTCACGGCTCTCCTTTTGCAGATCGTTTCCAGGATCACGTTCATATCTCCTCCATGTTGCCATTACAACATATGTATGTTGCAACTGCAACATTAAACTTTTTAACCAGATCGGTGCGTCCCGGCGTGCGCAAAGTTTCTAAGTCACTCGCGCTACGCCAACGGCACGTACTGCCTGACATTGACCGACAACGGCAGCTTCGGCTGGCCGCACAGTGGCGAGGCTTCTCTGAGCGGGGAAAAAGTTGGCGGCAATCTGCCCTACGGCACATTTCAACTTGTCAATGTGCGCCTGGTAGCGACGATCCAGGAATCGGGAACTCGGGTCAGCACGCTGGACTCGTGCTTACCGCTGCCGCCAGCGACGGCGACATCCACAATGGCGTTTACGAGTAGGTCTAAGGCGGCGAAGAGTTCGACTTGGGTGTGGCGACATTCGAAGCTGTTTGGGCTGCGCCGGGAGTCAATAGGAAAGAACGGCTTCAGCGAGCTTTTGAAAATTCCTCGCTGTGCGAAGCATGTTGGACAAATGCGTCCGCCTCTACACTGGTTTCTAGATTCCGCCTTCGAAGATTTTTTTGGAGAGATAACGCTCGGCGGAGTCGGGAATGATGGTGGCGACGCGTTTGCCTGCACCGAGAAGTTTGGCAATTTTCAATGCGCCGAATGCAGCTGCGCCACCGCTCGATCCGGCGAGGACGCCTTCCTGCGCGGCGAGGGTTTTTACCATGCCGAAGGCTTCGTCGTCGGTCACCGTCATAATTTCATCGCAGACGTTTCGGTCGAAGGTTTTCGGAATGAAACTCACACCTATGCCTTCGACTTTGTGGTGACCGGGCTGGCCTCCGCAGAGAATCGACCCTTGAGTTTCGACAGCTACCGTCAACGTGCGCGGCAATTTTTCTTTGATAAAGCGGGCGATGCCGGTAAACGTGCCGCAGGTGCCGCAACCAAGAACGATGGCATCGATGCGGCCTTCCATCTGCTCGAAGATTTCCTGCGCGGTAGTTTCGTAGTGATAGTCAGGGTTGGCCATGTTTTCGAACTGCCCGGCCATGAATGCGGTGGGATCGCCGGCAACCAGCGCTTTGGCACGATCGATCGCGCCTTTCATGCCCTCGGCATCAGGAGTGCGAGTCACCTCCGCGCCGAGGGCTTGCATGATCATGACTTTTTCCTGCGAGAAATTCTCCGGAACAAATAAGCGGACCTTGTAACCGCGATTGACTCCGATGAGAGCAAGACCGATGCCGGTATTGCCCGCGGTCGCTTCGACAATCGTGCTTCCCGGAGCAAGCTTCCCTTCCTGCTCGGCGCGGCGAATGATGCCGATCGCTGCGCGGTCCTTCACACTCCCCCCCGGATTCAGGTATTCGAGCTTGGCGAAAACGTCGCCCGATCCAGCGGGAACCAGCCGCTTCAGCTGAAGCATGGGCGTCTCGCCGACGAGTTTGGTGATGTCGTCAGCGACGCGCAGGTGAGATGCCGTCATTTCGGTGCGCACTTTTACAGGTTACGGGCTGCCGCGAGGAAACGTCAACGGAACGTGAGTAATCGTGAGTTCGAAGCAGTGGCGAGCAGTGGTGCCGAGGACATCAGCTCTCCTAAGACCAGATTTCCGTCAGGCCGTCCGTAACCAGTCAAACCAGTTCACTGCCCGGCGGTGCCGATCTGCGCACTGGCGTAGTATCCGCTTTTGGTGCGAACGATCATTTTGCCGTGGCCTTTCGCCTTGGCCTCAACCTTCACGATGCGGAATCCTCCGACGCTCTTGGGCGTGGTGGGCTTGTAGCCGATAGCGTATTGGCTGCGAATATCATGAGCCACGGCTTTGCTGATCTCATCCACTTCGTCCAAAGTCTTGGGGAAGAATGCGATTCCTCCGGTGCGCTGCGCGATGATATCCAGCGCGCGCTTGGCCCGCTTGGGATGTTCCTCGTCGCCGAGAATTCCGATGGCGTAAACCTGGGGACCATTCTCTTCCTGCAGCTGTTTGACAGCCTGTTCCAGAGTTTCGTTGCTGGCGTTGTCTTCACCGTCGGTGACCACGAATAATACTTTCTTTTCCAAACGAGCGTCCCGCTTCAAATGATCGGCGGATGCCACTATAGCGTCATAGAGCGCGGTGCCTCCGCGGGCATCAATTTTTTCCAGAGCTTCCTTCATCTTAAGCAGGTCATTGGTGAAATCCTGATCGAGATAGTACTCGTCGTTGAAATTAACGATAAAGACCTCATCCTTGGGATTGCTGGAGCGAACCAGATTCAGTGCAGCCTGATTTACCTTGGCGCGCTTCTCCCGCATCGAACCGGAGTTGTCGATGACAATACCCATCGCCACGGGAATGTCCTCGTGATGGAAGGAAATGATTTTCTGCGGCTTGCCATCTTCGTAAACGGTAAAGGCACTGCTGTCGAGATTGGTGACAATGTGCTGCTTGTCGTCGATGACGGAGGCGTGAAGCAGAACTTCATCTACATCTTTCTTGAAGACGAAAACGCCCTGATCTTGTTGCTTGTTATCGCTTGGCGGCTTCGGCGCATTCGCGGATGGACCGGCATTGCCAGACTGAGTCTGCGGGCTGGCTGTCGTGGCATACACGCCGAGCGCGACGAGAAGCGTGAAGAGGAAAACCTTAGCGACACTATTCGGCAGGCGCGTAATAACCGGTCCTGGCATACACCCTTAGTGGAGGCAGTCCTTTCGGCGGCAACAGTTTGACTTTTATCTTACGCCATTTTCCATCACGCGTTAGCTTCGTGGGACGGTATCCCAGCACATATTGATTACGCAGCTCGACTCCAATTTTGGTGGCGACGTCGCCAAGATCGTTGGGGTTGTCGATGGTGAAGGCACGTCCGCCGGTGAGTTCGGTGATTTCGCTGAGCAGCTCCGGGCCCAGCCTCTCTTCAGTGGTGGCGAAGAAGCGATCATAGATTCCGATAGCGTAGATCATCACGTCAGCTTCTTTGACAACGGATTTGATCTCGTTTTCGGTGTAGCGGCTGTGATTGTCACCGCCATCGGAGATGATCAACAGCGCTTTCTTGGGATATTTTGCCTGACGCATTTTGCTGATGCCCATGTAAATGGCGTCGAGGAGCGCGGTGCGCCGGCGGGGCACGGCAAAGACAAGTTTGTTCTGGATTTCGTCGACAGAACTGGTGAAGTCGGTGACCGCCTCCGGCTCATCGGAGAAGGTGATCATGAAAAATTCATCTTGCGGATTCGCCGTCTTGAAGAATTCCATGACCGCGTCCTTGGCGCGGTCCATCTTGCTGGTCATGCTGCCACTGGAATCGAAGATGACTCCCAGCGAGACAGGAGCGTCTTCGCTGGAAAAACTCCTGATCTGTTGCGGCTGATTGCCTTCGTAGAGCTCGAAATTTTCTTTCTCCAGACCGGTGACGAGGCGGTTCATGGGATCAGTGACTGTGACTGGCACAAGAACGAGATCGACGTCCACCTTGAGCGGGCGCACGTGGGCGCTCAGCTTGGAGTTGGCGTCCACGGTATCCGCTTTTGCAGAGGCAACATCAGCAGGCTTGTCAGCGGGTTTGTCGAGGTCACGCGGCTGCACGTGTACGTCATTTACATCAGTTTGCGCAAAAGCAGGTGAGCCAAGGAAGATGGTTAGAAACAGCAGAGCGAGGAGGCGGCAAGAAATTGCAGACTTGAGAGGCAGAAGGCCTTGACGCAGCCGGGACTGGATCAGATCCCACGCAGGATCCGAACAGACGTTACCCCCGACTCCTAGATCGGCGCGAACTGAACCTTCAGCCAGGGCTTTCGGAGATGACCGATGCCCGACCCCATGCAGGCGGGCCATAAGTGCCTCTATGTGGCGGATGTTACCACAGCTTTTCTGCGGAGAAGCAAGAGTTTTTTGTCAAAAGTAAGTGACAGCTTCCGCACAGGCAGATTTGGAAAAAACTCCGGCAGATCGGACTGTTGGCGAGCTTTCTGAGCGGGCGAGCGAACTTGTTACAATCAATGTTTCCCATGGCTAACGTGCTACCGTTTCTCGCCCTGCGCTATGACTTGGAACGTGTGTCCGCCGCGCAGGTAGTGACCCAACCCTACGACAAGATCACTTCCGCGATGCAGGATCGCTATTACGCGGCCAGCCCGTACAACCTTGTCCGGATTATTCTCGGCCGCAGTGAACAGGGCGACAATACCGCGCAGAACGTATACACCCGGGCGGCAAGCTACTCAGAACAATGGAGAAACGAGAGTATCCTGCAGCCGGATTCCCTGCCTTCGATGTATGCATATTCGCAGGGCTTCCGCTCGCCAGTGGGAGGTAACCGTTTGGAACGGCACGGATTTATCGCCCTAGGCCGAGTGGAAGATTACTCGGCCAATGTCGTCTTTCGTCACGAACAAACCCTGGCCAAACCGAAGGCAGACCGACTCGAACTGCTGCGCGCAACCCGGGTCCATTACGAACAACTGTTCTTGCTCTATGAGGATTCCGGGGAAGTGGAGGGGTTGTTGGCCCCAGGGCGAAATTCGCGGCCGGCAATCGAAGTGGAGGATGAATACGAAGTGGTGCACCGGGTCTGGCAAATTTCTGATTCCGAAGCAATTGCGGGTGTTTGCCAGCGGATGCGGGAGAAAAAACTGGTCATAGCGGATGGGCATCATCGCTATGAGACGGCGCTGAATTATCGCAACGAACGCCGCGCCGCAGCGGGGAAACTGGACCCGCAGGCTCCCTATGAGTTCGTAATGATGACGTTCGTGAACATGAATGATCCGGGACTGGTGATTCTGCCCACGCATCGAGTGGTGCATTCGCTGAAATCGTTTTCGGCCGATGATTTTCAAAGTTCCGCGCACAAAGTCTTTGGGGTCGAAGAAATTGACAGAGCTGTTGATCCGGATCGGGCAATGGTGATATTGCGTGAGAGAAGCTGCCGGGGAACCGCCTTGCTGGCGGTCACGGCGAATCGCGCATTCCTGGTGCACTCGCCGAAGCTGGGAGCGACGTCATTGCTAGCGAAGCTGTCACCGCGCCAGCAGGCACTCGAGGTCGTGCAATTGCACAAATGTCTGCTTGAAGGAGTGCTGGGGCTTTCCGAAGAATCTATTCGCAATCAGAAAAATCTCGCTTATGTGCGCGAGGCCGGAGAAGCTCTGGCCCAGGTGCGAAGCGGAGCCGCGAATATTGCTTTCCTGGTGAATTCTTGCCGCGTCGAGCAAGTGCGGGACATTGCATTCGCCGGCGAGGTCATGCCGCAGAAATCCACTGACTTTTATCCCAAGCTGCTAAGCGGGTTGACGGCCTATGCGTTGGATTAGAATGCGCGCCGCGGTTCGGCGATCTGTTGGTTTCATCGTCGTCTTCAGCATTTGCGGCGTGATTCTGACGGGTGTCCTGGCGGTATTCGGCGCCGCTCCGGAAAAACATCTTTCGGTGTATTCGGTCGCTGCGAACTATTCCCTTCCTCTGGTCCAGCGCGACGGACACGACTACGTCGGGCTAATAGAGCTTCTCGAACCCTTGGGGAAAGTCAGTGCCAAACTCGAGGGATCGCATTGGCGCCTGCGATACAACAATGTTGAAGGCGAGTTTCAGCAGGGCAAGATGCGAGCCAGAATTCAAGGGAGAGATGCCGATCTGCTGGCAAAATTCTATGTGCAGAATGATCGCGGCATCGTTCCGGTGGCATGTCTTGGTTCACTGTTACCGCGAATTCTTGGCGGCCCGGTGACGATGCATGAAGATGCAGGGCGATTGTTCATTGGGAATGCTGCTACTCACTTCACGGCGACGCTCTCTGCCGACAATCGGCTGGTCTTTCATTTCACCGCCCCGGTGAATCCCATGATTGCCACCGACGCCGGCACTCTGCGGATGACATTTACGCGCGAACCTCTGGTGGGGCCTGCATCACCGACGCTGACATTTGGCAGCAAGAGCATCTCCTC
Organism: Verrucomicrobiia bacterium; assembly: GCA_035523795.1. Lineage (GTDB taxonomy): Bacteria > Acidobacteriota > Terriglobia > Terriglobales > Acidobacteriaceae > Sulfotelmatobacter. The sequence goes on along the minus strand of DATKQB010000017.1, from coordinate 29,993 downwards.
AGCGAACTACAGCGAGTCGAATGGCTCGGCAGTGGTGACGGTCAATACGAGCATCCCCGTGATGGCCAGCTTCGGCAATGACGGTCGCACGATCACGATTTCGCCCGCGCCATCGGCCGCACAAAATGCGGCTTCAAAGCCAGCCTCCAGTGCGCCTGGCGCCCCGGCAAACGCTCCGGCATCTACCGCTGCATTTACGCCTCCCATTACGCGGCGTTATTTCGCTGTGGTCGACGCAAGCCATGGCGGAGACGATCACGGAGAGACTCTCAGCCCAACTCTTCTGGAAAAAGACGTGACAGTTTCGCTGGCGCGCAGCCTGCGGCAGGAATTGGAGAGTCGGGGGATCACGACTCTGGTACTGCGCGATTCAGACGCGAATTTGCCTGTCGACCAGCGCGCGGTATTTACCAATGCTGATCATGCGGCCATCTACATCGCCCTCCATGCTTCGTCGGCTGGGCGCGGCGTGCGCGTCTACACGGCATTGCTGCCTTATGGGGGGGACGACCGCGGACCATTCCGTTCCTGGAGCACTGCGCAACACGATTTTGAGAGCATCAGCCAGACGAGCGCTGCGGCAGTGGCCGCAGAGTTACAAAAGCGGCAAATCCCCGTGCGCACGCTACTCGCGCCATTAAGGCCACTGAACAACATCACCGGGGCGGCAATCGCGGTGGAAGTGGCGCCGCAGAGCGGAGACGTTTCGCAACTGGTGGCACCCGACTACCAGGAACTTGTGACCAGCGCGGTCGCTACGGCGATCGCGGCCAATCGTGATCAACTGGGGGCTACGCCGTGAACGACGATTATCCCGATCGCGATCCAATGGATGAGATCGATCTGCGCGTGGCTGACGATGTGGTTGACTCGAAGCGCAGAGTCCCGCGCCATCTGATCATCGCGGCTGCCGTGCTGGTGATCGCGGTTGTGGGACTGGGTATTTATGCATGGCGCATGCGCAAGGTTGTGGCCTCGATTCCCGCCACTCCCGCGGATACGCGTCCTTTAGCTCCGCCGGTTGCGGGTCCGACCGAAGGAGTTACGCTTTTCGTTGCGCACGATGAAGATGGCAGTTTGCGGGCGGAGTCGGCGCAGATTCCTATGCCCTCAGGACGGCAGGAACGGGCCGAGGAACTTCTGCGCGCGCTTTTGTCCACCTACCTGGACAAATCTTCCCCTCACCTGCTTGGAGCGGGCGCCGACGTGCGCAGCGTTTTTCTGGTGGATCCAGGTCTCGCGGTGATTGACCTCAATGGCGCCTTTGCCGACACGCACCGCTCTGGCGTTCTGGTGGAAGAGTTAACCGTCGTGTCGCTCATTCACACGATTTCGGTGAATACGCCGGGAATATCGAAAGTGAAGATTCTGGTGGACGGCAAAGACCGCGATACTCTTGCCGGACACGCCGATCTTTCCTGCCTCTACGACGTCAATGCGGTGAACCAACTCGCCACAGAGCTGCAAGCGGGACAGTAGCAATTTAGCTGCGCCATTGCGCCGTTCAGGAGTTTTGGCCACGGATTTCCACGGATGCTCACTCACTAAGTTTGATCCGTTAGACCCATGCTGATCCGTGGCCCAGTTCTGTTCTTACGATTTTTCCAGCGTCTCGAGTTCATTTTTCGTGCGCTCGAGGATCTCGCGGATCTTGGCGATCTTCGCTGAGTCGTTGGAAACGCGAGTGGCGGTGCGTAACGCTGCCTTCATGACTGCGGCTGCAGGACGCATGACCTCCGCGCCTTCCATGCCCATCCACGGAGCCCAGTCTCCGGCCTGCTCGGCGCGCCGCCAGATGCGGCTCACCGTCTCGGCTTCCCGCCGTAGTTCGGCTTTGCCAGCTTCCGTCAGCGCATAGGTGCGCTTGCCGGCAGTCTGGTCAGAGGTCACCAGGCCCTCGTCTTCGAGCTGCTGCAGAGCAGGATAAATCGCACCGGCACTGGCCTTATAAATACCGCCTGACTTTGTTTCGAGCTCTTTCATCAGCTCGTAGCCATGCTTAGGACCGCTCTGCAGCATCGAGAGCAGGGCCAGGCGCACTTCGCCTGGACCAAAGAAACGTCCCCAGCGGCCTCCACGGCCACCCCAGGGAAATGCTCCTCCCATAAACGGCGCGGCCATTCCGCCACGCCACCAACTTCCACACCTTCCGTACATGTTTGATGCTCCTTCACACTTGTTTTCAACAACGACCGTAGTACGACCTACTACGCGAGGAAGCTGAAGCGTAGATTGGCGTTTGAGCTCTCGCAGCAGGATTTGGTCGGTATAGCTGTCGATCATGCTTTATGTATATCTAAAGATATATTTATTGTCAATAGTCCGATTGCCCTTTTGTCTCAATGAGTTAGAATGTCGCCGTATGTTCTACCGTTCCGATAATCGATCGCCGGAGCAGATGCGCCCCGTCAAAATCATCCCGGAGTTCATTACCACGGCAGAAGGTTCAGTCCTGATTGAAGTGGGCAATACGCGCGTGATTTGTACCGCGTCAATTGAAGAAACCGTTCCACAGTTTCTGCGGAACTCGGGCAAAGGATGGATTTCCAGCGAATATGCCATGCTGCCCCGCTCGACGCTGACGCGCACGCCGCGCGAGGTGGCTAAGGGACGTCCGAGCGGCCGCACGCATGAAATTCAGCGGTTGATTGGGCGATCACTGCGTGCCGTAACAGACCTAACCAAGCTGGGCGAACGCACCATCTGGATTGACTGCGACGTAATCCAGGCGGATGGCGGCACGCGGACGGCATCGATCACTGGATCGTTTGTGGCGTTAGGACTGGCGCTTGGAAAGCTGGTAGAAGCGGGAACGCTGACAGCGATTCCATTGAAAGATTTCGTGGCCGCGATCAGCGTGGGAATTGTGGATGGCGAGATTCTGCTCGATCTCTGCTACGAGGAAGATTCGCGCGCCGATGTGGATATGAATTTTGTTATGACCGCTAGCGGAAAGATGGTCGAGGTGCAGGCCACGGCAGAGCATCAGGTGTTCGACGAAGCGCAGTTGCAGCAGATGCTGGCGCTGGCGCGCAAAGGTGTGGGCGAGTTGATTGAGAAGCAGAGGGCGGTGATGGGCAGGATAACACTAAGGCAGTGAGGAAGGCACTTTGAGTCCCGAGGAATTCGCGAAGTTCCGTCATGATGCGGTTCATGAACTCATGCGTCTCAATGTAGCCTGCGAACGCGAATTCCAAATCTCGTCTTGGCCTCGTTGGCACTACGATCTCGATCGCGCTTCCCTGAAGTTTCTGAAGGATGAAATTTCGCGGGTTGTCGCCTCTATTCAGGTGGTTGGAACCACCTCGACAAGGTCAGGGACCTGGTTGTGGAGTTGGCAAATGAGCACATACCCAGCCAAGCATCGCAGGAAACGGCGCAAGTGCGCGCGTTTGGGGAAAGGGAGTGTCTGCCCGACCTCACGACTTCGAAGCTCGTTGATGATGAGTCCCTTGGCTGGGCGCTGACTTCAATTTCCGCAAAGATCCTTGGCGCAAAGGGCGCCTACCGTTGCCCCGGCGAAAACGGATTCCTCTACCTCGTCTATACCAACATAGCCTTCTCAGTGGCGACGCGCGCTTCTACTGAGCGCGGGCGCGTGAAATGCGATTCGCACGATGGCGGGTACGAGACGTTCGTTTGTGAGCACCTAGTGTCCAATCCAGCGCAAATCTGGTTCTCCGACGACCCGACGAAGGAGAACAAATGGCCTGACGCTTGGTGCGGAGCTTGCGATTTGTTCTTTCAGGAAGAGGGAGAGTGGACCGAGAAGAATGAACCGAAGATGAAGATTCGTCTGGTGTGCCATCACTGCTATGAGTCGCTGCGCTCCCAAGCGAGGATGTAGAGACTTTAGCGTCCCAGCCCGCAGGGGCTAAAGCCCCGGCTTGATCTATGCAGATCCTAACGCGGCCCTGAAGGGCCGCTCTCGCACGGCGAGGGGCCGCCCCTAGAACAAACGATCCTTCCATTCCAAGATCAGCTACTGCTTCTTCTCGGCGGCTTTCTTCTGCGCATCTGCCGTCCACGGGGGAACGATGCCGATCTCACGCGCGTAGGCGATGGACTGGCCAAGATGTTCGTGCGCGTCGGCGACCAAGATGTAGACGACGTCTGCGGCGTTGGCTTGTGGACCGAGTTTCGGTAGCATCCGGGCGAAATCGGCGTTGCTCATGCCCTTGATCGTCTTCTGAGCGAAGTCCCAGGAATTATTCAGCTCCGCGACAATTTGGGCTCGGTCAGTAGGCGAGGTAGACGGAGGAGTGAATTCGTTTCGCTGCCCCGCTTTGACCTCCTGAAGCACCTCGGACCGCTTTCCGGTGGCTTGGCGGCGGGGATGCGATTTTCCACAAGAATGGGTAATTGACACTCGCCGCGGGCTTTGCCAGACTAGGCGGGTCGGCGTTCCGAATGTGTGTGGTTCCCTTCCCCTGCGGACGCCAAGGGCTGCCAGCTTGTTCTCACTCTAAAGCGTGCGCTGGAAGAAGCACAGATATATGTTCGAAGCGGGCATAAAACCATGCAGCGACAGATTTTCTAAGAGGACTGGTGCAGCTTCGGCCAATGTCATTGGTGCTTCGCAAAGCGTGTGATAGCAAGTCTGTGAACGACATGAACGGAGTAGTCGGATGAGAAAGATTGCGAGTTCGGTAAACGGACTCCCGGCTTTGACCCTACGAGCGCTGGTCATCCTGACACTGGGAGGGATACTTGCCGTGACCAACGGCAGCGCGCAAGTACAGCCAACATTTTTTGCCATGGGTGCCGCATCTGCCAGCGACATGCCCAAGGTGACCTACGGAGTAATGAGCCATCCCGCCGTCGCCTGGACGCAGATTGAAGGGAGCGGACGCGGCAAGTTTAATTTCACCGTGATCGATAACTTCGTGAAAGGTTCCCCCAAGGATTCGAATGGCGTGGCGCTGATCGACGTCGTTTTCGGATGGACTCCGGGATGGGCTGTAGCTGATCAGAGCACCTGTTTTCACAACAAGTCCGGGGTCGTGGCCTGTACGGCGCCACCGGATAACATTCAAGATTGGGTGAACTTCATCATGGCGGTGATCCAGCACTACAACGGCGTCACCGCTCCGCATGTGAAGTATTACGAAATCTGGAATGAAATGAGCAACAGCGACTTCTGGACGGGCACTCCGGCCCAGATGGTGGCGATGGCGCAGGCAGCATATCCGATTCTGAAACAAGACCCATACTCGATCGTGTTCACACCATCGGTCGTCTGGCAGAACGGCGTGAATTACATGACGAAATATCTGCAGGCGGGGGGATATCAGTATGCCGATGCGCTGACATTCCATGGATATCCCAGCCAGACAGGTCCGGGCCATCCCGTGCCGGTGCCCCTGCCCGAGAGCCCACTGTCGAGCAACGCGCCAATCATGACAATGGTCAGCACCTTTCGCGAGATCGCCAACTCGAATGGGATGAGTGGAAAGCCGATCGCGAGCACGGAAGGCGGATGGGGAACGAACGGAGTCTCCGATCCGGACATGCAGGCAGCGTGGATTACTCATTACGAGATCCTGCAGGCGCCACTGGCGTCGACCAACGACATGCTGTTTCAAACCTGGTACGAATGGGGAAAGGTACCATCGGGCACGATCGAAACGAACACCGGTTCACCAACACCAGCAGGCCTTGCCTACAGCGTCGTGCTTGGCTGGCTCACCGGAACGTCGCCCAGCGCATGCACCGTGACCGGGAACATCTATACCTGCCAGCTTGCCCCTCAGAAGCAAGTGGTGTGGGACACATCTCAAACCTGCAGCAAGGGGGTCTGCACGACTTCGCCCTACAATCCAAATCCTTCCTACGTGGTCTATGAAGACATTACCGGAGTCAAGCAAAACATTGTCAACAACACAATTCAATTAGGGGTAAAGCCGATTCTGCTGGATCAGACCAACTGATCGGAAACATTCTCTGAAACGTCTTTACGGGGCCGGTCAGCCAAGAATTTAACCAGCTTGCCTTTCGTTCCGAGTTTGCATTCCGGAATTGGTCTGAGTTCCGAAGGCGGAAACACATCCCACTTCCGTTCCGCTGATGCCCACGTTGCCGTTGCCTTCCCAATTACGGGCGCGTACGGTCGAAACGATAGGTCGCAATTTCTGATCGCAATTCTGAGGCGGAACTAATGGGAATCATTCGCAGTATCGACCGGCGCAAAGAAGTACGCACGAACAGCGATCTCGCACTTACCGTGTGGGGCGTCGACACTCAAGGGGAGAATTTCTTGCAGGAAGCGCACGCAAACGACATCAGCCTGAGCGGCGCGCTGTTATCGGGAGTCGAGGCGGATCTCAGGTCGGGCGACGTAATCGGAATTTTGTACGCCGGGCAGAAGGCACGCTACCGTGTGGTGTGGATCCGCCAAGATAACTTGGGTGACAAATTGCAGGTGGCCGTACACCGAGTGGCCGCCGATGCTTGCCCATGGTTCGAACTGCTGAACGGAGTGAACCGTGCGTCAGCAGAAGAGGACAAGAATATTCCGGAGCAGACGAGTGGTCCTTCCAAGAGTTTGTGAAGCGGGGCGCACCGAGCAATCTCAGAATTGCTATAGTTCTGGGCAGCCCCGCAGGTCGGGAACAGCAGTTCCCTCCACCCGCGATTTAGCTTGGCGAGGCCAGTCCAATCGCTTGGTCGGGGATGACAGACTTTTGTAGGTCCACAGGTTCAGGCTATCCAGACAGTTTTCGCATTCAAGAATTCGCGCATCCCGACCGCGCTGAGCTCGCGTCCGTGCCCGGAAGCTTTCACCCCACCAAAGGGAATGCGTGGATCGGAGGCGACCATCTTGTTGAAGAAAACCATGCCCGCTTCAATCTCGTTGGCGAAACGCTCCCGCTCCTGAGGGTCATTCGTCCAGACGCTGGCGCCAAGACCGAAGCGGACATCGTTGGCCAGACGGATGGCTTCGTCCTGATCCTTTACGCGGAATATAGACGCAACCGGTCCGAAGAACTCCTCGCTATAGGCAGGTGAGTTTTTAGGAACGTTGGTGAGCACAGTAGGAGCGTAGAAGTTGCCGGGGCGCTGAATCGGCTGCCCTCCGGTAAGCAACCGAGCTCCAGCTTTCACGCTCTTCTGCACGTCGGCGTCAAGATCTTTCACCGCGTCGGGCGTGGACAGCGGACCGAGTTCGGTCTGTTCATCGAAGGGGTCGCCGACCTTGAGATTTTTCATTTTCTCGAGGAAACGGCGTTGGAATTCGTCGGCGATCGGCTCAGCCACGATGAAGCGCTTGGCGGCGATGCAGGACTGCCCGTTGTTCTGAATGCGGGCGAAAACGCCGGTGGTCACGGCGGCATCGAGATCGGCGCTGGGCATGACGATGAAAGGATCGCTCCCCCCGAGTTCGAGCACCACTTTCTTGATGCGCTTGGCTGCGCCCACTCCCACCTGAATGCCGGCTTGCTCGCTGCCCGTGAGTGTAGCGGCCATAATCCGCGGATCATTCAGGAGACCATCGACCGCGCCCGAACCGATCAGCAATGTTTGAAATACGCCTTCGGGAAAACCCGCTTCGAGAAAGATCTGTTCAATGGCCAGCGCGCATTGCGGAACATTCGAAGCATGCTTTAACAGTCCGACATTGCCAGCCATCAGCGCAGGGGCGGCGAAGCGGAATACCTGCCAGAACGGAAAATTCCATGGCATGACAGCGAGGATCGGGCCGATGGGGCGATAACGGACGAACATTTTTTTCTCGCCGCCGTCGGCCACCTCGTCCGCCATGAACTTTTCCGCGTTCTCGGCGTAATAGCGGCAGGCCGTAGTGCACTTCACCGCCTCGGCCAATGCTTGCTTATAGGGTTTGCCCATCTCGAGCGTCATGAGGTGAGCGAATTTTTCCTTGTCACGCTCTACGATCTCGGCAGCTTTCTGCATGCGCTGAGCACGCACGGAAAATGGCGTCTTCAACTCGGAGCGGAAAGCATTGACCGCCTTCTGCACTTTGTTTTCGATCTCGGCTTCGGTCAGCGGTTGGAATGTCTTGATCACTTCGCCCGTGGCGGGATTGATGCTTGCGATAGCCATAAGGACAGGATCCTCTCTATGTGTAGACTGCGAGACTCAGGCTGCGGATGCTAGCAGTCACTGCCTGCGAACCGATAGCTTCATGATATTCGGATGATCAACCAGAACGGCGGAGGCAGTCAGACCACTATACCATTAGAAAAAGGCACACTTATAGACCTCAGCACCGCGGAACTACCTCGCTAGCGAAACCCTCATCCCATCGGGCACCATTCTTCTCAGGCACCCCGAATCCGTCGCTCAGATCGCGATTACTTAGAGACGATGTCTCTCATCAGGCCTTGCGCGGTCCGCCGTGTGGGGACCGCCAGCCAGTGCATGGTGATTGGGATTTGCCCAAAGTTCGTGAAGATCTGTGCGAATCCCAAGCGCGATCAATATGACGGCCGCGATGGCACAAAGGACGAGGAAAAACACCATGACGTCACCTCCAAACTCCCTGTCGTCGTGGCAGGTGACTTTCCGCTTCAAGCTAGCCTGGACGGAGAAATTTTGTCAGTGACCGCCGTCACAAGACGAAGGGCAAGCCCTGCAGCGCTGACGACCAACTCGATCTGACTTGTCCCAGCCATTCTCCCTTCCCGTTTCCGGCAAGAAAGGGCCGGTAAGTGAAGCGAGAGTCTTCCACGCGCCGCGCTTCGCTTGTCCCTGGTGGTTTACAATGATCGGTACTTACCGCACTTATCTGTTCATCATTCAGGAGGATTCTCATGAAACTCACCCCCGGGAAATTGGCTGGTCTCAAAAAAGTTTCGAACGAACGCGGCGTGATTGCCGCCGCGGCTATGGATCAACGCGGATCGCTGCAAAAATCGCTCTCCAAGGAAAAAGGCGGGGGCGAAGTCACCAATCAGATGATGGAAGAATTCAAATCGCTGGTCACAGAGGTGCTGACGCCACATGCCTCGGCGATTCTGCTGGATCCCGAATGGGGCCTGCCGGCTTCGAAACGCCGCGCCAAGAATGCCGGGCTGCTGCTCGCCTATGAAAAAACCGGTTACGACAAGACTGGGCCGGGACGACTGCCGGACCTGCTCGATCACTGGTCAGCGCGGCGACTGAAGGAAGCTGGCGCCGATTGCGTGAAGATTCTGCTGTATTACACGCCGGACGATCCCAAGCACATCAATGAGACCAAGCACGCCTGGGTCGAGCGCATCGGGGATGAGTGCCGCGCCAACGATGTTCCGTTCTTCCTGGAGTTCGTTGGCTACGAAGAAGGCGCGGATGAAAAGGGTCTGGAATACGCCAAGAAAAAGCCACGCATCGTCACCGAGAGCATGCGTGAGTTCTCGAAAGAGCGCTACGGCGTGGATGTACTCAAAGTGGAAGTGCCGGTGAACATGAAATTCGTGGAAGGCACAAAGTCATTCGCTGGAACCAAGGCATACACAAAGAAAGAAGCGATCGAGCATTTCCATACGGCTGCAGCAGCCGCAAGCAAGCCATTTATTTACCTTTCGGCCGGCGTGAGCAATGCGGAATTTTCGGAGACGCTGGTGCTGGCTGGCGAATCCGGCGTGAAGTTCAATGGCGTGCTATGCGGACGCGCCACCTGGAAAGACGGCATTCCGGTTTACGCCAAGCAGGGTGCGGCAGCATTCCGCAAATGGCTGGAGACCGAAGGAGTAAAGAACATCAACAACGTGAACGACAAGCTGAAAGCGGCAACCAGCTGGCATTCGATCTACGGCGTGGAGCTGGTGCACGCATAGACGGCAGTCAGAATTGTGGCGCGGGCACTCTTGCCCGCGCCTTTCACTTGGGTCTCATTTGAAGCCGAAAGTTCTTCTCTCCTGGAGCAGCGGCAAAGACAGCGCCTGGACGCTGCACGTCCTTCGTCAACGCGGTGAAGTGGAAGTCGTCGGGTTGCTGACCACGCTTAATACTCATTTTCAGCGCGTAGCGATGCATGGGACGCGTTATGCCTTGCTAAAGGCCCAGGCAAAAGCGGCCCGCCTTCCTTTGTGGGAGATCCCTTTGCCTTGGCCTTGCAGCAATGAGTTCTATGAGTCTGCGATGTCGGAGGCCTGCGACTCGGCGGTTCAGCAAGGGATCTCCGCGATCGCTTTCGGAGATTTGTTTCTCGAAGATGTTCGCCGCTATCGCGAAGACCGCCTTCGCAATACCGGCTTGGAACCGTTGTTTCCGCTCTGGGGCCGAAACACGCGCGAACTGCTCGAAGAAATGCTGGCTGGAGGATTACGCGCCCGGATCGTCTGCGTCGATCCATCAAAACTTCCGCCAGAATTCGCTGGCCGCGATCTGAGCACCGAAATGCTCGACTCACTGCCTGCCGGCGTTGATCCCTGCGGAGAGAACGGAGAGTTTCACACTTTCGCCTTTGCCGGGCCCATGTTTTACGAAACCATCCCGATCGAGGACGGAGAATGTGTACTCCGCGACGGTTTCGTTTTCGCCGATATTCTTCTTCAATCGAAAGCGCCCGTGCGATCACCTCTGCAAGAAAAGCTGGGACGTTCATTTCGTGTTTAGCGCGCACCCTCGGCGCCTTTGGCTTCGCTCAGGGGAGCTGCGTCCGGGCCACATAAAACCTATAAAATAACCGCTATGTCGAACGTCCTCATCACCGGGGCCTCTGGTGGCATCGGATACGAACTCGCCAAACTGTTTGCCCGCGATCACCACAATCTTGTTCTCGTCGCGCGCAGCGCGGATCAACTGACGCGCGTCGGGAACGAGCTCCAGACTTTCGGTGTGACTGCCAAGTCAATCACGCTCGATCTGACTTCGCCCCCCGCGCCGAAGTTTCTCTTCGATCAACTCCAGCGCGAAGGAACCGCCATCGACATCCTCATCAACAACGCAGGCTTTGGGGCGTTCGGCGAATTCGCCAGCATGGCGGAGGAAGAAATCCTCGGCCAGATCAAACTGAATGTCACCGCGCTCACCGAACTGACGCGGTTGTTTCTGCCACCCATGATCGCGCGTCGCGGCGGACGCATCATGAATGTCGCATCGACGGCGGGATTTCAACCCGGACCACTTATGGCCGTTTATTACGCAACGAAGGCTTACGTGATTTCTTTTTCCGAGGCAATTGCGAATGAAGTGCAGAAGACAGGTGTGACAGTAACTTGCTTCTGCCCCGGGGCAACACACACCGGTTTCACGCAACGGGCGGGAAATGATAAGGCGCGCTTGTTCAAGTACGCTGCGATGAGCGCGGACAAGGTTGCTCTAGACGGCTACCGCGCACTGATGGAAAGACGCACTCTGGCGATCAGCGGCACGCATAACTGGCTCGTCGCGCAGTCCACTCGATTCGCTCCAAGGAAGATAGTCACGGCGCTTTCCCGCTGGGTGTCGGACGTGCCCAAGTAGGCCATCGGCTGTTGCTTCGAGAATTTCAGCTTTACAAGTCGCGACGAACTCTTTGCAAACCTTTACTCAAGGATTGGATATCCTTTCAGCAGGCCCTCCAGTCCAATAGCCTGAGAGACGGAAATAGCGGTATCCGTCAGGAAATCGAAGGCGCCATTTCCCGAGCTTTCGAGAGAGGTGCTCCTATGAAGTGCCCTCGTCGTAGCGTTTCTCCACTCTCAACTTCTTCAAGAATCCTAAAAACTGATAACAGAATGTTGCGGACCATGCTTATGGCGTTGATGGCGCTCGCTGCTCTGGCAGGCTTTGAAGGCCAATCGCAAACCAATCCGGAGCAGAGTTCCAGCAAGCAGTCGACAGCGACGGAAAGCAAGGTGATGATTCCGGCAGGAACAAGGCTGGCGCTGGTGCTCACGCAACCCATCGAGAGCCGACTCGTGCGGCGCGGAGACAACATCTACGCCCAGGTAAATGCGCCCGTCACCTCCGGAGATGGGGTCGTGATTCCGGCGGGGACATTCGTGCAGGGAACCGTCGAGAAGATTTCCCGAAGCCACGGACGCGGCGAAGTGCGCCTCGAATCCATGGCAATCACGTTCCCAGACGGCTACGTCACCCCTATCTCCGGACCCATCACGCTGGAGACAGATGAAGGTTATGCACTAAATGATCCTGGGCCGGGCCGCTCCGCAATTGCACTGGCTGCCCCGATAGGTGGCGCGGGAATTGGGGCACTGATCGGCCATTCCATCGGCAGCTCGCCAAGCACCATTACAAGCAGCGTGCCTCCGGGCTGCACCGGACCGCCGCCGGGTTGTCTAACTTCGAGTGTAACCGGACCGAGCAATGCAGGCAGAAACACCGCAATCGGCTCCGGCGTGGGCGTCGCGGTCGGTGGAGTAGTCACGTTGGCGCTACTGCTGGGATCGCATCATTTCTTCCTCGAAGCGGGAGCACCGGTACAGATGCGACTGGAAGCCCCCGTTTCACTGCGCCAGGATGAAGTAAGCAAGGCGGTACAGCAATCGGCAGAACATCCTGCGGCGGTGCAGCCGGCAGCTCCGCTGCCAATACCGTACGTGCCACCGGACATGCCGGTGAACAACGGCACCTGCTGGACACCGGGTACGCCCGGCACTCCACCAACGGTAATTCCCGGAGCGCCCGGCCCCGACGGTATCCCGGGACCGCCGACTGTCATTCCGGGAACACCACCGACTCCGGGCACGCCGTATCCCTGTCCTCAGTAGATGTCTTTCTGCGCTCGGTCTCAGCAGATCGCTGCGTCTTCATATGCTCGGCCCAAGAAGGCGCAGCGTTTGTCTTTGAGGCAATGAGTTAGCGGATAATGCAGTCATGCCTACACTCATCTCTCACCCGACGCGCATTCAGGCTGCCGGCAACAAGCCCAAGCTGATTGACGAGTACATCGGCCGAGTGAACTCGAACACAACCCAAGCCAGCGTGGCGCATATGCGCAGTCCCGCAGGATGGATAGAGCCGGGACAAACTCCAGATTTTGATGAATTCACTGTGGTCTTGAAAGGAATGGTGCGCGTCGAACACAACCGAGGCAGCGTAGATATCCAGGCCGGCCAGGCTGTTATCGCGCACGCCGGCGAATGGGTGCGCTATTCAACTCCGGGCAAGGATGGCGCAGAATACCTCGCCATTTGCCTGCCGGCATTCTCCATAGAAAGTGTGCACCGGGATCCAGCGTGACCCGTCACTCTCCACCCGCGTAATAGCCGCGACGCGACGCAACATGTAGGAAGTGGTTTCGGAGAGCATTGGGAAGACGAAGCCTGACGTTGATTTTGTACCATTTCCTGTCTGTATGGCAGGTCAGTGGCTCATAGGCAAGAACGTATTGATGGCGCAACTGAGTCCCAATCGAGCGGGTAACCGCTGGCATTTCGGCTTCTGTGCTGAGCGTGAATGTTTCGCCGCCGGTCATATTCGTGATGGAGCGTAAGAGATCGGGACCTAGCAGTTCCTCCTCGGTGTTTACGTAGGTATCGTAGGTGCCGACGGCATAGATCAGAACGTCCGCTTCACGAACCGCATCTTTCACATCGCGTTCACTGTAGCGGCTGTGATTGTCACCTCCGTCGGAGAGGATAAGAAGGGCCCGGCGCGAATAACGCGCGTTGCGCATCTCACGGAGGCCCAGATAAATGGCATCCAGCAACGAGGTTCGACCATTGGAACGAACTGTCAGCAGATCACTCTGAATCTTTGCACTGTCGGTAGTGAAGTCGGTCAGCAAATGCGGCGAATCAGAAAACGTGATCAGAAAGAACTCATCCTGCGGATTCGCGATATCCACAAATTGAGCGACGGCATCGCGGGCTCGCTCTAGCTTATTAGCCATGCTGCCGCTTACATCGAGGATGATTCCGACCGAAATAGGCGTGTCCTCGCTGGAGAAATTCTTGATCGGTCGCTCTTTCTTGTTCTCAAACAGCTGGAAATTCTGCCGCTCGAGACCAACGACCGGCCGGTTGTAACTGTCGGTGATACTCACAGGAACAAGGACAAGATCAGCTCGGGCGCGGAGCAGTTTGGTGCCGAAAGGCAGTTTGGCGCTTGCGTCTTCCACCGGTTCGATGCTTTTTTCACGCGGCGTAACGTGCACGCTATCGATGGAAGTTTGGCAAAAGCTAAATGCCGTGGCGAGGAGAATGACGAGTAAAACGAGGCAGCGCAACAACCGGAAGGAGCCAAACATCACTTACGCCTTTCAAGCTCAAAACTTCGGACTTTGGTTGTGATTGGGAACCCCAGTCGTTGTACGAGAATTCGTGTAGAGTGGGGAGAAAAATCACCCAGAGGAACAAATCAATTTGACGAGAACATCAGGCAGGGAAGTGAGCGTGGAATTCTTTTGGTTGGAGACGAAGCGGACAGGATTACTCCCACTCAATCGTGCCGGGAGGCTTCGAGGTAACATCGTAGACGACGCGATTCACGCCTCTCACTTCATTCACAATCCGCGTGGAGATGGTTTTCAGGACATCGTGCGGCAGAGGAACCCAGTCCGCGGTCATCCCGTCTTCTGAACTCACCGCCCGAACGGCGCAGGTGTAAGCATACGTCCGCTGGTCGCCCATGACGCCGACGGACATGACCGGCAGCAATACCGCGAACGACTGCCAAATTTTCGTATAGAGCCCGGCATTCTTGACTTCGCTGACAACGATGTCGTCGCATTCTCGCAACAGGTCGAGGCGATGCGGCGTAACTTCACCTAAAACCCGTACGGCAAGCCCGGGTCCGGGAAATGGCTGCCGCTGCAGGATTTCTTCCGGCATGCCAAGATCGCGGCCGATCTTGCGAACCTCGTCTTTAAAAAGATCCTTGAGCGGTTCGATAAGCTTGAGCTTCATCTTCTCGGGCAAGCCACCGACATTGTGATGCGATTTGATGACTTGTGAAGGCCCGCGCACGGAGCGCGATTCGATCACGTCGGGATACAGTGTTCCCTGCACCAGCCACTTCACCTTGCCTTCAGTCTGCTCAATGCGACGCGCTTCGCGCTCGAATACCTTGATGAATTCGTTTCCGATGATCTTGCGTTTTTTCTCGGGATCGCTCACCCCCGCAAGTTTACCGAGAAAGCGGTCGGTAGCATCGACCCCATCGAGGCGAAGGCCGAGTTTATCGCGCAAAGTTCGCTGAACTTTTTCGAATTCGTTCTTCCGCAGCACGCCGTTATTCACAAAAACGCAGGTCAGATGAGAGCGTCCCTTTTGATCGCGCAGGGCGCGGTCTACCAGAACGGCTGCCACAGATGAGTCCACGCCGCCGGAAAGTGCGCAAATGGCGCGCCCGCCGCCGACTTGCGCTTTGATTTGCTCGACGCTGGACTCGATAAAATGCCGCGGCGTCCACGTGGGTTTTGCCCCGCAAATCTGGAAGACAAAATTCTTCAGCATCTCGACGCCGTGATGGGTGTGATGCACTTCGGGATGGAACTGCACCGCATACCAGCGTTTGGCAACATTTTGGATGGCGGCAACGGCGTTCGGCGTCTTGGCGGTAAGTTCAAAACCCGGAGGAAGTTCTAGCGCCTCGTCACCATGAGACATCCAAACCGGCTGACGGCGGGCGAGACCGCGAAACACGACGGATTCCGCGATGATATCGATCTCCGCATGCCCGTATTCGCGCTTAGAAGCGGGACGCACTCTTCCGCCGAGTGTGTGCACCATGAATTGCAATCCATAGCAGAGACCAAGAACAGGCAGCCCCAGTTCGAACACCCTCGGGTCAGCGGGTGGAGCGTCTTTGTCGTAAACCGAGCATGGCCCTCCCGAAAGCACGATGCCGACCGGCGCGTAGCTTTTGATCTCTTCGAGTTTTGCCGTGCATGGCAACACCACGGAAAACACGTTCTGTTCGCGAACACGCCGCGCAATGAGCTGCGTGTATTGCGAGCCGAAGTCGAGCACGACAATGGATTCGGTTTCGCGTTCTTTGGGCGGCGACGGTTTTAGGCGGGAGGATTTTTCCACGGATGAGTTTCTCAAATCGGAGAAGGAGTGTAAAGCGGAGCTAGATTGTCGGTAGTGTCTGAAAAGACGCACTTTTCAGACACTACCAGATTGTCAAACGGAACCCGACACGTCACTCAAAATCAGTTCATCCCGATCGATGTTGGTCTCAAGCGGAACTGGTGGCGGGGCTTGAGGTTGCAAAGGGGCAACCCGAATTTCCGGCAATTCGGCAATGCAAACATAGCCTGCGAGCCGCACCGTATAGAGCCAGTCAGTGGCGGCAAAATAGGCCAGTGTGATGAGAGATACGAGAAGCAGCATCAAGCGCCAGGGAAGCACGCCAATGAAACCAAGCGGAATCATGGCTACGATCGTGGCAGCCACAAAAATTACGATGTGGGCGAGTCCGGTCCAGGCACTGACGGCAAGAACCGCAGAGGTACGCGCGCGGCAGAAAGAGACCGCCGTGGATATGGCTTCAATAGCACTGCTGTCGTCGCGAACAGCAAACATGCAGGCGAGCCCTAGGATCCAATTCACGACGACCCATGCCAGCCAGACCAACCCGATCAGAAAAAGAAACAGGAGGAAAGCTAACCCGGGCTCAGGATCTGCATCGGTGGAAACGAAGCTGGACACAATCACGGCCCCAAAACTTGCAATCAGCGCAGCCAACCACGCGGCAGCGCGCAGAAAATTCAGCTTTGCAACCGCCGCCACCGGGGTCGGGAACGCAGTTTTTCTTCTGGAGTGACTCGCTTCTTTACGGAACAGATCCAGTAGTGCGCGAACCGTCGCGATCCGTCCAATGGACGCTGCGATGATCCAGAGAATTGTGAGCAGTACCGCACCCACAACAAAGGCGAAGACCACCCTGCTGAGGCTCCCCCGAAGAATATGAGCGATGGCTTGCGCGATGAGGTAAGGCTGCCTCGTTTTCAGAAATAGACGGTCCCCACCGCTGACCGGCAAAGTGCCAACGTACTCGAAGAGCCCGAAGAAGAAGAGTGCGATGGCGGTTGCGCCAACGATCCAGCGCCAGGCAATTTCTGCCAGTGTGACCGAAGGAAGGCGGAATGTGGACCGCAATCCTTCCGCGGTAGGAGAGATGGGCATCGATCTGCTGCCAACGTGGTAAGAGTTACTTCATGACAATGTTTACCATCTTGCCTGGAACATAGATCTTCTTGATGATCTGTTTCCCGGCGACGGCGGCTCGGACTTTTTCGTCCGCGAGAGCGCGCTCCATCACAAATTCTTCGGTTGCGTCGGCAGGGACAAGCACACGGCTGCGAAGTTTCCCGTTAATCTGGATGGGAATTTCGATTTCTTCTTCTTTCGCCAACTCAGGATCGTACTTCGGCCATGGCGCCCGCAGCAGACTGCCCTTTTCGCCGGTCATTTCCCACAGTTCGTGCGCAAGATATGGCGCAAAGGGCGCAAGCAGCAACACGAGATTTTTTTGCGCTTCGCCTAGCAGTGCTGCTGGAATGGCACCCTGTCCAATCAGCTCTTCGACCCCATAGAGCGCGTTGACCAGTTCCATGACTGCCGATATGCAGGTATTGAAGTGCCAGCGGCCCTGGAAGTCATCGCTCACGCGCTTGATGGTCTGATGCATCTTGCGCTGGATGGCACGCGCCTGAGGAGAGATTTCCGACTGAGCCTCGTTCGCGCCGTTCTTGACCGAACCTGCATAGCGCACGAAGAAGCGGTAGACGCGGCCCAGGAAGCGTTGAATGCCTTCGATGCCGGAATCCTGCCAGTCAAGGTCACGGTCGGGCGGCGCGGCAAACAGGCTGTACATGCGGGCAGCGTCGGCGCCGTGGCGTGCGACCATCTCGTCAGGTGAGACGACGTTACCTAGGTTCTTCGACATCTTGCGGCCATCTTTGATCACCATACCTTGCGTGAAGAGGCGCTCGACGGGTTCGTCGTTGGTGATCATCCCAAGATCGCGCATGAACTTCGTCCAGAAGCGCGAGTAGATCAAATGCAAGATCGCATGCTCAACGCCGCCGATGTACTGATCGATGCCGCTCTCAGCAAACCAGTACTGCGCGGTCTTGCTGTCAAACGGCGCGCGATCATTGTGCGCGTCGGTATAGCGGTAGAAATACCACGACGAATCAACGAACGTATCCATTGTGTCAGTTTCACGGCGGGCCGGCCCTCCGCATTTCGGGCACTTTGCTTCCACAAACTCCGGCACGCGTACCAGGGGCGATCCCCCAGTCAACGTGATCTCGACCTTATCGGGCAAGATGACGGGCAGATCTTTTTCGGGCACAGGAACGATCCCGTCCTTCTCGCAATAGAGCATGGGGATAGGCGTTCCCCAATAGCGCTGTCGCGAGATTCCCCAATCCTTTAGCCGATAGGTCACCGTGGCTTTGCCGAAGCCCTTTTTCTCGGCATAGGCAGACATCTTCTTGATCGCGTCTTCGCACGAGAGCCCGCTGTATAGGCCGGAGTTGATCAGCATGCCACGCTCGGCAGTGAACGGCAGCACGGGCTCGGTCATAGTTTCTTCCGGATCGTCGGAGATGGGTAGAATGACGAGCCGGATCTCCAGCTTGTATTTTTTCGCGAATTCGAAATCGCGCTCATCGTGCGCCGGCACGCTCATGATCGCGCCGGTCCCGTAATCCGTCAGAATGTAGTTCGCAACCCACAGGGGAACTTTCTCGTCATTGAATGGATTGATCGCAAAACGCCCCGTGAAGACGCCGTGTTTTTCGATTTCTCCGATGTCGCCGGCCTCTTTGGCTTTGCGTTGCTCCACGATAAGCTGATCGACTTTCGCGCGCAGCTCGGGATTCGCGGCCGCGAGATCATTGACGATGGGGTGCTCCGGTGCAAGTTGCAACGAAGTCGCGCCAAAGATCGTGTCGACGCGCGTCGTAAAGACAGTGATCTTGGATCCCGCCGGTCCGAACCCTTTGTGGTTCTCCGCGTAATCCAGGGCGAAGTCGACAAGCGTGCCTTCGCTGCGGCCGATCCAGTTGCGCTGCATCAGCCGCACCTTTTCCGGCCAACCCTCCAACTGATTGAGGCCGCGGTGCAACTCTTCCGCATACTGCGTTGTGCGCACGAACCACTGCTCTAACTCGCGCTGCTCCACGAGAGTGTCCTCGTGGCGCCAGCAGCAGCCGTTGACTACCTGTTCATTCGCCAGCACCGTCGCGCACTTCGGGCACCAATTCACTTTGCTTTTCTTGCGATATGCCAACGCTCGCTCGTAGAGCTTGAGGAAGAACCACTGATTCCAGCGATAGTACTCGGGCAGACAAGTGGTGACTTCGCGCGACCAGTCATAGGCGAAGCCAAGCCGTTTCATCTGCACTTTCATATTTCCGATGTTGCGCAGTGTCCATTCCCGCGGAGGCGTATTGTTCGAGATCGCCGCATTCTCCGCGGGTAGGCCAAACGAATCCCATCCCATGGGATGAAGCACGTTGTAGCCGTTCATCCACATATAACGAGCCAGGGCATCGCCAATGGAATAATTGCGAACGTGCCCCATGTGTAGAGCTCCGGAAGGATACGGCAGCATTTCCAGAACGTAATATTTTTGCTTCGTCGAGTCGGGCTCGGCGGCGTAAAGAGAAGGATCCTGATGCCAGCGTTCCGACCACTTCATCTCCACACGTTGGGCATCGTAGCGCTCGTCGCGTACACGGTTCGCAGCATGCTCTTCGACACCGTGCTCTACAACGGCCGGTTTTTGAGAGTTGTCTGACATTGATCTTGGCTCAGAGATAAACTTTGATTTTACAACGCCGCGCCAAAATTCGGCCTGTTCGGTCCTCGAGCGTGTCAAATACGACGCCATTAAATCGAGCAATGAATATTTTCTCGGGAGGCGGTAGCATTTTCGTTCTACGGCGTTATTCAATGACGCACTTCCACAACGACAGAGTTGTAGCAGAAGTGTTGTAAACTTGCCGCTTCAGTTTGTCAGTGCATCGGCACAGGCAGGCTTCTTCCGAATGGCTAAGACTGCCAAGAGATCAGCGAGGAAACCTCACCAGCAGGGGAAGCGCAGAGAGATTCCTCCACCGATAATTCCCCAGAGCGTGCAGGAGCAGTCTATCTCCCCAAAGAACAAGAGATCTCCGCTTGAGCCGCTGATTTTGATCCTCCTCACGTTAGCCTGCTTGCTCCCATTTTCTGGCAGGGCATTTCATGTTGATGACACTTTGTTCGTGTGGACCGCGCAACAGATCACAAAGTCTCCACTCGATCCTTACGGTTTCCGATTGAACTGGGATTATACGAAACGCAGTATGTCCGATGTCACCCAGAACCCGCCCCTTGCTTCATATTATGCCGCCGGAGTTGGGGCCATTTTCGGCTGGTCGGAGCGTGCACTTCATATCGCATTCCTGATACCCGCCCTGCTCGTGATCTTGGAGACGTATCTTTTGGCGCAGCGATTCACTGACTTGCCGCTGCTGGCCGCCGGCGTGGCGCTCCTGACACCTGCGATGCTCGTGTCTTCTTGCAGCCTGATGTGCGACGTGATGATGCTTGCTTTTTGGGTTTGGAGTTGCAATCTGTGGATTGAGGGACTGGAAAGAAACAAGCCAGTCCTCATGATTTCTGCGGCCGTTCTTGTAGGTGTATGCGCTCTCACCAAGTATTTCGGAATTGCTCTGATCCCTCTGCTCGTTGTTTATTCGATTATGCGGAAGCGTCGCTTTGAACGACGGACATTGTGGCTCTTGATTCCACTGGCCATGCTCGCCGGATATGAATTGTGGACCCAAAATCTATACAGTCAAGGACTGATCTCGCACGCGGCGGAGTTTTCGTCTCAGATGCGAACCAATGCACACGCCTCTGTGTTAGCGCGGACGTTAGGGGGTCTCAGCTTCCTGGGCGGATCGATGCTGCCCGCCTTACTCTTTGCTCCCTGGCTCTGGAAACGACTGGAGATTCTCGGTGGGCTGGTGATCTCGGTTCTGATGGGCTTAGGCCTCGGGTGGGCAGATTATGGCGCCCAAGCCCCCCGCCACGCGCATTGGGTCTTGATGACCTTCGAGTTGACGCTCTTCATCGCGGCCGGGTTGTCAATCGTGGGAATGGTGGTGAAGGATCTTTGGCGGCACAGAGACGCAAATGCCACGCTGCTGAGTTCGTGGGTGATAGGCACATTCGCATTTGCCGCTTACGTGAACTGGACGATCAATGTGCGATCGATTCTGCCGCTGATTCCAGCCGCTGCGATTCTTATAGCGCGCACGCTTGAGAGTAGGAATCTCAGATCAGAGCGCCAGTGGGCTTTAAGACTCGCTCCGGCGCTGGCGGCGGCCGCTTTCTTGGGACTTTGGGTGACCGTCGGAGACACGGTACTCGCGAATGCCGGCCGCGAAGCAGCTGCGATGATGCAGCAAAGATTCTCGGGGCGCCGAGACAAGCTCTGGTTTGAGGGCCACTGGGGTTTTCAGTACTACATGGAGCAAGCGGGGTTTCGCCCAGTCGATATCCAGGACTTGCATCTTCAAGGTGGCGATTTTCTGGTGATTTCAGACAACAACTACCTGACGAACAAACCTGACCCAAAGGCAATCGTCTCACGCGAAGTTGTGGAACTGTCGTTGCCGTGGCACATCGCTACCATTAGACAAGATCTTGGTGCGGGTTGGTATTCCTCGGCGTGGGGACCGGTACCGTTCGCATTCGCACCCGTGCCGCCTGAGACGTACGAGATTTACTCGCTGCAGTCGAGCCAGCAGTGAAAGCGGAACCTCCACGTTCTCAATCAATATCTGAAATGAGCCCACTAGTGATTCACTAGCCGTTTTAGGACATCCACGTTTCGCCGGTCGTCGCCGGGCTTGTCGATGGGAGTCTCGGCGATGAAGGCGGCATCTGTCAATCGAAGATCATTCAGCAAAATGCGAAACGGCTGCTTGCCAATCATCCCTTTGCCAATGTGCTGATGGCGATCGAGCTTCGATCCACGCGCAGCTTTGGCGTCATTGCAATGCCAGACCTTGACGCGGTTCAAACCGATGGTCTGATCAAGATGCTGAAGTGTTTGATACAAGCCTTCTGCGCTGACGATATCGTATCCGGCCACGTGCGTGTGACAGGTATCGATACAAGCGCCGACAGGAACGATTCTCTGCAGCCGTTCGAGAACTTCAGCGACTTGCTCGAAGCTTCCGCCCAGCGAGAATTCGGCACCTGCCGTATTTTCGATCAAAATAGTTAATCCGTTTTTCGCAAGCTCGAGACCCTGCGTAGAAGCGGCAATCGCCGCGGCGGTGCGGATCAATCCCTTCTCGCGGTCCGCGCCGCGAAATGAGCCCGGATGCAGGACCAGATATTCTGCGCATAATGACAGTGCGCGCTCGACCTCGCCGCGAAAAGCCTCCATCGACTGCTGCAGGAAAAGCTCATTCGAACTGGCGAGATTGACCAAATAATTGGTGTGGATCACCAGCGGCTTCAAATCGTAACGGGCGCGCAGACGGTTCATCTCGTCGCACTGCGGCCGGCTGAGTGCATATGGCGACCATTGTCGTGGACTCGAAGAAAAAATCTGAAACGTGTTGCAGCCGAGGCGATAAACGCGTTCGGCCGCATTCTGCACACCTCCGGCCGACGATGTGTGAATGCCAATGCGCCGGGAAGTCAGGTGCGGAGCGCGTTTCGGCTGCGGACGTTTGAGAATATCCTGTTCGCGGGCGAGAGAGCGACCCATCTCTAGAAAGTATATCGATGATCCTTACAGATGCCGGTTCACAAACTTTCGCCGCACCTCATTCGGTTTATTTGCATCTCAATCACCGCCGTTCTATCGCCGTCTCCTTGTAAAAACTAGCCTCTCATGACACAACCGGCTGAGATGCACGCGCGAACCTCACAATGGCAGCGCTATCTCGCTTATGGGGCTCTGATTGCCATTCTGTTGTTCTTTGCTTTCGTACGCGTGCGGCTGCGCCATCTTCCTTTGGAGCGGGACGAAGGCGAATACGCCTATGCCGGACAGCTCATGTTGCAAGGAGTCCCGCCCTACAAACTCGCCTACAACATGAAACTGCCCGGGACCTACGCCGCATATGCAGTCATCATGGCCGTCTTTGGCGAAACCGAAGGCGGAATTCGCCTCGGACTGTTGTTAGTGAATAGCGCGAGCATCTTGCTGGTTTTCCTGCTTGCACGGCGGTTGCAGGGTTTGCTAGCCGGAGTAATTGCCGCCGCGACCTTCGGATTGCTTTCCACACGGATGTCGGTGTTGGGCCTCTACGGCCATGCGACACACTTTGTCACTCTGGCCGCACTCGCAGGAATCGTCTTGTTGCTTCAGGCAATCGAGAAGCAGCGGCGGGGGATTCTGTTTTGCATCGGCGTTTGCATGGGATTCGCATTCCTGATGAAGCAGCCGGGAATTCTATTCGGCATTTTTGCCGGGATGTATTGGCTGTGGATGAATCGCGATCGACGTATCTCCGAACTGGCCTCAGGCAGCGCAGTTTTTTCGGCAGGAGTGATTTTGCCCTTTGCGCTCACCTGCCTGATTTTGTATGACGACGGAGTATTCCGGGATTTTTGGTTTTGGACGTTTTCCTACGCGCGGGCTTATGGCTCAATGATGAGCGTGGCCGACGGCTGGCGAGAACTGCGCAAGATTCTTCCCTGGGTGGTTCGGCCGTTGGCGGTTTGGATGATTGCTGGTGTTGGTCTCACGGCAATTTTCTGGGATCGAAAGGTGTGCGAAAAAGCTGTATTTCTTCTGGGCTTTCTATTTTTCTCGATGGCAGCCGTAGTGCCTGGTTTTTATTTTCGCCCGCATTATTTCATTGTGGTGCTTCCTGTCGTCGCAATTTGGGCAGGAATCGCCGTTGCCGCTGCGCAACGGAAACTTAAGGGAAGCCTATCGCGTCCCTGGTTGGCCGTCATTCCAATTGTGATTTTTGCTGCCGGATTTGCGATCTCTCCTCACCGTCACCTAGGCTTCTTTTTTCAGCTTCACGCGACGGGAGCGAATCAACAACTCGATAATCGGACCGGCTTCGCCGAGGCGAAAGAAGTCGCGGGTTACATCGAAGCGCACTCGACCAGACAAGACCGGCTTGCCGTCTTCGGCTCGGAGCCGGAGATTTATTTCTATTCGCACCGACATTCAGCGACGGGCTACATTTACAGCTACGCTCTTCTGGAAAAGCAGGACTTCGCCTCTCAGATGCGCAACCAAATGATGGCGGAAGTGGAGCGTCCTGCGCCGAAATATGCGGTCTTAGTCGATAACGAACCTTCCTGGGACTGGGGCATTCATCCGCTTGCGCAGAGCGAAGTGCTCAAACCAGTCGAAGAATTTTTAAGAATGCATTATAGATTGGAAAAGCAGGTCGTGATCCCCGGAAATGCCGACCACCGCTGGGGATCGCAGCCGAGCTTTTACGTATTTCGACGGAAAGACACTTAGCTTTATCTCTCCATCTTCAGAACAGAAACAATTCTGCCCGCAGTCGATTCGAGCAACTTCAGTTCATGGTAATTACCGCGCGGAATCGAACCTTCCCTTCAGCGACTCGATCGTAGGCGCGGGCGACGTCATCGAGTTTGTAAATCTCCTCCACGACTTTGACCTTCCCCTTCGCGGCGTAGTCGAGCGCTTCGTAAAGATATTCGGGCCCGTTCTGAGCCGAGCCCTGAAGGGAAACGTGCTTGAACAGCAAATCGATCGGATAATTCAATGGCTCGGCGCTAACGCCCATGAGAATGATTCGTCCGTAAGGGCGCATACCTTTGGCCGCATCGGCAGTCGCGGCCCATGAATTCGAAGTGGCCAGCAAAACGTCAGCACCACCCACTGCCAGCAACTTCTCGCCGTTGGCAACTACATCATCGGCGCCCATGTCGCGGATCATTTTTTCTTTATCTTTACGATTTGGTAACCGCAATAGTTTCGAATCCCGCAGCCTTGGCATACTGCAGCGCCAAGTGGCCTAACCCGCCAATGCCCACTACCGCGAGGCGCTCATGCGGTTTGGGATCGGCAAGGCGCAGGCCACTATACACGGTATACCCCGCGCAGAAAATTGGGGCTGCCTGTTCGTAACTCAGCGAGTCGGGAATCAGCATCGTGGCATCGGCAAAAGCGAGCATGTATTCGGCGTGACTTCCCTCGAGGCCGATGCCCGTGGTGATTGCGTTCTGGCAAAGTTCTTTCTTTCCGCGCAGGCACCATTCGCAGCGCCCGCAGCCCTTCTGGTGCCAACCCACACCTACGCGATCACCGGCCCTGCGCGAAGTTACACCTGCCCCCACTTCGACGATTTCGCCGACCGGCTCATGTCCGAGAACGCGCGGGAATTGTGTCGGAATAATGCCATGCGTGATGTGTACGTCGGTGTAACAGAGCCCGCTGGCATGAATTTTGATCACAACCTGGTTCGGACCTGCCTTGGGCGTTTTCCACTCTTTTACTTCCCACTTTGCATTGACGGATGGAACAACTGCAGCTTTCATGAGAGGACCTCAGAAATTTCTTTTATGAGGGGGAACTACAAGTAATTCGATGCTGCGAAAAAGAAAATGGACTCAGAGCTGTTGAGACGATGAGGAATTATGGAAATGCCGGGAAGTTAACGAGTGAGTGGCCCTTCACTGTGCGTTGACTTTCTCGATCTTGCTCGCCACTTTTACGCCGCTTAGGCCGTCAACATACTTTGCGATTCCCCGATATAACGACTCGGCAATGCGCTGGCGATATTCGGCAGTTTCGAGCCGATGTTCATCCCCGGGATTGCTGACGAAGGAAATTTCTGCCAGGATCGACGGCATGTTCGCGCCAATCAGCACGATGAAGGGAGCTTTCTTTACTCCGCGGTTGCGGATACCGGGATTTTTCGAGGCCAATCCGCTGTGCAGCGATTCCTGCACATCGCTGGCGAATTCGCGCGATTCTTCAATCTTCTCCTTGAGCGCGATCTTCTTCACCAGATCCTGCAGTTCGAAAATCGATTTCTCTGAGACCGCATTTTCGCGTGCCGCGACTTCCAACGCATCCGGCGACGAAGTGAAATTAAGATAATACGTCTCGACTCCGCGCGCCGCCGGATCCTGACTGGAATTGGCGTGAATCGAAATGAAAAGATCAGCGCGTTGCTGATTGGCAATCGCTGTTCGGGTTTCAAGCGGAATGAAGGTATCATCCTTGCGCGTGTAGACGACTTCGGCGCCCAACCTCGTCTCAAGCAACTTGCCCAGCCGGCGGCCTACGTCGAGCACAAGATCTTTTTCTTCCAACCCGTTCGGACCGATGGTTCCCGTGTCATGGCCTCCGTGGCCGGGATCGATAACGATTTTCCCGATCTTCAGGCCTAATGCGCGGATGAGCGAACGGTCACCACTGGCCGTCGGTTTCGCTTCGTGAACGTCAAATTCGCTCGCTTTGTCTTCCCGCGCAACATGCGACGACGATTTCTTGTGGTGACGGACGGTAACGCGCGGAGTTTCGTCATCGTCGTTGTCGACCACAACCTTGGTCGGAGCCGGCGTTTCACGGCTGACGTCCGCAAGTTTGGTCGTTTTGTCGGAACTCGCAGCTTTTGAGGGAATCGCGGCCGTATCCCCGACGTCTTGGCTCGTGACCGGAGCCTTACCAGCATCAGCGCGCAGCGCTTCTTTCACTTCTGTGTCGGCCGCTGCCATTCCTTCGGAATCGGCGGGCGATCCCGCTTTCGGCGGAGCCTCCACGTCAGGGCTGGCGGCGGAATTCTTCGCGAGCAGAGTATGTCCAGCCTTGTTCTTGCCGTGAATGTCGATAATCAGCCGATAAGGATTGGGCAGCAGGAAAGCGTCGTAATCGGAAAGATCGTCGACCTCCAGCACGACGCGAGTGCGGCCGGGTTGAAATTGAGCCACACGAATCTTCTTCAGGAAGCCGTCATCCACATCGAAAGTTTTGCCCACCAGCGTCGACGCCAGCTTCGTTCCCCGCAGGTCAAAGAAAATTCGATCTGGCCTGGAGATGCGTTGCGAATCAAATTTCACTTCACTTTCCAGATCAATCGCTACACGGGTGTAGTCCGGCGTCGACCAGTGACGAATGCTCGTGACCCGCGGCACGCGATTCGAGCGGCGCTCAGAAACATCCTGCGAGGTCGCCTCTGCAGAATCCTTGTCCTTCACCCCATTTAGCACGGCATTCCCCTTCGCCGAAACCTCCTTCCCGTTCTTCTTCTCGCTTTCAAGCTTCTTTTCAGCTTCGGCTTCGTGGTCCAGTTCCGCAATCGCCTGCTGCGCATCTTCGACCAATCGATTCTTTGGATAACGCCGCAGGAATTCCTGAAAGCTGGAGCGCGCCTGCTCCGGATCGTTCAAATCGTCTTTGTAAATTTCACCGATGGTAAAGAGAGCATCGCAACGATATTTGCTGCCGGGATATTCCCGGCGCAGAAACTTGTATTGGCCGATGGCGCTGTTGAGAATCTTGTCATCATCGAAGCGGCGCCCCATCTCCACCAGCATCTCGGCAACCGCTACGACGCTGGGATCGGCTTTGGTGGAAGTGGGCGCTCCATAATAAATACCGCGATAGGCATTGATGACACGCTGATAGTCCTGGCGGGAGCGGTCGGTTTGCGAGCGGCCGTTCAGCGCCTCACGCATGCGCTCAGCATGAGCAAGGTGCTCACGAGCCCAAGCTTCGCTATGATGCGGGCGGGCAAAGGCCGGCATGGCCGGAAGCGCTATCAGCAGCACTAACGTGGCCCAGCGGGTGAAACCCTGTCTGGATATTCTTTTCAAATTCGTCGACCTGTTAACTGTCGTGATCGCCGTTAATGTTGGACTGCCTGGTGTCTCGAACTACCCTGGGACAAATAAAGATGCCTGGGACCCTAATCGGTGTTGCTGATGTAAAGTACGCCCCGCGCATCTCGCTGAACCCGCACGGGATCGCGCGACGCGCCGGATGACGAAAAATCGAAACCGCCGTAGTACAGATTTGTAATTTTACGAACGTAATTCTGTGTTTCAGCAAAGCGCGGAACGCCCGCGCTGCGCGCCACCGCGCCTGAACCGGCGTTGTAAGCGGCAAGGGTTAAGTTCACGTCGCCGCCGTAGTTTTCGAGAAGCTGTTTCAAATGCCGTACGCCGGCGTCGACATTCTGTTCGGGATCGAACGGATTTTTGACGTTGAGCTGCCGAGCGGTCGCCGGCATCAGCTGCATCAGTCCCATCGCGCCTTTGCGCGACACCGCATTGGAATTGAAATTGGACTCAACTTTGACTACCGCCCGAACCAGATTTGGATCGACATTGTGGCGGGCCGCAGCCATCACGATGGCAGCGTCAATTTCTTCCTGCGAAGCCTGTTGGCCATGCGCGTTAGCGGCCACGATTCGAGCGTTTGCCGACTGCTGCGACTCGCGGCCAAAATACTGGCTCACTTCATGCGCGGCGGATCGCGCGGCCTGCATGGAGATAGTGTTGGCGGAAGGCACCGGCTTCCAGCGATTTTCCCTACTGCTCCAGTAGACCAGCGAAGGCCGTCGCGGCTGCTGAGCCTGCGTCGCACGCGCGTGTTGCGGAACTGGTTCGTTCACGTAAATCTTGCGGCCGTGCTCATCCGTAGTGGCGATCACTGCAGTGCGTTCTTCGCCGTCGGACTCCGAGGCGAACAAATGAGTGGGAAAGAAGGAGGCCGCGAGTGCCGTGCTTGCCGTCAGCATCAAGGCGATTCTCAGGCGCTTTCGCATATCCGGGAGTGTCCCTTTCACCGAACCTTCGCCAGCCGCTTACCGCTAAGCTGAACCAGCGACAGGAGAGCGTGATACAGACAAACTTCACCCTCCCGAGTTGCTACCCGGAACCTGACGGAGAATCTTCTACCAGAGTATGTCGATTATAGGCGGGAGTAACATCCCGGGACAATCATCCAGAAGGGAGTTGAACCACCGGAGTAATTCGTAGCAAACACATGAGACATCAATGGATTAGAGGGTTCTTCAGCCTCTCAGCGCAGGTGCCGGTGGTAACCACCGCAATGATTACCATCCATTCGGACTAGGGGCTCCTTCAATTACTGAAGGTGAGAATCGATACGGCATAGGGCGCAAGCGAAAGTTTCGTATCGGTCACTTCACTTTTCGCGACATCGGGCGAAGCCCCGGCGATCGATTGTATGGTCGATCCGATGCAATCCTTCGGCAGCTCGACCACGATGTCACGGTTGCGCTGATTGATCAGGATCAGTTTGCGCTGGCTGCCGCGCGTGTATCCCTGCGCCAGGATGGCGTCGGCATCGGCGTTATTGCCGTTGGTGGCCCGGACTTCGGTGTCGGAGAAATCATCCCCTGGCCCAACGTTGTCTTTGAGCAACCGCAGAACTTCCAGGCGCGCATTCGGCTTGCCCGTCGTCCAATCGACCATCGTCACGCTGGGAAACTGGCTAGGATAGCCGACCAGTTGCGACTCCCCAACGATATCAACTCCGAGGTTCGCCAGCTGCACGTAAAGGTAGGCGTAGAGAGCGCCGCTCAAATTCCAGTAGGACGCTGGAATCGCTTTTTCAACGTGGTTGGGCTCGCCCTGCACCATGTCACCTGAAAGGATCGATCCGGCTTCATTCACCATGATTCTCGTCGCAGGCGACAGGCGATCGCGAATGCGCAAAATGTAGCGCGTCACCGAGAGGAATTCATTCGCCCGGTCAAAAAAAGTGAACTGCCAGCTATCCGGATTCTGGTCCGCTCCCGGCGCCGCATAAACATGAAAGGAAATATAGTCGAGGGGAATCCCCGGCTTGTGATTCTTTGGATCGAGAAAATATTCGAACATGCGCTCGCCGCCTTCGGGATAAGACAGCGCGAGGCCAACAAATTTCATATCCGGCGCGACCTTACGCACGCCTTCGACAATGGCATCGTAGCGTTCTACATATTGCTGCGGCGTCGGCTCGTGCTCGTTGTCGACCTCATTGAAAACTTCCCAGTAGCGCATGTCGTAATGGTGACCCGATGCATGAAACGTCCCGAGTTCGTCGGTGAACCCGCCCTTCATGTACCAACTGGCCACGCGCCCGTAATAGTCGCCGAGACCGGGAAGATCGGGCAGGTCTTT
>DATKQB010000016.1:0-15959 GCA_035523795.1 Verrucomicrobiia bacterium | reverse complement strand
CTGGAATTTCTGCAGGCCGTGAAGCGCTACAACGCGGCATTGCCGGTGATCGTGATGACCGCGTTTGGAACGGTTGAGACAGCGGTCGAAGCGATGAAGGCCGGGGCCAGCGATTATGTGCTGAAGCCGTTCTCGCTGGATGAAATGCGGATGGTGATCCACAAGGAATTGGACGTCCGCAACCTGCGCGAGGAAAACCGCAATCTGCGGGAGGCGCTGGGGAAAAAATATTCGCATCCGAACATTGTTGCGCGCAGCCCGAAGATGCAGGAAGTGCTGGCGACGGTGGAGCGGGTTGCGCCAACGAATTCGACGGTGCTGCTGGGCGGCGAAAGTGGAGTAGGAAAAGATCTGATTGCGCGCGCGATCCATGAGAAATCGCGGCGGGCGCACGGGCCATTTCTGAAAATCAACAGTACGGCGATTCCGGAGAATTTGCTGGAAAGCGAATTGTTCGGATTTGAAAAGGGAGCGTTCACCGGGGCAGTGGCGAGCAAGCCAGGGAAATTTGAGCTGGCCGATAAAGGAACTTTGTTTCTGGATGAGATTGGCGATGTGCCTGCGGCGACCCAGGTGAAATTGCTGCGCGTTTTGCAGGAACGGGAATTTGAACGGCTAGGAGGAACGAAGACGATCAAGGTGGATGTGCGTTTGATTGCGGCGACGAATCGCGATTTGCGTGAGGCGCTCGAGCAGGGAACGTTCCGCGAGGATCTTTATTACCGGCTGAATGTGGTGCCGATTGATATCGCGCCATTGCGCGAGCGGAAGGAAGATATTCCGGACCTGGTGAATTTATTTGTGACGCGTTTCGCGGGCGATTCAGGAAAGGCGATTGAAGGATTGTCGCCAGCGGCGATGCAGATGCTCGAGAATTATCACTGGCCGGGAAATGTGCGCGAGTTGCAGAACATTGTGGAACGGGCGTGCGCGCTGGCGAAGGGAAATGTGCTGGAGGCGGCAGACATTCATATTGATGCGCGGCCGTCGAAGGCGACGAATGGCGGGACAGGATTTCTTCCCGATGGAATGACGCTCGAGCAATGGGAAGATGAGATGGTGCAAGAAGCATTGCGGCGGGCGCATGGAAATAAGAGCCAGGCGGCGCGTTTGCTGGGATTGTCGCGGAATGCGCTGAGATATCGCCTGTCCAAAATCGGGATCGCGGACGAAGAGAAGGAAGGATAAAGTGCAGTTCGGGACCCGTGAGATTCCTGGGAATTCTTCACCGTAGAAATCACAGAGGACGTAAAGGAACACGCTGACGGCTTGTCTAACCTTAACCGACTCACTCCTGCGGCGGCTCTTGCAGAACCGAGGCAGTATTGATTCCCTCGGCTAGCTCGGGAATGATGCCGATGCGGACGTAGATGGGATGGACGAGGCGGCGCAATTGGGATAGTTGCGACGCGAAGAAGGCGGCGCCGCAGACGCAGAGAGCGCCACCGATCATCAACGTGCGCGGAGCGCCGATGCGGCTGGCGGCAGCGCCGGCAATGAGACTTCCGAACGGCGCGACTCCCTGAAAGGCCATAGCGTAGAAACTCATCACCCGGCCACGCTTGCTGTGGTCGACGATGGTTTGCAGGATGGTGTTGGTCGACGCCATCTGCTGCATGAAGCAGTAGCCGGTTGCGACGAGAATCGTCAGCGAAAGCCAGAAATGAGTGGAAGCGGCGAAGGCGGCCAAGCCCGCGCCGAATCCGGCAGCGGTGATGGGAATGAGCCGGCCCAATCCCAGAACGCTTGCGCGAGCGGCCAGCGCGACGGCTCCGATCAGCGCTCCGACGCCGATGGCTCCCATGAGAAAACCGAGTGTGTGCGCACCGCCGTGCAGTATTTTTCCGGCGAAGATCGGCATCAGCGCGGTGTAGGGCATGCCGACCAGGCTAATCAGCGAAAGCAAGAGCAGAATCGACCAGATAGGGCGGAAGCCGAGGACGTAATGCCAGCCTTCGCGCAGTTCGGTGAAAACACTTTGCGGGACGCGCTCCGGACGAGGATGCGGGATAAGAACCATGGCCAGCAGCGAAGCGATCACGGCCATGTAGCTGAATCCGTCGATCAGAAAACAGTAGCCCTCGCCGAAACCGGCGATGATCAGGCCGGCGACGGAGGGCCCGATGAGGCGGGCGGCGTTGACCAAAGACGAGTTGAGAGCGATGGCGTTGCCGAGGTCTTCCTTGTCTTCGACCATTTCAATGACGAAGGCCTGGCGCGCAGGCATATCGAAGGCATTGACTGCGCCTTGAAACAGGTTCAGAAAAATAATTTCGTTGACGGTGATGATTTTGGAAAGAGCGAGCACGGCCAGCGCGAAAGATTCCAGCATAGAGAGAATCTGGGTCACCACGAGTACGCGATGGCGGTTGAGGCGATCGACCCAGACTCCGGCGAAGGGACCGAGGAAAAGAATGGGAATCTGGCTGGCGAAACTGACGAGGCCTAGCAGGAATGGGGAGCCGGTGAGGCGGTAGACGAGCCACCCGGTGGCGACGCGGGTCATCCATGTGCCGATGAGGGAGATGCCTTGTCCGCCAAAAAAGAGCCGGTAATTGCGATGACGAAGCGCGCGAACGATCAGCTGCCAGCTCATTTTCGGACGCGGTCGAGGTGGAGTGGGGGGTTCTCCCATGCGGCGGTTCGCAGCGGATTCGATGCGTTATTGGGTTCCTAAAGCTCTAGTGATTCTAACTTCTGGGTTCGATGAGTGAGTTGGGCATGAGCGATTCGACATAGGGGCTAAAGCGCCGTTCCTTGGAAAAGCGATTACGGCTCGGCTGAAGCCGAGCCCTTCCCGAAGCAATCTATGTTGCGCTTAACAGTGGCGTGGTGGCCGAAAAGCACCACCCTTGGCTGAGGTCGGCCAATTGAGCTTCGTGATCCGCAAACGGCTCTGTGAAGCGGGGTTTGTTGCGTTGGAAATGCAGGACTTTACGGAATGCTGATGATCGCTGATTTGGCATGGAAGGTGCACTGCCGGTAGCGAGAGTTTCCTCGAAATCCGGGTTCTTATGAGTATGAGCATGCCGATGTTCAGCGGACGTTGGTCGAGCAGGTTGGCTGGTAAGAGGTGGGTCATGAAAGACAAGTTTTTGGCGGGTCCGGCAATTTTGGTTCTGGCCCTCGTAAGCGTGTTTTCGGTGAGCGCTCTGGCACAGACGACAGATGACGGCACAGGACCGACGGAGCAGCCCAGCGCTCCGATGGAAGTGGGAACGCCGCAGCCTCCTTCCCAAACGCAGCCTAACGGTGACGAAGCGCAACCTACGGAAGCGCAGCCGGGAGGGCCGAGCGGGGAAGCGCCGGCGAAGACCGATCAGGGCGTGGGACGAGTCAGCCTGATCCATGGCGACGTTTCCACGCAGCGGGGTGATTCGGGTGAGTGGTCGGCGGCAACGTTGAATCAGCCGGTGATGACCGGAGACAAAGTTTCGACTGGCGACAACGCTCGCACCGAAGTGCAACTGGATTTTGCCAACTTCCTGCGCCTGGGAGCGAACACGAAAGTCAATATCGCCAATTTGACGCACAAGAATATTCAGGTGCAGGTCGCGCAGGGACTCATCAACTACACGGTTTCCAAAGACAGCGAAGCTGAGCCGGAGATCGATACACCGAACGTGGCCATTCATCCGGCACATCATGATGGTGTCTTCCGCATTGAGATTCAGCCTGATGGCGATACGACTTTGATCGTGCGGAAGGGCGAAGCGCAGATTGCAACGCCGCAGGGCAGCACGGTGGTCCAGAGCGGCGAGATGGCGACGATTCGCGGCGACGTGAACTCGGCGCAGTACAAAATTTCCGATGCGCCGGAGCGCGATGATTGGGATCGCTGGAATGCGGACCGCGATCACATGATCGAGAACGCGCAGTCGTGGCGGCATACGAACCGCTACTATCAGGGCGCGCAGGATCTGGATTCTTATGGAAATTGGGAGAATGTCCCGGACTACGGCGATGTGTGGGTTCCGAATGAGCCGCAGGGATGGGCGCCGTATCGCGATGGCAACTGGGTTTATGAGCCGTACTACGGGTGGACGTGGGTGGGTTATGAGCCGTGGGGCTGGGCGCCGTATCACTATGGGCGTTGGATGTGGTACGGCAACTCGTGGGCGTGGTGGCCGGGGCCGGTGTGGGGATGGTATCGGCCATTCTGGGCGCCAGCGTATGTCTCGTTCTGGGGATGGGGCGGGGGTTTCGGTTTTGGATTTGGTTTCGGCGGATGGGGTGGTTTCGGATGGTTGCCGCTGGGGCCGGGTGACTGGTTCCATCCGTGGTGGGGCGGATACGGTGGCCGCTTCGGATGGGTGGGACGCGGCTGGTATGGCGGACGCTGGGGTGGATTCGCGCCGCTGCATGCCGGGACGCGATTCTCGAATGTGGCGAACATTCACAATGCGCACATCGGCGGCGCAATGTCAGTGGTGGGCGCGGGACGTTTCGGCGCGGGCCGCGTGGGAGCGGTGGCTGCGACGCACGCACAGCTTGGCGGAGCCCACATGATGGCGGGTAATCTGCCGGTGGTGCCCTCGCGGGCGAGCTTGTCGGCGAGTGGTCGCGCGGCAGCGCCGTCGACGGTTCGCAATGGAGGCAACGAGCGCTTCTTCGGAACGCACAACGCGTCAGTGCGGACGGCATCGTTCAATCAGGAGACGGAGAATCTGCGGCAGAACATGGCCTCGAATCATGTGAACGGATTCAGCGCCGGTGGACGCAGCGAAGGGGAAAACGCGGGTCGTGGCGGATTTAACTCCGCTGGCAAGCCAAGCGCGGGCGTAGCTGGCGGCCGCGAAGGCGGAAGAGAGACCAACATCGGACGGGAGGCCAACAGCAACGGGTTTGGAAGAAACGAATCTTCCTCCGCGTCGCAGAGAGCGTCCCAGGGTTCGAACCGCAGCGGCTATCGTCCATTCACGCCGCCGAATAGCAGCAACACACGGAGTGCGGCCAATTCAGGGACGAGCCGGAGCTTCGAAAATCGCAGCTTCAACAACGAATCGCGCGGATATTCGTCGGCTGGATCGTCGGCGAGCCGTGAGGGATTTCGATCGTTCACGCCGCCTTCCCAGAGCGAAGCGTCGCGCGGAGCGTCGAATGCGGGCGAGCGCGGTAGCAGCGGCAGCTATTGGAACCGTACAGGCCCGAGTTCGATGTCGTCATCGCGTGGCTATTCGGATGCCTACGGTCGAGGATCGTATTCGAACGGGTCTTCGCGTATGGGTTCATCTCGGCCGACGCTGGACATGCGGCAGCCGATCGTTCGCGGACCATCCTATGGCGGATCGCGGGGGTACTCGGCCCCATCGCGAGGCTATGGATATCCGGGGGGCTCGCGTAGCGCGCCCAGTTACGGTGGTTCGCATGGTGGATACGGAGGTGGTGGTCACGTGAGCGCTCCGCACGGTTACTCCGACGGCGGGCACTCTGGCGGCGGTGGTGGCCACTCGGGTGGCGGCGGTCACGGCGGTGGCGGCCATCGCTAAGAATTTAGTCGGCAGCAGGTTGTTGTCGAGTTGAAGTAAAAATAAAGTGAAGGTCAGAGGCGAGAAGGGCGCGCTAAACGGCGCGCCCTTTCTCTTTGGATGAAAACTGTGTCACTGGCAGTACCGATCACTGCGAATATCCGGGGTTTTCGTCGGGACGGTCGTAGTCGCGGCCATATTTATTTTTGTGGGCGAGCAAGACATCGGACTCGGCCAGCGTGAAGCTTCCGAGCGACGATTGTCCGGGAGCCAAGGTGATCTCGCGAGTGAGCGCGCGAAGAATATCGGGCGCGACGGAGGAATGAAAAATTTCGACGCGGTAGCGACCGGGCGGAGCGTTGGGAATGCTGAGATTGCCGCGCGAATCGGAGATAGCGTAGTAGGGGGTCGATAAAGCGATAACGACGGCGCTCATCTGCGCGTGAATGTTGCAAAAGATGAAGGAAATGCCAGGCTTGTCAAACTGCACGAAGCGGGTGGTGCCGCTTTCGTAAAGTCCAAGGTCGAACCGCTTGCCCTCGAAAAGCGAGAAGACATTGTGGAAGAAGGGGTCGTGATTCGGGAATTCGACTTTACCGCCCACCGGGATAACCAGCAGCGATGGATGGAACGCTTTATCTTTTTGCACGAGTTGCGGGATCTGGGAGGGCTTTTGTCGGGGAGCGTCAACGGTTGCCCCCAGCGGGGTCAGCCAAAGGACGGCTTGGGATGCGTCCTTCAGGCGGTGACCCCGGCGAGTGAGTTCGACGCGAGCTTTCACAAAGCTTTGCGCAGGAGCGACGAGCGCCAGCGAAGCGCAGACGATCGCGACGGAAAGGAAGTGGCGGATGGTCATTAGAACAACATCCCCACAGACAAATTTACCTGACTGGTGGCGCTGCTGCCGGTGTAGATGGGGAAAGTGCGCAGGCGCCGGTATTCCGCTGCGAGAATGAGATCGGAGCGCGGGCGGAAGACTACGTTGCCAAGCGCTCCCCGATTCCGTCCGAGGATGGAGCCGAGTACGCCGCCGTTATTGGCGTCTGTGGCGAAGCCGCGGATGTCGCCGGCGAAAGCGTCGTCTTCGGCGATGGTGCCGTTGAATTGCAGCTTGGGAGAGAGTTGAAATTTCAATTGCGTCCATCCTCCGGCGGAATCGAGGCCACGAATCGCGGCATAGTTGTAGCTGGGGCTGGCAGCATAAACGATCGTCTGTCCCACCCCGCCGCCCAGGCCGCCGACGCCACGTCCGCGATAGAACTCACCAGATACGGACAGTTTATAGAGCAGAGGAATCTGCCAGTCGGCCATGCCGCCCCAAGCATCGACATGGCGATTGAAAGTCCAGTCTTGGCGGCCGAAGTAGCCGGCTACGCCAATGCTGGCTGGATGATCGTGTACCGAGCGCGACCATGCCGTGCGCAACGCGTAGGCCGGCTGACCGGAAAGCTCTCCCGCTTGCGCCGTGCGGTCGAAGGAGTTGTAGTTCATCTCCCAATCGAGATTGTCAAGAATTCCCGCCTGCACGGTCAGAGTCTGATTGTCTGAAAGTGCGAAGCGATGCTCGACACGAACTTGAGGTATCCATCCCCAAAGATTTCCTGCGGTCGAGAAAGCGGGGATGGCGAGCGAAGCGAAT
Source organism: Verrucomicrobiia bacterium (assembly GCA_035523795.1). Taxonomy (GTDB): domain Bacteria; phylum Acidobacteriota; class Terriglobia; order Terriglobales; family Acidobacteriaceae; genus Sulfotelmatobacter. The sequence goes on along the minus strand of DATKQB010000016.1, from coordinate 8,852 downwards.
GACGTGGGTGAAAGCGGTGAGATGAAGAGCGAGTCCTGGCCGGCGACGACGGATGTGTGCTGCCAATCCAGTTGCACCGTGGCGGTTTGCAGGCGAACGATTCCAAAATTCACGCCATTCGGTGCGGCGGGAAAGCCTCCCGAGAAATCGAATTGAACCTCACCGGAAGTTTTAGCGCCGAAGATGGTGGGGCCGAATAATTCGAGGCCGAGTTGAGATTGGCGCAGGGTGGCTCCGAAGGTTGCGTTGGGCGTGCCCGGGGAGACTGGTTCGGCGTAGGTGGGAAGGTCGAGGTTGTCGGAACCACCGTTGTTGCGGAAAGCATTCATCAGGACAATGCCGTGGATGCGCGCTCGGTAACGGGAAGTGGTTTCCACTTTAGTCTGATACTGATCGTCGACTTTCGAATTCAGCAGGGAAGTAGATTCTTCGAGCTTTTCGACACGTTGTTCGATGGAGCTGGAATTTGGCTGCGTTGTGGCCGCGGTGTTGGAGTTGGGTGAGTTGCCCAGCGCTGCGCCAGATGGACTCGTCGCGTTTCCAGACGATACGAGAAGTGCGCGCGTGGCTTGCAGATCCTGACGGAGTTGTTGCATCTCCACCTGCGACTCGGCGTTTTCTGCGCGCATCTGTTGCACAAGGTCGTGCAGCTGGCGAACCTGATCTTGCAGTTCGCGGATCGCGCCGGAGGTGTCGGCCGGTGTGGCGGAAGTGGTTGCGTTTTGCGCCCATCCGAATGAGCAGAAGATCGCGGCAGCCGCGACCAGAGAAGCGGCTCCGTGTACTGCTGAGGTCTTGAAGCTTTTCACAAGGTCCTCCCCCAGCATCCGGCTGCGGCAAGGATGAAGCGCCTACACAGGATGCGAACCTGAATTCTCCCCGGAACCGGAACGCCGTGCGCCGACGGCAGTAGCCGCGCCGACGTTGGTTTCGTCAACGCATGGCAGTTCAGCCCCCGAGCGAGCGGGCAACACCAGACGAAATACTGTGGTCGCCTGAGCCGTACGCTCGACAGAGATTTCGCCGCCATGATCCTGCACAATCTTCTGAACGACGGCGAGCCCCAGACCAGTGCCGTTTTCTTTCCCGTAACTTACGAACGGATGAAAGAGGCGGTTGCGAATGGATTCGGCAATACCGGGACCGTTGTCAGCGACAGAAATAGTAATGGCTGAGCCCAGTTCCGCAGCGGTGACTTCCACCTTGCCGCCGGTGACAGGAGCGGCTTCGCATGCATTTAGCAATAAGTTATACAAAGCGCGTTCCAGCTTGCGCGCATCAAACCAGCCGGCAAGCGGACCGGCGCAGACCACATCAATGGCGCGATCATGATGCCGCGGATGCAAACGAACAGCCTGCACTGCGCGCTGGATTACGTCAGTGACACTGCTGTAGCCGCAAGTCAGCGATTCGCGAGTGCGGGCGAATTCGAGCAGGGAGTCGATAAGATCGGTCATGAGATTTACGCCGGTGCGAACTTCCTGATAAAGCTCTTCTCGCTGCACGGGAGTAAGATGACTGTCGCAGAGGAACTCGGAATTGGCGACTATAGCTGCGAGCGAATGCCGCAAATCGTGCGAGATGGAACTGGCCATGCGGCCGATAGTGGCGAGTTGTTCGGCTTCGAGCAGATCTTTCTGGCTTTTCAGCAGGCTGCTGCGCATGCGATCGAAAGCTCGGGTGAGTTCGGCCACCTCATCACCGCCGCGCGAATCCAGGGGATGATGGAAGTCTCCGGCTTCGAGTGCACGCACTCCGGCGACCAGATTGCCCAGCGGCCGGGTGAACGTATGGGAGACGAAATAGATTAATCCGCTGCCCACCAAGACGGCGGCAATCCCCAGCAGGAGCAGATAACTGTTTAGTTGATTGATGAAGCGGGCGGCCTGATCGTAGGAGCCGAGCACGCTCAGGCGGAGTGGCGTGCCGGTCGAAGCGGAAAGAACGATGGACGCAGCAAGGAAATGCTCCTTTCCGATGACGATATCGCGAGGCTCGCCCTGGGCTGATGCTGCGATTAACGATTCGATGCCGACTTGCGCCTGAGACGGAGTCAACGTGGTGGCGACGACTTCATTACCATAGGAAAACGCGACCTGGCTGGCAGCGACTTTGCTCACCATGGCGGCGAGCGGTTCGTTGATCTCATAGCCGATGACGAGAAACCCGAGCAGAGTGCCTTCCGCGGTTGAGCCGCGATAAACAGGCTGCACGAAAGCCTGATAGAGATGATGTTCGCCATACCACCAGTGGCTGGCATCGCTGTTCTCGTCGAGCGATTGCTGAAAGTATTTTTCCGCAGCTTCCCGCGTGAGGCCTGGCGTCTTGGTATGCATGGCGACCACTTTGCCGCTACGATCCACCAGCACGAAAAGATCGCTGCTGCTGCGAGCGTGCTGCCAGACATCCTGCGAAGCATCCTGAATGGTGACGGGATCGGTGCTGGTCATGATGGCGCGAGTGAGCGGGAGATCGGCCAGCAGCGCGACATCTGTGGTGAGCATGGTTTCGCGCTCGTGGCGGAAATCCTGAAAGGCGCTGACGGAGTTGCGCAGATTAACGGCGATGCTCTGGCGAACGTTCGCCTCCACGCTGTGGCCAACCAGAAGCAGGCTGGTAGTTGTCAGGCCGGCCGTGATGAGGAGCATGGAAAGCAGGAAACGCGTACGCAGGCGGAGCCTTGGCAACACTGCCTGCGGCTTGGCTTGACGCGAAGTGGAAACGGGCTCCGGAAGAGGGTTCACGCGAATCAGCGAACGAATTTATATCCCATGCCGTGCACCGTCCGGAAATGCACCGGGCTGGATGGGTCCCTTTCCAATTTTTGGCGCAACTTCAGAATGTGGTTGTCCACCGTGCGCGTGGAGGGGTAATTCTGATATCCCCATACTTCGTTGAGCAGTTCGTCGCGTGTGATGACGCGGTCGGCATTCTGAACGAGGAACTGGAATGTCTTGAACTCCTGCGCGGTTAGGGCCACAACCTGGCCATCGCGCTTGATCTCCATCTTGCGGAAATCAGCAGTGATGCCGTCAAAGCTGACAAGATTGACCTCGGGGGTGCGGGCGTTGTGACGCAAGGCGGCCCGCACGCGGGCCAGTAATTCGCGGGGGCTGAAAGGCTTGGTGACGTAATCGTCGGCGCCGAGTTCGAGTAGGAGTACTTTGTCGGAGACGTCGCTGGCCGCACTCAGAACCACGATAGGCTGAGTTGGAGCCACGGTTTTAATCTCCTTGCAGACATCGCCGCCGGAGATTTTGGGCAGGCGGAGATCGAGAACGATGGCGGCTGGGGCAAGCGCGTGAAAGCTGTCGAGCGCAGCACGTCCGTCGGATTGAATCTCGACGGTGTAACCCTCGGTTTCAAATAAACGCCGCAGGGCCTTCTGTACCGCGGGGTCGTCTTCAACCACCAGAATGCGGCCGGAGGGTTTCAAGTTCGCAGGAGTGGTGCTCATGATTTTGGGTGAGTTGAGCGGTGCGGCAACATTGCCCATAAACGATTCATCCTGTGTTCGACTGAGTTAAGGGGAGTGATTCCGTTTCGCCCCAAACGATCCGATCTTCCCCAAGAGCGGTGTGATCTAGGGAAGCTTACAACGGTTTCGAGGGGGAATAGCGTATTTTCAGGCGCTTTTGACATATTTTTTACAAGTGCATGAAATCGTCAAAAGCTGGGGCAAGGCGGAGGGAAGATGAGTTGCAAGGCGATCCCGCGCTCGCGCTCCTGGCGCGCCGGGATTTGCCTTCATCGTAGAATGGGAAACTTGCCCGATCCGTCTCATCTCGAAAATCTGGTTGTGGTGCTCGTGCGCCCGCGGAATCCGCTGAATATTGGCGCGGCGGTGCGGGCGATGAGTAACTTCGGCGCCCATAAGCTGCGGCTGGTCAATCCGTATGCGGTCGCATTTCGTGAGGCGCGCTCGGCGGTGGGCGCGCTGCAGTTATTGCGGGATGCGCAAGAGTACAAGACGGTGGCAGAAGCGGTGGCCGATTGCGTACTTGTGGTAGGCACCACTGCGGTGCGGAATCGCATCTTGCATCAACCATTGCTGCGGCTCGACGAGGGTAGCGAAAAGATCCGTGCGCAGCTTCTTTCTGGGCGAGTTGCCCTGCTGTTTGGCTCAGAAAAAATCGGATTGACGAACGAGGACCTCACGCACTGCCAGCGGCTCCTACATATCCCCACGCAGGCGGATCATATTTCTATGAATCTGGCGCAGTCGGTTGCGGTGTGCCTGTATGAGTTGGCGCGGAAAGATGGCTCTCAGGCGCGGGAGACTGAAATCGACCGAGCGACGGCCGGTGCGAATGAGCAGATCACAGAAAGCTTGCTCGAAGCCTTGCATACGAGCGGATACGTAAAGCCGGGCAACGATGCGATGTGTGAAGAGAAAGTTCGTCGGCTGGTGCTGCGCTTCAATCTGAGTGCGTTCGATGCTAAGGTGCTGCTGGGGATGGTGCGACAGATCGTCTGGAAGTTACGCCAAGAAAAAGCTAGCGGTTGATCGGCGCCGCAGAAGCCTGCGTCGACCCTCGGCTAATGCGGAACTGCAGTAGCCACGTGCTGTGGACAGGCTGCCCATTGCGCTGCGGCGGAGTAAATTCCCATTTCTTAGCCGCATCCAGCGAGTGTCCGGAGAAGTAGCGGCTCGAGGCCGGCGCCGCGAGTCTGGCTGAAGTCACTTTTCCCGATGCGTCAACCTCGGCGCGCACTTTGATGCGAATGGTTCCAGTGATGGTGTGCCTGGCGCTGGGAGAGACTTCGGGCAGCACTTGGCGCGCAATCTTGCCGGGAGAGTTGGCTGGTTCTGGTGTGGCAACAGGTGTGGCGGGTGCTGAAACTGGCGGGGCTGAAGGAGTCGGTTGCGGACTCGTTTCTTGATTTTGGGAAACCGGTTGTTGATTTGCGGGAGAAGGCGAAGATCCTCGCTTGAACGAAGCCCATAATCCAACGATCACAATCAGCGCGGCTGCCGCGATGTAGATCGGTTTGCGATTTACGCCTGAGGTCGCGGGCTGTGGTTTTTGTGCCGTCGGTTCTGCGGTCTTCGCCGCCGGAGCGAGTCTCGCCCGGATGTCGGCAATTGAGCATCGCTGCTGCGGGTCCAGATGCAGGCATTCGCGCGCAATCCCCAGAAACGGCCGCGGAAGATCCGCGGGGACTCCGGGGTCGGACTGCCCAGCCGCTCCTTCCTGCGGCAGGTTCTGCGTCAACACGGCGACGAGTATGACGCCGAGCGACCATATATCGCTGGCTGATGAAACGATTCCGGCCGCGGCCTCTGGCGCGTCATAGACATCGCCGCGCCTCCGTTCTGCATTCGTATCTGTGATGGAGACAATGTGGTCGGAGGAAAGCTTTACCTGCTCGCCGACAGCGTGCACGTTCGTCGGATGCAAATGCCCATGAACGAAACCTTTGGCATGCAGGTAGCCAAGGCCGTTGAGGACTGGCGGAAGAAGGTCGCCGGCTTCTGCGGCGGTGAGTGGGCGGATTGGTAAAACCTGCGAGAGGTCTTCGTCGGCCTGTTCCATGGCAACGTAGAGAAGGGAACGGTTATCCAGTTGGCACGTGCCGGATTCGAAAATGCGAATCACATAGGGGCTGGAAAGTTGCGCGGCGGCGCGCCAGCGGGCAAGCTGGGATTGGGCTTTACCTTGCTCCTGCGCCAGTAATTTGATTACCGCTTTTAGCGAGGGCTGTTCTTTCCAGTCTGTGGCGAAGACCGCGCTGTGATCAGATCCACCCAGCCACCGGCCAAGCGTAAATTTTCCTGCGATGACGCGGCCTTCCCACGCTTTCCAAGTATCCGTGCTGGTCATTACCGGCATATGAATGTCACATTCTATGCCATCGTGCAATGGGATGGCGCTTTCGGATGGAACTCTCTAGTACTATTTCGAGTCGCGTCAGTTGGCGGCAGGAGGCGGGACTTTGGGATTCAGGACGGAAAAATCAAGGCGGCTGTACGAGCGAACCCTGGGAGTCTTGATCGAGGCCAGCAGTTCGTCTTCGCGGGGTCCGGCGAGTTTTGGCAAATATCCGATCTTCATGGAACGTGGACGAGGATCGCGGATCTACGACGTGGATGCCAACGAGTACATCGATTGGATGATGGCGTTTGGCGCCTTGCCGCTGGGACATGCGCACCCGGAAATCGTGGAGGCGATTGCCGAGGGAGCGGCCAGTGGAGCGCACTTTGCGACCGCGACTCCGGTCGAACTGGAAGTGGCAGAGATGCTGCAGAAGATCGTTCCAAACGCCGAACGGGTACGTTTTGCCAACACCGGCACAGAAGCTGTGATTGCGGCGATTCGACTGGCGCGAGGCGTGACCGGGCGGCCGAAAATTCTGAAGTTTGAAGGGCATTATCACGGATGGCATGACGATTTGCTGGTCAGTTCCAATGCGATGCCGCCGTCCGCAGTGGGCTTGCGCAGCCATCCGGTGAAGATTCCCGATAGTTCCGGTCTGAATCGGCACGCCCTCGAGGACACGATCGTTGTCCCGTGGAACGATCTGGAAGCCCTCGAGCACGCGATCGCGAATCATCCCGGGCAAATCGCGGCCGTCATCACGGAAGGCGTGATGGCGAATATGGGCGTGATTCCGCCGAAGGACGGTTACCTGCAGGGACTGCAGAAACTGGCGCAGGCGAATGGAATTGTTTTCATCCTGGATGAAACGGTGACGGGATTTCGCATTGCACCGGGCGGCTGCCAGGAATACTACAAGCTTTCGCCCGATCTCGTGACGTTCGGCAAGGCGCTCGGATGTGGGTTGCCCGTGGCCGCGGTCGTAGGTCGCGCCGATGTGATGGACGCGCTGCAGTGGGGCGGCGTGCTGCATTACGGGACGCATAATGGCTCACGCATCGGGATGCACGCGGCGCGGGCCAATCTCAAGGTGCTCACTCGCGATAAGAATGCCGCGTTCAAGCACATGTGGCGAATCTCAGAGCGATTGTGCAAAGGGCTGAGGGATCTTTTGCGCAGAAAAGGCCGGGCCGCTGTGGTGCAAAGCGTTGGGCCGATGCTGCAGATTGTGTTTACGGAACGGGACGCCATTACGGACTACCGGGAATTTTGCCAGCATGTGGATCGAGCGGCGTTTCAGAAATTCGTGCTTTCGCTGTTTCAATTTGGCGTGTACATGTCGCCGTCGGCGGCGTTGCATTCGATTGTCACTCTGGCGCACAGCGAGAAAGATGTTGAGTTGACATTGGAAGGCGCAGGGAGAGCGCTGGACCTGCTGGACGAGGGGGATCGATGACTCGGCGAAGCTCTATTGCCGATCGTGCCGTGGAGATGCTGTCACTCGAGGGCAAAGTGGCGATCGTGACCGGAGCGGCGTCAGGCATTGGGCGCGGCATTGCGATTCGCTTCGCGCAGATGGGGGCGTTTGTTGCCGCGCTTGATATCTACGAAGATGGCGGGAAAACGTGCGTCGAAGAAATCAGGGGGGCGGAAAGCGAGGCGATCTTCTTGCGGTGCGATGTGACTAGCGCCGCCGATTGCCACCGGGCCGTTGCGAACGTGATTCGCACGAAAAGTCGGATCGATATTCTTTGCAACTGCGCAGGGATCGCGGTTCGCAAAGATATAGTCGAGTTGACAGAAGAAGAATGGGATCGTTCGCTCGACGTTACATTGAAGAGCATTTACTTGCTTTCGCACGAGGTTGTGCCTCACATGCAGCGGAGCGGCGGAGGCAGCATCATCAATATTGGGTCGGGGTGGTCGTTGAAGGGTGGTCCGCGAGCGGCGGCCTATTGTGCGGCAAAGGGCGGAGTGGTGAACCTGACCCGCGCGATGGCGATCGATCACGGCAAAGACAACATCCGCGTGAATTGCATTTGTCCGGGAGATGTTGACACTCCCATGCTGCAGAGTGAGCGCGAGCAACTCGGGCAGGAAAAAGAAAGTTTTCTGCGCGAGGCGGCGAATCGTCCGCTGGGACGTATTGGAAAGCCGGAAGACGTGTCGAATGCGGCGATGTTTTTGGCGAGTCCGATGTCAAGTTGGATCACGGGCGCCGCGCTGGTGGTGGATGGCGGAGGGCTGGCGTGAGGGCATTCGCTGCTTTCGAACCGGTGCCTGCAAAAGGGATTTTAGCCTTTGTAATAGAAGCACGATGAGTTTCCTTCGCAATCTTAAGATGCAGCTATCGTTGGTGCTAGGCAAAGCCAACTGGCTAGACGTACACGAGTTCATCAGCATAGAGATGATTCGCGATGGCGGGTCCTTCGCTCTTAAGTTTCAGGGCCGTGACGGCAATCGATACATTCTGTTTACAAGGATTCAGTTTGCTGATGTCGGCCCGGAGAGAGAAGACGAAAGAGGCTATTCCCAGGAAAGAGAGACTGTAGGCTACGGAAAACCTATCATCATTGACTGTGACCCGGCCAAGCGTCCACAGGATACGACAGGCCGCATTTATGGCGGTCTGAATGGACCTTCGGCGAGGATTAGCTGGGGTAAAGCTCGCCAGATCCTTAGAAGAGCTGGGCCCCTTGCACGGGGCTTAGGCTCGATACACGCGGACTGGCTTAAGCTGATGACTGCAATTGTCGAGGGGGCGGCCATCCGCCGTCAGGCTGGCCCACGAGATCGACATGGCATCGACTTGGAGTTTAACCGCCACGGCGCCGATGGCCGGCAAAGATGATTGATGTCACCGGGTCGTGTCACTCATCAACTACTACTTCTCTGTCTTGCGGCTTCGTAGAGCACGATGCTGGCGGCTACGCCGGCGTTCAACGATTCGACGTGCGAAGCATGGGGAATGGCAATGGTTTCGTCGACCTGCGACAACACGTTACGAGCGAGTCCGGAACCTTCGGCGCCGAT